>NZ_BAABBO010000003.1:0-3760 GCF_039538005.1 Allohahella marinimesophila
TCAGATTGCGTACACCAGCAAGAACAGGGTGAAACAGTCCCGAAATAGACGCTGTGATTGCGCCTCTCTCGTCAAAAATACCACCCTTCTTGAGCTGTGAGTAATGTCTATCATCATCGGCAAAACTTATGATGTGAGCGATCCTAGAGGAGAATTTGAGCGGGCTCTCGCCGTTTTTGCTCGCTCGCTCAAATTCGCGATTGATAGCAACGGTCTTGCCCGCTCCCATCCCGCCGATCAATGCNCAACCCTGCATTAATCTCCATGGAGATAGCTGGAAAGTGCTCTATAACTAGCTCTTTAGCATCTGCAAGCGACGTTCGCTCAGGTATGAGAGAATTTAAGTAGTCTTGCACAGAGCGAGCTATTTTTGCTCTATCTGCAACTGATTCTGCATAAATCATCTGGAACTGCATCATTGCTATTTTATCAGCAGATGCGATCAGGGTGTGGCCCTCGACTTGGAGCGCAACTTTCATTGAGTGGGCGAGTGCTGCTGCATTTATAGCATCAGATCGCGTTGCGACGAGGAGGACTTTGAGTTCTTTGTCTGCTTTAGCTAGAGCTTTTGCAGAATTGATATCCGCGCGCGTTGAAATGGGATTAGTGTACAAAATAGGGTTCATGTTACTGCTCACTTTTTTATTGTTATTTATTGTTATTATTTGTGACGAAGATCATCTATCTGAGACACGATAATATGATACGACTGTGAGTAGTTAAAATCAATACCTTTCGTAAATATAAATCGTTCTCCTAATAGTATATCGAAATAATATGGAAAAGTAAATATCGACAAAATTATATTATCCGTTAGGAAGTGCGAATAAATTCTGCACCGCTTATGCAGAATTTTTCGGCTAAAAATCCCCGAAAAGCTGTCCGCCGTTTTCGTAACTGACTGTTTCTACATGCTTTAAATTTCTTAGTTAGCCAAAAAAACCTGACCACGTAAAAGTTATCTCTTCTATATATAGATATATTACCGCTTCGCGGAGAGAGATACCCATTCTGTGTGGAGGCCCTGGCTACCTTCTCGTAGAGGTAACTTAAAATGGTCTATGTCTGTCTATGGGCTTAACTGTGTTCGATATCGGAGTCTTCATGAAACTTTGACGCACCTAGCGCACAAGCATAAGCTTAGGAAATCATGGGAGGAGGTCGAGGTATGAAAGAAGTTGAGGTAGCGATCGACGAAGATTGGCAGATCTTGTTACCTAGAGAAGTTGTAGATGCTCTAAGTCTGCAGAGCGGCGCAAGCATCGTGTGGTCTATAAATGAGTCAGCCGGACAAGTGCGACTGCGCAAGAGTCTCATTGATGCGTCACACGACCAGCCCGCCGACGATTAGCACGCAATTTGCGGACCATTGTGATGTGATTTTGAAATAGAAGAATAATATCAATGATTTTAAGTATAGACCCCGGACTATCAGGCGGAATTGCTCAGCTAGATGCGACCGTCATAATCATCGCTTTACATGATATGCCGACGCGAACTCTCAAAAAGAAGAAAGAAATAGATGCTGCAGCACTCGCTAATCTTATGCGCGATGCTGATGTGATCTATATTGAGCAAGTTGGTAGCCGCCCAGGCCAAGATGTCGTCTCTGCTTTTAGTTTCGGCAGGAACCTAGCCTACATCCTGGGTGCTGCTGGAGCGCTTAAAAAGCAAGATAACATGGTGAGGCCACAAGACTGGCAAGCCATGTTCGGGCTGGCTACTGGCGAAAAAGACAAGGCGCGTAAAAAGCAGCAGATCGCTGACAAGGCACTTGAGTTTTAGCCCTCCGCAAATTTACACGGACCACAGGGCGGGCTAAGGGATGGCAGGTCAGACGCTCTGCTCATCGCCAGATATGCCGCTATAACGAGAGCTCTTACTCGACTGGCATGATCGCGACTGGTTTTGGCGAGCTATAAAAAGATTATACCAACCTCGTTAATCGACGCACATACCAGCCAAACGCCCGAACCCCAGGCAGACCCTGTTCTAACATAGGTTTTAGCGGCGGATCAGGGTCCCACGGAGCTCCAAAACTGTGCATGTGCAAAAACGTTTCTGCCCGAGAATCACTCGTGAAATACGCCTCCTGCAGCCGTCGTTGAGCGCCAGACAGAATCTCAACCCGCTCTAGCACATCATCAGAGCACGCTACCTCAGACCCGCTTTTTACTTGCGCCCAAACAAGGTCCGACACGCCAAAAAGGCCCGCCGCTTCCGCATCTTCAAGAGCCCAGAACTTGGCCAGACGACGCATATCATTTGCGACGTCGGTTGATTTCTGTTGACTATTTTCCAGCTGATGCACCAATCGCCGCCCCAATTTCTCCGGCAGCATCCAGGTACTGCTGTTCAGCAACAGCCCGCTGCCGTTGAAGATTTGCTTCGTTAGCTAACTTCTGTCGATAGAGATCGGTGTCTGGCACTGGCGCACCTAACTTGCGCAATTGCTGTATCGAGAAGTCATCGTTGTATCTTGCCCCGATCGTGAATTGGTCCACTGCAAAGTCATGGTAGCCATTCTCGATAAACAAGATCCCCAGGTCGCGCATCGCAGGAATGTAGCCCTGATTTGCTGACATTCGATACCAATTAGCCGCTTCATCAGGATTCTTAGGAGTATTTCCAAGGCCATGGTGCCACATTTTACCGAGCGTATACTGAGCTACCATGTCTCCATTCTGGGCTGGTCCGTTGAGATTGTCCGCCGCTGTTGCATAATCCCCGGACAAAAACGCTTGCTGGCCCTGTTGGACCTGTGCTTGGTTAACACATCCGGACAGGGCTGCGGATGCGATCAATGTCAGTATTAGTCTGCGCATGAGCTGCTACTCAGTGTTTATAGTTGTTTAGCGATCACTCTACACCCAGCCCCACACCTCATCAACAACCCCGGCGCCCAGGCCATCCCGCCCTGGTTGGCCCCAAACCCAAACCAACCCCCTTGCCACCAACCAAACCATTGACCCCAACTATCCGCCGTTCGCGATAGTCCTTGCTGATGTCTTGCCAGCGGGTGTCAATAGCCACTGGTTGAATGCTCTTGGTTGGAGACTAATATGCGCCTAAACTGTAGTAATGCATGTGACAGCCCATTGGAGGCTACGATGTCCGAGCTTTACAACACAGTCGCACCCAAAAAATCAGTAGACTTGTCAGTTAACAGTGACCTGCTCCGTAAAGCCCGGAATCTGAACATTAACCTGTCAGCGACCCTGGAGCGAGCACTGGAAGAAGAGCTTTCCAAGCGCCAAGGGGCTCAATGGGGAGAAGAAAATCGCGCTGCGATCAAAAGCTACAACGATTTGGTCGGGCAAAAGGGGTGTTTGGGGGACGAATTTCGAGAGTTTTGATGACGCAATCTGTACCCCTAAACCAATCCCTTGACCCCAACCGTCCACTGTCCGCGGACCGCGGACACGCAACTTTTTTGAGCTGTGGCGTCAAACTAAGATAGAGTAGTTTAACGTTGCCGGTGGAGGGGGTTCGGGTGGAAGAGTACGAATTCAAAATGGCACTGTCATTTCGTCCGGGGACACTCAGTGTCGACGACCTAGTCGAGCGACTGGGCTCATCAGACTGCACAGATGCTCTGGTCGGAATCGGCGAGGAGGATTCAGTGTCGATGCAGTTTTCAAGGTCGTCAGAGGATCGTATGAGTGCAGTGCTCAGTGCGCTGAATGACGTCAAGTCAGCCCTTGTTGCTTCGGAAATCAAAGATATCGTGCAGATCGCTGTTTCAAGCTAATCTCAGCTG
>NZ_BAABBO010000004.1:0-3378 GCF_039538005.1 Allohahella marinimesophila
TTCTTGAGCTGTGAGTAATGTCTGTCATCATCGGCGAAACTTATGATGTGAGCGATCCTGGAAGAGAATTTGAGCGGGCTCTCGCCGTTTTTGCTCGCTCGCTCAAATTCGCGATTGATAAAAACGGTCTTGCCCGCTCCCATCCCGGCGATCAATGCAATGAACTTCCCTTGGGTCTCCAGGTCTGAGTACGGTGTGNTAACCCTGCATTAATCTCCATGGATATAGCTGGAAAGTGCTCTACAACCAACTCTTTGGCATCTGCGAGCGACGTTCGCTTGGGTATGCGATGATTAAAATAGTCTTGCACAGAGCGAGCTATTGTTGCTCTATCTTCAGCTGATTCTGCAAAACTCAGCTGAAAACGCATCATTGCTATTTTGCCAGCAGATGCGATTAATATCTGCCCATCAACTTCGAGCTCTACTTTCATTGATTGCGCTAGTTTAGCTGCTTGTATTGCATCAGATCGTGTTGCGACGAGTAAGACCTTAAGTTCTTTGTCTGCTTTAGCCAGGTCCTGGGCGCTTTTTATGTCTTCTCGAGTGGAGAGGGGGGTGGTGTACGTAATCGGTATCATTTTACTGCTCACTTTTATTATTGTTATTTGTTGTTATTATTTGTGACTAAGATCGGCTATCTGAGACACAATAATATGATACGACTGTGATCAGCTAAAATCAATACTTTTCGTAAAAATATATCGTGTTCCTGATATTATATCGAAATAATCTACAAAAGTAAATATCGACAAAATTATATTATTCGTTATGAAGTGCGAATAAATTCTGCACCCTTATTGCAGAATTTTTCAGCCAAAAATCCCCGAAAATCTGCCTGCCATTTTCGTAACTATCTGTTTCTACGAGCTTAAAATCTCTCAGTTAGCCAAAAAACCTGACCACGTAAAAGTTATCTTCTCTATATATAGATATTAGAGCATTGCCGCTTCGCGGAGAGAGACACCCATCCCTTATGGACACACCTGGGTGACTTCTCGTAGAGGTAATCTAAAAATGGTCTATGTCTGTCTTTTGACTTAGCTGTATTCGAGATCGGAGTTTTGATGGAGCTTTGACGCACCCAGCGCACAAGCATAAGCTCTAGTTAGACGTCATGGGAGCTAAGCAGAATGAAAGAGCTTGAGATATCGATCGACGAAAATTGGCAGATCCTGCTGCCTGAGGAGGTGTCGGAGGCTCTGGGTTTGCAGAGCGGCGGTTGTGTTGTCTGGTCTATAAATGACCAAGGCGAAGTGCAGCTACGCAAAAGCGTCGACGATGCAGCACATAAGCAGCATGCTGAATAACATGCAAACTACGAGCCAATGTGAGATGGTCGAGAAAAATAAAAATCATATCAATGATCATCGGTATCGACCCCGGACTTTCTTGCGGTATTGCCCAGCTCGACAGTGACGGCACAATAATCGACATACATGACATGCCTATCCGGGCGCTCAAAAAAAGAAAGAAATAGATGCTGCAGCGCTCGCTAACTTGCTCAGAGATTCCGTGCTTATCTACGTCGAGCAGGTCGGCAGCCGCCCTGGGAGGGAGTTGTCTCAGCTTTTAGCTTCGGAAGAAACCTGGGTTATATACTTGGGGCAGCAGGCGCTCTCGGGAAAGAAGTAGTGATGGTTCGACCTCAGGATTGGCAAGCAATGTTTGGACTAGCGACAGGCGAGAAAGACAAATCTAGAAAGAAGCAGCAGATCGCTGACAAAGCTCTTGAGCTCTATCCTGCGGCAAATCTGTATGGACCAAAAGGGGGGCTGAAGGACGGCAGATCAGATGCACTGCTTATCGCTAGATACGCAGCACTCATGACAGAGCAGTGATTTCTTATCAGCGACTTCGCAGTGGAATTGGCGAGCTATAAAAGACGTGTCAGTCGTCTCACGTACCACCCAAACGCTCTAATCCCTGGCAACCCTGTTTCTAACATGGGTTTTAGCGGCGGAGCTGGATCCCAAGGCGCCCCCCAGCTGTGCATATGAAGAAATGTCTCAGCGCGAGAATCACTACCGCAAAACGCATCCCGAAGCCGTCTCTGAGATTTTGAAAGTATATCAATCCGCTCTAGCACGTCATCAGAGCACTCAGCGTCATCTACCTCAGCCCCGCTTTTGATTTGCGCCCAAGCAAGATCCGACACGCCAAACAGGCCCGCCGCTTCAGCATCTTTGAGAGCCCAGAACTTGGCTAGCCGCCGCATCTCATTTGCGACGTCAACTGTTGTCTGCTGACTACTTTCCAGCTGATGCACCAATCGCTGCTCCAATCTCTCCAGCGGCGTCCAGATACTGCTGCTCAGCAACAGCCCGCTGCCGTTGAAGATTGGCTTCATTCGCTAGTGTCTGACGATAAAGGTCAGTGTCAGGAACTGGAGCCCCGAGCTTGCGCAATTGCTGTATCGAGAAGTCGTCATTGTACCTAGCACCGATCGTAAACTGGTCCACGGCGAAGGCATGGTGGTCATTCTCGAGGAACAGGATCCCGAGGTCTCGCATCGCGGGAATATAGCCTTGATTAGCAGCCAGCCGATACCAATTAGCCGCTTCGTCCGCATTTTTCGGGGTATTGCCCAGGCCGTGGTGCCACATCTTACCAAGAGTGTGTTGAGCGACTATATCGCCAGCCTGCGCCGGCCCATCAAGATTATCCGCGGCTGTTGAATAATCCCCCGACAAAAACGCGTGCTGGCCCTGTTGGACCTGTGCTTGGTTAACACATCCGGACAGGGCTGCGGATATGATCAATGTCAGTATTAGTTTGCGCATGAGCTGCTACTCAGTGTGTTTATAGTTGTTTAGCGATCACTCTACACCCAGCCTCACACCTCATCAATAACCCCGGCGCCCAGGCCATCCCAGCCCTGGTTGACCCCAAACCCAACCAACCCCATTGCCACCAACCAAACACTGCCACTGGTTGAATGCTCTTGGGTGGACACTACTATGCGCATAAACTGTAGCAACGCATGTGACAGCCCTCGGAGGCTCTGATGGTCGAACTTTACAACGCAGCCGCACCAAAAAAAGCAGTCAACCTCTCAATCAATAGCGATCTGCTGCGCAAGACCCGGGAACTCAACATCAACCTGTCTGCTACTCTAGAGCGAGCCCTGAAAGATGAGCTTTGCGAACGTGAAGCAGCACAGTGGGTTGAAGAGAATCGCGCGGCGATCAAAAGCTACAACGAGTTTGTTGAGCAGCATGGGTGCTTTGGTGATGAGTTTAGGGAGTTTTGACGGCTCAGTCCGAAGTTTTATCCCGACCCAGCAAGACCAACAAAACTCATATCAGCCCCCAAACCAAACCTCTTGACCCCAATCGTCCGCTGTCCGCGGACCTCGGACACGCAACTTTTTTGAGCT
>NZ_BAABBO010000005.1:0-99867 GCF_039538005.1 Allohahella marinimesophila
GCGTGAAGTCCAGTACGAACCCCGGCGTCGAAGACGTAGTCACCGTGACTGTCAATGCGCCACCGCCACCGCCTCCGCCAGCGCTCACTGGCCTCTCGATCTCCGGACCGTCGTCAGTCACCCTGGAAGCCGGCGATAGCCTCGATCTGAATGTTGCACCCGTACCTGCAGATGCGCCCCTTGGAACTGTGGACTGGTTGAGTGATAACCCGGCCATTGCTTCGGTCAACGGCGATGGTCTAGTGGTTGGCACTAGTGCCGGTCAGACCTCCATACGCGTGAAATCCAGCACGAACGCCAGTATTGAAGGCGTGGTCCCCGTGACGGTCAATGCGCCGGCTCCCCCGCCACCACCTCCGCCGCCAGCGCTTACTGGCCTGACAATCACAGGCCCCTCGCCAGCCACGCTGGAAGCAGGTGGCAGCCTTGATTTGGATGTAGCACCCGTACCTGCAGATGCGCCCATTGGGGCCGTGGTATGGGCGAGTTCGGACACCACGATTGCCACGGTGAATGCTGCTGGTGTCGTGCAAGCCCTCTTGATCGGAGACGTTCAGATCAGTGTCTCCAGTGACGGTGTTCCGGCCGCCCAAATCCTGGTATCTGTCCAACCACCGATGGCCGAGCTGGACCCCGACACTGAAACGCCTCTGGAAGGTGATGATAGTAGCGGCAATACGCAAGAAGAATAGAGTGGCGGCATCCTCGGATTTATCTCCAGCCGCCAGGTCAGATCTTGCCCCACACTGAATGACGCAACAGGTCTGATGTCCATCTAAAAAACGTATTGGTACGCAAGCCCGGCTGCGCACCTCGAATAGGTCGCACATCCGCTCTAGGCATAACAACGGAGTGTTCACAAAAGGCTACAAGCAGTATCGTATGGTAACATTCGTCCGCCCTAGTCACGTGGTCAAACCCGAATCTGTCTCTAAATTATTGGATTGAAGAACGCTATGCTCGGATTTTTTAAGTCAGTACGATCTTCGGGGCCTGCAGGGCCCTTCGTCCGCTGGACCAGCATGATGGCGGCGGCACTGCTGCTGATCGCCTGCGGCGGCGAAAGCGGCGGCGGCGGTGGCAGTGGGCCGCCAGCAGTGTCTGGCGTAGTGGTCAAGGGACCTGTCAGTGGCTCTGTGGTTTTCGTTTTCAAAGGCGACACCCTCGACCCTGTTGGTCCGGAGACAGTGACTGATTCACAAGGGCAATATTCGGTTCGGAATGTCACGAATTATCGTGGTCCTATTCGAATTGAAGTCAACGGCGGGGCCTACATCGATGAGGCCAACAATGCCGATACGGCTTTGACTGCCACACTAGAGGCCTACGCAATCATTGAGGACTCGGTTGGGTCCACGACTGCTAACGTTACTCCGCTGACGACACTGGCTGCCGCCCGATTGAAAAGACAGGGCGGTATCGCTGACGGCGCTACCATTTCCAATGCGAACAACGACATATCCACCGCTTTTGGTGTCAGTGATATTCTTCGCGTCACACCCACCAACCTCCTGTCAAACCGTATAGCTGCCGAGCAGTTGAGCCAGGCAGATCGTTATGGCATTTTGCTCGCCGGCATCAGCCAGCTGGTCTTGAGTGGTGATCTTGGCCAGACATTGTCAGATGTTCTTGACGCGTTTTCTGATGACCTGGAAGACGGGGCGCTCAATAGCACAGACGGGATTCTGGATGCAGCGCTTGGTCAATTGGGGGCCCGAAACGCCGTATTGCTGCAAAATATTCCAAGCCAGTCCCTGTTGGCCGTTGCCCAGGCTACCGGTGCAGGCGCGTCAGTCCTCGAGATTGGACGCATCGAGTTCCTGGTTGATCCAGCAGAACTCGCCGTTGGTGAAACTCGCACTATCAATGCAGCTGTCTTTCCAAGGACCTCTGCAGACAACTCGCTCGTCTGGGAGTCAAGCATTCCCGAAATCGTGTCTGTGGACGCCAACGGTGTCGTGACCGCGGTGAGTCCAGGTACCGCCATTGTCAGAGCCACGAGCGCGAGCAACCCTGGTATATCCGCATCGATCGATATAGCTGTCAGAAACGATAATGGCGTGATACCGCCGCCTCTGACCGGGCTCGAAATCGTGGCGCCGGCAACAATCGTTCGTGGTGAAACCGCCACAGCCGTCGTTGCGCCGATACCTGCAACGGCTATCAGAGGCGACGTCATCTGGTCATCGAGCGACGAAAGTGTCATCGCAGTCGGTCCCACAGGCGTGCTGACTGCTTCGAGCGTAGGTCCAGCCACCCTGACCGTTTCAGCCGGCCCCATAAGCCAAAGCGTGCCTATTGAGGTCATCGCCCCCAATCTGGAAGGTATAGCGATTTCAGGGGCCGAAGAAGTTCCCCAGGGCTCGAACATTCGGCTCAACGTCGCTGCACGGCCATTTGATGCGCTGTTTGGCACGGCGGTTCAGTGGAGCAGCAGCAACCCGGCGCTCGCCACTGTCGACCCGAGCGGTCTTGTGACTGGTGTTTCGGTCGGCGAGGTAGTCATCACTGCGGTGGTCGGCGAGTTCTCGGCAAATATCAGCATCCAGGTGACCCCTCCACCTCTGACCGGCCTGGTCATCACCGCGCCGACGCAGATGAGCCTTGGGGAAGCGTCGACTGCGACAGTTGCGCCCAATCCTCCGGCCGCAGTGGTGGGCGGAGTAAACTGGAGCTCTGCCGATCCATCGATTATTTCGGTAGACGCCAACGGCCTGCTGACTGCGAATGCACTGGGTCGAACGAGGATTACAGTTAGTAGCGGCAGTGTCAGTCAGTTCACCGATATTCAGGTAGTGGCACCTTCACTTGCTGGCATCATCATTTCGGGAACTGATAGATTAGCCCGAGGCACGACAAGTACGCTTACCGCTCAACCTTCACCAAGCCAGGCTGTTCTTGGGCCCGTGTTCTGGAGTTCGAGCGCACCTGAAATCGTGAGCGTTTCAGGTGGAGTGATTAACGCCATCCAGACCGGGCAGGCCATCATCACTGCCACTTCCGGAGCGATTTCTTCGTCCATAGCCATCACGGTAATACCACCGGCAGTGAGCACATTGGCAATTGAGGGCGCAGCTCCCCTTACCGTTGGCGGTGGAGCGATACAGCTTAGCGCCGTGGCTACGCCTCTAGGAGCGGATACCGGCACCCTCACCTGGTCCAGTGACAATCCGGGGATTGCTTCCGTCAATAATTCAGGTGTCGTCACCGCCGTCAGTGCGGGGCAGACTACGATTCGCGTGAGATCCAGCACCAATGCAAGCGTGGAAGGCACAGTGTCGATTAATGTTTCAGCGCCGACGCCAGAGCCTCCCCCGATCTCTGTTCCAGACCCAGGGCCAGTTAGCCCCCCTGTGGGCGGTGATGATGGAGATGACGACGATGATGACGACGACGACGACGACGACGANACGACGACGACGATAATGACGGTATCTTCGGTGGTCTGCTTGGAAAGATCTTTGGTCGCTAAGCGCTAAACCCTGACCTTTCTAACAAGTCCTCTCGTAGTCTTTAACAAGACTCGAGAGGAGGTCAGAATGGATAAAACGCCGATTGATACCGCAGAAGCGGAAATTAAAAGGGAGCCAAAGAAAAGTCTGGTCGTTATCGCAATCGTTTCGATCTGCGAGATCATTATCGGGCTAGTGGTCATCCTGAATACAGATGGCTTAAGCGAACAGTATCTCAACTCAGCTGGCTGGATTGTCATGCTATTGGGCGTTGCGGGCCTGGTTCTTTACGCCATTTATCGAAAGCCGAAATAATCACCAATCGCCCGCCAGATTTGCTCTGGCAGGCAAGTTTACCAGGCCACCATCAGGCCGCCATCAGGCCGCCATATAGTTGCCACCCTCGGCCCGTGCGCTTTCAAGCTTTTCTTCTGCCTGCTCGAGCATCGAGTCCAACGCTAGCCCTCTGGCGTCGCACACGCCACCGCTCAGAGCCACTTCCAGTGTCTGGCCCTCAAGCTCAATATCGCAATCGTTCAAGCGGGCAATAATACCGTCGAACAGCGTCGCGCATCGGGCTGCGTCGATACCAGGTAACGCCGCTGCAAAGGTTGGCCCCATCTGGCGACAGACCTGAAAACGTGACAGTGCCTCGCCCACTAGCTCTCCGACAGTCCTCAGCACGCGATCAGCCACCTCGCGACCATAGTCAGCGTTGATTCTGTCGAAGTCATCGATCTCGAACACCGCGAGCGACAGCGGTCTGGGGTGCTCGGCAGCCTCGTTCTGTTCGACCAGCTCGTTGGCAAGCTCCCTGAAATGGGCGGCGTTCCATAAGCCGGTCGCCGGATCGCGCCGCAGGCTGTCCCTGAGTTGTTCCACCAGCTCCAGCGTCTCGACGCAGTTCATCATCCGGCAATAGAATTCTTCCTGATTGAACGGTTTGCGAAGAAAGTCATTGGCGCCGTTCTTGATGAATTTCGCAGACAGACTGCTCTGCCCTTCACCGGAGAGGCCGAGAATCACCAGGTCGGTCTTTTCGTATTTGTCACGAAGGAGCTGCGTCAGCTGGAAGCCGTCGATCTGGGGCATGTTGTAGTCGGCGATGAGAATCCGGGTATCGCTGTTGAGCAGCAACTGGCGAATCGCCTCTGCCCCATTGTCAGCCTCAATCACCTGGTAACGGTGACGCTCCAGAAGATCACGCAGATAGTGCCGCGCTGTTTTCGAATCGTCTGCCACCATGACCTTGATGCCTTCGTTGGCCTTGAGGCGCTTCACCAACCGGACGGCATAATTGTAGGAGTAACGTCCCTCCTTGATCACATAGTCGACGATACCCGTAGACAGCAGGCTTTCACGCCGCTCTTCGCTAAACGTACCAGTGAGTACGATGGTCGGTATCTTTTTCGACAGACAGAGGTCAACCACCTCGCCGTTCGGGGCGTCAGGCAAATTGAGGTCGACCAGTGCCGCGAAGAATTCGTCGCGTTCGGCCTCCAGTATGGACACGGCTTCAGCCATACTGGAAGCGAACCTGGCGTCGATGTCACCCGCTTTCAGGCAAAGATGCCGAATGATCTTGGTCGTCATGACACTGTCTTCGACAACGAGCAATTTAATGTTCTGGGTCATGGCAGGAGGCAACTCCCTGGCCTGTTAGAGATGAATGGTCTAACAGTATAGACGGCGGCCACAGACCTGCCCGGTTCAGGCGTCCCGCCAGGGGCGCCCGAGCCTCTACGGACGCAATTTCAGCTGAACTTCACCATCCCGGATTCTGATCGTGTCCACGCCGGCAGCCACCTGCTTCCAGAAACCGGAGCCGCCTTGCTCCGAGGCCGATACGAGGTCGACATTCTTGAGATTGCCAAGCCAGGCGTCCGGCAGGGGCACGCCGCCTACGCTTACGCCCTTGAGCGCGATTCGTATGCTTGAATCCTCGAGCTGAATGATCTCGAGTCCGGCATCGAGTCGTACAGTCTTGCCGGCCATAATTGGAAAATCCGGTGGGAGCGGCACCAGAAACGTGGCACTGGCGGCATCATCAGATAGATCAATGGCCAGTTGCTGGGCCATGTCTGTTTCCCGGGCGAGCAAAGCATTCAGTTCGCGCTCGCTGAAGCTCAGCTCGCGCTTGGCGTCGTCTTCGCTGTACGGCTGGGGCTCGGCACGCACGATCTGTTCAATTTTCTGCTCGAGGGCCTGTTCCTCAGCGCTGTTCAGCTCAACGGGCTCAATATCTGTGGAAAACACGTAGTTGTACCCGAGCCAGCCAGCGATGAGTAATGCCAAGAGCACGCCAAGGAAAACGGCCATAAAGATCTGCAGAGCACTAGTGGGCGGCTTCTCGTGTACGCGACCTGACTGGTGTGGGGCCTGTGAAGGCGCAGGCTCGGCCATGATTCTCCTCTGAACATGAGTAGGTAGTCCCAAATCGGGGTCTCGACTCTATTTATCCGGAGACAGGACCCCCCCTGTCTGTCTACAATTCCTCTACAATAAAGTAAGGTGCGGCCGATTAACCAGAAGTTTCCGGCGCGGCGTTACACACAGGTGGTCTCATTAGCGTTCTTCCTAAAAACAATACTCGCGCTTTAGCTCTGCGATGGGCGCGCAATCCGGCAGATTTCAGCGAATTCCTCACGATTGAGACCGCCGCAGAAGACAGTCGCTTCGGCGCTGAAACGCTGGTGATTTCGCTGCAGGGCAGTTGGACGACACTGCATATAGCCAGACTCGAGTTGGCTATCAATCGCTTTTGGCAACAGATCTCATCCCAGCGTATTCCGGCTCGTTGCTATATCCATACCAGCGACGTCGATGCACTCGATATATCCGGGACACTGATTCTGTACCAATCGATAGAGTTCCTCAAAGCTCGTGACTGTGAAGTCGATGTCGAGACCATCGAGGGCGATCGCCTCAATTTCGTCTCCGAACTGATGCAAGACGTACAGGATGCCGATGTAAAGCCCGAGCGGCCGCCTAATACGCTGGAACAGTCGACAGCCTTTTTGGCAGGCATCGGGCACAGTGTGGTGGATTCCCTGACCTTTCTGGGTCGCTCCACATTGGCTATGGCTGCGGTTATCCCCTCCCCGAAACGCCTTCGCTTCGCTTCGCTGGTACACCACATCGAGCATACCGGGCTGAGGGCAATGCCAGTCGTTGCGCTGATGGCCTTTCTGATCAGTATCGTTCTGGCCTATCAGGGCACAGCACAGTTGAGCCGCTTTGGTGCAGAGATCTTCACTATTGATCTCGTGGCCATTTCCATCCTGCGCGAAATGGGCGTTCTCCTGACGGCCATCATGGTTGCTGGCCGCAGCGGAAGTGCATTTGCCGCCGAGATTGGCGTGATGAAACTGAACCAGGAAATCGCCGCCATGCAGACGCTCGGTATCAATCCAATGAGTGCGCTGGCCGTTCCGAGAATTACTGCATTGCTGATAACACTGCCGATGCTTACCCTGCTGGCCGTTCTGGTTGGCTTTACGGGCGCAGCGGTGGTCTGCATACTGAGCCTGGACATACCTTTCAGCCTGTTCATGGAGCGTCTGCAGGCGGCGACCACCCTGACGCATTTCATGGTGGGAATGGCCAAGGCACCTGTATTTGCCTTCCTCATCGCGGTGATAGGCGTTCGTCAGGGCCTGCTGGTCGAACACTCCGCTGCAGAGGTAGGAAGCAATACCACGCAAGCCGTGGTGCAGGCCATCTTTGCTGTCATCGCTGCGGATGCCGTATTTTCGATCATGACCACCGAGCTAGGCATATGAATCAGCGCCCCATCATCAAGGTCAGCAATCTGGTCAACCGCTTTGGCAACCAGACTGTGCACGAGCAGCTTGATTTCGAAATCTTTGCTGGCGAAATTGTGGGCATTGTCGGTGGTTCAGGCACTGGCAAGACCGTCCTGCTCAACAGTATTCTGGGGCTGCAGAAACCCAGCAGCGGCAGCATCGAATTCTACGATATCAAGTCGAGAAGCCTGGGTGATGCCGAGCGTTGTCCGACCAGCTGGGGCGTGCTGTTCCAGAGCGGCGCCCTGTTCAGTAATCTCACTGTGCTCGAGAATATCGTCACGCCGCTCATCGAGCACACGAAAATGAGCGCCCGTACGGTCAAGGAGCTGGCCCTGCTGCGTATGCGCATGGTGGGTCTGCCACTGAGCGCGCAATTCAAGTACCCTTCGCAGCTGTCGGGGGGAATGGTCAAGCGTGCTGCGCTGGCGCGTGCGTTGGTCACCGACCCGCGCGTCATCTTCCTAGACGAACCGACCTCTGGTCTTGATCCCATTGCCGCTGAAGAATTCGATGAACTCATTCTCTACCTCAAGCAACATCTGGACCTCACGGTCGTGATGATTTCGCACGATCTCGATTCACTGTTCAATACCTGCGACAGAATCGCGGTACTGGTCGACAAGAAAATCAGAGCAGCGACGCCAGATGAAATAGTCAATAACGACCATCCGTGGATACAGCGGTACTTCGGGGGCCGTCGCGGTCGCCTTCACAGTCAGGGTTCGGAGGCTCATTCAGTACATGGAGCGTGAAGCACGATATGTTCTCATCGGCCTTCTGCTGGTCGTTTCGATCGCACTGTCCGTGGTGTTTGTCATCTGGTCGGCCAATTCAGGCGAAAACGAGGATGCGGTCCGCTACAAGATATTCTTTTCCGAAAGTATCAGCGGCCTCAGCAAAGGCAGTAGCGTTCGTTTTCTGGGGGTGCCAGTCGGCTCCGTAACAGCATTTTCGATAGGGCGTCTGGGTGATATCGATGCTACGGCACGAACGGCCAACGCAGACGGCGCGAATGACACTGGCGTCATTGTCGAGATCGCCGTGCAAAAGCGTGTGGATGTCACCGCAGGCACTGTCGCCCGGTTGCAAACGAATGGTCTCACCGGTCGAGCCACCATAGAACTGCAGTCGCGACGTGTCGGCAGTGACAGCGATGCCAGCTTCGAGGGCGTCATACCCGGCAAGGCTTCGTCCCTGGGACAGTTGACCGATCAGCTTCCAGATATCGCAGAAAATATTGGCGAAACCTTCGAGCGTATCGAACGACTACTCTCGGATCAGGTTATCGAGGATACACAGGCAACATTGTCTCAGCTCAGAGAGACCTCGGGGCAATTCGACAAGGTCTCTCGCTTACTGGAAAACCTTATCCAGGAGGTCAGAGTGACCAACTCGCAGGTACAGGATATGGTGCCACGCTATATAGCGCTGGCAGACGATATGAATAACAAGACCTTGCCGGCAGTTCGTGAATCAGCCGTCCGCATGCAGGCTACCGCAGGGCTGATTTCCCAACAGATGACCGACAATTCCAGCGCCTTTCGTGGTTTCATTGGAGATAGTCGGCAGTCCATGGAGATTATCAGGGATCAGATGATCCAGACTTCGGAAAAGGTTCGGGAATTCACGGATGAGCTGAGAGAGAATCCTTCCCGGCTCGTTTACAAACAGCGCGAATACGGTGTTTCCTTTGATGATGAAGAATAAGCACAGCCTGCTGCAGATGTCTCCGCGGATACATTCAGGGGCTTCTGGAGCTGGCGTCCTCGTCGTGGTCGCCTTGACGTGCGGTCTGAATGCCTGCACAAACCTGCTGAATGCAGAACCACCAGTCGTCAGGCGGTATACCCTGCTGGCCACGCCTGCCGTCGAAGCGGGCACCCCGACTAATGCCCTGACCAATAGCTCGATCATGGTTCATGTCGGTAGCGTTGGACTGAGCCTGAATACGGATCGGGTACTGGCTCGCGACGAACTGACCATCGCCCCCATCAGCGATCTGCGCTGGGTTGAAGCTGCACCGGATATGCTTGAAAAGAGTCTGACTGATTTCCTGCAGCAATCCGGTCAGTTCCGTTATGTCACCCACCATCGCGGGGGACCGAAAACGGATAGAATCCTTACGGTCGATCTGCGCGATTTATATGTTATTTCCGAAGATGGGCAGGCCAAAGCTGTGCAGTTCGGCCTGGCTGCACGACTGTCGCCTGAATCAGCAGAGCGCAAAGCTCGTGGGGCCCCGGTGGACGAAATGAGTGTGGTGCTGAACGAAAGGGTAGACATCAAGCGAACCGAAGGGCAAACAATAGACAAGGCCATTGCCCTCGCCTTCAGCACCGCAGCTCAGCAGGCATTCTCCAAGCTGCTGAAGGCCATGCAGGCCGAGTAGCCGGCGCTACTCTTCTACAGTTGGCGGCTCTGCATCTTTGGCACGGCCCTGAATCACTGTCTGGAACCCAAGCGCCCGCTCGGACGACTCTATACCGATATGGTAGGTCGCGAAGCCCGGCATGACCACCTGGTCCACGGCCATACCGATAACGCGTCCCCGAATATCAGAAATGATATCGGTACCCTTGTTGGTAATGGGATCGATCACCACGCCAAGACTGTCTCCTTTCTCGACCCGGGCACCAAGCTCAATGTGACTTTCAAGGATGCCGCCGCGATCGGTCCTGAGCCAGGTGGAGTTGTAGAACACCGGCCGTGGCTCACCCCAGATGAGCAGGCGTTTATACATGTCCTGCTTTTCAAGCAGACTGTTGATACTGTGAATACCGGCCTTGATCTCTTTGCGCTGAATACGCAGCGACTCGCCAATTTCAAGTGTTACCGCGGCAATTCCCCGCTCTACGGCTGCATTTCGCATCATTCCCGGGCTACCAGGACTGTGTACGACGATCATATTGTCGAAGCCCTTGGTGAACTCGACGACTTTTTCGCTGCGCATATCCGCGCGAAGCTGGGGCAGATTCGCCCGCCGCAGGCTGCCGGTATGGAGATCGACCAGCATATTGCAATTCATGATGATGTCATTGAAGAGCGAAGCCGCAATTCTCGAGGCCATACTGCCTGAAGCATAGCCCGGGAAGAAACGATTCAGATCACGTCGATCCACCAGATAGCGCGAACCCCGGTGAAAGCCCTGCAGATTGACGATGGGCACACCGACCACAGTACCGCTCAGTTCTTCCGGGTCGAGGTCATACATCACGCCCCTCACCACCTCGATGCCATTGAGCTCATCACCATGGACCGCGCTGGTCAGACACAGTGTCGGGCCAGGCTTGGCGCCATGTACCACGAGCACTGGCGTTGGCTGGTCGAGGCCGGAGATCGTTACGTCGGGTGACCAACTCAATCTGGCCGCAGTGCCGGGCTTGACTACACTACCAAGCAAGCGCAGATCGGCAGCCACTTCCTGCTCTGGCTTTTCCGCCGCAGATCCCGGCTCCCCGACTACCGCTTTGGGACGAGCAGGCGCTTCCACTTCAGCAGACAGGGGCTGGGGCTTACTGGACGGCGCGGGAGTATTACTCTCTGGCGAAGTATCGGGTTCCGGCTCACTTTCGCCGATCAGCTTTGCCGAGAAACCCTTGGCTACCGCATCTGCTGACTTGCTGGTGGCAGGCGGCGACGTCTCCTCGGCTTCTGCGTCTGCATCGTCCGACTGCGCTATGGCGTCATCCATCTGAGCAGGGGCTTCATCCTCAGGTGGGGACACGTCACCAGAGGACGCGGTCTCCTGCTTCTTTGCTGGTCTTACTGCGGAGTCTGCGGTCGAAGCCGTTGTCGGCGCTTCAGGCGTGGCTTCTTCTGACGTTTTTGCAGCGCCAGGCTTATCATCTGGCGAGCTGTCATTGTCGAGGGCTGTCTGCTTTGGCGAGGGCGCTTTCTCAGCCCTCGCAGTGGCGGGAGACTCGGCGGGGCTGTTCTCCTCGCTGACCGTAGGCTCTGCCTTAGCGGGTGTTTCAGCAGACTGCCCTGCGGTCGAAGCACCTGTCCCCGGCGACGGGTTAGCGGTGTCGACCACAGTGTCTATGCTCGTGACATCTCTGAGCTGGACGTTGGGGGCGACGGGCGCGACCTGCCCTGCATTGGCGTCAGCGAGCACGGCGTCTGAGGAGGTCTGAACGGGCGCCAGCGCCGATTCGGCAAGCACAAGCCTGCTGTTGATAGCAATAGGCGCTGCAAAGAGCAGCATGGCTGGAAATACGACCAGCGCGCCTTTACGTGGACGCGAACGGAAACAACGAACCTGCAAAATTAAGTCCCGAATAATCAGATAGCTTGTATCAGTCTAGTGATCAGCTACTGATACTGCCAGTGCAAGCCGTTCTTCGATACTTACAGGTAGGACAGGAATCTTTTCAAGCTTTCGCAGAGACGGTACCAGGCCGCGTTGATTGGCAATCTGAACGTTGAGCCCCGGCCTCGCATTCAGTTCCAGCATGAGCGGCCCAAGGTTCTTGTCCATGACGATGTCGACGCCCAGGTAACCCAGACCCACAATATCTGCACACTCGACTGCCAAGCGAAGTATTGCTGGCCAGTTCGGGATTTCAATGCCTTTGGTCTTGTAGCCAGTATCCGGATGGTGATCTGCGCGCTGGTTCTGGCAAACACCATCCAGCGTAGCGCCAGTCGCAAGGTCGATACCCAGCCCGAGAGCGCCCTGGTGCAGGTTGGCCTTTCCATCCGACGCCCTGGTCGGGAGACGAATCATCGCCGCAACCGGTACGCCACGGAACACGATCACGCGAATATCCGGCACGCCCTGATAGCTGATCTTGTCGAAGAACGGATCAAACTGCACCCGATATTCGAACAGGGCCCTGTCTGGCAGGCCGCCAAGGCTATACATGCCGCTGAGTGTATTGGACACATGGTGCTGCAAAGTGGACAGACTGACCAGATCACCGCTGGCCTTGCTGTACATCTTACCGATCTTGCCGGTCAGCACCATGATGCCGTTGCCACCACTGCCTTCGGCAGGCTTGATTACCAGATCGGTATGATGCTGGAGAATCAGCTCCTCGAGCTTGTGCACTTCATGCTGATAGGAAATAACGCCATACAGCTTCGGTACAGCGATGCCCTTCTCCAGCGCCAGCTTCTTGGTGATCAGTTTGTCATCCACCAGCGGGTACATGTTCCGCGGGTTGTACTTCATGATGAAGTCCGCGTTACGCATGTTCATGCCCAGTACGCCGATCTCACGCAGCGCCTTGGGCGACATGAACGACATCATGAGCCGCCGCGCCTCATCGCATTGAAGCGGAACAGTTCGGTCAGACGATAGCCGGTGTAACGGCCCATCCACAGACACAGTCCGAGAATCACGAGCAGAAGCTCAGGGAACACGAACATCACATACATAAGGCTTTCATTGGTCATGATGAGATAGCCTATACAGGCGACGATGAGAGAGCCGATCCCCATCTTGATGGCATCACCTGCGCCATTTTCTTCCCAGGTAATCGACATCCGCTCGATTGTCATCGCCAGGATAACCATCGGGAACAGTGATATCGATAGCAAGCGATCCAGTTCAAACCGATTGGTCGCCATACTGACCAGCAACATGAGGATGACGACGATGACCAGAATCGCCGCCAGACGAGGTATCAGTAGCAACATCATCCGCTCCAGCCAGAAGCGAATCATCAAGCCAATGGACACGATGCCAGTGAACAGCAGGATACCCCAGAACAGCTGTGTTTCGCGGAAGGCCAGTGCGATGAGTATCGGCATGAAAGTACCGAAGGTCTGCACCCCGACGAAGGTTCGCAGGAAAACCACGAACAGTGCACCCAGCGGCACCATCAACAGCAGACGGTAGACGTTCTGCCCCTGAACCGGCAGCGCAAAGAGTGAAAACTCTGCAACAAGGGAGTCCGATGCTTCTGCGCCCTTTCGAACCACGCTCATCAGTTCCGCATAGGTCTTGGTCACAGAAAAGCTCAGCTCGACATCCTTGGCGCCCGAGGCATCGTAGACGGGCCGGTCGCCGACCATCCAGACGAGGAGGTCAGGCGGCAGACCCTGCTGGCCGGTTCTTGGGTTGAAGGTGAACCAGCGTTCGCCATTATGCACCTGAAGCATCGGCGTCAGTTTCATATCGTTATTGCTATCGGAGACGGTGAAGCCCCAGATCTTGCGCGCAGGAATTCTGACACCCTTGAGAATGTAGATGATCTCCGAGGTCCATTCATCGAGATCGTCGGCGCGGCCTAGAAGAAGTTCAACATTCGCACCAGGGGATGGTGCATTCAACAGGATGAGGAGCGCTCTGACGTAGCTCTCCACATCAGCCGATTCCTCGCGCACTGTGCGCAGGATAGATTCAATGGCTGACTTGTAGGGCTCGACATATTCCGGCTTTTCGGGGAAGTCTGGCTTTGAGGTGAACTCGACCTCGTTGTTCGCCCGCGCTACCTGAACACGATAGTAGAGATTCTGGGTACCCTTGGCGCGTCTGACTGCCCAGCGTGCAACCCGGTTGCTATCGATTGTGTCGACCGACAGGCCGAAACGACTGGAGATGAAGTCTTCGTCCATCCGCAGGAAGTTCGGCGTGGTGCTCGGAATCGTAAGCGAGAATTTGGCAGGTCCGCCGTCGCCCGTAAAACTCGCCTGGGCCTGCACGGTCCAGAGCTCGGTATCCTGCTGCGGCGTGAGCGGCAAACCAACGTTGAAAATCTTGTGGGCAGTGATGGCCAGGCCAATGGTTGCCAGCACCAGCGCCCAGATCTTGACTGAAAAGCTATTCATCGGTTTTGCAGCTTGCTCTGGTGAGATAGGTCTCGTCTGAATCCACTACGGCGACGTCTTCGAGAAAACGGCGGCCCAGCAGAATCGCGTAGAGATATTCGCGCCGGTCGGCGAGTGTGAATTCAGTCGTACGCTTGCGACCGTCAAAGCAGATGTCGATATCGACCGTTACGCGTGAATCATGAACACCGTCGTGATTCTTGATCTTGACGCGGCGTGAACGCTCCCTTTCCATACGGATGCGTCGCTCTTTGCCATCGCCATCCTTGAGTACGAGTTCAAACCGGACCCATTTATCGCCATCTTTCTCGAACACTTCAATCTCGTCGGCATAAATGGATGAGGTCTTGGCACCACTATCCAGCTTGGCTTTGAACACGCCGTCGATGTCAGGCAGTGCTACTCGTTCAATCCAACCGGCAATGACCTTTCCAGGATCGTTATCGGCATGACTGAAGGACGAGGCGAAAACACTGAAAAAAAGAGCCAGACCAACGAACAGGATACGTGAATTTCTTGGCAAAACCGTCATGATTCATCCTAATGCATTGAATTCGCCGCCTTTGCTTCACCTTCTAACGGGAAGACTGCGGGCCGCTGTTCCGTTCGGGCACGCCAGGGCGGAATAAAGGGTGCAAATAGTAAGCTTTGTGGCCGTTTGCTACAACTTGATTTCAGCAAGCGACTCTGCCCGCCCTGGCCATAAATGGAAAAAGGCCGCTGATCAAATGATCAGCAGCCTGCTGTTAACACACGACAATCAGCATCAGACTGGCCTAGTCAGCGGCTGCGCCGACAGTCTC
The DNA here is from genome assembly GCF_039538005.1 of Allohahella marinimesophila. Classification (NCBI taxonomy): domain Bacteria; kingdom Pseudomonadati; phylum Pseudomonadota; class Gammaproteobacteria; order Oceanospirillales; family Hahellaceae; genus Allohahella; species Allohahella marinimesophila. The sequence continues at coordinate 14,839 of NZ_BAABBO010000005.1, forward strand.
ATCAAACTGCCGCTGTATCGTTGCCGATGGCTCGCGGGTCATCAGCGAAACAGCGACAATAGCAATGGTAGCGAGTATGAAGCCCGGGACGATTTCGTAGAGTTCGAATATCCCACCTGTCAGCTGCTTCCAGACGACCACTGTAATGCCGCCCACGAGAACACCTGCAATGGCACCCGCCTTGTTCATTCGCCTCCAGTACAGCGCCAGAATGAGCGTCGGTCCGAAGGCCGCACCGAAGCCTGCCCAGGCATAGCTCACCAGACTCAGCACGCCACTGTCCGGATCCATGGCCAGAATCGTGGCCAGAATGGCCAGACCTACGACTGCACCGCGACCAACCATCACCAGCTGTTCCGGCGAGGCGTCCGTCTTCATCAGTGTTCGATAGAAGTCTTCTGCCAGCGCAGAGGACGACACCAGTAGCTGGGAGTCAGCCGTACTCATGACGGCAGCCAGAATCGCTGCAAGCAGGATACCGGCCACTACTGGATGGAACAGCGCGTTGATCAGCAGCATGAAGGCCTTTTCAGGATCATCCAGCGGCGCATCGAAGAACACGACCGCTGCGAAACCACAGACCAGCGAACCGAATAGTGAAAGCGCCGTCCAGAACACGGCAATACGGCGCGCAGTGGGAATATCCTTGCCCGAGCGGATACCAGCAAATCTCGCCAGAATGTGAGGCTGACCAAAATAGCCAAGCCCCCAACCCAGTAGCGATACAATACCGATGACACTCAGGGCCTCGCCCGTCGAGCTGGTCATGGCATCGAGCAATTCTGGATTCATTTCATTCATGGCCGCCTGGGTTGCCCCCCAGCCACCTTCTGAATTGATGGCCATGATCGGCACAATCACGAGCGCTGCAGCCATGAGCAGCCCCTGCACCAGGTCGGTCCAGGATACCGCCAGATAACCACCGAACAGGGTATAGGAGACTATGGCGAGCGCACCGGCAATCACTGCCCAGGTATAATCGAGGCCGAACACCGTTTCGAACAGCTTGCCGCCTGCTACGAGACCAGAGCTGGTGTAAAACAGGAAGAACAGCAGTATGAAGAACGCAGCGATGATGCGCAGCACGTGGCTGTAATCTTCGAAGCGGTTTTCAAGGAAGGCCGGAATGGTCAGAGAGTCATTGGCGGCCAGTGTATACACCCGTAGACGCCGTGCGACAATGAGCCAGTTGAGCCATGTGCCGACGAGCAGACCGATGGCAATCCAGAAGGCCTCATACCCCGCCGCATAAGCGTAGCCAGGCAGGCCAAGCAGCAACCAGCCACTCATGTCGGATGCGCCCGCACTGATGGCTGATGGAAAGGGGCCCAGGCTCCGGCCGCCGAGAATGTAATCAGACAGGTTTTTCGTTCGGAGGAAGGACCAAAGTCCTATCCCCAGCATTCCTAGCAGATAGACCATGAAGGTCATGCCAACTGCAAACTGGTCTTCTATCATAACCGTACTCCTGTTTTCTTATCGTTGTTATGGTTGATCGGTCTGGCGTCCTGCCAGGGACAGCTGTCTGGTCGTTCCCCTGTAGTGCTTCCCCGGCAGAATGACTTCAGTCGTGCCCGCCTTCGAGTGACAGCAATGTAGCATTGCCGCCCACCGCGGTGGTATTGATGGTGCGTACTCGTTCCGTAGTGAAGCGCGGCAGGTAGTGAGGGCCGCCAGCCTTGGGTCCGGTGCCGGACAGGCCGAGACCACCGAATGGCTGCACACCCACTACGGCGCCAATCTGATTTCGATTGATATAGGTATTGCCGACGCGAACGCGGCGCTCGATATCCAGTGCTGCCGACTCATTGCGGGTATGAATGCCAAGGGTGAGACCGAAACCGGAATTGTTGATTGAATCGATAACCGATGTCAGCCCTTTTGCAGAATACCTGATGACGTGAAGCACAGGCCCGAAGTGTTCTGCTTGCAGCTGATCAAGGCTGTCGATCTCTACAATAGTTGGCGCGAGGTAATGGCCCTGAAGCCCTTCGGCGTGGCTGGAGCCAACACCGTGAACGCTGCCTCTCGCCTGCCAGCGGCTGTGCTCGCCAATCGTGCGGATGTGAGCTTTCAGATTGCCGAGCGCTTCGGCATCGATGACTGGTCCGACGTCCGTACTGAGATAGCGTGGATCATCGACCCGCAGTTCGCGCAGCGCGCCGCCAAGCACTTCGATCAATTGGTCAGCGATATCCTCCTGCACGAATAACACGCGTAGCGCCGAGCAGCGTTGGCCTGCGCTGGCAAATGCAGACTGCAGTACATCGCGACAGACCTGTTCAGGCAAAGCGGTACTGTCGACGATCATGGCATTCTGCCCGCCGGTTTCGGCAATGAGAATGCCGATGGCGCCATCACGGGCAGCCAGGGTCCGGTTGATCGAGTGCGCGGCGCCCGTTGATCCAGTGAAGGCGACCCCTGCGACGCGCTTGTCAGACAGGAGATCCGGGCCGATTTTCGCACCATCGCCCAATAGGAGTTGAAGCGCCCGCGCAGGGATACCAGCTTCATGCATGAGCGCCACGGCCCTGGCTGCGATGAGCGAAGTCTGCTCCGCCGGCTTCGCGAGTACGCAGTTGCCGGCCACCAGTGCGGCCACCACCTGGCCGGTAAATATCGCCAGCGGAAAATTCCACGGGCTGATACAGACAAAGGTCCCTCGACCTACGCTATACAGCTCGTTCGACTCACCAGTTGGCCCAGGTAACAGCTCAGGCTTGCCCATGAGTTTGCGCGCCTGCACAGCATAATAACGACAGAAATCGACCGCCTCTCTCACCTCATCGATGCCGTCCTGCATGGTCTTGCCAGCTTCACGGCAGCAGAGCGCCATCAGCTCGGCCAGATTGGACTCCATCAGGTCAGCGAATTTTTCCAGTGCAATGGCCCTTTTTTCCACGGGTGTCGCGGACCAGGTCGGAAAAAACTGCTCTGCCACTTGAAGTGCAGACTGCAGTTCCTCGGGCGTACTCCATACCACATGGCCAACCACTTCACGCAGATCACGTGGGCTATGCATGGTTTCGGCAGCGCCTCCGGAAGCGCGTTTCTCCGACAGCGAGGCTGCGCTGACCGGCGAGCTGGCGGCGTGCCACTGATGTGAATCCCACTGACGAAGATCGGCGTGCAGCTGCTTCCAGTGCTTTTCACACCAGAGGTTGACGCCCTTCGAGTTGCGCCTGTCGCTGAAGAGATCGCCTGGCAAGGGTATACGACTGTTCCGCAAGGTCTTGTAGTTTTTCACCTGCTCTACCGGGTGGACCGTGAGATCGGACACCGGAGTATTGGCATCAACGAGACGATGCACGAAAGATGAGTTAGCGCCGTTCTCGAGGAGTCGCCTGACCAGGTAGGGTAGAAGATCCTTGTGAGCGCCAACCGGCGCATAAATTCGGACGGGGACTTTCTGATTGCCTGCAGGCTCCATCACCGCCTTGTACAGCGCATCCCCCATCCCATGAAGACGCTGGAATTCGAAACCACGCGCCTTGCCGCTCTTCTTGGCCACCGTTTTGGCCGCAGCCATCACTGCAGCTACGGTATGCGCATTATGGGTAGCGAACTGAGGAAACAACCCACCACGGGTCGTCTCGCTGAGGAGAAAGTCGGCGCAGACCAGGTAAGAGATATCGGTATTTTCCTTCAGCGTGAAGACCGGGTATTCCGGTAGGCCCTTTTGCTGGGCCAGCTTGACCTCGGTATCCCAGTAGGCGCCCTTCACCAGGCGGACCGGAATCACATCGCCCTGCTCCTGCGCGAGCGCGTTGAGCCAGCGGAGTACGGGCAACCCGCGCTTGCTATAAGCCTGAACCACGAGGCCGAGTTTACCCCAGCCCTTGTTGATGGAAGAGCGATAGAGTTTTTCAAACAGCTTGAGTGAAATTTCGAGACGGTCCATCTCCTCGGCATCGATGTTGATACCGATATTCTGCTCGCGCGCGAGCTCGAGCAGTTTGACGACTGTCTGATACAGCTCGGTGAGTACGCGATCTTCCTGAGCCGCTTCATAACGTGGGTGCAGCGCCGACAGTTTGATGGAGATACTGGTTTGACCATGAACGTTCATGGCTTCCGCGTAGGCGCTACCTGCAGCCTTGTTGATACTTTCCGCTTCGCCGCTATTTTTTGCGTTATCTCGCCCTGAAGCCTGTATGGCGTTTATATAGCTCTGCAGATAGCGCTTGGCATCGTGCGCCGTCATCGCGGCTTCACCGAGCATGTCGAAAGAGTAGGTATATCCCTGCTTGCGTGGCTTGCGGCTATTGTCGAGCGCTTCTTCGATGGTACGACCAAGTACGAACTGCTTGCCCATGATCTTCATGGCCTGGTTCATTGCGCCTCGAATCACGGGTTCGCCGCTCTTCTTCACCAGACGGCCAAGCACGCCGCTCGGCGAGTCTTCGATATTCGAGTCGAGTTTGACGACCTTGCCGGTCAGCAGCAGGCCCCAGGTCGAGGCGTTCACCAGCGTGGAGCCACTGTGCCCAACATGCTTCTGCCAGTCGGCGGTGGACAGTCGATCCTTGATAAGCGCATCGGCGGTAGCCTTGTCAGGGATGCGCATGAGCGCCTCGGCCAGGCACATGAGCAGAACACCTTCCTGGGTATCGAGGCTATATTCCTGCAGCAGCGCGTCCACCATGTGGATGGACGAATCCTGGGCGCGAACGTTTTTCACCAGCGATTCGGCAGCTGTCTGAATGCTGGCGAGATGGGCGGATGAAGTGTCCAGAGCGCCTATCAGCTCAGTGACATAGGACGGCTCATCGACGTCGTAGTGAGCCACAATGGCCTGCCAGAGCTTATCCAGCGTGTTACCCCTGCTATACCCGTGCTTCGCGAGTTCCGCCACCCAGCCTCTCCTCTTGTTTTTTAAACTACCTATATAAAACTATAGGGCGGATGGCCTTAATTCTTTTAAAATCCTGCAGTATGCTGTCAAAATCCCGTCATCTTTATGGCCAACTGCAGGATTTTGCTAGCCGTTTCTGAGGCGACCGGGGGTTGTTCCACGATATTTACGTACACTGCTCGTCAAGGCGCTCTGGCTGGAAAATCCGCATAACTCGCTGATTTCAATCAGGGAGAGTGAAGTATTGGTGATGAGCTGAATCGCCTTGTCCAAACGCTGATCGATAATGTACTGATGAGGCGTCTGCTGCATCTGCGCTTTGAAGATGCCGTGAAAACGTCGCTCGCTCAGGCAGAGGCATGCCGCCAGGTCGGCAATCGAAATGGTTTCGTCGAGATGTTCGAAGATGTAGTTGTCGATCTTGTACATATCGAGAAGGCCGCGCTCATGCTGGCTTGTCGAGGGAAGCAGACGCTGCGAGAGGCAGCGAATGATGGCACTGCCAAGATAATGCCTGAGGGCCCGGTCATGAGGATTGCGCTGTATCTCCTGAATGCTGACCTGCGTGAGCTGGCGCATACCATTGTCCAGCGAGATCAATCGCGGCCGGTCGAATAGCGTGGCGAGACTGGCGTGATCCGGATGCGCCTGGTCTGTGAACACAGGGGAGTCGGCGTCAATATTGATGACGAGCACATGGTTGCTCGGCCGGCCGTAGAAGTCGTGATAGGTGTTCGATGGCACCACGCAGGCATGGCTGACATCCAGATGGGCTGCAAGGCCCAACATGTCGATTTCTGCTGTTCCGGTAAGGCCCATGACCAGCTGATGATAGGGGTGGGAATGCCGGTTCACATGCTGAGGCAGTCGTACCACTTCAGCGACCAGCATGCCGCCAGTCGCCGCCGCAGACACCTCAGCCTTGTGGGCAGCCGCCCTTCCCCTGGCTGAAACTGGTGCTATAAGCTGGCGCAGATTCTGGTCTGTGACGCCCATGATCGTCTACTCCGTTTACGAGTAGCTTACATCAGCGCTGACAGTATCTACAGCTGATCGAACAACGACAGACCAGTTACTCTGGAAAAAGTCTGCTGCGCAGCCTGCAGCACGAAGCTCTGAAAGGATAAATCACTGATCGCCTTGGCGTAGTCGAGATCCTCTACCTTGGAGCGCAGTTCGGTGAGGATGATTTCGTTATCCTCAAGCACTGCTCTGGTATCTTCGACGGTGTTGAGTCGCGCACCGACCTCGGTGCGCACCTCAAGCATCGCTGTTTCAGCATTGTCGAGATTGGCGATGGTAGTGTCGAGCATGGCAGAGAACGTTTCCCTGCCCTCAGGGGTATCGCTCACGTTCTCCAGGCCGTCGATGAAACGTTCGAGCGTATCGAAGACCGGCTGCTTGTCCGATGTGCGCACGAAAAAGGCATCGCCCACTGCTGGCGCACCCTGTATCTCCACCTGTACACCGCTCGCTTCAATACTGATCGCTGCGCCAGGCGTATAAGGTTGAGCCGTCACTATGGGCCGGTCATCGCTCACGGTGTACACCGAATAATTCGGACCGGGTGGCGCCACGCTGTTGACATCGTTGAACACGATTTTCATGTCTTCAGGGGCGAAAGCGTCCAGTTTGGCCTGATCAGTCACCTGACCGATCGTGATAAAGGCCGGTGGACTGGAAGTATTGCCCTTGCTGCCTTCGGTACAGATGGTGTTGCCGGCGCTGTCGACGTCCATGAACACCGACTTGCCGTTGTCGGTGCCGGCAATGGTCACGCTCGATGAAATCTGGATGAAACGGCGGCCTTCGTCAGAGGTATATTCGACGCTGCCTGAGGGCGTCTGCTCGAAAGGCGCCTGCTTGTTCTGAAAACCCCCGAAGAGATATTCGCCCCGGCCATCGGTACTGTTGGCCAGCCCTTTGAGCTGGTCGAGCCGGCTACGCAGCTCCTGCGCAATAGAATTGCGGTCGGCGGCGCTCAGGATGCCATCGCCGGACTGAATCGCCAGTTCGCGGACACGCTGATAAATTTCGGTCACGCCTTCGAGCACACCATCTTCAAGCTCGAGACGGCTCTGCGCCAGATCGACGTTCTTCTGGAACTGGCTGTTCTGCTCGAGTTCCTGATTGAGCCTGAGTACTCGCGAAGCACCAACCGGATCATCTGCTGGCGACAGAATTTTCTTGCCAGAGCTGATCTGCTGCTGCGTTCGCGTGACCTCCTGCTGCGCATTGCCGAGGTTAGCGATACCGTTGCTGTACAACATTTGCGTGGAAATTCGCATGTAAACCTCTTGTCAAAATCCTGTTATCGAACTGCGCCGAGCAGTGTGTCGAACAATTCGCGCGCGACAGAGACGATCTGGGCGTTCGCATTATAGGCCTGCTGAAACTGAATCAGTTTTGCGGCTTCCTCATCCAGGTTGACCCCGGCTACCGCATCGAGCCGACCTTCGGACTGTGTCAGCAAGGAGCTGGCCGCTTCCGCATCCGCTCGTGCCTCGTTAGTCTGGGCACCGATACTGGACACGAATGAGGCGTAGGCTCCATTGAAACTGTCCTTGCCAGGCCCGACAAATCCGCCTGCCTCGAGGCCAAGCAGCGCAAGCGCATTGCGATTGTCGCCGAAGCCATCACTATTATAGGCGATAGTGAATGCATCGCCCTTTGCCGGAGTTCCGGATATCGACGTCATGAAGCCGCGAAAGGCGGTCTCGGTAGCCGGTGTCGGTGTAAAAATGGCATTGTTGCTGCCGCGCAGCCGCAGGCCGTCCTCCAGCACCACATCCAGCTGCCCACCAACTACCGCTTCTTCGTTGTTGTTCAGGGTCTGTGGCACGGCGGTGCCTGCGCTGGTCAACTGAACCGAATCGCCATCCGCCGCAGCGCCGGTCAACCCGACCTGAATATTGCGGCCATCGGTCGAACGCAGGGATAAGGAAGTGCCATCTGAAAGCGCCACAATTCCGAGCGACTTCATGCCCTCATCCGCATTGATGGCATCGGCAATGGCTGCAGGACTGTCCGCCACCGGATCAGCAAAGCTGGCCTCGAAGCTGTATGGCGGTTGACCATTGGTGCCGGCTATCGTGACCCTGAGTGCTGCCGAGCCCGGGGTACCGCCATCATTAAAATTCGACAACTGCAGATCGGTAAAGGCTGAGGCCTTGATGCCCGGTGTGCCATTGAGTGCAGCCGCGATATTCCCAGCCGTCGAATTTGCGGGCACGTTGACTGTCGGGAACGTCGTAATTGCACCAGTTTCCGGATTGCGGCCTTCTATGGAAATCGTCTGCGCGCCGTAGCCATTGTTCAGCAGCGCTGGCGGCGTAGTCAGCGAGAGTGCCTGCGGTGGCTGAATAACGCCAATACTGGTGCCATCTGCAGCCACCTGCACCGCAAATGGATCAGATGAAAACAGCTCGTTGCGAATGCCCGGCACATAGCGCTGGTTTGACAGCGGTGGACTCAGCGGCTGCGGATTGGCCGGGTCGGAATTGTCGAGCACTTCGTAGGTAGTTTCGTTGAGAAAACGCACCACCAGCGGTGGCGTCAACTCGGCAGGGCTGGCGAAACCTGGTAGCAGCTCGTTGGTGTTCAAGCTCCGATTGCCGACCATACTGCCCTGGCTGATGGTCGCAGAACCGGTGTTGCTCTTCTGACTCTCGGTTCTTATTGGTGCGGCCAGCGCAAGATCCTCAACCCGGTCCACGACCAGACCAAGCCCGCTAATCCCGCTGCGGGTTGGCTGTATGAGAAATCGGTCACCTGGCTGAAAGCTGCCGGATTCAAACTGAATGGCCATGCCATCCAGCTCGAGTTTGGCCGGATAAAGGCCGCCCAGACTCGTCCGGGTAATCGTCGCGCCGGTAGTAGCATCCTTGACCACCAGGTCGTCGCGGCCAGGCCCGGTGAATTCGATGGCATAATCGCGGGTCTTCAGCGCGGTGGTGTCTTCGATGCGAACTGATACGATTCGATCATTCGGCTGCGCATTCGCCGCGTTGCCGACAACCCTTGCCAGCATGGCTTCTTCGGAATTGACATCATTGAAGTACAGGCCGCCGAACTGGTTCTCAAGCGTCATACCCTGCTGATGCTGATCGTTCACGCGATCTGCTATCGAGATGGCCAAGCGGCCGAGATTATTCTGCGCCGGTTCAAGCACCGCTTCCCTGAAGCGGATCAGACCACCCAGCTCGCCACCAGTAATCTCACGGGTAATCTGTACGAAGCGACCCTCCTTACCAATGGCAATTTCGAGCGAATTGGGATCATCTTCGTTCTTACGCGCAACGATGCTGCTCGAACTCGAGCCCATGACGAGCGCCTGGCCCTTGCCGATGAACACATTGAGCTGGCCATCGTCCTGGGGAATGACGTTGATCGACACCTTGGTCGCCAGTTCCTTGATCAGCATATCGCGCTTGTCGAGCAGATCATTCGGCTGGCTGCCGGAAGCCGCGCCTTTGGCTGAGACGATGGATCTGTTCGTTTCAGCAATGGCTGCAGCGAGACCGTTGACGTCCTCGACCTGGCTGCGAATACTGGTTTCGACAGAACTGGACTGTGCTGTCAGCCGATCATTGATCAGGCGAAAGCGGTCGACCAGACGGTTCGACTGCGATAGCAGTTCCTGTCGGGCAGGCACCGATGATGGATCTTCTGCGGCTATTTGCAGCGCACCGAAAAAATCTGACAGCGCCGGTGAAATGCCGGTGCGTGGATCAGCCAGCAGGTTGTTGATCTGCTCAAGATTCTCCGCAACGATGCCAATTTCCGCGGACACCGAAGTATCGCTTCGAACCTGAGTCTGCAGATACGAATCTGTCAGACGCTGGATATCCGTAATCTGCGCGCCACTGCCCAGGTAACCTGCACCCGTAAACTGGCCACCGAGCTGATCGAACTCTGCGCGCTGACGCGTGTAGCCCTCGGTATTGGCATTGGCAACGTTGTTACCGGTTACCCTGAGCGCGGTTTGATGCGCCAGTACACCACTCAGTCCAATATTCAGCAATGAGCCGGCCATCAGATATCTCCCTCGGCATCAGTCGATGCGCGCTGCGGGTTGAGCTGCTGCACGTCGGTCTGCGGGGAAGAAGCAGACTTGAGATAGGCGCTTTGAACAATTCGTTGAATCTTGCTCGCGTACTCTGGGTCGGTTGCGTAGCCAGCCTGCTGCAAGGCATTGGAAAAGCCAACATGGTCACTGGCGACAGCGACGGCTTCAGCGTACCGGGGCTTGGAGCCAAGGAACTTGAGGTAGTCCTGGAAACTGTCGGCGTAAGAGTCGTAAGCTCTGAACTCGGCTCGCTCCTTCATGGCGACGCCACCCCGGAATTCCGTAGTCAGGATCTCTGCCTTGTCGCCAGTCCAGTCACTGCCGGCCTTGATGCCGAACAGGTTATAACTTGGGGCACCGTCGGTTCCGGTGATCATGTGCTTGCCCCAGCCCGTTTCCAGCGCAGCCTGCGCCAGCAAAACCTTGGGATCGGCTCCCAGTTCTTCAGCCACCTGACGGGCATGTGGCAACAAGGTTTCGACAAACTCGGCTGGTGTTTCGAAACGAACCGGGTCGGCTGTGTGAGATGAGGCGGCCACAGTGACTGGCGAGGCAGCTTGCGCGGCAACGCTGTCTGCTTTTGCCGGGCTCATGCGATCGGCGTCGACCACCAAAGCGTCGACTTCATCCAGCACCTGCTGCTCTGCTTCTCGAAGCTGAATGGCTGGTACGTTACGTGCGGTCTCCGCCAGGCTTCTCCAATTGCCAGAGGAAGCAGTGTCGGTGTCGGTATCTTTCGGATTACCACTGGCATCGAGTCCATAACGCCCACCCAACTGTCTGACCAGCATATCTGCCAGGCCAGAGCCCTTGCCAGAGGACATGTTCAGCGTCATCTGCTGATCGAGCATGTCTTCATACATGTCAGTAGCCGACGAGTTGAACGGATTGTCCTTTGCGAATACCTCGTTAGCGGCACGCATGCTCTTCATGACTTCACCCATCATGATGGCTTCGAACTGACGGGCAACGGTCTTCAGTGCTTCTGCCTTGTCGGCGCCCTTTGCTTTTAGCCCCTGGAGGGCGCTGAGATCGTTATAGTTCTGGGCATCTGCAGCATATTTTTTAGTCATGGCTGCAGACGACCCTGCTGGGTTCAACAGTGACGCGCTGCCGAAAGTGCCTGTGCTGTTTGCCATGACGGTGCCTCTGCCCCAGCCTATATGACGATGAGTTCGGCGCGCAGTGCACCGGCTTGTTTCAGAGCTTCAAGTACAGCCATGACATCGCCAGGGGCTGCACCAACCTGATTTACTGCACGAACAATTTCTGCCAGTGTCGTCGCTGGCCCGAACTGGAACATCCTTGCGGGCTCCTGGTTCACGTCGATATCCGTCTGCGGAACGACGGCAGTTTCGCCACCAGAAAGTGCGTTAGGCTGACTGATACCAAAACTTTCGCTGATGGTCACGGACAGACTGCCATGCGTGACAGCGGCAGGCAGTACCCTCACGTTCTGACCCACGACGATCGTGCCGGTGCGGCTGTTGATCACAATGCGTGCAGTTTCTGTACCTGGCTCGACCTGCAGGTTTTCGAGGATCGACAAGTAGCTGACGCGCTGTGCTGCATCACGAGGTGCCTGCACCCGAATGCTATTCGCATCGACTGCACTGGCAACGCCCTCACCCAGCATGGTGTTGATGGCTTCCTGTACACGTTTTGCTGTCGTAAAGTCTGGCGAGTTCAGCTGCAAGGTGATGGTGTCACCTTCACTGAAGGCTGTAGGCACGCTTCGTTCGACATTGGCACCGTTAGGAATACGACCAACACTCGGCTGGTTGACGGTCACGCTGGAGCCATCTGCGCCTTCGATCCCGAAACCGCCGACGATCAGATTACCCTGGGCGGTCGCATACACCTGACCATCAGCACCGCGCATATTGGACAGCAGCAGACTGCCGCCCCGCAGACTCTTGGCGTTGCCGATGGAAGAGACCGTAATATCGATCCGTTGTCCTGGCTTGGCAAAGGCAGGCAGATCGGCATGCAGGGTGACCGCCGCGATGTTCTTGGTGTTCGGGTTGACGTTTGGTGGAATGGTCACGCCAAAGCGATTCATCATGTTGCGGAAGGTCTGATTGGTGAACGGTGCGGAATCGCCCGTCCCATCAAGACCCACGACCAGGCCATAGCCCACGATCGCGTTACTGCGAATGCCGGCAATACTACTGATATCCTTCAGTCGTTCAGCCTGTGCATAGGAGCCCAACATGGTGCCGACTACCAGCAGTGCTGCGATCACCAGACGAATGTTCATTACAGTGGCCACCATTCAGAGTTGAAGAACCGGCCAAGCCAGCCCTGTCGGTTGGCATCGGCAAAACTGCCGGTACCTGAGTAAGCGATGCGTGCATCGGCGATCTTGTTCGACATCACGGTATTGTCGACGCCAATATCGTCTGACCGCACCAGGCCCGAGAGGCGGATATATTCATCGCCTTCGGTCAGCGTGAGCCACTTTTCGCCGCGGATCCGCAACAGACCGTTCGGCAGCACTTCAGACACCGTCACACTGATGCTGCCGTTGAGACTGTTGCTCTGATCAGCTTCGGCTTCACCATCAAAACTACGCGCGGAGCTGCCGGCAATGCTCAGGTCGAGGCCGCCAAGGCTGGTTTCCCTGCCGAACAGGCGGGGGTTGCCAATGGCAATATCCGCCTCTTTGCTCATGGATGTTTCGGCTGATTTGGACGATCGCGTCGTTTCCTGCAACAGCACGGTCAGCAGATCACCCTGCCGATGTGCGGTCTTGTCACCAAAGAGCGTGAAGCCTGGCGCTGAGGAAGCGATCGAGCCATCGACCGGTGCTGGCTGCCTCAGTTCCTGAAAGCTGACAGGCGCGAAGTTCGGGTCGCCGGGCTTGATCTGCTCACGCATGACAGGCGCACAGGCCGTAGTACCAGCAACGAGCAGCACGATGGCAAGACTGAAGAGTTTTTTCGGGCTCATGTTTGGGCTCATGTTAGTCACCAGGCTAGGCCAAAGACGCATCAAAGGTTCTGGGTGATGTACTGCAGCATTTGATCTGCAGTGGTCACGACCTTGGCGTTCATCTCATAGGCGCGCTGGGTCGTGATCATGTTGACCATCTCTTCGACCACTTCGACGTTCGAAGTTTCGATGCTGCCCTGAATCAGCGTGCCGAGGCCATTCAGGCCAGGAACACCCTCTTCGGGTGCGCCGCTGGCATTGGTCTCACGAAAGAGGTTGCCGCCGATGGCTTCGAGACCAGCAGGATTGATGAACTGAACGGTATTGAGATTACCGATGCCCTGGAGTTGAGCTTCGCCCACGATGGTGACGGACACGGTACCGTCGGAACCGATGGTCAGTACGCCAGCATCTTCAGGCACGTCGAGACCTGGCTGGAGCTGATAGCCTTCAGGTGTGACCACCTGGCCCTCTGCGTTGAGCTGGAATTGACCGTCCCGGGTGTAGCCGATGGTGCCGTCAGGCATCAGGATCTGAAAGAAACCCTTGCCATTGATGGCGACATCGAGCGGTTGCTCAGTGACCTGGAGGTTACCTTCAGTCCACTGCTTCTGGGTGCCGACCACGCGAACACCGGTACCGATCTGAAGACCGGACGGCAGTGTGGAATCCTGGGCTGAAAGACCGCCAGGCTGACGGTCGATCTGATAAAGAAGATCCTGGAACATCGCACGGTCGCGTTTGAAACCGGTCGTGTTGACGTTAGCCAGGTTGTTGGAAATGGTCTTGAGGGCAGTATCCTGCGCGCTCAAACCAGTCTTGCTGACCCATAAGGCACCGTGCATTGCGATTCTCCCGAAAGCGGCAGACTACTGCCGTTGTTCACTGTCTTACTATGACAGCTGCAACAAGCGTGCCGAACTCTCGGAATTCTCCTGGAAGGTGCCCATTAGCTTCACTTGCATCTCATATTGACGAGACAGTGACATGATCTCCGTCATTTCTCCGACGGCATTGACGTTCGACGTCTCGAGAAAACCGGAGGCAATACGAACCGCGCCGTCAGGCTCGGCCACGCGACCTTCGACCGGCTGCCCAGCCAGGGCTGGATCGGCATTGAGAACTGCGTCAATGTCCTCACGGAAGCGGATAAGGCCATCCGAGCCCTTGCCGAGTTCGCGAGCATCAGGATTGACCAGACGAATCCTGTCGACCACCACCACCTCTTCAGGTGGCGCGCCAAGCGGAACGACGGAAATGGTGCCATCGCCGCCAATAGCCATCTTCGAGGCGGGCGGCAGCACGATAGGGCCTCCGTCACCCAGCACAGGCAAGCCAGATGCTGTACGCAGGACGCCGTTGACATCAATCTGCAATCCACCATCACGAGTGAAGGCTTCATTGCCATCAGGGGCCTGCACGACAAGCCAGCCCTCTCCCTTGACAGCGACATCGAGATCACGACCGGTCTGGATCATCGAACCACCGGCAAAGTCGGTAGCCGGATTTTCGGTCATTGCATAGGCACGGGTCGGAAAATGTTGGCCGTACACCGGCATGCTTCTGGCCTGGTGTAGGTCAGCCTTGAAGCCGGTGGTGTTGACGTTAGCCAAATTATTGGCGTGACCCTGTTGTGCGGTCATCGCCTGTTTGGCACCCGACATTGCTATATAAAGCCCTTTATCCACGAGATCGTACTCCCCATAAGGTCGTTGGAACCACGGCAGACGCGGGCTGTAGCATAATCACCGGCTCAGGGTTTCAACGCTCATTATCTGAGGTTGATGATAGTCTGAGTGATGGCATTGGCCGTTTCAATAGTCTTCGCGTTTGCCTGATAGTTACGTTGAGCAAGAATCAGACCAACCAGCTCCTCAGAAAGATCCACGTTGGATTCTTCCAGGGCACTGGCACGAATACCACCGAGCTGGGCCGTGCCAGGCGCACCGATAACTGGATTGCCGGACTTGAAAGTCTCGACCCAGGACGTATCGCCAACAGGCGCCAGACCCTGTGTATCGTTGAAGCTGGCCAGCGCGACGACACCCAGCACTCGCGATTCGCCGTTGGTATAGCGGGCAAAGATTTCGCCAGACTGCGCTACATCGAGACCGACTAACCGACCTGTTGTCGAACCATTCTGCTGCAGGTCATTTACCGAGAAATCGGAGCCAAACTGCGTAAACTCAGAGACATCGATACTGAAGTTGGAGCTGGTTGGCGGCGTCGGTATTGGCAACACGCCACCATTGATCACGTTGACCGGACCTTCTGCTCCATTGGGCGCACCATCGACACCGAGTGGTGTCCAGTTTGAAATAAGCACTTCATCCGACTCGACCTCATTGAAAGAGCCATCCTCATTGAATACCAGAGAGAATGCCGCTCGAGTTGCAGCGCCGCCGGCGACCAAGGGATCACCGACATCTTCGTTATCCACCTGCACATACATGGTCCAGAGATTGTCTGGTGAGTTCGTAGTTTGAGGTTCCTTGACGAAAAACTTGGTCAATACGTGTGAGTTGCCAAGACTGTCATATACAGTCGATGACGTGGCGTAGTTATACGTGCGCTCCTCCTCTGGATCGAACACGTTGTTCACGAATGGTGCGCCAGTAAAGTCGGAGACCAGGCCATCGGTCGTGGCCTGTGCTGCTGGCGGCGGATTCGCGGCATTGTAAGCGACACTGTTATCCACGACAGTGACGCCGCCGCTGAGATTCAGCTGCACACGACCACCAACCGTCGCCAGTTCATTGCCCCCGACCTGAAGCGTACTGGGGCTTATTGGTACTGGCAGCGCCTGGTTGTTCTGGATTGAATCAGCAGGCACTTCAGCAATTTCAAAACTATCGCCGTTGTTCGGGCCACTGATAGCGAAGTTAAGATCACTGCCTCTATCCTTCGTCAGCACAAGATCGCGAGTATCAGGGTTACCACCTGTTGGCGCTGGCCCTACCAGAACCGCGGACACGCCAACCAGAGTCGGAGACGAATTGATGGCGTTGCCCAGCTGCGTCAGGTCGGCAAAGCCATTGAAGGCGACGCCGTCGATCATCACCCCCATATTGCCGGAGGCATTGTTATAGCCAGAAGATGTCAGCCGCGCCTGTGTAATGGCTGTAGCATCAATATTGCGTACACCAGACAGCATGGAAGAAATGGCATCAGCACTGGAATTGGGTGGAATAAACACCGGCTGAGTGGTCCCGTCAGCCTGGGTAATGGTCAATGCCTGGCCAGGATAACCATTCACGGCAGGCGATCCAGCGGGTGCTGCAACCGGTGTACCTACAGCAGGTGTATTGGTAGCAATTGCCGTTCCCCGCTCGACCAGAATATCATCAGACGCATCGAGGTTAAGCACGGCATCGACTGAAGTTGTCCGCTTCGGCGCAAGGGCCGCTTCGTCCACTACCAGATCACTGAGCACACCGCCCACAGCACCATCTTCATCTGCCGGAAAGCCCTGAAGCCTGGCGCCTGTATTATTGACGACGAATCCATCCTTATCGACACGAGTCACGCCGGCGCGGGAAAAAGTCTGCGCACCGCTATCGTTCAGAACGAAGAAACCTTCACCATCAATGGCGAGATCGAGACCGTTCTCGGTGATGGAGATCGCGCCCTGGCTAAACTGCTGAGAGATGCTCTGCACCCGCACACCGTCACCCGCCCGCGCCGATCCGGTACTCAGAAAGCTGCTCGAATAAATATCACCGAATTCCGCACGTGACTGCTTGAAGCCGGTGGTGCTGGCGTTGGCAATGTTATTACCTGTGACTGACAAATCGGCGTTCGCAGCGCGGAGGCCGGTCAAAGCGACGTTAAATGGCATGATGAAATACCTCTATCATGTACAGCTATGCCCAGTTGGGCTTGTTACTCAGCCGCCCGGTCATACAGAGCGGCTAAAATCGAATTCTTTATTGCTAGACGCTTCTAGAAAATCTGTCTGACTTCGGACATGGCAATGCTGCCCTGCCCCGCCAGATTCAGCTTCACACCACCATCTGCCGCGATTGATACGCTGTCGACGTTAGCGCCGAGGAAGCTCTTGACCTGTTCAGGTTTACCGTCAAAATATCCTTCCACCTCTACGCGGTAGGAGCCGGCAGGCATGGGTTCACCATTGCTGTTCTTGCCGTCCCAGGTGAACTTCACCTCGCCAACCTGGTTCTGCCCGAGATCACTCTGACTGACAAGCGCACCGGACTGGGTATACACCTTCATGGTGAGCTTGCCCGAACCCTCAGGCACATCTGCAACACCAGAAATAGTGCCGCCCAGTGGCAGGGTGCCGCTCCCGACCGGCACAAGCACACTGCGGCCAACCATTGCCGATGCCTGCAAGGCCTGGGCGCTGCGGAACTCACCGGCAATATCGCCAACCGAGTTATTCAGCTCGGTGATGCCTTCAAGCGAACTGAACTGCGCCAACTGCGCCACGAAAGCCGTGTTGTCCTGTGGCTCCAGTGGGCTCTGGTTATTCAGCTGCGCAATCATGAGATTAAGAAACTCGTTCTTGCCCAGCTCGTTCTTATGCTTGATCTCTTCCTGCTTCGGCGCATATTGTTCCAGCGCTGATTTACCTATCGAGCCGATGTCGGTCATGCCAGTGGCCTCTTTGAACCTGTCATATTCGTTGTCTGTTGGTCATCAAACCGGGCTTTACTGGCCAAGCGTGAGCACTTGCTGAATCATTGTCTTGGCGGTGTTCATCACTTCCACGTTCATCTGGAAGCTGCGTGAGGCAGAGATCATGTCAGCCATCTCTTCCACCACGTTCACGTTCGGGTAAAACACATATCCATTCTCGTCAGCCGAAGGATGGTTCGGCTCGTAGCGTGGCTGCAGCGGTGCCTGGCTTTCGACGATGCCTTTGACAGCAACGCCCTGGCTCGCTGACTGCTCCGCCTGGTTCTCGAAGCCTGACATGTACGCGCCACCACCAGCGTTGTTCACGCCCAGGCTGCCCTGCATGCGCATCTGCTCCTGCGCCATCGCCGAGAAGATCGGCTTACGCGCCCGGTAGGTCTCGCCCTCACTCGAACTCGCTGCTTCGGCATTCGCTATATTGCTGGACACCGTGTTGAGTCGAATCGACTGTGCCGACATGCCTGAGCCGGCAACGTTGAAGATGTTCTGTAATGACATGGCGCCTACCCTCTATCTACCGCTGCTTACTCGCCACGAATGGCAGAAGTCAGACCCTTGAATTTCGAGTTCAGAAACTGGAATGAGGCCTGGAACTCCACCGCATTCGATGAAAACTCGGCAATCTCCACCTGACTATCTACCGTGTTGCCATCGATAGATGGCTGCGAAGGTACGCGATACTTGATATCTGCAGCCCCCGAGCCTGATATTTGCATATGACCTTCATGGGTCTTGTCGAGCTTGACCTGACCGCCGGACTGGCCACTGCTTGCCGCCTGCATGGCAGCCTTGAAGTCGAGATCCTTGGCTTTGAAATTCGGTGTGTCCGCATTCGCCAGGTTGTTGGAGAGGATCTCTGCCCTGCGCGAGCGCATCAGGAGACCTTGCTCGTGATTACCCAGTGCATTGCTCATTGATATCGTCATGTGTTTGTCCTGTGCTGAACGTGTCAGTCGTTTTCACAGTACAAAGCAAAAGCGGTGCCAGAGATCAACATGACTTTATATTCAGATGTTTAGCAAAAATTGACGTCAATAAAGCGAGCAGGCGGGGTGCTACTGCGGCAAGCCGCTACCGCCTGGAGGCGGCAACGGCAGCCGGGGTCGAAGCGGGGTCAGAGTTGGCGGGGAAAGCTGATAAGCATTTCCGCTGAAGGCGTATCGGGGCGATGCTGCTTTGGCTGTTCGATGGTGCCGCAGTAGAGGAAAGCGCAGATCTGCTCGTTGTCGGCCAGGCCCAGGCCCTTTCGCACGACATCGTGATAGGCAAAGCTCCCACTTCGCCACATCACGCCATAGCCACTGTTTTCCAGCATCAGCGAGTAGGTCTGCACCGCACAGCCCGCTGCCATCCACTGTTCGATGACCGGGACCTTATGCTGTTCATCCAGGCGCACGACGCCCACGATAATCATCGGGGCCCTGAGCGGTTTATCCAGAATCTTGGCCTGCTTCCCCTCCTTCAGGCCAGCTTCGCCAGCGTCCTGCAGTTCAGCTTGCAGAAAAAGTGTGCCAAGCTGCTTCTGGGCCTCGCCGGCCAGCACGATAAAACGGTAAGGCTTCAAATTGCCATGGTCAGGACTGCGACACACGGCGGGCAGCATGGCCTTCAGTTCGGCTTCGCTAGGCGCGGGTTCACAGAGTCTGGGCTCAGACTGCCTGGTCTGGAAAAAATCAGCGACAATGCGCCTTCCAGCGTCGGCAGCGGTAGAAAATTCAGTGGCGTCGTCAGTCATCTGGAGCATCCGAAAAAGGAAATGCCAACAATTGGCAAACCTGTTAGTCTGCACAGCGTCAGGCAGATTGCAATGGGTGCTTATGCCTGAGCAGCAACTCGCGTCCCATCGGACCCAGACAGTTTCTTTAGCAGAAGGAGGCAACGATGACTACGGAGCCGAAGCAGACCAGGACTTTCGCATCGTTCAGCGAGTTTTATCCTTACTATCTCAAGGAGCACAGCAATATACAGTGTCGCAGACTCCACTTCATAGGCACTTCACTGGTCATCGCCACGCTGCTGGTCGCGATATTTACTGCCAAATACAAGCTCCTGCTGATGCTGCCGATACTCGGCTACCTGCCGGCATGGATAGGTCACTTCTTTTTCGAACATAACCGCCCTGCCACATTCAAATACCCGCTGTACAGCCTGCTCGCGGATTTCGCCATGTATCGTGACATTCTGCTGAACAAGGTTCATATCTGACGCATGAATCAAATGGCTGTACTCAAGAAAGGCCGTAGCGGACAGACAGTTCCGCCGCGGAAGCTCCCAGGCTCGATGGCTAACGTTTCGCCACCGATGCCGGACTATAGCGCACGTATCCTCGGTTACATGCTGTTCGTCGGTATTATCGTCACCGGCATTGTGCTCGAACATTTCGACAAACGTCTCGTCTGGCTGGTGCCAGTAGCCATGCTATGGCCGCACCTGCTGTACTTCGGCATGCGCTACTGGCAGGTTCACGGCAATCTGCAAATCCGGCAGCGGGTCCTGTATTTCGATTGCCTCGTGACCGGTTTCATTCTCAATCTTCTGCAATTCAGTGTCACGCCCTCGCTCGCGATCCTGATCATGCTCTATTTCAGCCTGATCATCGTCGGCGGACTCACGGCCTTCTTCGTCGGCAACCTGGCCCTGCTTGCGGGGCTGACCGTTTCTTCGCTCACGATGGGACTGTCGCTGGCACCGATGACGCCGCCACTGCTGACCCTCGCCTGCATTCTGCTGGCGGCGCTCTTCATCTGCGTATCGGCACACTATATTCACCTGCAATCCCGGGCGCTGATGCTGGCGAAAACTGAAATCCAGATGCAGCGCGAGCAGTCGATCGCCCTGTCTCACAAGCTGGCGAAATACCTTTCGCCGCAGGTGTGGCAATCGATCTTTACTGGCGAACGCGATGTGAAGCTTGAAACACAGCGCAAGAAGCTCACGGTCTTCTTTTCCGACATCAAGGGTTTTACCGAGCTCTCGGAAGAGATCCAGGCCGAAAGCCTGACGGACCTGCTCAATACCTACTTCAACGAAATGGCGCAGATCGCGCTGAAGTTCGGTGGCACGATCGACAAGTTCGTCGGCGACAGCATCATGATCTTCTTCGGTGACCCCACCAGCCGCGGTTCTAAGGAAGACAGCCTGGCCTGTGTATCGATGGCCATAGAAATGCGTAAACGCATGAAGGTACTGCGGCAGAAATGGCGGAGTACTGGCGTGCGTGCGCCGCTTGAAGTCAGAATGGGCGTAAGTACCGGCTTCTGTACCGTTGGCAACTTCGGGTCGGAGAACCGCATGGACTACACGATCATAGGCAAGGAAGTGAATCTGGCCAGTCGCCTCGAGTCACTGGCCGAGCCCGGTGAGATTCTGGTTGGCTTTGAAACCTTCTCGCTCATCAAGGACATGATTCTCTGTCGTGACAAGGGCGAGATCGTGGTCAAGGGCTTCAACAAGCCAGTGCCCATCTATTCCGTAGTCGACTTCAGACGCGACATGGGGCGGAATCAGAGCTTTCTGGAGCAGGAAGCCGAGGGTTTTGCCATGTATATGGACTCGAGCAAGATCGGTGAAGAAGACCGTCAACGCATACAGCAATCGCTCGAGAAGGCGCTCGAGAAGCTCCGCGACGTCACCTGATTCTTATTGCCGCAGCAGCCTCGTGTTCGCCACGCGAGCGGGTACGTTGCTACGCCAGGGATTGATATCGATACCACCGCGGCGGGTGTAGCGCGCATACACCAGAAGCCCGCGATCTTCGCCCAATAGCGCTGTCAGATCTGCAAAGACCTCCTCTACACATTGCTCATGAAAGCCGGAATGTTGTCGGTAACTCACCAGATAATCGAGCAGCGATTGAGGATCAATCCGTCGACCTGAGTCCAGGCCCGCGCCCGCCGGCCCCGTCCAGACCAACACGCTTGCCCAGTCCGGCTGACCCGTGACCGGACAGTTCGTCTTCAGCAGATGAGAGACCAGCACATCCTCAACGGCCGGTGCTGAGACTGTATCGTCCGCCAACCTGAGCAACACCGACCGCTCAGCTCCTGCTGCCGGCAACTGTGGGCCGGCTGAAGACGAAGCGTGGATGAGCTTATCGACCAGCCTCCCATCCACCCAAAGCTGGTCACCGACGTCCAGAATGGCGTCGGCGGTGCCATGCGCATCGCTGGTCTGAGCCAGGCTCGAGGTCTGCAGCAAGGGCAGTGGATGTTTCAGCACCAGCTGCCACTCAGCACCCGCACACGCGGATAAATCCCGCTTCACCCGTTCCAACATGGATTCAGGTGAAGCAAAGCGCGTCTGGTTCAGTGAATTGAAATACAGCTTCATCGACTTGGATTCGATCAGGCTCGGGCTGCTGCAGGGCAAACGGCATTCCAGTGCGCCTACGCAGGGATAGCCGGCTCCGTCGAGCCATGACAGCTCGTACTGGTTCCAGATATCCTCCCCAAAGGCAGCAGCATTCCCCGGCCGCCGTCGAGGCAAGGCCTCCAGCAGGCTCGGGGCGTAGCTATCCGGATAGGCGGTATCCCGGCCCAATAACGAGCCGTGTGATGGCTTGCTGTCGTTGCTCATTGCCGAATACCCACGCCGCGGTTGAGCAGCGACAGCGAATAGGTGAAGAGCACGACGATAAACAGCAGGATCATGGCGTAAGCCGCCCAGACATTGATATCGCTGGTGCCCAGCAGTCCATAGCGGAAAGCATTCACCATGTAGAGTATGGGATTTGCCATCGACACGTTCTGCCAGAACTCCGGCAGCATGGAGATGGAGTAGAATACGCCGCCAAGATAGGTCAGTGGCGTCAGTACGAATGTGGGCACGATGGAGATATCATCGAAGCTGCGCGCGAATACGGCATTGATGAAGCCACCGAGCGAGAACAGGATGGCGGTGAGTATCACCACCGAAATCACGATGAAGAAATTGTGCACCTGCAGATCGGTGAAAAACATCGACAACATGGTCACGATGATACCGACCAGCAGGCCTCTGACCGCGCCGCCGACCACGAAGCCAAGCAGGATGACGTAGTTCGGCACTGGCGATACGAGCAACTCCTCGATGCTGTGCTGGAACTTCATGCTGAAAAAAGAAGAGACCACATTCGAATATGAATTGGTGATGACCGACATCATGATCAGACCCGGCACGATGAAGGTCATGTAGTCATAGCCGTCCATGTCGCCGATCCGTGGCCCGATAAGGTTGCCGAAGATAACGAAATACAGCGACATTGTGATACCGGGCGGTAAGAGCGTCTGCGCCCAGATCCGCGTGAAGCGGCGAATTTCCTTGACGACGATGGTGGTGAAGGCCACCCGATAGCTGCCGAGTTCCTGGCCAAGATTACGCATTGGGCTGATCCACTGTCTGTTCCATTATTGCTTGCCTTCATTGACCAGACGAACGAACAGTTCCTCCAGTCGGTTGGTCTTGGTGCGCATGCTGCGGACATGGATGCCTGCTTTCGTCAGCTGTGTGAACAGCTCGTTCAGGTCCTGATCACGATTGACGTCGGCTTCGATATTACCATCGCCGGTCAGTCGTAATGGGTAGGCTGGTAGCGCTGGCAGCTCATCCACGGCTGTGGCGACATCGAGAACGAAGGTCGTTTGCGTCAACTGGCCAAGCAGCTCGTGCTTGCTCGCGTTCTGCAAAATTCGACCCTTGTCGATGATGGCAATATTGCGGCACAGCGCTTCCGCTTCCTCCAGATAATGCGTCGTCAGAATGATGGTCTTGCCATCGTCATTGACCTTGGTCAGAAAAGTCCACATGGAGCGACGAAGCTCGATATCCACACCGGCGGTTGGCTCGTCCAGTATCAGCAGCATGGGATCGTGCACCAGGGCCCTGGCAATCATCAGACGGCGCTTCATTCCGCCCGACAGCATGCGTGACTGCTCTCGTCGCTTGTCCCAGAGCCCCAGGGCCTTGAGATAGTACTCAACCGCATCACGCGCCTCGTTCGCCGGAATGCCGTAATAGCCCGCCTGGGTGATGAGCAC
The DNA here is from genome assembly GCF_039538005.1 of Allohahella marinimesophila. Classification (NCBI taxonomy): domain Bacteria; kingdom Pseudomonadati; phylum Pseudomonadota; class Gammaproteobacteria; order Oceanospirillales; family Hahellaceae; genus Allohahella; species Allohahella marinimesophila. Next base: position 38,369 of record NZ_BAABBO010000005.1, read on the forward strand.
ATCCTCGACTTTCTCGAACATGTTGAAATTGAACTCCTGCGGCACGACACCGAGGTAGCGTTTGGCCTGCTCAAGGTCGGTAGCGATGTCATGCCCAAATATGCGCACCTCGCCCTCACTCTTGTTCACAAGGCTCGACACGATGCCGAGCGTGGTGGACTTGCCTGCACCGTTGGGTCCGAGTAGACCGAAGAAATCACCCTGCCGCACTTCGAGATTGATATGCTCGAGCGCGCGGAAACCGTTGTTGTAGACTTTGGTCAATCCGCGAATCGACAGCGCACTCGGTTCGAGCGTCGAGCCCTTATGCTGCGTTTGCGAATGTCTTTCGTCAATCATGGCTCATGTCACTGTGTCCTGAAGATGTAATCTGCGTCACTATACCTGCGCGATCCCCAGCCTATAATGGGGCCTTTTCCAACTCAGACAAGTGACCTTTCTGAATGCAGGCTATTTTTAAAGCACGTTCCGGTGCAGGTGTCATCGCTCTTCCCCAATTCCTGTGGTCCTCTGCCAGACCCTATGCAGTAGTGCTCATACTGCTCGGCAGCCTATTCACCAGCGCCTGCAGCGACGGCAATTCAGGCGGTGATGAACCCTCTGTGGGTTATTTCATGGGCCGTGGCATGTCAGGCGTGACCTATCAGACTGAAACCCAGAGCGGCATCACCGGTGCCCGCGGTATTTATCGCTACTATCCTGGCGAGCGTGTCACCTTCTCCATCGGCCCCATCGTCATTGCAGAAAACATTCAGGCGAAGCGCTATATCACACCACCTGACTTTCAGCCGGAACTGCAGTCGAGACTGAACACGGGGACGACAGTCAAAGGTATTACCACCTACGGAGAACTTGAAAGGGACGTCGCAGCCAATAACCGTCAGGTAGGCAACAAGGCCGGTTTTCTGTCTGCATTGGACGACGATCAGGACAACGATGATGGCATTCAGCTCGGTGAAAGTACTCGTCAGCAGATCATCGACTCTGAATTTGCACCCCTGGTCGACTTTGATGTGGACCCGAACACCTTCGGCTCATCTATTCTGAACAACGACGACGATGACGCGCCCCCGCCGGTCAACTTTGCGCCAGAAACGGCGCTCTTCAACGACATATGCTTTCCGCAGGACCGCAACTGTAACGACAGCGTCAGCCGTGGCCTCTCAGGCGGCAACAGCGCTTCAGGCTTCATATCCAAGGAAACCGAAGAAGCGTATTTTGCGATGGGTGCCGGCATCTTCCTCATTCCCGAAGTCCTCACCATACCCGCCGGTGATACCAGAATCTGGCGGGTGGATGTCCGTCTTGTGAAGCTCGACGAACATCCGGTCGCCCAGCTGCAGGTCGTGCCTTATGGCGGCCTGCCGATCTGCGATCCGATACTTGGCGACGGTACGCCGGGTACGATTCCGCCGGAAGAGGAAGAGGTAGACGAAGAGGATCCCAATGCGCCTGAGCCAGAGGTCTGCGTGGATCCCGAAGAGCTTGCCATTGAAGATACTCCGGTAGTGGTGCACTCGGTCTCACCCGAAACCTCGAGCTTCGAGTTCTTTCTCGAGCCGAATACGCCACCCGGTGAGGCGTCTATCGCGGTCAACATCAAGCTGGCAAATGACTACCGCTGGTACCTGAAAAACTTCCGCATCATCATTCAGTAGAAGAAGGTGCAACCAGCGGCGTGAGGCGTCAGTCTCCGCTGCACACCTTTTCGTCGAGCTCCGGTACACGGTCCGAAAGACTGTCTGCCGGCGCTGATCGCACCGTCAGGCGATAAGGCACGGCAGACGCTCGCAATATGGCTCCCGCCTTACGCTCGCCCGCCTTGTCCTTGCTCGCCTGCTTCTGCGCTTCGACAGAGCTGGCCGGGTAGCAGGCTATCGTGACCAGAACCTCGCTGCCCAACTCCGAGGTCGACCTGGCAAACCCATCGCCATCGACTGCCGGGCCAGTGATCCATCCGCACAGCGTATCGCTACCTTCGATCTCGCGACCGGCAGCGGTCAGAAATTCACCCTTGGCACCGCACCAGCCAGCGGCCAGGCCATCTGGTGTACGTTTATCTGGAGCGCCGCAGCGCTCGCGGGTCTGAAATTCAATGATTTCGTCGCTGCATTGCGTCTTGATGCGCACTGGCGTGACCACAGGGACACCGCCGTACCAGCTCTTCGGCAGCTCGCTATTCCAGTACATGACGAAATTGCGCGGCTCGCCACTGCTGTCGAGCGCACGGAACCTGCTGTAGTGAGTTTCAGTCGTCGTGCAGCCAGTGACCAGCGTAGTCAACGCAAGCGTCGCCAGCAGTTGCCCGCGGAAAAGAGGATTTTTCAGGAACATCGATACCACTCAGTGTTGTCGGAAAACAAAACCACAGTATACCAGCCTGACTCGTCCACGTTATGGCATTACCCTTGATGGAGGCAAAACAGGCGAATGCCTTGTTAATGATAATCGTTTGCATTATTCTTCAGAGTCTTTATGAACCGTACGCATTGGCGGGCCACAGAAAGCTCGCATCGCGCACAAATACCTCACTGTAACGCAAGGACTCTCCATGACTCTGAACTTTTCTCAGCGGTGCACGCCGGCAGCCGGCACCAGACGACTGGTCGCGAAGACTCTGGCCGCTCTGACACTTGCCACAGGCGTGACCTCTCCAGCGCTTGCCGCAGACGAAGTCAATATCTATTCATATCGCCAGCCCTTTCTGATCCAGCCGATGCTCGATCAGTTCACCAAGGACACCGGCATCAAGACGAATATCGTGTTTGCACAGGATGGCGTAGCGGAGCGCCTCAAGCGTGAAGGCAAGAACTCACCAGCAGACCTGGTGCTGACTGTCGACATTGCACGCCTGCAGGAACTGGTGGATGCAGGCCTGACCCAGCCGGTCGACTCCGATGTGCTGGAGGAAAATATTCCTGCGCAATATCGTGGTGGCAATGACGAGTGGTTCGGTCTGACGCTCCGTACCCGTAACATCTATGCCTCAAAGGAGCGTGTTGAAGACACCGACCTCAGCTACGAAGATCTTGCCAAGCCTGAATGGAAAGGCAAGATTTGCGCGCGTTCCGGCAAGCATCCCTACAATATCGCGCTCATCGCCAGCATGATTGCGCACCACGGAGAAGAAGAAACCGAAACGTGGCTGAAGGGCGTCAAGAACAACCTGGCCCAGAAGCCCCAGGGCGGTGACCGTGACCAGATTCGAGCAGTTGCAGAAGGCGTTTGCGACCTGGCCATCGGCAATAGCTATTATTATGGCGCAATGGTTGCGGATCCCGAGCAGCGTGGCTTTGCAGAAAAGGTCAATGTGGTGTTTCCAAACCAGGGAGACCGTGGCGCGCACGTGAATGTCAGCGGCGTGGTACTGACGAAGTCGGCGCCGAACAAGGCCGAAGCCGTAAAGCTGATGGAATTCCTCACCAGCGAAGAGGCGCAGGAAATGTATGCCAACATGAACGTTGAGTTTCCTGTGAACAAGGCAGTCGAAGGCAGCGGACTCCTCAAGGAATGGGCTGGCTTCAAGGCTGACAAGTTGCCACTCGATGAAATCAGCAAGCATCGTGAAGCTGCTGTGAAGCTGGTCGACAAGGTAGATTTCGATAGCTGATGACGACTGGTGCCGCCCTGCCCCACCCACTTTTAGCTGGCGTATCGACTACGCCTGTTCGTAGGCGCGCCAGTGGGCGTGGGTGGCAACTGGTTGCACTGATTGCAGCACTGGCAGCACTGCTGCCAATTGCTGCGGTCGTCTATCTTTCAATCGCACCGAGCGACGGAATCTGGGACCACCTGTGGTCCACGGTCTTGCCGCGTTATATCGAAAACACCATCCTGCTGATGCTCGGCGTCGGCCTTTGCAGTGCGCTGCTGGGGTTTGGCAGCGCATGGCTTATTGCCCTCTATGATTTCCCCGGTCGTCGATGGCTCAGCTGGGCGCTTCTGCTCCCATTTGCAGTGCCAGCCTATGTCATCGCCTACGTCTACACCGATCTCCTGCAGTACGCCGGCCCCATTCAATTAACGCTGCGTGACATCTTCGGCTGGGAACGCGCCTCCGATTACTGGTTCCCCCACATTCGAAGCCTGGGCGGCGCGGTCATCATGTTCGCCCTGGTACTGTATCCATACGTTTATCTGACCTGCCGCACCGCACTGCTCGAACAGTCAGATAACCTCATGCTCGCTTCAAGGGTGCTCGGCGCTGGCCCGGCGCGCATATTCTTTCGCATCCTGCTGCCGATCTGCCGACCTGCACTGGCCGTGGGCCTTTCGCTTGTTCTGATGGAAACCCTGAACGACTATGGCACCGTCAGCTACTTTGCCGTCCAGACACTGACGGCCGGACTCTACGATACCTGGCTGAATATGGGTAGCCTCAGCGGCGCCGCACAGATTGCCGTTACCATGGTCGGGTTCGCCCTCTTACTGATGTTCCTTGAGCGTATATCTCGAAAAAGTCGGGAGCGCTATTCGAGTAGCAACCGGCAGCGTGCGATACAGGCTCGCTCATTGACAGGCTGGCAGGCCTGGCTGGCGACCTTGGCCTGTCTGCTCCCGATTACGCTCGGCTTCCTCGTGCCCTGTGCGGTGCTGCTCGACTACGCCATCACCTATTTTGATGTTTCCTGGAATAGCCGCTTTTTTACCTACGCCGGCAACTCGCTCTTTCTCAGCGGTATGTGCGCGCTTGTACTGATCGTCGTCGGCACTGTGCTGTCCTACTCCATTCGCATTCAGCCCAGCCGGTTGAATCGGGTACTCGCCCGACTGTCCTGCGTGGGTTATGCCATGCCCGGCGCTGTGCTGGCACTGGGTGTCATCGTGCCCTTCGCAGCCACTGACAACTGGATCGATGCGCGCATGGAGTCGTGGACGGGGGAAGGCACCGGGCTGTTACTCAGCGGCACTGCCTTTGCGATTATCTTCGCCTACTGCACACGCTTCGCCACTATTTCAATTGGGTCTATCGAAAGCGGCATGCAGCGCATCACGCCGTCGATGGATCAGGCCGCCACCATGCTGGGTAGTAGTCCACTCAATACGCTCAGGCGCATTCATTTGCCGCTACTCAGGCCCAGTCTGTTGACGGCAGCACTAATCATCTTCGTCGACTGCATGAAAGAATTGCCGGCCACGCTTATCCTGCGTCCGTTCAATTTCGAGACCCTGGCCACCTTTGTCTATCAATATGCTTCGGACGAACAGCTCGCCCAGTCGGCGCTCGCCGCGCTCTGCATCGTGCTGGCTGGCCTGCTTCCGCTGCTATTGCTCAACCGCGCATCCATGCAGCAGCATAACGACTAGGCCGCTTCGCTAGCACCGAACCAGGCCGACCATCGGCTGCAGTCAATCTCTTCGTCAGAACAAGCTTCAGAACTAGCAGGCGAAAAAAAACCTCCCGAGGCCGTGAGCCAGCGGGAGGTTTTTCAGTACAGCGGCTGACGCTTACTCGAAGATGACCTTCTTGCGTGCGGCATACCAGCCTTCGACCTGGCTCTTGTACTGGTCTTCGATGACGTTACGCTTCATTTTCATGGTCGGCGTCAGGAAGGCGTTCTCGATAGTCCACTGATCCTTGACCACGACAACGAACTGCAGATGCTCATGCGGGTCGAGTGTGGCATTCACTGACTTGATCAGTTCAGGCAGTTCCTTCTCGAGACGCTCACGCACTTCAGGCGTGTTGCGCTTCGGCCAGGTACCTTCAGACAGCATGAGCAGCGCATAGGGCTGTGGCTGTTCAACACCAGCTACACACACCATCTCAACATCAGAATGCGATACCAGCTTGTTCTCGATTGGTGCTGGCGCAACATACTTGCCTTTGGAAGTCTTGAAGATTTCCTTGGTGCGGCCAGTGATCTTGAGGCGACCCATTTCGTCGATCTCGCCACGGTCACCAGTCTTCAGAAAGCCATCATCTGTGAAGGTTTCTGCTGTCTTCTCCGGCTCCTTGTAGTAGCCCATCATCGTGCCTGGACTCTTGATCTGAATTTCGCCGTCAGCACTGATGCGCTGCTGCACACCTGGCAGTGGCTCACCGACGTAGCCCACACGAACCCGACCTGGCTTCATGATGTGGCTGTAGGCGAAGTTTTCAGACATGCCGTAACCTTCGAGCAGCTCGAGGCCAAGACGGCGATACCAGTTGATGATGTCTTCGGACAGCGGTGCGGAACCACTGGCGGCGAGACGCACGTGGTTGAGACCCAGACCCTTGAGGATCTTCTTGCGGATCAGGAACGATACACCAGGGATCTTCAGCAGCTTGTCGAGTTTCTTCTGTGGCAGTTTGCCAACGACGCCTGCCTGGAACTTCAGCCAGAGACGCGGCACCGAGATAAACATCGTCGGGGTAGCGCGCTGCAGATCCTTGAGGAAGGTGTCGAGCGATTCTGCGAAGAACAGGCGGAAGCCCTTGTCGAGCGAGGTCATTTCAACGGCATAGCGTTCGAACACGTGAGCCAGCGGCAGGTACGACAGCATGCGGTCATCCTTCGTCAGGCCGTTTGCATCGGCAGCGCCATTGCCAGCAGCGACCATGGCACCGAAGGACAGCATGACGCCTTTGGGCATACCGGTCGAACCAGAGGTGTACACAATGGTGGCCAGCTCGTCGTGCTTGCGGGTCGGACTTTCCTGCATCGGAGCGTTCTTCGCCACGATGTCATCCCACTGCGGATATTTCACCTTGACGTCGTCTGGTGACAGCGCAGTCGAAATACAGTTCATGTCGGCCGGTATACCGTCCTTCATCATATTCCAGTCGTCGAGCTTGCCGATGAGCAGAACCTTGGTCTCACTGTGCTCGAGAATCTTGCCAACAGTTTCAGCGTTCAGCGTGGGGTACAAAGGTACCGACACGTAGCCAGCCATCCAGATCGCGAGATCGGCCATGATCCAGTAGCTGCAGTTCTTCGAGAGGATGCCGACCTTGGCATCAGCAGGAAGATTCAGTGACTTCAGGTAGGTAGCCATACGACGCACTTCCTGTGCCGTACGCTGCCAGGTGTAATCCTGCACAATATCTCCGCCCATGGGCTGAGTCATGTAGATGTCACTGGGGCGGGATTGCTCCCATTGATAAAGTCTTTGAAGCGGGAGCGGGATGTTTGTATTTAATTCCATATTATAGAAGCCTTTTTTCTAGCTGTTTTTTGCTGTTTCCATGAGCCTGCGCGCGAGATTATACCTATATATAAGCCGCAGATGGCAGTGTGCAGTCGACGTTTTTTGTAATCCAGTTTCATTTATCGGAATCGGGCGGCAACGCGGTGCGCGCGAAAATCGCAGGGCTTGGCTATACTTCCCTGAATCGCCATATACAACCGGTCACTGACCGACCGAAAGCATTCGTATTCAGTAATAAAATACAGCGGAGATTTTTATCAATACTGGAGTCGGAGCCGGATCATGAAGGTCAGTAGTTACCGCTTCGCCAATGCGAAATGGCATCCTGAATTGCCCGAGCCTCAGCCTTCCGCGGTCGAGGTCAGCACCCAGGCTGATGGCAGCTTTCGAGCAGATACGCTTTGCCAGCATCTGGTGCTTTGCTTCGGTGGTTTCCGGTATGTGCAGGAGAGTGGTGGGCTGGCGCTGCTCCGGCGACATTTTCCCACGGCCCACCTCGTTGGCTGTTCAACGGCCGGGGAAATTTCGGGTGCCCGGGTGTACGATCGCGGCGTGACGCTGGTCTCGATGGAATTCGAAGCCACTGGCGTCGCTTGCGAAATCATGGCCCTCCATGGTGAAAATACTGGCGAGGTCGAGAGTCGCACTCTGATCGATGCCCTCTACAAGCGGGCCAGCGACGACAATCCGCTGCGTCACATTATTGTCCTGTCCGATGCTCAACATGTCAGCGGCGCTGCGCTCGTGGATGGCATCGAGGCGGCGCTGGATGGCCAGCTCAACCGTGTCAGTATCACCGGTGGTCTCGCTGGCGACAATGCCCGCTTCGGGCGTAGCGATGTCTGGTTCAACCAGCCACCTGAGACAGCCCAGATGTGTGCCATCGGCCTTTACGGCAATACACTTCAGGTAGGCATTGGTCTGGAGGGAGGCTGGATGGCACTGGGTGCCAGCCGCAAGGTGACCAAAGCCAGTGGCAATACGCTTTACGAACTCGACGATCGTCAGGCGCTGGATATCTACCGCGACTATCTAGGTGATTATTTTTCTGGTCTACCCAAATCAGGCCTGCTGTTTCCACTCCTCATCAAACCAGCCGACCGCGCGCCAGTGATTCGCGCACTGGTCGCCGTCGATGGTGAGGACGCGTCAATGACTTATGCCGGTGACATTGCCGAAGGCTCCGAAGCTCGTCTCATGACGGCAGGTCTCGAAGGTCTGCTGGGCGCGGCCAGTATAGCCGCAGCGACTGCAAGAGACAGTGCCGGCCCCTTGGAGGACTGTATTGGCGATACCTTCGCATTGGCCGTGAGCTGCTATGCCCGCCGGGCAGCGCTGGGTCAGCGTACTGATGAAGAGCTCGAAGCTGTGGCTTCGAGTTTGCCAAATCAGTGCACGGTGGCCGGTTTCTACTCCTATGGCGAGATCGGCCGCGACCCTCGCCACGATCTGGACGACAAGGGCACAGGTCTGCACAACCAGACCATGGCCATTACCTTCCTGGTCGAGCGCGCATGACAGATAGCAGATTCCACAGCCTCCTTGCGCGGCAGCTGGAGCGGCTCGCCGAAGCCGACGGCGTGGACGCGGCCACATTGCCGACGTCGTTTCTGCAGGCTGTCAACGAAGCCTATCTCCAGCATGACGAAGCACGCCGAGTGTTCGAGCGCACCATAGACCTGTCGAACAGGGATCTCGAAGAGCGCTATGAACTGCTTGAGAAGCAGCACAAGGCTCTAGATGACTCAACCAGTCAGCTCAAGCTGTCACACGCATTATTGTACGACACGCTGAACTCCACCAAAGATGCGGTAGTGGTTCTCGACCTCAAGGGCAACGTGATCATTCACAACAAGCAGTTCCGCAAGATGTTTGGTGTACCGGCCGAGGCCACCCCCCTCGACAAACATCACATCCGAAGCTGCTTCAAGGCACGGGTCGAGAATCTCGATGAACTCACCAGTGTCTGGAATTTCAATAAACAGTATCCGGCGCAGACCAGCCGCTGCATGATCATGCTGAAAGATGATCGCTTCGTTGAATGCTACACGATACCGCGCTTGCGCGATGGCGAAACCATCGGTCGCGTATGGAGCTTCAGCGATATCACTGAAATAAAGCGAAGTGAGCAGCTCGCGGTCCATAATTCCCATCATGATGCGCTGACAGGCCTGCCCAATCGCAATCTGCTGACAGAATGGCTCAAACGGGAGGCCGCGCGCGAACCGCGTGATCTGAAAAACCGTAAGTCGACCGCCGTACTCTTTATCGGCGTCGATGGCTTCAAGGTCGTCAACGAGTTGCAGGGCGTCGAATTCGGCGATCGCCTGCTGTGCCTGATTGCACAACGCCTGACCAATGCCTGCCGTGGCTCCGCCCTCGCCCGCCATGGCGGCGATGAATTCGTCGTGCTGGCAGAGAACCTGGGCGACACCTTCCAGATCACCCTGTTGGCCGAAGAAATTCTGCAGCAGATTTCCCAGCCTTTCATGTTGTCCAGCCAGACCATTCACATCAGCGTGTCGATTGGCATCGCGCTGTTTCCAGGCGATGGCCAGAACCCTGAAACCCTGCTACGAAAATCGAATATCGCAATGTTTCATGCGAAGCAGAAAGGCCGCAATAACTTTCAGTTTTTTGCCGATCAGCTGGAGCTCATGGCCCACCATCGTCTACAGCTACGGAACGATCTTCGTCGTGCCTTAACGAATCAGGAATTCAGGCTTGTCTATCAGCCGAAAATTGATCTGGCAACGCGTGAGATTCGAGGCGCAGAGGCGCTCATCCGCTGGCAGCCAGCCAATGGTGATCCCATCTCGCCGGCACAGTTTATTCCCAGCGCAGAAGAAAACGGCTTCATTGTGGAGATCGGCGAGTGGGTCATCGATGAAGTGGGGCGTCAGCTTGCTGAATGGCGTGAGCAGGGTCGGGGCTGCCCAGTTGCCCTGAACATTTCTACCAAGCATTTCCAGCTTGGTGATCTCGTCGGTTCTATAAAACAGATGATCGAGCGCTATAACATCGAGCCAGATTTGATAGAGATCGAAGTCACCGAGTCTGCCTTTATTGAAGACATGCCAAAAACAGCACTGGCCTTGACCACCTTGCGGGCCATGGGTGTACTGTGCAGCATCGATGACTTCGGCACCGGGTTTTCCTCACTCAGCTATTTGCTGACCCTGCCGATCGATATTCTCAAGATCGACAAGATTTTTGTCGACAATGCCACGCAAAGTGCAAAACAGCAGGCACTGTTGAAGACCATCGTCGAGCTCGCTCACGCGCTAGATATCCGGGTGGTGGCTGAAGGAATCGAAGACGAAGCCACCGGCACACTGCTGCACCAGTTACACTGCGATATGGCACAGGGCTTCTATTTCAGCCGCCCACTGCCGCCCGAAACTTTCCACACCTTGCTGCTGTCGGGAGGCAGCCTGCCACATGAGTCATGACAAACTGGACAAGGACGACCTGAAGCCCAGCAGTAGTGGCGCCATTGCGCGCAACGACCTGGCGGATGTCAGACGCAGTTACAATACAGGCATGCTGCTGGAAGAGGATTGTGAAAGCGACCCACTGGACCAGTTCCGCAAGTGGATGGAAGATGCGCTGGCGATCAAGGTGAACCTCGACCCTACCGCCATGATCCTCGCCACTACTGATGCTGAGGGCATGCCCAGGCAGCGTACTGTACTGCTGAAGGGTTTCGATGAGCGGGGTTTCTGCTTCTTTACCAACCTGGACAGCGCCAAGGGTCGGGAGATCAGGACAAATCCACAAGTCTGCCTGCTGTTTCCATGGCTGATCCTCGAAAGACAGGTCATCATTCAGGGCCAGGCACAAAGACTGGATCGAGAGGCTGACGATACCTACTTCCATTCAAGGCCGCGTGAGAGTCAACTTGGCGCACTGGCCAGTAGACAAAGCGAAGCGGTGTCGTCAAGAACTGTGCTGGACAAGACCTATGAAGAGACGGTCGAGCGCTTTGCTCACAGGGAAGAGATCGAACTGCCTGAAAACTGGGGTGGGTATCGAATCGTGCCCAGCCGCTACGAGTTCTGGCAGGGTCGCCGCAGCCGCCTTCATGACCGCATTGAATATAGCCGGCGTGAGCCAGATGGTTGGCGGCTCACGCGGCTTCAGCCCTGATCGGACCGTAAGGCAGGACTACTTCGATGCAGCCTGGGTAGCTGCGTCAATTTCGGCCATGAAGGGCTGAATCGCCTTCCTGTCGGCTTCCGGCACGCTCTTGATGGCATCATACGCCTGCTCTGCCATCGCGAACTGCTGCGACATCATCTGCTTCTGCTGATCGCTCATTGGTGAGTTTTCAAGCTCTTTCTTGGCTTCCTGCATTTGTTTGTACATCGCATCGACGTCCTGCCCCATCTCCTCTTTCATTTTCACGCTCGCGTAGGCGCTGAGAATCTGCAATGAGGTTTCGGAAAAATCTTCCGGGCTGTCAAAGCCATGCTTGCTCACCAGTTTCTCGGCCTCATCGTACAGGCCAGCGTCCTTGATCGGCTTGACCATGGCTTCAGCAGAATTGGGCATGACATTCGCCTTGTCCTGGTGCTGCTCGAGCTTGGCACGATTCTCTGCACCCCAGGCCTGCATGGCTGGCATCGCCGAAATCCAGCGCTTGATTTCGCTTTCTTCGAGCTTGTCCTTGGCATGAACCAGGCTGCTGACTGCGAGCGTCAGCATGAGCATCAGTGCGGATGTGATGTGAGTCAGTGTCATAAAAAAATCCTTGCGATTGCCGTTGAGTAGAAGGGCTCTGGTCTTGTGCTCAGTTCTCAGCCCCTGGTAAAGACAAGCTGGGCCTCGTCACTGAGGTCCCCCCGGTAGCTATATCCGTCGACATCGAAATTCTTGAGGTTATCCACGCGTTTGATGCGGTGGTCGATGATGAAGCGCACCATAGCACCTCGGGCCTTCTTGGCCCAGAAGCTGACGACTTTGTAATCGTCGCCCTTTCTGTCCTTGAATACGGGTGTGATGACCTTCCGGCGCAATGGCCGCTTGTCGACAGCCTTAAAGTACTCCTGCGAAGCCAGATTCACTATCAGCCGATCGGCCTTGCGTACGCCCGGACCAAGAGCTTCGAGCTGCTCACTGAGATCTACGGCGAGTTGCTCTCCCCAGAACTCGTAGAGGTTTCTGAACGACTTGCCGTTGGTGCCGAGCTTCAGGCGGGTGCCCATCTCTAGCCGGTAAGGCTGCATGGTATCAAGAGGGCGTAACATGCCGTAAAGGCCTGAAAGAATGCGCAGATGCTTCTGCGCAAACTGCAGGTCACTCTTCTTCAGCGAATACGCATCGAGGCCTTCATACACATCGCCGGCAAAGGCGAAAATGGCGGAACGCAGGTCGTTGTCAGCCGTTGGCTGATCCATACGCCAGCGTTGGAAGCGATCGTGGTTGAGCTGGCTGAGCTCCTCACTGATCGACATCAGTCCACCGAGTTCGCCAGGCGAGTAACTTTGCAGGGTGTCGACGATATCCGCACTGGATTCCAGATAGTCGGGCACAGTCGGCTCGAGCTTTTCAGGTTTCACGGGAAGCGGGGTCTTGTAATCGAGGGTCTTGGCAGGTGAAAGCAGCACTATCATGGCTCGGAAGCAGACGTCCTTCGCAGAAAATCGAGCGCTTCATCTTGCGTGAATGGCCAGCGTAACTCAAGCGCGGAATGTGCCAGCACCGGTATCAACAAGCCATAAGCGTCGACCAGTTCCTCTAATTCAGCAATATCGACATATTCTATGCTGAGCAGTTCAGCAAGCTCTGGATACCGACCAAGCAGATCGACCAGCATCGCTTCGGCAAGCTCACACAGGGTGCATCCCTCGGTGGCATAGAGCTGAAATGCTGTCATGGCTACGTCGTTCCGGCGTCGATTTTCGGGAGTGCAATTGCTGACGCATGTGCTAGGCTTGCCCAGCTAAACGCCCCGCAATTCCTTTTGTTCAACATCGAAGAGTACCATAGCACCCATGCCCCTCATGCATTTCAAACAGGTTTCGTTCTATCGTTTCACCAAGGACATCGACTTCACGCAGGAAAGCCTCTCCGCAGCCCTCGAAAATGCCCGCTTCCAGGAAGCGCCCGCAGACGGCGGCGCAGCCGGTGAAGACCGCGGTGCCGGCAGTTCATTGCCAGTGCGCTTTGGCTGGTCGAATCCGGTGCCTTTCGAGTCCGAATCCCTCGTGTATGAACAGAATGGCTGCCTGCTGTTCTCGCTGCAGAAAGCCGAAAAAGTGCTGCCCGCTTCAGTAGTCAACCAGAAGCTCGAGCAGCGCGTTCAGGCTATCGAAATGAAGGATGCGCGCAAACTGCGGCGCAAGGAAAAGCAGGAAATGAAGGAAGACCTCATTGCCGAGCTGTTACCCCGTGCATTCTCGAAAAGCAGCTGGTCCAAGGCCTACATCGACCTGACCAAAGGCCTGCTCGTCGTCGCCAGCTCTTCTGCCAACAAGGCCGATGAAATCACCTCGCTCCTGCGTGAAGATGTCGGCTCGCTGCCGATTCTGCCAGTGAAACCTGACGTCAACCCTGCCCTGCAGTTTACCGACTGGGTCAAGAATCAGAGTCAACCCGCCAATCTCGCTATTGGTGGCGCCTGTACCCTGACCAGTCAGGACCAGCAGGGCATGAGCATTCGCTGCAAGGGCTCGGAAAATCTGAAGGAGGCAGTCCTGTCTCATATTGAAGACGGCCTGCTCGTGAGCAAGCTCGATATCAGCTGGGAAGACCGGATGTCGTTTTCACTCGATGAGAAGTTCACGCTGAGCGGTATCAAGCTGCTCGATGCCGCCATCGATTCAATGCCAGAATCTGACGGTGATATTGCCGATCGCTTCGCCAGTGAGTTCCATCTCTTCACCAGCGATATGCGTGTGCTGCATGACGACCTGCTGAAGGCGCTTGGCGCGGACGAATCAGAAGCGGCTGACAAGGCTGCTGAAAAGGCGGCTGCGAACGACGATGGCGTTGCAGCGAAGACTGAGCAGCCAGGCGCTGGGCATTCGGATGCTGAATCAGAAGATAAGACCGAGGCTGCGACGGCCGAAGACGCGCCCTGGTAGGGCTTCAGTCCCGCCTAGTAGGCGCGGCGCAGTGCCATGCGCTCCGCCTGCCAGGCCTCGGGTTCATTGAGCTGCCGGGTGACTACCATCACATCCTCGTCCTCGTCGTAGCGAATCGCGAAGGACAGCTTGGCAGCGAGGCCGAGCATGGCACGATTGTTCGGCAGCACCAGTCCGAACATTTCGATAATGCCCTGCTCGGTCGCATATTCAAGTACCTTGCGCATCAATACCCAGCCCAAGCGTTCCCCGCGCAGCTCGTCGAGCACCACCACCGCAAACTCACAACGCAACTGATCGGCATCGACATATATTCGCACCTCGCCCAGCGTCCTGCCCTCATGCACAGCGACAAAGGCCATCTCACGGTCGTAATCGATCTGCACCATGCCGGCCATTTCGTCATGCGAAAAATTGCGTCTGAGCTGGAAGAAGCGCATGCGGACAGAGTCGTCGGCCAGTTCACTGAGGAATTGCTGGTGGCTGTCTTCGTCTTCACTGCGGACTGGTCGAATTTCCACCCGCTTGCGACTGAGCGGCAGCATGATCCACTCCACCAGCTCACGCGGGTACGGCTGAATCGAGAGCTGCACCGGCTCAGCCAGCTGTGCGCGGGCGCTCAGCACCAGCAGTGAACTCTGGTCCAGACGTACCGGGTTAATTTCAAGCGAATGCAGCTCGGGAATGTCTGCAGCGATCTGCGCGAGCAGGACCAGTGCTTCGCACAACTGCACCAGGGTATCTTCCGGATCACGACTCACTTCCTGCACAATCTTGTAAGCGTAAGTCTTGATAACGAGATTGCGCGCTAACGCCATGTTAAGCGGCGGAAGTGCGAACTGTCGATCTACCATGGCATTGGTTCGGGCGCCAGAGGCACCGCAGAAAATCAGGGGGCCGACGGTAGGATCGCGCGTGATGCCCATCGAAAAGGCTATCCCTGACTTGACCTCTTCACTCAGCTGCAGACCGTAGCCTACAAAGTCATCGTTGCTATATAGCTCACTACAACGCTGGCGCAGCAGACGACAGGCTTCCTCGGCCTCAGACTCGCTACTGACCCGCTTGACTGTTTCGAGGCGCGCAGTCGTCAGGCGTTGCCGCGGAGTATAGGCCGCCTCATTGTGGAAGGGCGTCAGATTGAAGCGATGCAGCAGGCTGATATGTACAGTCGTTTCAAGCTGTCTCACGAGCGCCTTGACGCACTGCTCCGTCGCACAGAAGTATGTTTCAGCACACTGTAATCCGTAGTCCTTCAGCAACGCTCTTACGGCCTCCGGCATCAGGAGATAACCATTGTCGGCCGCACTGCGCGGCGCTTTTTTCATCAGGCTCTGCAACCGCTTTCGAATGCGATGCCGGTCGAGTGCTGGATCCTGGTAGGAATCCGGCGTCTGCCGCAACATGATCTGATTTCGCCGGTGGTTGACCATGTGCATGAAAGCCGTGATGGCTTTTTCCGGTGTGGCAAAACTGGCAATACCGCGTTGAACGAATTCCTCCCGGGCTTCAGCCACGGTCGCCGCGCCAAGCCAGCAGGTCAGCACGCGCAAGTGGCTCTGCTCACTGGCGGCGATCACACTATCAGCCACCTGCAAGCTGTCTTCGGTCAAGTTTGGCGCGAACATGATGAGCACGGTAGTAACGGCGGGATCAGCATCGAGCGCGTCAACGACAGCGGCGTATTCGAGCGGGCCGGCGCTGTAATCGAGATCGATCGGGTTACGTCGACCCCAGAATGGCTGCAAGAGCTGGTCGAGCTTCGTAATCGTCTTTTCCGACAGTCTGGCCAGCTTGCCGTTGGCTCGCGTCAGTGCATCGCTCGCCAGCATGCTGGGGCCGATGCCATTACAGACGATAGCGATGTCTTCTGCATAGAGCTTCGGAATTCTGGACAGCGTCTCAAGGGCATCGAACATTTCATCCGTGCTGAGTACGCGCAATACACCCGCACGTTCGAACACAGCATTATAGAGCGCGTCCGAGTCGTACATCCCCGGCGCCAGGGGCGTCGGATTCCACTGCAGGTCGGCGTTGATACCGGTCTTCAGTACGATAACCGGTTTCGAGCGCGAGGCGGCCCGGACCGCCGAGATGAATCTGCGTGTTTCACGGATACGTTCCACATGCAGCAGCATGACCCGGGTATTGCGATCCTGCGCCATGAAATCAATCAGGTCATCGACATCGATATCGACGCCGTCTCCGAGCGTGGTGAGATAGGAAAAACCGATACCCCTGCTCACACTCCAGTCGATGACGGCGCTGGCCACGGTGCCAGACTGACCGATAAAGCCGACGTGACCCGGCTTCACGCTCATGTGCATGTAGGTCGCATTCAGCCGTAGAGATGGCACCATCACGCCCACGGTCTCGGGACCGAGTATGCGCACACCATATTCCAGTCCGAGCTCTTTCACTGAATACATGAGCGGACGGCCGCTATGGGAATGAGTGCGAGACAGACCGCCCGTTGCGATAATGGCGATGGGAATCTTCGACTGGCCGAGCTGACGGATTACCCCCGGCACTTTCTCCGGCGGGACGCACACCAGCGCCAGGTCCGGTTGCACGCCGCTCTTCTGCTCAGCCGAACACAAGAGCGAGATCTTGCGATAACAGGTGACTCCGAGCACACTCTCGTAGCCCTTCTCATTAATGACGCTGAGGCGGATATCGCTATGTCCCGCCAGCATATTGCGCAGCATCATTCCGCCGAGGCTGTCAGGGCGCTCCGAAGCACCGACGACAACGATGTGACGCGGTGCGAAGAGTTTGTCGAGATATCGGGTGCTCATGAGGGGTATGCTAGACTAATGATCCAGTCAGCGACAGTCGGACCAATGGCCAAAACCGCTTATTTTCAGGATGCCGCCTTTCAACGGCACACCATGGGGCCTTTGCACCCCGAAAGCCCCATGCGACTCGAAGCCATCAGCAAACGGCTCGAACTCAGTGGAATACTCAAGGATCTACGGCAAGTGAAAGCAGTGGAAGCCAATGCCCACCAGCTCGAGCT
Organism: Allohahella marinimesophila; assembly: GCF_039538005.1. NCBI lineage: Bacteria > Pseudomonadati > Pseudomonadota > Gammaproteobacteria > Oceanospirillales > Hahellaceae > Allohahella > Allohahella marinimesophila. The sequence goes on from NZ_BAABBO010000005.1 coordinate 55,610, forward strand.
TGCGCATAGCATTCATCATATACAGTATCTGCGAGACGTCTCACCAGCGTCGGGGGAGTTCCCTATCGATGGTGACACGACGATGATGCCGCATACGCTCGAAGCAGCCCTGCTCGCGGCGGGGTCGGCTACGCAGGCGGTCGACTGCGTATTTGGCAAGGGCGCGTCGTGGGGGGATCGTGGCATCAAGCGTGCTTTTTGCGCGGTGAGACCACCAGGCCACCATGCGGAGCGCGAACAGGCCATGGGTTTCTGCTATTTCAATAACGTGGCCATCGCGGCGCTGCATGCGCTGGAGACCTGCAAGATCAAACGTGTGGCGATTCTGGATTTCGATGTGCATAACGGCAACGGCACCATCGATATCTTCAAGGATGATCCACGCGTGATGGTATGCTCAAGCTTCGAGCACCCGCTCTATCCCTATAAGTATGTATCGGTAAACCGGGACAATATCATCTGTACGCCGCTCGAAGCGCACACGACCAGCCGCATGTTTCGTAGGGCGGTTGAGCGTAGCTGGCTGCATCGGCTACAGACTTTCAAGCCGGAGCTGATCATCATTTCAGCCGGTTTCGATGCCCATACACTGGACCCGCTGGCAAGCCTCAATCTGGAGACTGACGACTATCGATGGGTGACTGATATGATCGTGGATGTCGCGAGAGTGTATAGCGAGGGACGAATCGTATCGTGCCTCGAGGGCGGGTATCACCTCGAGGCACTGGCGGCGAGTGTGGAGGCCCACCTCACCGCACTGATGCAGTGAGCCTGACTAGACCAGCTGCTTTTCCAGTACTTCAGGACGGATGCCATCCCAGCCAGTCTTGATTTCACGAATCAGACCAGCCACTTCATCGAGTATCTCGATGTTGTTGCTGATATTGGCGTCGAGCAGGCGACGTTCGATGTACTCATACAGATCGTTCAGGCTGCTGGCAATCGAACCGCCACGCTCGAGGTCGAGAAAGCTGCGCAAGCCGCCGACGATTTCCATCGCTTTGCTGATCAGACGATTCTTGCCTTCGTAATTGCGCATCTGAATCTGCACTTTTGCCATGTTGATGCGCTCGAGTGCACCATCGAACAGGAGCTGGATAAGCCGGTGAGGATCTGCATCCACAACGCTGGTCTGTCTGTTCACGTTCTGATAAGCCATCAATGCATTCATAGTATTTACCCGATGTTCGTTACTGCTGGAAAAGTGTCTGGTTCAGTGCTGTCTGTTCAATTTAGTCGTTGGCACCAGGTGCCATGGCCTTGAGCTGTGCTGTCAGGAAATCGCCAGTGTTGTTCAATCGTGAGACCAGCGAGTCGGCTGCCGAGAACTGCTTCACCAGGCGCGCCGTCAGTGATTCGATGCGAAGATCGAGCTTCTGCCGGTCCTCCTTGATCTGCCCAATTTCAGTGTTGAAGCCTTCGATGGCTACTGACAGTGAGCCCCTGGCAGACAGCATGTTGTTGATACGATCGACCATCTGATCGCCAACGCCTTCGATATAGCTGACCTGGCCGCGATCGCCGATGGTGCCGCCGGTAATCTGAACGCGAAGACCGCTTGAGTCACCTTCGTCGGAACGAAGATACTGGCCTGTGCCCGTCGCCTTCTGGCCATTGATCGTGCCCTCGACGTCGAGGCCGGCAACGCCGGCGCCTACAGAGAGGCCAAGACTTGCCGCCGTGTTCACGCCCGTGGACATAATCGACACATTGGAGGTCTTGCCATAGACGGTCGAGCTGAGCAGAAGTTCACCGCCAGGGCCCAGTGAAGCCTTGGCCGCAACACCAGCACTTTGCAAACCGGCATTCGCATCGAGCTGCTTCTGAATTTCGCTGATCATTTCTGCCTGAGTATAAGTGCCCGCAGTCAGCGTGATCTCGCTTGAATTCTTGCCATCGACACTGATGCTGAACACGCCATTGTCGGCATCGATAACCGTAGAGGCTGCCAGTGGCGAAGCACCTGTGTATGCCCCCTTCGTCGCCATCTGTGTGACATTGATGCCATAGCTGCCGACTTTGGTATTGATGCTGCCACCAGAGTAAGTGACCGACGCATCAGTCGTCCTGCCCTGCTCGGAGAAGAGACCAGCAACATCCTCTGGATAGGCCGTCAGCTTCTCGCTGAACTTGCTGCTATTGAATTCGAGCAGACCGGTGGTGGCGTTGGTCGACACACCGATTTCGGCCAGTGACCGCACGTTGGCTTTCTCGAGGCCAGGCACCATGTTGCCGATGACGCTACGCATGTCTGCAGCGATGGAGCGAACCGCCGAGTTGCCCAGCAGCGAACCTTTCTCACCACTGCTGGCATTGAAGGCGGTCACTTCATTGATGATTTCTTTCAGCGCATTGTATTTGTCGACAAAGTCCTGCATCCGCTCGGTCGCTTTTTCGCTATCAGCGCGGATGGTCACGGTGGCCGGTGCGGTAGTGACGTCTGTCAGCTTCAATGTCGAGCCGGGGATAACGTCGTCGAAACTGTTGGTCGGACGCGTCAATGCCAGGCCGTTCACCCTGAACTCGGCATCCTGACCAGGCATGGTCTCGGTCATGTTCGGGTTGGTAGCATTGGAATTGAACTGTGACAGCCCGGCAGTGTCAGCGCTATTGCCATCACTGTCTGTCGCGGTAATCGTTACAGCATTGGCCAGTCCGGTCTCTTTCGAAGCGATAACGAGCTGATAGCCGGTACCATTGAACAACACAGAGGCGTTCGCACCACTATTTGAATCGTTGATAGCTTTTGCCAGTCCGTCCAGGGTATTGCTGCTGCTATCGATCGTGACATTGGTCAGCTTGTCGCCAACCTGTATCTGCAGCGTACCTGCACCTACGGGTGTTGTATCCTTGTCAGTGAATGAGGCAGATGCGAGCGACTGTGCGGTCGCCAGCTTGCTCACTTCGATCTGATAAGAGCCCGGCTTGGCTGCAGAACCCGCTGTCAGTGCGACTGCATCGGAAGTCGACTCGCCCACAGCAGCGCCGAAGGCATCCGCAGTAGCCAGCGTTCTGGCGCTGAGACGGAGGTCCGAGACTGCGCTCTTGATGCGACCGAAGTCGCTGAGCTGGGTTTCAGCTTTTTCAGTTTTGACATCGAGTCGTAATTCGGTGGGCTCACGCTCGGCAGACGCCAACTTGTCTATCAAATCACTGGTGAGTACACCAGATCCTATACCGACTGAAGAAATTGCCATTGTGCTACCCACTCAATTGCTATTGGTTAACTATCTCTGCTGCGCTTGCGGCGCCTTTCTGCGTTAGTGCTTTTTTTAGTTTTGGCGATCTTTTTTAGTATTTCTTGCTGCTAGGAACTGTATCGGCAAAAAGGGGCAAAACTTTGCCCCTTTTGTGTTACTGATCGTAAGATGACTCTTCCGCTTCAGTCTGTAGCCACACTGCCGGGGCCCCGCTCAGGCCTTATGGTTCCTGATGAGGCCGTCGGGCCGGTATGGTGTGCAGCGCTTTGGCTACATCAGATTCTGGCGTCGAGCAGTCTCATCGATTCGTTATTCTGCAAATTGCGCGCCAGCTCCAGAGCGAGATCATCTGGCAGCTGCCTGACGACTTCCTTGGTGTTGCGGTCGATGACGGTAATCACGGAATGGCCGGATTCTTCGTCGAAGGAAAATTCGAGGTCACGCTGCACTGACTGGACGTAGTCGTTCAATCGTGTCACTGCGCTTCTTAGCGGATTCTGCTCCTGCGCAGAGCTTGCAACTGCACTCTCGTCTGCCGGGCCCGCGACCTGCTCTATCGAAGCTGCGGCGGCTGATGCTGCTGCACTGATTTCAGTGACAACAGAGGGCACGGAGGCTCGCGCTGCGGTCGGTGTGGCGATCACGCCGTCACGTTGATTCACCTGTTGACCAGAACGCGCAAAAGCCGGCGCCGAACTGGCCCGACCTGTCTGTCCTGCATCAAATGCTGGTCTGTCACTCATACGTTACCTCACTGCCTCTATTCACAACTTCAAGCGGTAACTTGATTAGTACGTTCTGTGTTTGTAGCCGCGGCTCGCATGACCGCTTATACCTCGAAAGCACCCTCGCGGTTGCCCGCAGGGTGCTGTGGAAGTACTTGAGGGTTCCGCCAACCCTGCCCTGAGGCAGAGAAGGCGTATCCCGTTGGGTTATTAGCCCAGGAGTGACAGAGCCTGCTGTGGACGGGCGTTGGCCTGGGCCAGGATGGAAATACCAGCCTGCTGCAGTACCTGAGTCCGTGACAGTTCAGCTGTCTCTTTCGCGAAGTCCGCATCCTTGATTCGTGAGTTGGCAGCTGAGAGGTTCTCGCTACGTGACTCAAGATTCGAGATGGTCGCTGTGAAGCGGTTTTGAATCGCACCCAGCTCAGCCCGCTTTGAAGAGATCGTCTGTACTGCGTTGTCTACAGCCTTGATCGCCTTGTTGGCACCTTCGACAGTCGAGATATCGATGTCTGACAGCTTGGTGCCGGATTCTGCGCCACCGAACTTGCCTACGCTGAGGCCAGCCTTGTCATTCGCGCCAGTTTGCGTACCGATTTCAAACTGACCAGCAGATTGTAGCGATACCGAACCAAATTGGGTTCCCGCAGTGATCGCTGCAGCGAAACCGCTGTCACCACCCGTGCCAGTAATGGTTATATTTCGGCCATCGGCAGCAACCAATGAAAGTTTGTCGCCTTCCAGAGCTTCCGCCGTAACCCCAGTCTGGCCTGACTTTGCGTTGATCGCATCGATAAGCGAAGTCTGGTTTGCACCCTGATCGCTAGCTACCGTTGAACCAGTAATAGCTGTACCGTTGATGCTGAAGGCCATCGCTCCACCAGTAGTACCGATGGCTGCGCTGTTCACTGTGTTCACGTTCGCTTTAGCGGTAACGCCAGTCTGCTCAGAGATTCTGTTAATTGCAGCAGCTTTGGCTATGCCGCTTGACTCAGCCAGCAAGGTGGAAGATGTATCGTCCGAAGCCTTGGAGACGCCTACACTGACTCCGTTGATAGTGACGTCGCCAGCAGCAAGTGCACCAGTAGCGACGTTGTCGCCAACAACTCCACCTTGTGAACCGCTGAAAGTACCGACTTCAAAACCGGCGTTGTCGATATCGCCTGTTGTAGTGCTCAGCTTAATATCGCTACCGTCATTGCTCTGCAGTGTATAGTCGCCTACGAAAGTAGTTGCCGTGGTGCCTGCAGCGGCAAGACCGAAAGTGTTCGCGTCTGATGATGCAGCAGTGAGCTGGATATTTCGACCATCTTCAGCCGTCAAGTCGATGCGCGCACCGCCGTCAGTTTTGACGACTGCGGCTGAAACTCCAGTCGCTCCAGTTTTAGCATTGAGCGCATCGGCAACACCGGCTAGGTCAACTTCAGCATCACCGGTACCAGATTTGGTGAGCGCTATAGCTACACCATTTACTGTCACGTTAATCGCAGTGCCTATTGCAGCCGCGCTGTTCGCAACTGTGGTACCTTCTACCGTATTCGCATTTGCAGTCGCAGTGACTCCCGTCTGGGCGGAAACAGCATTGATAGCAGCCGCTTTTGATATAGCACTTGAAGACTGTTTCGCTGTTGAAGCTGTATCTGACGCTGCTGCGCTCGCTGCAATTGCGACTCCGTTGATAACCAGGTCGCCAGCAACCAACGCATCATCTCCGGTAGTCAGGCCGGTCTTGCTCACATTGGAGGACAGACCGGCGGTGAGCGCAGTACCCAGTGAATCCTGGTCAAGCTTACCAATGCTGACCTTTACAGTGTCACCAACGTTGGCACCAGTCTGGAACTGCGCGCTTGAGAAAGAGCCGTCGAGCAGGTTCTTGCCGTTGAACGAAGTGGTCTTCGCAACGTTTTCAATTTCCGAGACCAGCTGGCTGACTTCTTCCTGAAGGGCCTGACGGTCAATGGCAGAGTTCGTGTCGTTAGCTGACTGCAGTGACAGTTCACGAATACGCTGGAGTGAAGTGTTGATGGAGTCCATCGCGCCTTCAGCTGTTTGCGCCAGAGAGATACCGTCGCCTGCGTTACGGATGGCAACGTTGGTACCACGGATCTGTGAATCAAAACGGGTGGAGATGGCCAGACCAGCAGCGTCGTCTTTGGCGCTGTTGATACGCAGACCTGATGACAGACGCTGAAGAGCTGTATCAGAAGCACGCTGTGTCTGGTTCAGGTTACGCTGAGCGTTCAGCGAGGCAATGTTGGTGTTGACGATTGAAGGCATAATATTCTCCGTTACTTCTACTACGAGTTGCAGGTCACCTGCTTGTGTGTTCAGACCGAACCAAGACTGAATCTTGTATGCTTGTCTGTTGAATAGGTTATCGGTGCGGCGAAAACTTTCTTTATGGTGTTTTTGAGAGTGTTGTGTAAAACAATGTAAGCCTTTCGGATGATGTCGCTGTCTTGCCGCTTCGTCCCTTCATCTATGGCTTCTATCGGCAGAAAAGCGGCAAGACTTGAGCGCCAGTTCCGCCAACTGCTTCATATATCCCACCCTCCCCTTGCCGCTTTTTTGACGCCAGCGAACGCCACATTCCCTTAACCCTCTCCAGGAATAAGTTTACTTTCAGTGACTTGCCGCACGCCCCAGGACATGCCGATAGAGTTGGCATCATCTGTGCTTTACCCCTTCCCAACAGGCCTCCTTTGAGGTCACGGCTTAACGACCAGCGCTACAGAGCGTCAAAGGGGAACAACATGCCACAGATCATCAACACCAACTCGGCTTCCATCAACGCCCAGCGCAACCTGAACCAGTCGCAGAGTGGATTCCAGACTGCACTGGAAAGGCTGTCTTCTGGCTTGCGTATAAACAGTGCGAAAGACGACGCCGCTGGTCTGGCCATTTCAACCCGCTTCACCTCACAGGTTCGGGGTCTTGAAGTGGCCATTCGAAATTCAGGCGATGCCATCTCCCTGGCACAAACCGCTGAGGGTGCACTGGGTGCAATGACCGAAAACCTGCAGCGGATTCGTGAACTGGCACTGCAGTCGGCCAACGCCACCAACTCTTCAGTTGATCGCCAGGCACTGAATACAGAAGTGAATCAGCTGCTGGAAGAAATCGAGCGCGTGTCGACTCAGACCAACTTCAACGGCACCAACCTGCTCGACGGCACTTTCTCTGCAGTAACCTTTCAGATCGGTGCCAACGAAGGTGAATCTGTCAGTTTTGGTATTGACGGTGCCACAGTCGACAAGCTCGGTGCTGCCAACACAGACGGCATTTCATCCGAACCTGAAGCGGCTGCCATGCTGCCAGGCGACCTGAAGATAAATGGCTTTGCCATTGATGGCTCTGCGGCGAGTGATGACACGATTTCTCGATTTGATCAGGCGCAGAGTGCGATCGCTAAAGTAGCGGCTATTAACAAGTCAACCGAGCAGACGGGCGTCGAGGCTGTGGTCAACGGCACCTTCGTGGACGGTACTGCTTATCCGCCTGCGCCAGCCACTGCACCGGCGGATGCTGCCAGCGCTGTGACGATCAATGGCGTCGCTGTTGCGCTCGAAACCAGGGGCGCGCTGAGTGCCCAGGTCAACCTCGAAAACGTTGTCTCGGCGATTAACGAGAAAACAGGCCAGACTGGTGTCACAGCCGTGTTCAGTGGCAACCCCGCATTGGGCGTGCAGCTGACGGCGGCCGATGGCCGAAATATCACACTGGGAACAGCTGGCACGAATACTGATGATTTTGGCCTCGCGACTTCAAGCGCAGCGGTACCGCCAAGTGGCGGTACAACCTATGCCGGCACCTTCACACTTGTGTCAACAGACGGCTCGGCCATCGATGTAGATACCGATACCGGCAATATCGGCAACGCAGGCCTGACGGTCGGCAACTTCAGCGGCAATAATAGTGGCGCCGTCAGTGCTACTGTCGCAGAGGCGGCTTTCGCTGCGGGCGATCTGGTCATTAACGGCGTGCCAGTGGGCCCAACACAACCGAACTTCGATACGGCTTCTGATGTCAATCCATCCTTCAGCGCGATCGCCAAAGCCAAGGCAATTAACGAGCTCTCTGAACAAACCGGCGTAACCGCCACCGCAAATCCGACCGTACAGAACGGTGGTGCGATTACAGCTGGCGGCGCCCTCGCTGCGACCTTTTCATTGAATGGTGTGGCCTACGCGGTGTCCACAACGGCGACTGACACGGTCGCCGACATTCAGCGCGCGGTAGTCTCTGCCGTCAATAACAAGTCGGGACAAACTGGCATTCGCGCAGAAGCGTTCAATGACTCCTACCGGCTGCTGGCCGATGACGGCCGAAATATCAGCATTACGGCCCAGAATGGAGATGCGGCCACGATGGGCCTGCCAGCCGACGACACCTACTACAGCACACTGTCGCTGGAATCAGCTGGCCAGATCGAACTGGGCTCACTGACCGGCAACATTGCGAATAGCGGCTTTACCGCCGGCACCTTCGGCTCAAATGAACAAGGCGGCCTGGTTCGGGACCTCGACATATCAACAGTAGAAGGCGCCGTCAAAGCGCTGAACACCGTCGAAAATGCATTGAACACCATCAACTTCCAGCGCGCCAATCTGGGCGCCATCCAGAACCGATTCGAGTCCACCATAACGAATCAGCGAATCACTTCTGAAAACCTGGAAGTGGCGAACTCGAGAATCCGCGACGCAGATTTTGCTGCAGAGACAGCCAGGCTGTCCAAGGAGCAGGTGCTTCAGCAGGCGGGTCTTTCGATTCTGGCTCAGGCCAACGCCCAGCCACAGCAGGTGCTTCAGCTGCTACAGGGTTAATTTCTCAACTGATCAGACTAGCAGTACCAGTTAACGAGGTGTCGAATGTACGTTGAACAAGCCAGGTCAGAATCTACAGCCATGCCAGCCGCAAGCCAGGTGCTTGCGGCCAACCAGCACTACTCGGCGGGCAACCGTCCGGGCATCGATGCTGAGGTGAAGCGTGACTGCTTTGCCAGGGCTGAACAGTTGCTGGCCGATGTGCTGCGGCAGTCGCCCGAGCATTCGCAGGCCCTTGGCCTGCTGGGCAGAATCCGCCTGGACAATCGCCGCCTCGAACAGGCGCGTGAGCTCTTCACCAAAGCGGTCGAGCTGGCGCCGGAAGATCCGCAGCTGCTGTGCAACCTTGGCTACCTGGCACTTATCGAGCAGCGCTTCGGCGATGCAGAAGGTCATTTTCGTACGGCATTGAAGCTGGACAATCGCAACGCGTCGGCATTTCTGGGTATTGCACACGTGCTGGCTGGTCAGGAACGCTTCGACCAGGCCTACATGCACTATCGCAGAATGATCGAGCTCGGTTACGTGTGGCCCAGCATATTCGCTGGCATCACCCACTGCTGTGAACACCTCGCCATCGACCATTACAACACCATGATTGCCGACGACCTGCTATTCCTGCTTCAGCATGAGCAGATCACGCCGCAGCGCCTGGCCACCGTCGTCGCCGATATTCTTGAGCACAAATATGCAGCCTTACCAGCGGATACCGAGCTGCTCGAGGTCGCAAGAATCGATCAACTGCTACTGATAGCCTGCGATCGCATCCTGTTACCATCAACCGAACTCGAGACCCTGCTGGTCTATCTTCGAAGCCGGATATTCGAGGCTGTCTGCCAGAGCGGCACACTGGCCGACGATCACCAGCAGCTGGCGCTGGCGCTGGCCAGCTACCAGGTGCGCAGTGGCTGTCTACTCGAGACCAGCGAACAGGAACGCCTGCAACTCGACATCATTCATCAGCAAATCGCTCGTGCGGCTACTGCCGGATCGATTGCGAATGGCTCTATGGCTGAAGAGCTGGCCGGTGCGTGCATCGTTGTGTCGATGTTCGACATACTCTGGCGTCAGCCCTATTCACTGTTGCTGGCCGCGCTCGATGTGACTGACTGGCCATTGCAGTGCCGCGACCTGTTACAGCGCAGCTTCTACGATTTCATGACTGACGAGAACTTCAAGCAGCAGTTTGCCGAGAAGAAGTCTGAGCTGCTGCTCGCGGCGAACGATATTCCATTGCCCTACCCGACCTGGCAATCACTGCCGGTGCAGGACGAAGGCTTGCTGACTGAAGCCCTACAGCACCGTTTCGATGTCGATCTCAAGACTGACACTGTGATGGTGGCCATTATCGGTGCCGCAGCCGATCCGCAGACGCTGGCCTTTGCCAAGAGCTTTACCGACAGCACTGTGCTCGTCGTGGACTTCGATCTGTGCGATCTCGCCTATGGTGCCCGGAAGGCGCAAGAGCATGGGCTGGACAATATCGTATTCTGGCCGCTGTCGATGTTCAGCCAGTATATCGAAGACGGACATCGCTTCGACTTTCTGCGGATAGATCAGTGGTCTGCCAACACCGAAACTAACGAAATTTTACTCGGCTTGTTGCGTGATGCCCTGCGTACCGAAGGGGTGCTCAATATCAGGCTGAATCATGCGCATGACGCCTTGAATGCCTTCGGTGCTGATCACTCGACGGGGCATGCGATCTGGCAGGAAGAATCTCCCGGCCACAATACTCTGCAACAGATTCGCGCAGGTTATCTGGCTGCCATTGCGCAGGGCGACTGTCAGGCACTGGCGCGGACACCCGAATTCTACAGCCTGCACGGCTTCAGAAAGCTGCTGAGCGCACGGGCTGTGGCGGAAGATCTGCCACGCCTGCTCGGGGCGCTAGCCAACGAAGTACAGTGGAAAACGCTGGAAGCCCAGAATATACAGGGACACTCGACCCATCGACGCAACAGTGCCCAGGCCTGGCAGCGAATGACGCATCTCGAATGGGATGCGCAGACTGGCTCGAGCTGGTATTTCAGGAAGCGCTAGGCGATGTGTCGGTCGCTGCAGCCTGCCAACGCTGCAGCGCCGGCCATTCATCAATATCCTCTAGGGGCGGCAGTTCTGCCCAGCGAACGCCTGCCTGACTCAGACGCTCACGGGTCGCAGCCATCAACTCCGGTGTGCTCCACGGCATGCCGCCAAACACATCGCAACCCGATGTCATAAAATGCCTGTTCACGCCAATCAGTACATAGCCGCCATCCAGCGCGGGCACCAAGGCACAATCTACTTCATCAAGAGCGGCTTCAGCTGCAGCGAGTACCTGCTCATCCAGATAGGGGCAGTCACTGCCCACGATGATCAGACGGTCACCAGCTCTACGTTCCGAACTGAAATGCTGACCCATGACCAGCCCCATTCGGTCACCAATCGATCCCGCGCCCTGTTTGCCATCCACCAGCCAGCCACGCTCTTCCACCGTACGCGAACCGTTCGCGCTGGGCGCATCCCAGTCGATACGAACATGTCTGTGCGGCGCCGCTCGGGCATAGCGACGGGCATGATCAATCTGAAGCTGCAGTAACTGTTGATAGATCGCCAGGGCCTCGACCGGCCCCGTGTCTGCGGCAAGTCGGGTTTTGACAGCGCCAAGCTTTGGTCGCTTGGCGAGAATGACCAGTTGGGTGGATGATTCAGCGGGCATAGCGGCGCGCGAGCGTTTCAGGTGAAGCGCCAAAGAAATACGCCAGACGTAGCCGCCACATCAACAGAATGGTTCGCCAGACACCATGCTCCTCCCATCGACGGCTCGAGGTGTGCGCGATCAGTGGCAGACGTTTTGGCCAGGCAAGGCGTCGAAGCCGCTTGCTGATAGCAACGTCTTCCATCAAGGGGATGGCGTCGTAGCCTCCGAGGTGTTCAAAGACCTCGCGCCTGATCACGAGTACCTGATCGCCTGTGCAGACGCCACTGATTCTGGATCGCCATTCCATCATGGTTTCGATCACCCGGAAGATCCGGCGGCTTCCAGAGAGCTGAACGCGACACCGACCCCAGCTTGCCCCTGTGCGGGCGAAGAGGTCGAGTTCATGCAGGTTCCCGGTCAGTTCGGTATCAGCATGCAGGAATACCAGCAGCTCGCCTCGGGCGGCAGCGGCCCCCAAGTTCATCTGTCGGCTACGCCCCCGATGCTCTGGCGGCGCCACGATGACCTGACTGGAAAATTCAGCTGCCAGTGCTCTGGTTTGATCACGACTCGCGGCATCTACGGTGATGATTTCGAACCGCTCCTCTGGCCAGGCCTGCCTGATGGCATTGAGACTGCGACCTGGCCGCCCCCTGAAAGCCGCTTCCTCATTCAGTGTCGGCACGATGAGGGAGATCAATTCGAGCCTACTGCCAATGGATGATCGGCTCACCATTGCGGGCTCTGAGAATCTGCAGGTCTATCTGACGCAAACCCCGTGGCGGCTCAGACACCAAGCCGTTGGTATCTACCAGACGAACCATCTGCAGGCGCGCCGTGGCAGACATATTGTCACCTGCCATCTGAAAACGCTCACCTTCCACCTTGCTCGAAGCAAAGCTTTCGATAAGATAGTTCAAGTAGGTATGCCGACGCTCACTCAACAGCGCAATCCGATTGATCGACCCGGCATCAAGTGTCTCGAGCGAATTACGAAAGCGGCGAAGAATGGCTTCGACCTCAGCCCGCTGCAAGGGTGTCTGACTCAAATTAGGGCCCTGATAGGCAGCTTCGCCAACCTGCTCGGAGATCTCGGATGATTCCTGCTGCGTTCTGTCCTCGAGACGCTGAAGCTCCTCCTGGCGCCTCGTATCGATATCCTGCTCCGGGGCAATCACGCCATCAGGCGCCGTCACAGTCTCCGGCTCGGATCCACCCACTTCATCCACGGGAAAGCCGCTGTCGCGGTCGATACTGCCAGTATTGCCAGTGCCTAATGGCTGTTCAGGCTCAACCGGATCGCTGAACTGAATATTGTCAGGCAGCGCATTCTCTTCCTGCACCGGCGCTACTGGGGGCTCGGGTTCGATGAGACCAGCCTCGCGCTTGATGATCTCGACGCCTTCGGTGATGGAGATATCATTGACGAACATGATACCTACGCCAAGCGCCACAATCAGCAGCAGCGCACTGGCCACCACAGCAAGCCAGCCACCCTCTTCTTCACTATCACGCCGTACGCGACCGCGGCTGCGGGCAGCCTGATTGAAGCGTGAGGAGTTCTCAGACATCCGCTCGGCATAGAGATCCTCATCGCTGCCATGATCATCTTCGGCGAAAAAGCCCTGATCGTGGTCAGCGTATCGAGGGGCTGGCGGTGGTGAGGGACGTGACTGTTGCTGAGGTGCCGGTTTTCGGGCCGCAGGCTGCTGCGCGGTTTTTTTCGGGCCAGGCTGGTGTGTCGCAGGCTTCTGCGAAGTCGGCTTTTTCTGCGCAGCACTGGCCGGGCTGACGCGCTCGCGCATCTGGGGCACACTCGGCAAGGCGTCGGCATGCCGCGCCTCATAGTCCTCATCATCGACTTCAGCAGCGGGCGTCGCTGCGGGCTTTCGCTTGACAGGTTGATCGGCCTGCCCGGCCGTCGAGCGTTTGACGACTGGGGGTGCTTCCGATCTGACAGGCTCAGCTGCCTGGGCAGGTGTATCGGCCGTAGAATCGGTGCTTTGGAGTGTGGGCGCTTCTGCCTCTGAGCTCAGTTCAGGTGTTGAAACGGCCTCCTCGTCCACACCTGCCGCATCCGCCGGCTCCTCGAGCACAGGGACAGGCCGCTTCGGTCGCGTGCCGGGAAGCTTGGTATTCGCCAGCGCCGAAGAGCCGAACAGGGCGCCTACCCATGGCTCGAGGTTCTGCGGGCGGTCGTAATGAAAGTAGGTCAGCCCCTTGTCGATGAGGCGCAGGAATTTGCCTTCGAAGCGGCCGTCGGCTGAATTGGCCAGCCAGAGCAGCGGATCGATCTCCTTGTCGTAGGGTTCACCGCTGGCGACACGATCCTTGGCGCCCACCGCGGTATGCCCGGCTACGCACAGGTACATCACACCCGCGACACTATAGATATCGGTCCATGGGCCCTGCCGTCTCAGATCGACCGAAAATTGCTCGATCGGTGCGAAATCAGGATCGAGCTGTGCGTTGGACATGGGAACACGGCGGTCGTCGAACGGATCTGCAGACTCGGTGTCCGGCAATTCCTCGATCGGCAGCAGACGCCACTGACCACTGCTCTCGCGATAAATGGTATCGGGATTGACCGCGCGATGGACCAGACCGCGCTGATGCAGGAGGGCGAGCTGTTTGAGGACGGGCAGGAATATCCTGCGCATCTCCGTAACATCCAGCGTCTTGCTCGACACGAAATCGCGAAGCGTGAATAAAGTGTCGGACTGTTCGTTAATAAAACTCTCCCGGCTTACGCCCACCATCTACAAGGTCTTGCAGGCAGTCTATACATGCCCACCCATCATGTCAGTTCCAAGGTTAACTCTGAAAAGCTACATTCTAGAGAAGCCGACATCACCAAGGCAATTAATCTCCTCTCATGGTACAGCCTTTGCTGGGTTGATCGTAGTACGCGGTTGCCGTCGCGCGCGCAACGATCGATTCGCCAAAAGACGACGTACCTGCTGAATCAGGACTTCCGGACCAAAAAAGGAAAGCATGCATGACAAGAACATTGATGACCGTCGCACTGACTACAGCAATCCTGGCACCCATGGCTCAGGCCGAGATCGAGATCGACAGGATCGAAGACGCCCTCAAAGCCGCTGAAGACTATGGCTTCAAACACTATACCGAGATCGAGTTCGAAGACAGCGGCAATATCGAAATCGAGGGCTGGGTCGATGACAGCACCGAGGCCGAAGTTGATCTATCTGCCGAAGGCAAAGTGAGCAATGAGGACCGGAAGAACAGTGACGGTGGACCGACCGGAGCAACAATTGAAGATATCCGCCAGGCTATCGACACTGCGAAGGCGCAAGGCATGACCAAGGTTGAAGACATCACTAGCGAAAAGGCGGGTGAGGTCGAAATCGAAGGTGAAAAAAGTGACGGCGAGGATCTGGAACTCAATCTCGTTACCGCTCAGCGGAAATGATCTGTTTCGGGGCAGCACTCCGATGAGTACTGCCCCTGGAAGCAAGGGCCGCCTGAACGTTGGCGAGCCTGTCCCAGCAGGGGCTAAACGCCTGCTGCGTTCTGGACCTGCCGCTCCAGTTCGGCCGCTAGCGCGGGCTCAAGCTTCAGCGCTGAAGCCAGCTGGGTAAGCCAGGCTCGCTCCATCGGGTTCTGCTCATCCACCATCGCGACACTGACCACATAAATTTCCCGTGCGGCCTGTGGCGAATCGGCTTCCCGCGCCAGTAATTCTGCATCGAGCGGCGCTTCGAATTGTCGCTGAACCCAGGCATGCAGCTCGGCATCCGCACCCAGTTTCTCGATTTCCTGACCCAGCTGCGCCCGCTCGTTGGCGTCAATATGACCGTCTGCCCGAGCCGCCATGATCATGGCCTGCAGAATTTCCTGACCACGTCTTTCCTGCGCAACACCCTGAAGGTTTTCCCAGGGCTCGCCCTGCTGCGGCGAGCCTGCGCCTTGAGCACCCTGGCCAGTCGCCTCACTGGACTGATAGTTCTGGTAAGCCTTCCAGGCAAGCGCGCCGACTCCAGCGAGGGCGCCGTATTTCAAGGCCTTGCCGCCCATGCTACGGCCACGCTTGGAGCCGAACAACATGCCCAGCGCACCACCGCCAAGAATGCTCTTCATATCAATACCGCTGGAGCTTTGACCACGACTCTGATTGCTGCCCCCACCAAACTGTGAAGCAAGACCGCCGACAATCTTGCCAAGGTCGAAGTCCCCGACACTGTTCTGGTGGCGGTCCTGGCCGTGGCCCTGTTTGTTGTAGCTGCCCTGTGACTGCGCTTTTGAAGCCTGCTTCATGAGCTGGCCAAGAATCATCTTTGCATTCATACCGCATTCCTTGTGGGTTGTACCATGACTCATGATACGTGCCGGGCGTGCAGTGAAGATAATTAACACGTGTCCACGTGGCGGTGGCGGTGGCGTCCTGCCAGAGGTTATCCGCACCGTGCAGATAGTGGGAGGATCAGAAAGATCCCTTCGACCGAATGCTTATCTCACAGGCGCAAGCCGCGGGTCTCTATCTACTGACTAGCGACGCCGTGTTTTCGCAGTATGCGGTTCGTCTGATCGACGCAAAAAACTAAATCACACTTTGGCGGACGACATCCTCTGTCAGAACATGAATGCTCAGGCGTCTGCCGCTACCGGTGTCTTCACCTTTTTCGAGCGTGGCTTCAAGGCGTAGTCGTTCAGACCGCTGAGGTGGATGTGTCCAAGATAATGTGTCCAGTCAATATCAGCAGTAGATACCGGAAAGGCAGCTCGATCTGCGGCACTTAGTCTGGCTGCCAGGGACAGCAGCTCGCTGTTGTCGAAGGTGTAGCGCTGCGTCGTGTAAAAGGCGAAGACTACAGCCAGTCTCACGGTCGTCTCCATCTTCATCAATGTTCGCTTGCTGGTGCTCAGGCCGAGTGACTTGCGCAGACGGTAGCTCCAGCGTTGATAATTCAGGCCGCCGCCAGTAATGAGTTTGAAAACGGGCGCGGGCACCATGACAAAGGCTTTCTGCGGCTGTCGCGGAAACAGCCTGTCCAGCCCGGAGCCTGGTGTCGTCGCCGCTTTGCGCACCAGTCGAATCAGCGTCTTCATCGTGACCGGGTTCTCAGCACTACTGCCACACTGGTAGAACCGATGCTGGCATGGTGCGGTGAGTGCCTCTGCGGCACTGATGAGTATGCTGTTCGCCACATAATCGACAGGAATGATGTCGATCGCCGCCGAAGGCCTGCCCGGGAACAGCATGACGTGCTCTCTGGCGTAGGCCATGATGACGGCATCAGCCACCTTCACGCCCTCTATCCAGCCGGGGGTCGGATCTTTCAATACGCTTTCGATGATGGAGGGACGTAGCACGGTCAACGCCCTGCCCTGCAAGGCATTGAGCAGACGCTGTTCGCCGAGCCATTTGGTAAAGGTGTAGGTGTCGTTCCAGCCAAAGGTATTGGCGATCTCAAGACCGAGATCCACCAGGGCGGTCTGACGCTCCTCGATACCACTGATGCTCGCATAGATCACAGAAATTCTGCTTTGCAATGTCGCGACGACGGCATCTGTATCCACGTAACCGGTGCTCGTCAGCGGCAGCTTGCCACGCAAGGCGACAACATTGGCTTCACTGCAAAAGCCGGTATGGTGGCCGTGGACGTAGCAGGTCGACACGTGGATCAGCGGACAGTGCGGTGTGAACTTGGAAAAATCTATCAGGCTGTCGAGCGCCAATGTGTTGGTGTTCAGAGCGTCATCGAGCGGCTCACGAAAATCGACACTAGCCGCTGCATTGATGATGAGGTCGAGGGAAAAAGCGGTAGCTGCGAAGGTGTCCTGATCGAGACCGAAGCGCGGCTGTGTCAGGTGCCCCTCGAGACAGTGCAGTTTCTTCAGGCAATTATCCAGAAAGACATCGCCCTGCTCTGCTCTGAGTTTGTCGAATAATGAGGACTGCAAGACCTCATGGTAGAGCCGGTCTTCTGCTGAGGGGAAGCGTCGGTTGCCTCGCATGAGCAGGAGAATGCGACCATTGCCACCGATGCCACGCAGCAGTTTCTCCAGTACAACCTTGCCGACGAACCCGCTGGCACCCGTCAGAAGAATCGTCTTGTCCCGCAGGGTCTCAAGGCTTACTGAAGATTCAAAGGCTTCTGGCACTTTCATTAGTCCGGCACTCCCTTGCTTTACGATGAGTTCCTGCGCTGCCCTGATGTCGGCTGAACAGCAAGCCGACAGCCAGTTCTGCAGCAGTGGTGTTCGGTTACGCGGCTTCCGTACGTGCCAGCAGATTCATGACATCCTGCACGTTGGTAATCTTCTCAGCTTCCTTGTCTTCGATTTCGAAGCCGAACTCCTCTTCCAGCGCCATGACCAACTCGACGGTGTCGAGGGAGTCCGCGCCGAGGTCTTCGACGAATGTAGCCGTTGGGACGACGCGTTCCTTATCGACGCCCAATTGATCAGCGACGATGGCAATGACACGCTCTTGTTGCGTAGACATGGTAGTGCTCCTTTCTTCCAGTTGTTGACTTGATTGATGTGGCTTGAAATTTGCCCGTTTCAAACGGGTAGAACCGTCATTACATATACAGGCCACCGTTGACGTGGAGGACCTGCCCGGTGATGTAGCGTGCCGAATCTCCGGCGAGGAAGGTGACGCAGGCGGCGATATCTTCAGGAGCCCCCATGGTCCCAAGCGGGATCTTCGCCAGTAGTGCTGCCTTGGCTTCTGCTGAGAGCTCTTCAGTCATATCGGTGGCAATAAACCCTGGTGCAACGGCGTTGACCGTAATGTGCTTTCGAGCCAGTTCGAGCGCCAGACTGCGGGTCATGGCTTCAAGGGCTGCCTTGGATGCAGCGTAGTTACACTGGCCGGCATTGCCGCTGCTGGCCACTACGGAGCTGATGTTGATGATGCGCCCCTGCTTCTTTCGCAACATTGGTCGCAGCAGTGACTGCGTCAGCCTGAAGGTACCGTTGAGGTTGGTGTCGATCACCCGACTCCACTGGAAGGGCTTCATGGCCAGTGCAAGCTGGTCATCGGTCACGCCGGCGTTATTGACGAGCACATCCACTGGTATCGATTGCTGTTTCAAATTCTCGACCAGTGCGGGCACGCTCGCTTCTGCTTTCAGATCCAGCAGCATGGCCTGACCTATGCCACCATTTTCATCGATAGTTTGCGCGATCTTCTCAAGCCCGGCTTGTGAAGTTGCTGTACCAATGACGTAGGCATCCATGGCACAGAACTGCTGCAATATCGCTTTACCAATCCCTCTGCTGGCGCCGGTAATGAGTACCACGGTGCGCTTGGCCTGGCTCGCGCCGGAAGCCTTGTCGTCTCGTTCATTCGATAGATCCATTATTTCATTTCTCCCTGTGACATCGATGGCTGCCCTCAGGCAGCGCGGCAAGGCTTATTTGCTTTCGGCAAAAGACTCACTTTCTTTTTCGCTGCTGCCAGACACAGCGTCTTTCTTCTCGGCAGGCAATGGGCTGAGTACAAACAGCAGGTCACCCGTATTCACTGGCTGACCGTCGTCGTTCATGACTCGGTTGACCCGGTAGCGGGTGCCATCGGCGTAGAGTTGCTCGCCAGCCTTATTCAGGTGCCGCAGTTTGAGTGGTGAATACATTTTCATCGCCTCCATCAGGCACAGCGTCTGCTGGGTGTCCACGACATCTCCCTCGGTGACGAATGGTTTCTCATCAGGCGTTGGCGAGCGGTAGAAAATGCAGGAGGCAGGCGCCAGCACTTTCAGTTCTTCCGTACCCGGAATGGAAATATCGTCGCCCTTCGCGGCAGCGCCACGGCCAGCAGGTTCGCGCTGCAGACTGCTGGCATCGATGCGGGAACTGAAGCCTTGCAGGAAGCCGGTATCGAAGGTCCCTCCACGGAAAACCTCGTCTTCCAGGATGGCGACGATAAAGTCGAGATTGGTGATGATGCCTTCGATGCGGGTCTGGCGCAGGAAGCCGGTCAGTCGCTCGATGGCCTCAGCCCTGTCCTTCCCCTTGGCGATGATCTGCATCACCAGGCTGTCGTAGTACGGGGCGACCGCCTTGCCCTTGTCGATGCAGCTGATCACATCGACATGGGCATCCTTCGGCATCACCAGATCCAGCACCAGACCAGGTGAAGGCTGGCAACTGAAGCTACCGTCACGCAGCGATACCTGTTCTGCGTTGATACGGGCTTCGATGGCATAGCCTTCTTCCTTCGGTGCGAGATCTGCGATCGATGAGCCCGAGGCAATCCGCAGTTGCTGCGCCACGATATCAATGCCACTGACCGCTTCGGTCACTGGATGCTCGACCTGTAGCCGGGTGTTCATTTCCATGAAGTAGAGGCATTCGTGATCGAGGTCGTAGATGAATTCGACCGTACCGGCGCCGACATAGTCGACGGCATCGGCAATGCGCTTCGCATAGGTCAGCGCGTTCTGCTTCAGCGTGTCGCTGAGCATGGTCGAGCCTGACTCTTCGAGCAGCTTCTGGTTGTTGCGTTGCACACTGCAGTCCCTGATGCCTGGCAGACTGCAATGGCCATGACTGTCGCGCAGCACCTGCACTTCGATATGGCGCATGTGTTCGACGAAGCGCTCCATGTACAGCGCGCCTCGGCCGAAGGCGGCTTCGGCTTCACGACGCAGACGGGTGTAGGTCTCCGCCAGATCGTCCATGCTGGTGAGCTTGGCGATGCCTTTTCCGCCGCCGCCAAACGCTGCTTTCAATAGCAGGGGAAAGCCAATGTCTTCGGCGAGTCGGCGAGCGTGCTGTGCGTCCGAGATAATGCCGTGACTACCCGGCACCACTGGCACATTCGCGGCCATCGCAGCATTCAGAGCGCTGGCCTTGTCGCCCATCACGCTCATGGCTCGGTAGTCCGGACCGATGAAGTTGAGACCACGAATCTGGCAGCGCTTGGCGAAGTCAGGATCCTCCGAGAGGAAGCCAATGCCAGGGTGCAGGCTGTCCGCACCGGTCATGCTGGCGACCTTCAGCACACTGTTGGCATTGAGGTAGCTCTCGTCCGGTGTGTTGCCACCGATGCAGACCAGTTCGTCTTGTGAGCCAAGCATCTCTGCGGGCACGGAGGCCATATCGGGATCGGACTGCACCAGAACCACCGGTGTACCGTTGCGCTGGGCATCCCTGATCAGTTTCACAGCAGTGCAGCCGCGGGCGTGTATCAGCAGTTTCTGCACTGGTGCGAAGACCTTGTCGACCCGGCTGTGCTCGTCCTGCAGCTTCAGCGCCTTCGCATCATCATCGCCCTCGGTTCGGGCCTTGGGCAGCTCCCCACCGTTGAGGCGAGCCTTCAACATGTCCTGCAGACTGCAGCGCGGCCGGGTGACCTGCGAATCGATCTGCAGCAGTCGTCTGTCGAAACTGTCGGCGAAGGGATGGCTGAGCAGGCCAGTCATGGTCGCGTCGTTGGTCGGCTCCGTCGGCGCATTCCTGACCAGATAATTCGCAAGCGTACAGGTCGACGGCAGATAGCTTGGCACCACGATCTGTCCGGCAAAGGGGATGTTCGCGCCGCTGATGTACCAGGTTTCCACGAGCGGATGGGTGACGAAGCTGGCCTGTGCACCGCCTGTACAGTCGCCGAAGCCGACCATGATTACGGGCAGCCCGGTAAGCTGACGGAAGCGGGTCAGGGCTTCGTTGACGGCCGCCATTGCAAACAGGGAACCTGCGCCTTCCTTGGTCTGCATGCCGCCAGAGGAGACGAGCCCGACAATAGGCAGCCTTTCGTTTTCACAGCGCTGAATCAGCGACAGCAATTTACGGGCACTGGCCATATCCAGCGCACCGGCCTGAAAGGCCAGGTTGGAAATGAAGAGCCCGACAGGCTGCGAAGCCACTTTCAGGGTTGCTGTGCCGGTCACGATACCTGCAGGCACCTTGCCCGCACTGATCTGCTTGTGAATACTTTCGAGGTAGCCCGGAAAGCCGCATGGATCGCAGGAGACCCAGTCATCATGCTGCGGGGTGAAATCATTGCACAGCTCATCGACCCAGCCGGTCCATTCTGGCCACTGGCTCTTGTATTCCTTCTGCAGTGCCTGAATCTGCAAATCGCAATAGGCGATGGACAGGCGATGCCAGAAATCCTTGCGTCGGCCGATCCAGGTGGGATTGATCTTGCCATCGAAGGCTTCGCCACCGGCCTGCGCCTGCATATAACGCGGTATCAGGTTTTCGAAGAGATAAGTGAGGAACACGAACAGGCTTTCGGAAAGACGGGCATGCTGCCGTTGCTTCCACTCGGAGACCTGACGCAGGAACCATTCGACATCGTCGAAGTCATTCAACTGTTTCAGCCAGGTGGAGAATTCGCCAGCATGTACGTCGACCCAACACACATCAGTCTGTGTCCCTTTCAGCGCGGCATCGAGTAGCTGAGCCATCGACTCTTCGCTCAGACTTCGATAACGATTAGCCTCACTGGCCACCAGTTCGAGCTCGCCGAGAATGCCGTCGTAGAGCGCATCGAAGAACTGCAACTGCAGGCTTATCGGGGCGAGGTAGGCATTGAGCTCTGGGAGATGCAGCAGCTGTGGCAGCGTTACTTCCTCTTTCGGTGGCAGTTCGCCAGTGTCCACGGCTTGCCTGGGCTTCGTTTTCGCCGCCTGCTCCGCAAGAAACTCGCTCATTGCAACAAAACCTTCCGCCGCCTGAGCCTTCCACCGGTTGTAGAGATAGAGCCCCAGTTCAAAGGCCAAAGCCTCTGCGGCCTGCTTGTACTTTTCCTGCGGACGGCCGAGCACCAGCGCCGCCAGAGCGCTTCGGTCTTCGTCCTTGGCCTGCCGGGCCTTCTGGAAGCGCTCGTAGCGGTCAAGCAGACGCTGTTCGTAAATCAATTTTTCGCCGCGCTGGCACCAGTCGGCGAAGACGCCAACCTTGTCGCTGCTCTGCTGCTGCGGCTTGATAGGCGCCACGCTGCCCGCTGCTGGTAGAGATGAGATGGTGGTGAAGCTCAGGCGCGAGGCTACCTGCTGCTGGCGCATATGGCGCAGCGTAAAATCGAAGATGCTTGGACACTGGGTCAGTGTGTCGCCGTAATAGCTGTTATTCAGACCGCTGAGTCGCTCTGGTGTCTCGAGAAACACCGCGAGGCTACGTTGATATTCTCCGGCCACAGGCGCGAACGCCGCCGCGCCTTCAGGCTGCACGAAGGCACTCAGCTGCTTGTCGAGGAACGACAGCGCACCGAGCACGGCAGTCCTGAGATGCTCCATGCCCTCACGCTGATCACTTGGCGAATAATCGATAATACCGTCAAGCCAACCTTTGATGGCCGTCTCGCAGGCTGATACGCCGACACGTTGTGCACATTGCTGCCACGCGAGTTTCTGTTTGCGCGCAATGCTGGCCAATCCCTGGGGCTGAATGGTACTGAACAGCCCATCACGCACTGACAGCAGCAGGTTTGTGGCCGCCAGTGGTATGGCACCGCCCGAATAGGCAGTGCCGAGAATGATACCCACGGTGGGCACTGGCAGCTGAGCCATGACCGTAATCAGCTTCGAGATACTGTGGGCTTGATCCTGCTGGTTTGCCGTCTCACCGGCATCGGCGCCTGGCGTATCGATAAAAGTAATGACCGGCATTCGCCTGCGACTGAACTTCATGGCCAGCTCGGCCGCCTGACGATGATGTTCAGGCCCCCAGACGCCCTGTCGGTTTTCCCGGTTCTGCCCGATCAGCCCCACCCGCACACGCTTGCCTGCCTCATTCGTCATGTAACAGTCGAGGGCATAGAGTGGCCCTTCGTCTGTCTCCTTGATGACCTTCTGAGCCAGTGCCTTCATGATCTTGCGGGCACTGAAGCGCTGACTCTGTCGAACCGGCTGTATCACAGCCTGCTCGTAATCCTCGATGGGCAGTCGTTTGATCCTGGCGACTTCAGCCTCGATGGCCTCAGGCGTCAGCAGTCCAGGAATTCCAGCCGCCACGGTGTCGATATCGAACACATGCGCGCGGTCGACCATCCCCGGGGCTTTGGTGTTATTGGAGTTTTTTGCGCTGGTCATGTCTGATCCTTGTTGTCCATTTGCAAGGCGGCTTACAGTAGCGCCCTGGTGTGAGCCCGACCCGTTAGCAGGTCGATATCCTGATCATAATCCACATCAGCGCAGGCAAAACCAAAAAGCTTGAGAAAATCTTCGCGATAACCCCTTAAATCGGCCAACTCCGGCAGGCTATCGTCGGTGACGACCTGCCAACGTCGGGCCACTTCATTCTGCACCGAGTCAGCCATCTCCAGGTCGTCCACCCGCATGCGCACGCCACCTTCGACGCGCCGATCCGGACTCAACAACTGCTCGTCGAAGAAACGCAGAATTTGCTCGATGGGGCTTTCATGGCTGCCCTCTTCCTTCATAACGTCGTACAACATGGCGATGTAGAGCGGCATGATGGGGATGGCCGATGAACTTTGCGTGACAACCGCCTTGAGCACACCAATGAAGGCTTTGGCGTCGATATCCGCAAGCTGCTTGTTGATAGCGTGGGCAGTGTCTTCAAGGTGCGCCTTCGCCCGGCCAATCGTCGCCTGACCATAGATTGGCCAGGTCAGCTCTCTGCCGACGTAGTGATAGGCGACCGTTTCGCAGCCAACAGCCAGCAGATCTGCAGCGTGGAGTTGACTCATCCAATCTGCCCAGTCTTCACCGCCCATGACCTTGACGGTCTGTTCAATTTCATCGTTGGTCGCAGGCTCGATGCTCACTGACTTGAGTACTTCGTTGTCCGTATCGAGCGTAATGCCTTCGAAAGGTTCGCCTATGGGTTTCAATACCGACTGCCAGATCTCGCCCGTGACCGGATCCTTGCGGCGTGGAGCCGCCAGGCTATAAATGACCAGGTCGAACTTGCCATAGTTCTGCGTCGCCAGGTCGATAACCTGATCCTTCGTCTCCTGACTGAAGGCATCGGCATTGATGGTGTGGATCTGCTGGTCCGGGTGTTCGGCTTTCAGCAGAGCCTCGGCGGCCATATTGTTGTACCAGCCTGCACTGCCACAGCGAACCTCAGTTGCCGGCTTTTCGAACATCACACCCAGCGTGGCTGCATCACAAGTTATGGACGCCGCTATTCTGCTGGCCAGGCCATAGCCCGTGGAGCAACCGATGATCAGCACGTTGTGAACGCTCTTTTTCATCGGCAGCGCTGACTTGGCCTGTTCGATCTGCTCTGCCACCTGTTTGCGACAGCCAACCGGATGCGCCGTTGTACAGATAAAGTTCCGTATCTTAGGTCGCACGATCATGATTGGCCCTCCATGGCAGCTTTCTCCCAACGACTATTTTCCCAGTTATCAAACACGAGACAGGCATTAGTCCCCCCAAAGCCGAAGCTATTGGACAGTACTCGCCTGACATCGATGTCGTATTGCATGTCCGTGAGTATCGGGAATCCTGCTGCGGCCTCATCGACGGTATGCAGGTTGTCTGATCTCACGAGGAATCTGTTGCGCATCATCAGCAGGCTGTAGATAGCCTCCTGCACGCCGGCCGCCCCCAGGCCGTGGCCTGAAATTGCTTTTGTAGAACTGATGGCGGGCATATCGGCCAGATGGTCGCCAGTATTGCCTGCGAAGGCGGCTTTGATAGCTCTGAGTTCAGCGATATCACCGACCTTGGTGCTGGTGCCATGGGCATTGATGTAGTCGACCGGGCGCTTCTGAATGGCGTCGGCCTGTCGGACCGCATCCAGCATGCAGCGCGCTGCGCCCTCGCCTGACGGCACAACCATGTCGTCGCCATCGGAGGTAGCACCGAAGCCAGTGAGCTCGGCCAATATCGTGGCGCCGCGCGCCTGTGCACCTTCCAGGGATTCGAGCACCAACACACCAGCGCCGCCTGAGATGACGAAGCCATCGCGTTCGGCATCGTAGGGTCGTGAAGCTTCTTTCGGTCGGTCGTTATAACCGGTAGACAAGGCGCCCATGGCGTCGAAGAGACAAGACAGCGTCCAGTGGCAATCTTCAGCACCGCCTGCGAACATGATGTCCTGCAGACCAAACTGAATCTGTTGCGCAGCGGCCCCGATGCAATGAGCACTGGTGGCGCAGGCGCTCGTGATCGAGTAGTTCACGCCCTTGATGGCAAAGGGCGTAGCCAGGTTGGCATTGACCGAACTGTTCATGGTTCTGGTCACGCGATATGGCCCGACTTTACGAATACCCTTTTCTCTGAGGATATCGATGGCGTCCATGACGTTCTCAGTTGAAGCGCCACCCGCGCCCATGATCAAGCCGGTACGCTCGTTGGATATTTCCGCTGTGGTCAGTCCCGCCTGTGCAATGGCTTCCTTCATGGCGATGTAGCTATAGACAGAGGCGTCGCCCATGAAGCGCAGCAGCTTGCGATCGACGTGTGCAGCGAAGTCGATATCGATCTGGCCGGAGATATGGCTACGAAGGCCGTTTTCGATATGACCGATATTGGGTCCGATGCCTGATCGGCACTCCGCCAGTGAATGATGTACTTCCGTCTGATTGGATCCGAGGCTCGAGACGATGCCGATACCTGTGACGACGACTCTTCTCATGACGGTATCCCCGCAGAGCAAGTATGAGCCGGTCTCGTGAATGAGTAAGCAATCATTTGCGACATGAGCTGTATCCCTGTGTATGAAGCACGGGGCAATCATGTCAGCATTGATTTACAAGCACTTGACAATCGGTAGCAGAAATTTGACGCATTCGTGCAAGTTGCAAATTTTTGCAAGCCGCATCTTTAATCGTTAGTGCGAATACAGACCCCTTGGCGGCATTGCCGTGGAAGTGATACAAGTTGGCCAATGATCACACCCAATAATTTGAAAGGTCGTACTCGTGCCCTGTTCTCAAACAGTTCCGTTCAAAGCAATGTCATCACCCATACATGTGCGCTCTGCGCGTGCCGACGACATTGACCTCGTCGTCGATATTCTGGCTGACGCCTTCAAGGATGATCCTGTTCTTTTGTGGATTTCCTCGCATGCCGACTTTCCGGTTTTCAATTTCAAAGCCGTCATACAGGCGTTCATCGACGACAGGGGTATACTCGTCGACGACAGTGGATCCGCTGCTGCACTGTTTCTCCCACCCGGCAAGACGATGAGCTCAGTGATCACTGCCGGCGTTGCGTTGAAGGGCTTGTGGACCTTCGGCCCTGGCGCCCTGTTGAAGGCCGTCAAACTACTGGATCTGTTCGAACAGCATCACTACCAGGGTGATCACATCTACATCTTTGCCATTGGCAATCGCGCTACTGCCCGGCAACAAGGGTTTGGATCTGCGGTGATGAAGCACCTGCTCTCGCTGGCGGGCGCTGATCGCTATCCCGTCTATCTGGAGAATTCCAAACCCGCCAATGCTCAGTTCTATGCAAAGTTCGGTTTCGAGCCAGTTGTTGAGATTGCACTACCCCGTGGTGGGCCACCTGTCACCTCGATGTTGCGGAAGGCACCCACGGTGTGACACACAATTGCAATAAAACCGAAACATTCGCTTCACCTTCCCCCGCTAGTGTCAAAGCCAGCAGCGGGGAGAAAGTGTATGACGATGCAATGGCAGCCCAACGGCGAACCGCAGTTCCGCAAAAGTTTGAGAGCAGAGTTCGATGAGTTCATTAGCCGGCAGGCACGGCGTTTCAAACCTGAAGACTGTTTGCGAATCGACTTTCATTGTCATGACCTCAACAGTGATGTACCTGATGAACTCTGGGGGCGCATCCTGCGTCTGCCCGAGACCTGGCTGAAAACGAAGAAACTTGTCGGCGTCCTGGAGCAGAACGGTAGCTCAGTCATCACGGTCACCAATCACAACAACGCACGCTCCTGCTGGGCATTGCAGGACAAGGGTGTGGATGTACTGGTGGGCTGCGAGTTCACCTGCTACTTTCCCGAATATGAGCTGTTCATCCACGTGCTCACCTACGGCTTCACCCGAGAACAGGAAGCTGTTCTGTTCGAGAAACGCCAGAACATCTACGACTTCCTGCGCTATGCGGCCAGCCACGACATTCCGGTCATCCTGCCGCACCCGCTTTACCTCTACAGCCGCAACGACCGCATTGATCTGTGTTTATTTGAAAAGCTGGCGGTGATGTTCTGGCGCTTCGAAGTACTGAATGGCCAGCGGGATCTGTGGCAGAGCGTGCTGACCCTGAACTGGGTCGAAAGTCTCACGCCTGAGCGGATTCGAGCCTACGCCCTCAAGCACAAGCTGGACCCAGCTGAATTTGGCGTGGATCCTGATCAGCCCAAAGTACTCACCGGCGGCTCCGACGACCACACCGGCATTTTCGCAGGCCTTTGCGGCTCACAGCTCCATGTGCCCAACCTGCAGGCGCGGCTGAAGACTGAGCGCGCCTCTGATCTGGCGCTGGAAGCGCTGCGCAAGGGCCAGATCGCGCCTTATGGCACAGTCGGCGAGAACCAGAAGCTCAACATTGCCTTGCTGGATTATTTCTCCCAGGCGGTCGGTCGAATCGAAGATCCGGGCATGCTGCGTATCCTCCTTCATCGAGGTTCGAACTGGGACAAGATGGGTTGTTTCGTCATCGCCAACCTGTTTCTGGAAATGCAGAAACACAAGAAAACGATGAAATTCTTCTCACTGGTTCACGATGCACTGCAAGGAAAGAAGCCACAACGCTTTCTGAAGTGGCAGGCCTCGAAAGACTACAAGTTCTGCATCGAGCAACTGGAAAAAATCGCCGACAGCAAACGCAACAATCCAGAAGCTTTCGTGGATACGGTGAACCAGAGCATCGGCGAGCTGTTCAATCATCTGAATCACCTGATCGCCGCAAGAATCCGCAAAGCGCTGGATAATAATCCGGGCCCGAGACTGAAGGATTTTTCCACCGAGGAGCTGACTCGCAAGTTGGAAATTCCCAGTCAGCTCACGGCGCTGTTTCTGGGTGATGCCAAGCGCAAGGACAACATGAGCAACATCAACCTGGCTGAGATGCTCGATGCCCTGTCCTTTCCAGTGCTCATCAGCATTGTGCTGGCAGGTGCCACCCTGGCATCGACTCGAGTACTGTACCAGAACCGCGACCTGCTCAACCGCTTCGCCCGGCAGCTCGGCAAGAACGAGCATTCCCGGCGTGCGCTCTATCTCACCGATACCCTGCTGGACAAGAACGGCGTCTCGACTTCACTGACCGGCAAGCTGCAGGAGATCAGTCGAACCAATCTGCCGATCGATTTCCTGATCTGTCACCCCGATGCCGCCTGCGAGCCGCACCTTCATGTAGTCCGCCCCATCGCGGATATCGACCTGCAACCTTTCGGCGAACAGACGCTATGGGTGCCCGACGTCATGGAAATTGCGCGGATTTTCTATGAAGGGGGCTACGACCGTATTGTCTGTTCAACCGAAGGGCCCATGGCGATAGTCGCGCTGTTTGTCCAGCAGATGTTCAAGGTGCCCAGCTACTTCTTCATGCACACGGACTGGATTGATTTCATCACCCACACCACCAGCCTGAACCGACACGAGCGAGACCGTTTACGCCGGCTCATGCGCATGCTCTACGGGCAGTTCGACGGTGTTTTCGCGCTCAATCGCGAGCACAAGGCCTGGTTGACCGGATATGAAATGCAACTGCCGAAAAGCCGGGTATTTCTGACCGCTCATCACACCGCACCACGAAATCTACAGGTGCAAGCCATTCGCAAGTCAGACCTGATCCCTGGCGCCAACGACAGGACGCCGGTGCTGTTCATTGCCAGCCGTCTGAGTCGCGAAAAAGGTATTTTTGACCTGCCCATCATCATGGCAAAAGCCCGGCTGTCGGTGCCTGGGCTAAAAATCGTCGTAGCCGGTTCAGGCCCTGCGAGTAAAGAACTCCAGCAGGCCATGCCCGATACCGTATTCCTCGGCTGGCAGACCCAGGAACAACTGGCGGCCTTGTACCTGGGGCTGGACCTGTTCGTATTTCCTTCACGCTTCGACACCTTCGGCAATGTGCTACTCGAAGCCCTGACCCATGGCATGCCGGCGCTCGCCTACAACTGCAAGGGCCCGAAGGACATCATCGAGCACGAGGTCAGCGGTTACCTGGTTGACGATCTGGACGCTATGGTGGATGCCGTGGTGCGTTTCTTCAGTGAACCTTCTGGCCGAAGCGCGATGGCGGAGCAGGCTCGTAAACGCGCGGCACGTTATCAGGCTGAGCCCATCATGCGGCAGTTCCTGACGGATCTTGGACTGGAGTATCCGGATCAGGCATACGTTGAAGTGACGGTCGCCTAGGCGGACCCAAGCCGTACCCAAGCCGTACCTACGTCCCAAAAATACCCATTCAGCCTATGCCATTCAGACTGGTTCTGAGATGATTGTTTTCGCGCGATGTACGCTCGCTCCAACTCAAAACAATCTCGACAAAACAATGGATGTTAGTATGAAACAATTCAGACTTACCTCACTCACAGTCGCACTGTGTGGCGCACTGCCAGCCTTTCTTATTTCGCCCCTTGGGCATGCTTCGTATTTCCCCGGTGCCTACGCATACTGCAGCGATAGTTCTGTCGAACCGATTGATATCGGCGAAGCGAAAGAACTGTGCGGTTCAAGCCGCAGCGAGCTGGATTCCGATGGCACGTACGGCTATGACCAGTTTGTCGAAGTCGATCACACCACCGGTCATATGAGCCTGCACTCGGAATTCACAAACTTTGCCACCACCGTCGATCCGCTCAAACACGCGACAGCGAATCTTATCGACCATGTCTGGTTTACAGGCGGCGAGTTTTCAGGCGCCGCTCATTTGCGCGTCAAAGGCTCACTGTTCGGCGAGATGCCAGACCAGCTTGATAACTTTCTGGGCTTCTGGATTGATCTGTCGAATACCGACAATGCCACCAACACGGGTGATTTCGGCCACCTCAGTGTTCAGGGTCACATGGTGAACGGCGGGCTCGAGACAGAATTCGTATCGTATCCCTCAGCTACCCTCGACGCCGAGTTCGTCACCCACTGGCTCGATAGCGACAGTTTTGATATCGAGATGGCGATCTCTTTCGACTGGACCGCTGAGACTCAGGCCTTTCAGCTCACGTCCGGGGTGAACGCCACGATGTTCACCGGTATGATCGGCACCTTCGGCCTTGATGTCAGCAGCGCCGATCTCTGGTTCGATATGCCAGAGGATGTCGCCATGCACTCGGGTTCCGGTTACTTCCTCTCGGGCGATACCAACAGCGTGCCCGTCCCTGCCACGCTATCACTACTCGGTCTGGGTCTGGCTGGTCTGATCGCACGCCGCCGCAGGCGCTGATATTCGCGAACTCGATACCCCAGAGGAGGAGGTTTGGAGATCGACCTCCCCTGCCCAGCAATTTGCAGATAATCAGCCTCCAGGGCTGACATATGGCAAGCATCCGAATATACTGCCGTCCTTCCTTTCAAGATGTCCTCGTAGCTCAGCTGGATAGAGCGACCGCCTCCTAAGGAATTGACTTATCCCCGTTTCAGACCTAGCCTTAAGCAACAGCTGGGCCATCTATTTTCGCCATCGTTATATATCAATAACATACAAAACATGAAAAAGTTGATAATTGAAACACTTTGTTACGACCTAACAGTTCTCGACTAAATAATCCACTTTTTTTAATACATTTTTGACCTAATTATGACCAATAGACTCCCTTTTGGTTATCAAAAGCGGTCCGTATGTTTTTAGCAGTAATGAATGACCTACATTTGACCACGTTTGACCACGCCTCGGAGCAGTAGAGAATGGCTAAGCAGAATAAGACGGTTTTGAGCGATACGGCAGTACGTCGAGTGCCATTTCAAAAGGATGATGAGAAACCCCGGGAGATTTATGACAGCTCTTGCCCTGGACTTGTTTTGCGAGTCACTCAGCAAACGAAAACGTTCTACGCAAGGTACATGCATGCAGGAAAAAGACAACGAGAAAAGATCGGGATCGCGTTCGTCCGCAACGGCGATCTTGGGATTTCGTACGCGACAGCTGTAGAGCGTTGCCAGACAATTGTAGAACAGAAATCTCATGCCGGCGCGAGACACGGCAACATCTCAACACTGCACTATCTCGACAACCTTTATAAACTCGACAGAGCATCATGCACAAGAAAATCCCGGCCAGTCTCTTACGACACGATAAGAGACATCAAATTGTGCTTGTCTGAAAAAGCCCTGAAGGGTCGAATCAGAAATCTTTCAAATGACGACTTCGAAGACTTCTTGAGGCGTAACGCAGAGCGCGAAAAGCCAATCAAAGATGTCAGCATTCGAAAGCTTTACTACGGCCTCAACGCAATGCTCAATACGATGGTCGAAGCTGGACGAATACCCGTAAACCCACTCAAGAAAAAATCGTACCCGAAGGACAGCGGCAGCAACGTTAACACCTATCCTGTCGATCTCATTCCGGAAATCGTTGCGGATTTGCTCGACCCCGAATTTGGGAAAGACAAGAAGGGAGCCAAGCCCTTCGGAGTCGCTGGCAGACTTATCCTCGCGACAATGATGGATACTGGATGCAGGCCTGGCGAAATCAGATTGAATCGCGCAAAGAATTTCCGCTTCGGTGCAGATCCGTGGTTCCACGTCCCAGCTGAAATCTGCAAAACCAACCAAGCACGAGATGTAGTTATCACGTCTCAAGCAGTAGCGGATGCCCTGGAAAGCTACATTGCAATGATAAGACACCGGGCACCCGACGATCGTCTCTTCATACAGCGGAGTGGCAAGTTCGTTTCTGATTCTATTTATCGCAGGCTGTGGAAAAAGGTCGCTGAAAAATATGAGCTTACTGGAAAGGCATATGATTGGCGCCACACCTATTCGACCTGGCTTTATGAAGAGACTAGTGATATCAGATTGGTCTCAGAGATGATAGGAGACAGCATTGAGACAGCTTCGAAATATTACATCAAGAAAGGTGGAGTTAAAGCGAGAAAAAGAATCAGAGAGCTAAGAGCCAAGGGCTTGCCTGACATCGCTGATCAAGTAGACGAACATAAAGATAGATAATACCGATATTCTGATATTATTCGTGATCATGAAAAATAGAAGCCTACTTATAATGTGTTAGATCTGGATATTATAGTGAGCTTTTCTGATTATTGTATCCAGTTCCGTACTCACACCACTCAGCAACCTCTCGCACAACATCCTCAGAATTATCACAAAAAATATATTATAATGTTGTATGTTTTTTGCTCAATTGATGCGATAATATATGTATGGTTGAGCGACGTACTGAGTGCGAAATTAAATAAAGAAGATTGGCCAGCTATGTTTTAATATTATTCTCCTATCACCTTCGGAGCTATCGAATAACATTAAAACGCAGGATCCTCAAACCCTGACGGGTTCTGCGGTGAAGTGATTAAGAAGAATGCTAATAACAACAATAATAATAGGAAAGCATCACGTGACAAAGAAATACGGAAGACCCGAGATAAAAGACAGGGCAAAAGCCAAATCAAAAACCGTTCAGGTTTGCATGACCCCGGAAGAGCTCTTAGAAATTGAGAGTCGGGTTGCTGCTTCGGAATTTAAAAAGATCAGCCACTACCTCAAAGCGGTTATCTTCGCCGGCGATACCCAGGAAATCAAAACCAAGCGCGAGCTGGTGGTGGCTCTTAACAAATCAGCAAGAAGACTAAAGGAATTGCGGGCGGCAATGCCTGATGACCCCTGCTGGATGGGTGATCGTCACTTCGTAAAGCTAGCAAAGCTAGAGCTCAAAAATGTCACCGACCTTCTGACTAAGGCTTTTGGAGGTGCCGCGTGATCCATTCTAAAAAAGATTTCTCATCAAATGTGCACGGCCGGCTGAACTATGTATACGGCGGAGCAGGACACGAGCATAAAGTAGATCACGTCCGGCCGATCGGCGGCACTTGCATTGCAGAGCCAGAACTAACATACCACCCGGACGGCACTATCGCTGCAATCGATTTCTCAGCAATTCAAGCCGAAATGGAATTGGCCGCCAGTTGCCACACGGGCAAGGGAGAACAGCTCTACGCGCATTACATAATAAGCCTGCCCGAGAGCGAGTCGTTGAACGATGAGCAGTGGAGCGATGTTCTCGAGGACTACATGACGCAAATGGGCTACGACCCCGACCTAACGAAATATAGCGCAGTCGTGCACGGTGATACCAAATACCAGCACATGCACATTGTCGCTTGTCGAGTTCAATTAGAGCGTGGCGGCCCGCTGATATCTGATAACGCTGACTATGAGCGCGGCATGATCTCGATGCGCAGACTCGAAGCGAAATACGGACTCCAGGCTGTCGCTAATCCCGAAGACAATTTCGGCAAGCATTTTACCAAAGACGAAATGAAAGGGTATTGCAGCAGGCAGAGCGTTGAGCGCAAAGACCCCGCCGCAATCATGCGCACCAGAATCGACAAGGTCTGGCGAACTTCAAAGCCAACCACGATGCGTGCTCTCGTCGTTGAACTCAAAAGAGTCGGAATTGATACCAAGTGCAGACCTGGCACCGATGGTCTCGCCTCAGGTATCTCTTATAAGCTTGACGATTGCGAGACGTGGATCAGCGGCTCAAAGATCAAGAGCACCCGACTGACCTTCCACGCCCTGCAGCGCAAAGAAGGGATCAGCTACCTGGCGAGCCGTGACGATGCTTTTCTTGCGCTCAATGGAAGGCTACCCAATCTCACTAAATTCCTTAAGCCTGCGGCTGCTGAGCCGGTTCGGAAGGAAGAGACGTTGAAACAAAAACGGAAACGGGTTGCGCTTAAAGAAGCTCCAATGAAGTTGGATCCTGTTGAGATGATGTGCGGGTATCGAGTTTATATCCCCCTTAATAATTTGCACATTAGTGCTGCTGCTCGAAATGGTTGGGAGATGCCACTTTACAATTCGACCGGCAATAAACGTGCGACTTACACTTCGTGGGATTTCATTTTTGACATGGCCGTGAACTTTTCAAAATCAAAGAGAGATCGGGCGCTTGAGGCGAAAATGGCTGAGCTGCTGCGCTTTGTAGAAGAGATCATAAAGTTGATCTTTGGCACATTTCCCAGCGAGTCTGTTGTAATCACATACGGCGCAGAAGCTGAACAAGTTTACCGCATTAATAAAGTCAAAGAGCGTGAAGCGAAGTGTGTTCAAGACAAAAAAGCAAAGGAGATCGCAGACGAGATCAAGAAAGAGGAAGCGTGGATCGACGGAGCAAAGCTTCAAGAGATTCCTGACTCTCGCTACGACTGGGATGCTGATAACTCAATGGCTCTTGTTCCTCGTCAATTTCAGCAGCGTTGGCGCTGATTCCTCTTGTGCGTCGGCCTGCGAAGGTCGGCGTATGCTGCCTTATCTCGGTTTAAGCTCCTATTATTTAATAACAGATAATTTTTAATTGTCATTTTATTTTATTTTCAAATCCAGATGGTTACGGTTTCCGGCTAATAGCGGAGGCAACCTAATCATCAAGAGCGTGATGCTGATATGTGATCAACTTTGTGATCATCAAAAACCCTTCTCAATTATTATTAAATTAATTGTATGCATTATGATCAATTGTTGATATAATTATTGAGCAAGATTTATACAATATAAAAACAACAAAGAAGGAATATAGCATGTACGCACGTCTTAACTCCAAGGCCACCTCTTTCAATCTCTACCAGTCAAAGTCTGAATATGACGGTCTCGTCGAGCACAAAGGTCGACCCCGCAAGATCTATCGCACTGACAACAACAAGCTTGCAGAGGTCGACTTATCTGCAGATATCGACGCTCAGCTTGAAGCAGTGATTCTATGTTGCGGCGGACAGATCAGTAAATCAAAAGTCAAAACGTTCTCAGCCTGGGCTAGATCACAAGTCGAGTTGATCGAGAAAGCTTACTTACGTAATGCCAAGCTGGGTCTATTCGGCGGCACGCCGGTTATCAAGAGCGGAAAGCGCGATGATGACAAGTATTCGTCTGAGTCCTGCTACATCATATCGAGCAAAATCGGAGAATTTTCGGGCGTCATCAAAGATGCGAAGCGTATCGGACTGTCAGGCTCAACAGAGAGTGCACACAGCAACCTGGCTAGCGAGATTGACGCAATGATCGCTTCTGGGCGTTTCGACGAGCTCTGCGACCCCATCATTCAGGGCCTGCTGCGTCACATTAATTCTAGCCATGGCAAAGTTCATGAAATCTTGTCAGATGAGCAAGCGCAAAAGCTGTATGTAGCTGAGCGACAGCTTTATAAGTTTGTCACGCGCGGTCTCAGTCGCAAGAACTCAGACTTGCAAGACTCTGCGAAGCTAGCTGCTGAAGAAAAGTTTAAGAATCTGAAACAGACCCGTGCGGGCTACTGTCTCTGCAAAGTTAAAGCGATAGCAACTCTAAAGCTCGAAGCAGAGTACAAGATTCTCAAGTCCTGAAACTTCATATGGCTCTCGTGCTGAGAGCCTAGCAATTAATAAAAACAATAAAAGGAAATCAATATGAACATCATCAAAGTAAGACTTGAGGACGATGACCTGCATGTTTACATGTCAAACTGGTCGGGGGACCAAGCCTTTTCAGACGACATGACTTGCGCAATAGAAATGATTCGCAAATGCATCTGCATGCATGATGTAATCGCAATTGAGGTTGACGTGTATCAGGGCGGATCTAGAGCTTACGAACCTGCAGACGAGCGTGGTTGGGTCGAGGAGGTTGCAACCTTGGCTGAAGCTTCTGGCGCGTTGCGACAGGAAATAGAGCAATTGATCAGGCTCAATGAAGTACCGTTTGGGAACGACGAATTGCAGGACTTGATCGCTGCTGCAAAACACGACGCCTGGACAAACGAACGGCTAACTCATCTAGTGAACGTCAAGATCAATCACCTGCTTTCGAGGGGAGCTGGGGGTGATAGTGAGTCGATGAAAACACTCATTCGATTAATACTCGGGCCCGATGAAATCGCGGTCCCGAAACGAGTACCCAGGGTTGTGCCTGCCTACCTTGCGTTGGTTAAGTAGTATTCTCGGGAGTAGTATTTCAGGGGCGCTCGCGCAGGATGATGCTGTGCCACTACCCCTTCAGGAGGAACCTTCGAGCAAAAGTCCAAGACCGGTAATATGTGTCCACTGCTTAAAGTATGTCGACTATCGAGACTGGGACCATATGCTATCAGTCAGCTGGTATCCAGATTCGACACCGATGGATGTTGGAAAAGGAAAGGCGCCCTCATGCAGAGACTGCAATGCGAGGCATGGAAAGTTTGAGCGGGACTTATTGATCGCGTTTGGCTTGTGCTTAAACAGCGATGAACCCGGACTAGATTCAATCAAAAAGAGCAAGGCGATCAATTGACCCGCAGGCGGCGGAGAGCAAGGCAGATAGTGCTGCCAGCGCACGTGCAATGAAGAGGGTCTTGAAGGATATCCGCAGCCGCTCAAACCACAGATCAGGGTGCATCCAAAGGGGAACAATAGTTCCTAAAGCGACATACCTACCCTTCCCTCACCGGCTCAGACATCCAATCAGATACCTGTTATCAGCGTTACACGCTTCCCGCGCGCCCTGCTATTGCAACAGGACCTTAACCTTCCCCCTGTTTTAGTACCACGCCTGGATGAGATTCCTCACAGTTTAAGCTGCCCATTCTGCAAAGACAGCCGGTGGTAAATAGTTCAGAGAGCTGTGTGGTCGGACCTGGTTATATTGCTGCCGCCAATTCCTTATTCACGCTGGGAAATCACAGGAAGATACGCATGATCAAGAGCGCCGGAGATCAACTGGACGTGATGTTAATTGCGCTCATTTCCATAGCCACCGCACTGTTTTTTGCTGGAGTAGCTATGTTCATGACAGCTCCTGAAGTCAAAATCATCCAGGAACTTCGGCTGCTTGACGCTCCCGGAGCGGGGTCAGTTCGAACCCGGGGCGGTTCAAAACAGAATAACTAGTGGCCTGCTCTTAAACCGGAGGCGGGTCAGCCGCGTTAAGCTACTGATCACCCACTAAACGCATCGATATCGATGGTTAGACTTGATTCGTCGAAACCGCTTCGAGCCGACAGCCCATTCCTAAGGAAAAATGCGCCCTGCTTCTCAGCATTTAAACGAACCCAACCCCATTTCAACGCTCAAATTGTAAACAATTGTCAAAGCCATCGCGGCGCACTATTGCTTTGCATATTTTTCAAATAAAGTGCGCACCCTAAGCACTGAGCGTACGAAAATCACCCAGATTGTACGTTTGGATATTCAAGTGCATCCCTAGATAGTGGTCAGGGTAAACATGTCCGATACGAAAGACAGGTCAATAGATTCAGGGCTGAGCAGCCTGGTAATGCTTGCCCGGTACCATAAGGTGGCTGCAGACGTCAGCCAGCTCAAGCACCATTTTGGCTGCACTACAGAAGCGCTTACTTCATCAGACCTGCTCCGAGCTGCCAAGAGTCTTGAGCTCAGGGCGAAGTCGGTCAAAGCCAACTGGTCACAACTGTCAGCTTGCGCACTTCCTGCCTTGGCCAGAATGAAGAACGGCGAGACGGCCATTCTTGCTAAGGCTGCACCCGACAAGGTTCTTGTACAGGATTACGATAAGCCGTCGCCACGTGTTCTGACCCAGGAAGAATTCCTGAGCGAATGGTCTGGTGAACTGATTCTCGTGACCAAGCGCAGCATCCTGCCAGGCATGAGCGCCAAGTTTGATATCAGCTGGTTCATCCCTGCCCTGCTGAAATACAAAGGCCTGCTTGGCGACGTCGTTTTGGCCTCGTTCTTCATCCAGATCTTCGCACTGCTAACACCACTGTTCTTTCAGGTCACCATCGATAAAGTGTTGGTGCACAAAGGCGTCTCAACGCTCGATGTTCTCGCCATCGGTCTTGTGGTCATCGCCATTTTCGATGTCGTATTGAACGGCCTCCGCGACTACGTCTTCACCCATACCACCAATCGAGTTGACGTGACGCTCGGCGCAAAGCTGTTTCATCATCTAACACAGCTGCCGATTGCATACTTTCTCTCCCGGCAAGTGGGCAACACCGTGGCGCGAGTGCGGGAGCTGGACAGCATCCGCAACTTTATCACCGGCTCCGCTCTCACGCTGATCATCGACCTTTTTTTCACCATCGTGTTCTTCGCTGTGATGGCTTACTACAGCATGACGCTGACCTGGATTGTCTTGGGGTCGATCCCTTGCTACGTAATTCTCTCCATAATCATCACACCAATTCTCAAGAAGCGGCTGGATGAGAAATTCGCTAGAGGCGCTGAGAATCAGGCTTTCCTGACTGAAAGCATCGCTAGCATCGAGACTGTCAAGGCTATGGCGGTTGAGCCGCAGATGCAGCGCAAGTGGGAGGATAATCTTGCGGCCTACGTCGCGGCGGCGTTCAAGGCCAACAACCTCGGTAACATTTCAAGCCAGGTGGCCCAATTCATCAACAAGATTGTGACCGTTCTCATTCTATGGTTCGGGGCGACTTTGGTGATGAGCAACGAACTCACCATCGGTCAGCTCATCGCTTTCAACATGATTGCGGGGCGTGTCAGCGGACCAATTCTGAAGCTCGTCCAGTTATGGCAGGACTTTCAGCAAGCCGGCATCTCAATTCAACGCCTGGGAGACATTCTTAATACGCCTACTGAGCCTGGCCACAATCCTAACCGCACAACCTTGCCCCGCATTCAAGGCCGCGTGACCTTCGACAAGGTTTCCTTCAGGTACAAGCCTGATCAACCCCAGACACTGAAGCAGATTGCGCTGGATGTAAAAGCCGGGGAAGTAATCGGGATCGTGGGTCGATCAGGATCTGGCAAGAGCACCTTAACCAAGCTGATACAGCGTCTCTATGTTCCAGAGACAGGCCGAGTGATGGTAGACGGCATCGATCTGGCCCAAATGGAACCGGCATGGCTCCGCCGGCAAGTAGGCGTGGTTCTTCAGGAAAACCGTCTATTTAATAGTAGTGTGAAAGACAATATCGCCCTAACCGATCCAAGCCTTCCAATGGACGCGGTAGTGAGAGCGGCAACACTGGCCGGCGCGCATGAGTTTATCGTCGGTCTGCCGGAAGGCTATGACACGATGGTGGGCGAACAGGGTGCAGCGTTGTCTGGCGGACAGCGACAGCGCATTGCAATTGCCCGGGCGCTGATTACAAATCCGCGAATCCTGATTCTGGATGAAGCGACCAGTGCGCTGGATTACGAGTCAGAGCGGATTATCCAGGAGAACATGCGACATCTGTGCAAGGGCCGTACGGTATTCATCATTGCGCATAGGCTTTCGACGGTCAGACAGGCTGACCGAATTCTGGTTGTGGAGCAAGGTGAGATCGTTGAAAGCGGGAGCCATGATGAGCTGATACGTCTGAACGGCTATTACAACAAGCTCCATAGCTATCAGAGCCACACACCGGCGATAAGACAGGTGCCTCAAAGCAACGAGCAATCGGGGCAGCTCAATCCGCCACAAGATGGATTATCACCTGTCGCAGGAATAGGACGATGAGCGCAGTTATCAAGCTCTTTCCAACTATTGGCATTTTGAGCGACAGAGATATTCAGGCGTTTCAGCCTGCAGCTTTGGAGGTTGAACAAACTCCTGCCTCGCCGATTGGACGCGCGATCATCTGGGCAATCGCGTTGCTGGCTGTGATTGCTGTCGCCTGGTCATGGTTTGGACATATCGACATTATTGCGACTGCTCAAGGCAAGATCATCCCCACTGAGCGAGTCAAAACGATTCAACCAATGGAGACTGCGCAGATAGCCACCATTCACGTGAAGGATGGGCAACGCGTCAAGGCGGGTGACCCGTTGATCACGTTCGACAGAACCGCCACAGAAGCTGACGTCCAGCGACTAAGCCAACAGTGGGCGAACGCACGCGCTCAAGCGCTTCGTTTGAGTTCGCTGGCGAGCTGGCTCGAGGGGAACAGAGTGACGCTCCCTGAGATCGATACTGCGGGTGCTAATGATGCGGATTTTCAGCGCCGACTCACACAGCAGCAGAGCAGGCTTGATCACGAAGCACAGATGTTCAGCACAAAGATGCAAGGGCTGGAGCAGGAACTCGCTCGCCTGAAGGCTGAAAAGCTTATGGCAGAGTCGGAAAAAGATCGTGCCACACGCCTGACAACAATCCTTCAGGAGCGAGTACAAGCTTTGCAGACCCTTTCTCAAAGCAAAATGGGATCACGAACCCAGTTCCTGGAACTGAAGCAGCAACTGGTTGGCGTGGAGCAGGACGCGGCGAGCCAGACGGCAAGACTTCAACAGATTCAGGCCAGCATTGCCGCCATTAATACGCAACAGCAGGCCCTGCTCCATGAAAGCATGTCGACCACATATTCCCAGCTGCAAGAAGTTTCCACTGAAGCTGAGATGCTTCAGCAGGAAGTCCTCAAGGCGAACCAGCACCATGAGCAATTGGTACTCACAGCGCCGATTGATGGCACTGTTCAACAGCTTCAGGTTCACACACTCAAAGGCGTCGTCACACCAGCTCAGGAGCTCATGCAGATCGTTCCAGCTGGCAGTGCACTTGAGGTCGAAGCGCTAATTCTCAACCAGGATATTGGGTTCGTGGAGCTAAATCAGTTGGCCGAGATCAAGGTCAATACCTATAACTTTACCAAGTATGGCGTTATTGACGCGGAACTTGTCAGCATTGACTCCGATGCGATTGAGGATGAGCAGCTCGGCTTGGTTTACAAGGCTATATTCAAGCTGAAGTCAGAGAGTTTGGGCGGTCAGGATCGGGAGCTTCTTATCGCTCCGGGCATGGGGGTCACTGCGGAAATAAAAACCGGAACGAGGCGGCTGATAGAGTTCTTTTTATCTCCGTTGATCAAGGCTGGCTCAGAAAGCTTAGGGGAGCGGTGATATATTTTGAAGTCGGATCTTAAAGTAGCACTGCCGCAAATGATGGCTGTGCACGGCAATTTCGCTCACGGCGAATGAAGCTGCCATAACCACCATTTTACACTCTAAATAAAATCGAACGCTTAGGTGACAAATGTATAGCTCGAGATTTATAAAGTTGGTATTTGGCTCATCAGCTTCACTACTACTAGTTATGGCTTTTTTCAGCCTAGCATTTTTGACTGACGTGTCAGATGCGATTATCCAATATATACCAAACTCATACACAGGCTCGCTAGAAAAGATCGCATCTAAGTACGAAAACAGTTTAGAGGTAAGATCTGCTTTAATTTTAATACTCATTTACACTCATATAATGTTCATCCCATCCGTTATTTTAGCGTATTTGGATGTCAGACTAGGCTCGTCTCAGCCGAACACTCCCTTGCGGCTACTAGCTTTCATTGTCTTCTTTCCACTCTTCTACTATGTAGCCTTCCTGTCCGGAGGGGCGAAGAGTAATCACTCCATATTTTTAAACCTTCAAAAAATCGAGTTGGTTCATGTCATCTTCTCGGCTGGACTAATAATGATGCTTTATGTGGCAACCTCACAAATTGTTTATTTCTGGAGAAAATACAATGACAGGTTCTGATATCGTAGTAACTAATGAAGAGTATGCGTGGAAAGCAGTTACGACACTTGCCAACCTCACAGAAAACCCATTTTCTTTTGACGAAGGCAAAAATGCTTTTGAGGCAGCGCTTTTAAAGCTGGAAACGTTTGATTCACAGAATAATAATATCAGCAGTTTTCAGGCTGGCCGCCTAAAAGATCTGGCCAACGACCCGGCTCTTCGCAGCGTATTAGAGCAAAG
Organism: Allohahella marinimesophila; assembly: GCF_039538005.1. Taxonomy (NCBI): domain Bacteria; kingdom Pseudomonadati; phylum Pseudomonadota; class Gammaproteobacteria; order Oceanospirillales; family Hahellaceae; genus Allohahella; species Allohahella marinimesophila. The sequence goes on from NZ_BAABBO010000005.1 coordinate 97,714, forward strand.
TTTTGCTGACGTACAGAGAATCGCACAGGACGTCGTTGCAAGCGTCGAGGCGCAAGCGAGGGATGCTCAAAGCGTCCTTAATGACGCGGCCAAGGGCAACCTTGCGGTCGATGCGTTGAAAGTATTAGGTGATGCTGCCAAGGCGATAGATGGTCCGTTAGTAGCGATCGATATTGTGGTGGCAACCACAGAGCAGGATTATTTAAAGCTCTTTAATGCGTTCGCGGGCTTAGGTGTCACTGCGCTTTTGGCTACCGTCAGCTTCCCGCTTGCGCTTATCGCAACTCTGGTATTCACAGTCGCTATGGATGAGGCTGGTGGTGCTGCTTTCGATGCACTTGTTGGCTTTGCCACAGACTTATTCGAATGGTGGAACGATGACATCGACGCTTCCGTCAACGGAGACTACAACGCGGCACTCGGCTGGGTCGCCCCCCGCCGCGATCCGCTGGTCCTCGACCTTGACGGGGACGGCATAGAAACCATCGCTGTAGATCCGCAAACTCTGTTTGACCAGAATTCTGATGGCATCAGAACCGGCACCGGCTGGGTCAACTCCGACGATGGTGTCCTCGTCCTCGACCGAAACTCCAACGGCACCATCGACAACGGCGGAGAACTCTTCGGCGACCAGACCGTTAAAGCTGACGGAACGGTGGCTACCGACGGCTTCGATGCCTTGGCAGACATGGATAGCAACGGCGACAACATTGTCGATGCTTCTGACGCGGCCTTCGCAGACCTTCGTGTCTGGCGTGACCTTAATCAGGATGGAATAAGCCAGGCGGACGAACTCTTTACTCTTGAGCAGGCAGGTGTGGCCAGTATATCTGTCGAAGCTGTCGATCATGCAGATACTGCAACGGCAGGCGGCATGACAACCCACACTGGCAGCTTCACGAGAACTGACGGCACAACTGGCACAGCCGCAAACCTCGACCTGGACAGTAACGGCTTCTATCGCGAATTCACCGATGTGGTTGAAGTTCCTGCTGAGATCGCAGCCCTACCGGACATGCAGGGCTCGGGCATGGCTCGAGATCTCCGTGAGGCAGCATCACAGAGTACGCGTCTGGCTGGTATTCTCGAAGAGTATGCGGTAGCTACCACGCGAGACGAGCAGCTAAGCATGATCGACGATTTCCTCGATGCATGGGCCGATTCGGCGCAGTTCGAAGACTGGATCGAGCGCTTGAACAATACGTCTATCGGATCGACTTATCTCCGTTTCGGAATAGGCGGCACTACAGAAGAGACAGAAGCGTTTACCGCTATAACGACAGAAGATTCCACTACCAGCAGCACTCAGTCTGGTATGGGTGAGTACCTTCCTAGCGGAAGCGATCTACACGTCGGCCAGTATGACGACGCGGTACTGGAAACATTGGCAAAGATCCGTGTTCTCGAAATATTCAACGCCAGCGAGTTCTTCAGTTTCGAACAGACTGAAACTGATGGGACCACGAACAATTTTCTATCAGTTCGCACGGGCGCCACTACAGGTGGATTTTCGTACTCACGAATGGCAATGGGTCCAGTAACAATATCCCAGAAAGCCTTCACATTTAGCCCAGAGCAAATTGCACTCATTGGTAGCTCCTACGATCAACTGAAGAACTCTATTTACGATGCCCTACTCTCGCAGACAAGGCTGAAGCCTGCATTTGATAGTATTCAACTCAAAATCGATGATGCGGGACAACTTGCTCTGGATCTAACTGGATTTGATGCCGTTCTTGCTGCCAACATACAAGCGGACCAAGCCAACGGTCTGCAGGATTTCATCGATATCGCAAGAATTCACGGTGAGCAGCTGAAAAGTCAAGGCTGGCAAGAGTACGGCGTACTGATTGCGGCTCTAGATGGAAGGCCTCTTACCGATGAGAGCGCAGCTCTTCTTTCCGATCTTAAAATCGACGTGCTTAGCAGTGACGGAACCGCTCAGTCGATCACACAAAGTGACCGTATCTCGCTTGCCGACAATGCTAGCAATGTTATCAATGGCAGCGTAGGAAACGACAAGATTTTGGGCAACGGTGGTGACGACATCATCAATGGCCTAGGCGGCAACGACATCATCGAAGGCGGTAGTGGTAACGACATTCTCAACGGTGGTGCTGGCGCCAACCAACTCTTCGGTGGCGATGGCAATGA
>NZ_BAABBO010000006.1:0-12839 GCF_039538005.1 Allohahella marinimesophila
GGTTTTTCTACAGCCAGAACGCCTCAGTCAGCCGGTCCATTGAGTCATAGCCGAGTCCATAATCCTGGGTAGAATCCAGCTTATCGAGAATGTATTCGACGTTACTGTTCTTGTCGTAGGCAAACTGTCGGTGAATAAACGATGATGAATGATCGGAGAGAATTTCCTCATCGACATGCTGATTTTCAGGCTTGTAGGTTCGAGTCAGCGACACGCCATTCGTGAAATCGATACCGCTGATTGAGCCGCTTGGGTGGTAGCTGACAGCATCCACGATATCGCCAACTTTCGTCGGCCAGCCGAAGGAGTTTGGGGCATAGTCGATGGTATTCTGGGATGGATAGATGAGCCGATCGACAAATCCGAGATCGTTTCGTTCATAGGTAAGAGCGAAGGTGCGGTCAGCTACTGTCAGGCTTTCGCTGGTGAGCAAATTATTGCGGTTGTAACCCAGAGTTCGTACAGCATTTTTGTTTTCAACGCGGGTGAGGTTGCCATTATCATCGTAGGTAAAGTCTTCGACTTGTTCGCGGTAGAGCGAGCCGTGCACGGTGTATCCTATTTCTTTTTTAACCACCAAGTTGTTGCCGTCGTAGGTAAACAGCTGCATCGGGCCCTCGCGAACCAATGTTTCCAGATGGGCCTTGGTGCTATCGATATCACGAATAATGAATGACGTTGTGTATCCACCGTTAAGGAAATAATCGAGGTTAATGTTGTTGTTCGTCGGGGGATAGCGATAGGTCTGCTTATCCAGCAGATTGCCGTTGGCATCCCTATTGTACCAAGTGATGTTTTCACCAATGATTTCTTCGGCGATCAGGGTGTTGTACCAATAGTGAAATCTTCGTCCACTGCGTAAATCTGATTGATTAACTTCCATCAGCTGACCGAAGTCATTGAGTTTCACGCGGGTGATGCCACCATCGGGTGACTCGATCCGCGTGAGCCGTGTTTCTGACGGATCGCCAAAAGAGATGTAGGTCGAGGTCGTGATATGGCCACGGGCATCAGTCACGGCAACCTTGTTCTCTGGAAGATAGTCCCAGCGCTGCTGACGATCGCCAGCTTGAGTGAGCGTCTCGGTACGGCCAAGCCCATCGAAGGTGATTCGGCTGCCACGAGAGGGGTCATTGGCCAGGCTTTCAAACACAATTCGACCACTGGCATCCATTGTAAAATCCTGACGGATGGTTTCGCCGGTCAAGGTGTCAACCTGGGCGCGCCAAAGGATATTGCCGGCGCCATCCATCTGCTCAATCGTCTGATTCGGCCCCTGGGAAATTACTTTACGTCTGGCGGCAAAGTTATACTCATGCGTTCTGGGACTGCCTTCAGGGAAGACCTCATTGACGAGTCGGCCCAGACCATCATAGTGCAGGGTGGTGATATCACCTTCGCCGTTGGTTTTCTCGCTGATCTCACCGTACGCATTGACCACGGCGCTGACATGAATGCTTTCAGGTAGCGCAACTGATCGAGCAATGCCAAATTTGTAGTCGCTGTAGGTCGTGATGTAGCCACGTGGGTCTCTGACAGTATGGAGATTGCCATCCGAATGGTAGGTATAGTGCGTGAAATGGTCGGTGTTAGCGGCTTGGCGATCAAGATTACCCGACTCGTCATAGAAGCGTCTCGTCAGCGGAAAGATCCGGCCGTCATCCACCGCTCGCACCTGGTGCGTTTCCAGCTGGTTGAGGATCCATTTCTCAGTGTTATGGACGTAATTGGTGACAGTCGTGCGCGTGGATTCGCCCGTCTCAACCACCGTGCCGACGGCGCCATATTGGTTGTAATCACCGTAGGTCGTGGTGTAGACGCGGCCGTTTTGCTCGACTTCCTTGGCCAGTAGCACTGCCTTGGCAAAATCGATATCCAGGGCACCAAGCTGGGGACGGTAATCGTTCTGGGAAGAGATGTGAATGGTCCCCCAGCTCGAGTAGCTGTCGGTTCGCATCAGGTTATCGTCCAGATCCCGATGCTCGAGAGATCTCAGCAGGCCGATTTTCCAGATGTTGCCTGTTGTGGCGCCACGCATGCTGTAGTGGCGATAGACCTTGATGTCGCTTGGGCTGGTAATGCGGGTCGTGTCATAGGGCGCGCCAGGCGTAAATTCATAGGTCCAGCGGCCCGGCACCACGTTGGGTCCAGAGGTGTCCTTGTGCAGTATGGCCAAGCCAGGTTGCTGGAGGTCGGACATAAACCGAACCTGCTGATACTCATAGGTAGTCACGCCGCCATAGGGATTGGTCACAGAGCGGACCAGGCCTGAGTAAACCGATGCATCACCATAGTAGTCGTAGGTCCAGCTCAGCCCCTCTGGTCCGTTGACACGGTACAGATGCTGATACGCACCGCCATGCCCAGGCACATCGGTGTATTCGAATGTATATGAGCGATTGTTGAATGTGTAGCCGGTTAGGTGAGCGTTACCGGCGTTCTTATTGATGTACTGGAAGGTGAGGGTCGCACCATGGCTTGTCTCAATGGACTCAAGGATCCCGAAAGGGTTGGTAGCTGGTGCGTAATTGAACTGGGCCCAGTTACCATTGCGATCTTCGATTCTGGTGACATGGAGGGCCATCGGCTGGCTGCCGCCATTGCTCACGGGCAACAGCCGGTCTACGGTGTAGATCACACCACTTGAAGAGGTGATTTGCAGACCGAGATCTATGTGGGTGGTGCCATTTTCAACACGGGTGGTCTGAATACAGGAGGCTTTCCAATGGTCTTTGGTGATGTAGTCGTAGCCAATACCTGGCGCGGCGTTCGCCAGCACTTTTCGCGAGCCATCGGGTAGTTCAAATACTGGGTTACGGCCCACGTGAATGGTCTCACTCCGGCAGGCATCGTCAAACTCGCCATAACCCCAGACTCGGCCGTAGTGCATGTCCCAGCCGACGCCATTGAGCGTTCGGGCACGAAACTTACGGCCTACGCCGTAGCCTTCAGTGGCGTCAAACGGCGAATAGGTCCGAACTGGACTGATGTTGATATCGCCAGCTGAGGGGACCGCCAGGTCGCTGTACATCAGCTGAAGGGCGCCAGCGAATGGATCGATAACCTCTGAATCTGCCCCAGTGTAGGCACGGTTGGATTCCGTCCCAGCTGAGTCATATGGACCGGGAATCGCAGGGTTTGTTTCGTTGGCCTGAGCGGACGAGACGACTAACAACAATAAACCAAGTAGGGAAATCCGAGGCAGAAGCATCATGAGCTACCAATTCAAAATATATGGGAGTAGGCCGGTATAGCTGGAAATGGACCGCTACTTGATCAAGCTGATGTGATTGAGGTTGAGTACCCCATCCATACCGCACCAACGAAAAGGCGCCGGATCCGTATTGATGCGCACGGGCAGGTCAGAGATATTGCTCTGCAGCGTAAGGGTCAGGACTCGATTCACACCGCTTTCATAGAATTCTGATTTCTGAGCGACGTACCACTGGTTGGTGCCAGTTTCGAAGCCGATATCATCCTTGCAAACATACACGGCCGTGATTTTAGGAAACACAGCTTCCTCGGCAAAGGCTGTGGTAGAAAGCATGAGCACGGTGAGGCCGGCTATGCGAAGAGACTTCATATTCTTCTCCAGAAGATAACCGGTTATGGTCTAGGGTCGATGATGGCCAGAACAGTGATGCTTTTAACGTCGGTAAGTCCGCACCAGCTGCTAACGGCGGTGTTATTGTCGAAATAGCCACTACGCTTACCACTGACCATCAGCGCCTGAGCAACCGCCTGAATGCGATTAACTTTGGCTGCACCAACAGTTGAGGAGAGCGCGACCACCCATCCGGCCGTTGCCATTTTGACGCCAACGTCTGAGCCGCAGACTCGAACCTCTTCGACCACGTCATCGTTTCCGGCAAATACAGTGGAGCTCACGAACAGGAGAGCCGAGAGCAAGGCAGCTTGAATAGGTTTCATCGGGGGATCTCGAAATAGGACATAAAAAATACAGCTGCCATATTATCGATTTATGACGGTTTTTTAACCAGCTCCCGAGCGAAGATTTGACATTGTTTTACAATGGTTGCTAGGGCTTTGGAGTTCGGTACGAAGAGGAGGGAAGTTGCTTGTCTGGAGTGGTCTAGCGGTAAACTCAGAGTAAGAGACTGGTATCGGCCTGTTTGAAAGGGCTGGCGCTGTGCTATCACTAAACAGGCACTAGACTGCCAGCAACATTATTACTGTACCACTGCTTGATAAAAAACAGACAAACTCACCAGTAGTCTGGCTTGATTGCTGGCTTCTTATGCGTAGGCACACGAGTTGGGAATTGATGAGCACTCAGTTCTTCAATAGTCACGACCTGGCGCACCCAGTGTGCATATTTCTTGAGAGATCCTGGTGCCGACCTCTTGATGCCTTCGCGGTGCGGCAGAATTACGCCGATCCGCAACTTGTCAAAATCTTCACGCAACGCTTGTAAAGCAGGCGCCATGTCTGTATCGGCAGAAACTAACACGATTTGCTGAATTTGCTGGTCTGGTAGCAAGGAAGCTTGTCGCGCTGCCAGTCGATACATACTTATAGCGAGATGAACGTCAGTTTCCTTCTCTTCAAGCTTCCAGATTGCCACATGATCAGAGCGAGAGGGTGGGGTATCTTTATTCACAAAACGGGGTGCTCTACCTGGTTCGAGTTGGTGACGACCAATATGAACGTCGACGTCACGGGCCTTTAAGGCACGCAAATATGTGTCCTGAGCCTCTTTTGAGAGTATTCCACGACTGGCGAGTGCAGGTTTCACACTGGATGTGAAAAAGTTAACGGACACAAGGGAACTATCAGGATTTTCGACGTGTAAGATGTGGGTCATTAGAGAGGGGAGGTTGAGCCATTTGAAATGCGTCTCTGCCAGTAGACCATAGAACAGGTTGTAGCCGTCTACAAAGCACGCTGTACGCAATTTCGACATCCTTAATGCGAAAAAACCGGCACTAGGCCGGTTTTTTCACCCCAACAGCCAGCGAACTGAATCACTGCGTACGGGGCTGAGTAGTGAATTCATAATGGACCTTATTGACGACCATGTCAAATAAGGGGAGCTACAGGAGGTGATTCCAGCCCATAATTTTCATATGTGAAAGGGAACGACGACGGGACTTGAACCCGCAACCTCTCCGCCCATATCATGTAGTGTCGCCACAAGATTTGTCGAAGCCAGAGTGCTCTATCCACTTGAGCTACGTCGCATAATCTGATTACGCTTGTTTTCCACCCCGAATGCCTTTCAGCTGAGGGCGTTTTCTGCTTCGTTTGCGCGCAGCCTCAGCGGATCGGCGAGCCTCAATACTTTCCACTTTTTCTTGAGCAAAACCCTCAACTTCTGCAATCAAGCCATCAAAATGGTAGCGATTGGACTTGTTGCCCTTATCTTTGTCAGGTCGAAATTCCCGTCTTATTAATCCGTGCCCCTCTAACGCCGCAATCCGTCTCTGAACGGTGCGCGGCGCAAGACCTATTGCCTCGGCAATAGTGCGCTTCGACGGAAACGGCTTATTATCAGCCTCCCACCAATATGTAGAGAGGTACAGGATAATATTCATGTCGACGGCATCTAGCCCTAGAGTCTGCTGCTTCTCAAGAATGATATTGGGGAAGGCCGTCCAGCCTGCAGCCATCAACGTTTTGCCCCATTTTTTTTCATTAGTCTCGACAGCCTGAGCTGCCGCTGAGCTTTTTGGGTTCGCCTTTTTTACCATTTTTGTCATCGTCTCAAATCGCCACCATGGAGATCATGATGCCCAAGCCGGCTGGCGGTTTCAACGTTTGAGGGGAGACACCAGCACCCCCAAGGGAAGACGCTACAGACTCGACAATGGAGTTCTTGCTGTCTCCACCTGTCGAGTCTGTAGCGTCTCCCAAAACAGATTATACAACTATATAAATCTATACATTTATACACTCTATACAAATTCTAAATACTTTATATGGGGGCGTCCCGGGAGCCTCCACCCCCTACCTTTTTGTGTGCAAAATTGAGTGACCAGAAAATCGTGGGGCGAGAGGCAATTGCCGTTCGACCTCATTTTCGCTGCTAAATATTCGACCCGGCTTTAGGAATTTATCTAATGTCCACTAATCATTATTAATGGACTTCTCTCAATGAAAGTAAAGAGGCTCGCGTTCTCCGCTTCGTTGCGACTGCCTTAGTACTATGCAGGCTCTACTCTGAGCTACTACGCTGCCGTACTGTTCCTGAGGGACGGGAGTGGCCGGCTGCTGTTTCCTGACAAGGCTATGGCAGCCTCACAGCTCGAATCCATCGATACGCGACCCTGTTAGCTGAAATGTAAAACTGACCCACCCGAAAGTGCGGTGCTTTTCTTAAACTGGTTTTCATATGCCGGTGGACGCAGCTGTCCGTCCCATCCATGTCTCGGGCTGACGTTGGAGAATAGCTTGACATATTCTAGGACGAGAGAGTTTTACCGTAAAACTCCGCGAGTACTGGTCTGTAAGTGCCTGATATTAAATATAAAGTAAAAAATTAAATTCGCTCTTAATATGCTTGTTGCGCAGACTCTACGGCGTATCACGCGTCCATCAAGCTGAACTAGGGGAAAAGGTCAGCTTGGCTTTCTTCTCGAAGAGGTAACCGTCAATGGACTCTGCCTGATATTGCATTTGGACAAGCACAGATTTGAACATTCCCTGACCTTCACCCCTAGTTAGCCCGCTAAATTCGGTTTGCTGCATTCAACCGACAACTGCAACACTTGTCTAGTTGATGCGACATCAGCTTCGAGCTGAACCCCACGCGATGGCGGGCTGCAACGAAGCCTAAGACTGAGGCATCCTTCTCAGTAAGCTCAAAATTTCCTTCCGGTATATCGGTAAGACGCTAAAAATAGACCCATGAACGGGCTAGCATCATATAGTAATATATTAATAAGCTGAAGGCTTGGAAGGCCGGTGATGACCATATGACTGTTGATAGAAATAATTTGGAAAAGATATTTTGGCTTTAGAAGGATAGATTAAAGTTGTCTCCTCTCTGTCCATGGCGAGCCTAATGAAATATTTTCAAGAGAAAGGTCTTCCTTGACCCCAACTAACTATGCAGCCTCGGATGCTTTTTCCATTGTTCTGACGAGCCTCTTTAGCTCAAGCATGTGACCTTCAAGGCCAAACTCATGGGCTACGTGCTTAAGAGAGCGACCGTGCACCATTTCGCTATACGGGTAGCGACGCGAGGGGGTTCTGATCGATAAACAGCACTCGCAGCGTGTCGCTAAACTGAATCGGCGCGCGTCATCGAAAGTGCCTTCTGGGTGCTTTCTCCTGCTCTTCAACATCAGGTATTCTGTAGCTGCAACATTAAGTAGATTGGCAAATTTCTTCTTTGAGAGTTTCATGCGATTTTCCTTAGGTTTCGTTTTAAGTAATATTTGTTTTTAAGTGGCGCTGGGGTTGGCGGTCGAAAGCTAGCTAACCCGATGCCTTAAACACTTATACATAATATTTCTGTTGAAACCGGGATCCCATATATTAATTTATATACCGTGTTACAATTTGTTTCATATATACTAATTATTATATAATTTGGTGCTGGCTACTGATTTTGGCAAGGAGAAAAGCCTCTGGAGGCGCTATATTTATCGCCACTGAGGCGCCAAAGGTAACGGCAGCATTGTAAGCTCATCGGCGAGATAGCCCCGCTGCTCAAGCAGGTAGGGCAACAGATCCGGCTGAACCTGTAGCGGGATGAGCTGTAAGCGGCCGGCTTTCGCCGGCCACATAAAAGTCCCTACGCCGGCTCGAATGGAGTGGGACTGAGCGCATTCAACATCGAAAAGGTGGATGTGGCATCGACCTTGTCAGCTGGGAGCCCCAGATAAGCAATCTTCAAGAGTGGCTTTAAGCTTTGCGCGAGCTCCAGCGTTACATCAACGGCGCTGATCTGAAGCCTGGTGATCGACTGCTGCCGCTTACCAGGCAATGGGGTTACAAGCGGAGCACGTTGCTGAGTGAGAATGCGCAGTTGCCGATCAGCGTCTACCCGCATACCTTAAGGCATTCGTTTGCGTGTAACGCGGTGCTGCACGGCAAACGCTCACGTTCATTCGGGACTGGCTGGGGCATGTCAGCCTTGAACAGACAGAGAACTACACTCGCGTACTCGCGACTGAAACCAATCACCTCATGAGATACATGAGCTTTCGATAAACGCTGGCAGAGGAAAGAAACTGCATGACCTACTTCAGTGAGCGATATGGACATATTGCCCCCAAGCTGCTTCAGGTAGAGAGTATCGATAGCGAGCTCAGGGCTTCCATCTGGAATGTGCTAGAGACAACGATGTTTGGAGAACCTGAATTTATGGAGGCCAGATTCGAGGAGTTCAGCACAGATTTTTGGGTCATATTTCTGAAGCTTCCTCTGTCCAGCAAAGAGGAATACCCCTACGTAGTTAAGGATCAGATGGAAAGCATCTATGGCAAACTCGAATGGTTCCAAGTCTACGACTTCATCGAGTTCGTCTGTAAATGGCTCTATAAAAGCAAGAACACCGGAACTGGCGCTTGGAAAGCTTACAGCCACATATTCAATAAAATACTGGAAAGAGAAAAATCCGGCTATCGCCTTGTCAACCGACTGATCTCGCCGATTACCGATGAACATGAAGCGCTAGCAGTAGAAGAAAGCATACAGAATGCTGTTGTTTGTGGAGCTGCAGAGCATTTCAGAAATGCTCTGCAGCTGCTCTCTGACCGCCAGTCCCCTCAGTTCAGAAAAAGTATTCAAGAATCACTCTCTGGGCTCGAAAGCACAGCTCAGGTTCTAAGCGCCAAGCCCAATGCATCGCTCGGTGAGGCCCTTGATGAGCTTCATCGGCAATGTCCTTCTGTTAGTAAAACGGCGGTCGCGGGGTTCAAGACGCTGTATGGGGGAGCCAGCCAGACTGGTGGAGTTCGTCACGGCTCTACTAAAGCGGAGGAAATGCAAGCGGTTGATCTGAGCGATGCTAAATACTACTTAGTAATTTGCAGTGCGATGGCGAATTTCCTTAAAGGGAAGGCTGCAACAGGCTTCAGCCGAAATAGCGCTGAGCCCACGGCATGAATAGGACTGATCGAGCCATTGTAGCCTTGAGCGTGTGTTGGCTGCTTGCCGCAGCCGCCGTGTACTTCATTTTCGATCTATCTATTCCGGCGCAAGGGATACGCTGGGAAGGCTTCTTTCTTGTAGGTGTCTGTCCGCCACTGGTGGCTTTGCTTATGCGCTGGGTCCTGCGTGCTTAACTCAGCGTGACCGATGCTACGCTTGGCTTTCGGACAAGTTTCGCACCACATGCAAATTAAAAGACAGGGCCGTAGAGCAGGCAGTATGGGAGTTTGAGGAATGGACAGCAGCATAAAGAAGGGGAATGGCATGGATACGCCATCACATTGTTGGGCGGGGGCTATTACAGCCATTTGCCGGGGCCAGGCGTTATCGTGCTGATCTTCGCCAGCTCATTCCCCGTTCTTAGGGAAATTCGGATGACCGGCGGCAGGCACCGCTGGACCACCATCAGCAAATGAACGCAGTTGGAAAACGTGGTTTTTAAGCAGCAGACATAATCGCCGGAGCTCAGCCCATGCAGACCTTTTTATGAATATCAATAGCTACAGCGTGAGCCTTGGGCTTGATCAGCCCTTAGAGCCAGAGACCGCTGCCGACAACGATCTATTAATGCGTGATGGTTTCGTGAAGCGCGTCACCAGCCTCATTGATCAGCTATCGCCGACGAGGGGTTTCGTTGTGTCCATTGAGGGCAAATGGGGAAGTGGCAAGAGCTCGGTACTGAATATGATAAAAGCAGAGCTAGGGGCTCGGCCAACTTCGTCTAGGCCAGTGTGTATCAACTTTGAACCTTGGCTGATAGGCGACCGTCATGCGCTATTACAACTCTTCCTGACATCACTCGGGACAGCCATCCAGCTTCGAGACAGTAACACTAAAGCCAAGTCCATCGCTGCTGCTCTGGATGCTTACTCAGAATTGTTTGACATCGTGGCCCTCATACCCGGCGCGGCACCTCTGGCGGCGTTAGCGAAAGTGTTAACGAAGAAGGGAGGCGAAGCTACTGGTAAAATAGCCACAATGAAAGAATCGACTTTAGAAAGTCGGAAGCAAGCCGTACAGGAAGCGTTGAAAGCCTATGATCGGTCAGTCGTTGTTTTCATAGATGATATCGATCGACTCTCAGCACCTGAAGTCTATGAAATGATCCGCATTATCAAAGCTGTCGGGGATTTCCAAAACGTCGGCTACATAGTGGCATGGGATCCAGATTACGTTATTCGGGCATTGAAATCTCTCGAGATACCAATGGCGGCAACTTACCTCGATAAGATTGTTCAGGTACGCCAGACCCTTCCCAAAATATCGGCAGCGGCACATGCTCAGCTGATGAGCGCTGCGACTGATCGACTGAATCCTGAAGCTCAGCCCGCCCAGTTTTCCGAAGCCGAGACACGGCTACAGCAAATGTATCACGACGGCCTCCGAGAACTTCTTGAAACCCCTCGTGATATCGCCCGTCTATTTAATGCCGTGGAGCTTATTGAGCCTTCGCTCCGAGGCGAACTTGCTTTGTCAGATATCATAGGCCTCGAAGCGCTTAAGCAGAAGGCACCAGCTGTGTTTTCGCTCATTCAGGGGAACCCTGAATGGTTTGTAGGGCAGCTTTCCAGATATTCATCTCCACTTGATAAGGCTGAAGATCAGAGTAGTAGGGACGCCTTGTACAAAGTTTTGACGGCTTCACCACAGCCCAAGGCTACGATCAGCCTGGTGCAGTTTCTGTTCCCGTACGTAAGCGAGCGCGACCAGCACGGAATTTACGACATCCGGGATGCAGAAGGTCATATTGGCTCGGTGCGTGGACTGACCATCGCGCTGCAAGCCAGCGTCGACGCTGAAACTATCAGTTTAATGAGCATCAAGAAGTATATCTCTCAGCCCGCCGAACGAGACTCAGTCATTGCACTGCTTACAGCTCAGAACTGCCCTGATTTTCTGAAGTTGCTTGGTGACAGTCAGTTCCTACTTTCCGAGGACTTCGATTGTTTAGAGGGCTTAGCCTTATCTGTTGCTCAGGCGGTCGATCAGCATCCATTCAATCATCCAGATGTCCCAACATTCGGCAATCTAGCCTTGACCGCCAGCAAAACAATTGATCAATTGCTACGGAATCTTACCTCCAGCCAGACTTTCAAGATAAGCCTCATGATCATCAGAGATCCTTTGTCGCTCTCGGTTGCTGTAATGCGATTTAGCGGCCTTGGGAAATGGCTGGAGAAAACTACAGTTAAAGACATCTATGATTTCCCACTCCCAGATGCAGTTGAGCTTGAAAGGGAGCTCGTTCAAAACATAACGAGAGCGTCAGAAAAAAACCGATTGTTAAGCCTTTGCGAACCTGGCCTTGTTCTTTTTAACCTGCCCTCTTACAGCTCGGATGCATGCAAATTGGTATTCCAATATGAGCAGCGGAACGATCCTACTTTGGATGTCTTCATCTCTACACTCTTACAAGGCCCCACAACGGCAAGTGGACGGACCTATGTGTGGCCAAAGGATACAGCGATTCTTGAAGCCTATTGCAGTATCCCGGATCTAAAGTCACTAGCGCATTCCCGATTAAAGGAGACAAATTTGAAGCATCCGTTCAAGGCAGCTTGGCAAGTCGTAGCCTTCGGAAAAGGATTTTATGAAAATGGAGAACCGTTCGAACCAGTGCTAGGAAGCTAGCTAAAATTTAGCGGTTTTTGGCGAACTCACCAATACGCTCCTGCTCTGGCTTGAGTCGGAGCAACGGCAAAGCCTGTTGCCACTCAATTCAGAGTGACCATAGATTGCCTATGGAGTTCGCACCAGGTTCAAGAGAGCCTATTTCATCGACTGGGCCGTAGTTGAACTATCGTTTGAGGGGACTTGCGGCTACGCTGCCGCATTATGGGAGTGGATTGGAATCTGGTCGGACTGGCCTTCTAAGTGTACGGAGCTCAGAGATCCAGGCGCTAATAGTGAATATGATCAGCGGTAGCATTGGAGGTCGGTCTTGAAGCTCAAGTATGTTGGACGGCGTCATGGAGTATCAGATTATGAAGAACAGGCAAAGCTATTCGAAGAGATGAGTGGCTATAAAGTGCCGGCTTCCTATCTGGCATTTTTGCGTGAGCACGGTACTGGTTCATTGGCAGATCCGTCAGTGTTCGAAGATTGCTGCCAAATAGTGAGTCGCCCCTAGTTTGTGGATACTCCGCAGCCATATCATGAACCTGATTTTCACATACTGTTGTAGACGGCTGTCTGTTCGTCCCATGCCGCCGGCGGACGTTGTAGAATAGCTCGATAGAATTCGGGGAGTGAGTTTTACCGTAAAACTTTGTGAGTTATGGTCTGTAAGTGTCGGATATTAAGAGGAAATCACTGAATTAATTTCGTTCATAATACGCTTTGTCGCTCGGACTCTACGTCGTATCTCACACCTCATTAAGCTGAACTAGGTGAGAAGGTCAGCTTGGCTTCATTCTCGAAGAGGTGCCCGTAAATGGACTCTGCCTGATATTGCATTTGGTCTGACCTTCCACCAAATTAAGTAATGAACAGCTGTGCCGACTCTAACGTCGCTTATGTGCTGGTGCTCGGACGGCTCTTAGATCCGGTGCCGATCCGCCGATTCGTTATGGAAACCTTCTTCCAAAATGCCTCTGCAGTATGATTCTCAGAAGCCTCCGTGGTTAAATGAGGCCAACGAGCAAGGCCTATACCACCGATGGCATAACTGGTCAGCGATCGAAAAAGTGTGGAGTGCACTAGTGTCCCGTCTGGTTAAT
>NZ_BAABBO010000007.1:0-716631 GCF_039538005.1 Allohahella marinimesophila
GGAGCTATCAGGCGTCTAGAAAAGTAGGGGCTTGCCAGTATGTCGAAAAGGGAACTATTGTTCCCATTTTGATCCACCACTATTTAACGAGTGAGAGGTAGGTTGGGACCGCCCTGGGTACTCCTGTCGGGACCGCGACTTCGGCGGGACCGAGGATCAATCGAATGAGTGCTTTCATTGATGCGCTATCGCCTCTTGCGCCTCGCGCTAGCAGGTGACTCATCTTTACGTTAACTAGATGGGTCAGACGTTCGTTTGTCCAATCGTCGTGTTTGGCTGCATCGATCAGGTCCTGTAATTTATCGTTTCCAAACGGCAGCTCATGCAGACCTATCAGTTGCTCAATTTCCTGCCGCAGAGCGCCAGAAGCTTCGGCGAGTGCAGTTAGTGCCTCAATCCATCCGTTTTCGTCAGTCGGTTCATACGCTCTAGACCCACCTCTGTAAACTTCAACTTCAACAGCGATCACTTCATGCATGCAGATGCATTTGCGAATAGTCTGTATGGCGCACGTCATGTCGTCAGACAGATCCTGATCTTCAGACCAGTTGGTCAAATATACGTGCAAATCGTCATCTTCTAATTTAACTTTGATAATATTCATTTTGATTCCTTTTATTGTTTTTAGTAGTAAAGCCCCTGCTTGGGACGGACCGAAGTCTTATCGCTTAAGAATTTTGTACTCTGCTTCGAGCTTTAGAGTGAGTATCGCTTTAACTTTACAGAGACAGTAGCCCGCACGGGTCTGCTTAAGATTCTTAAACTTTTCTTCAGCGGCATGCTTTGTAGAGACTTGCAAGTCTGAGTTTTTACGACTGAGCCCGCGAGTTACAAAATAATAAAGCTGTCGCTCAGCTACATAAAGCTTGTGCGTTTGCTCATCTGAAAAGATCTCATGAACTTTTCCATGGCTAGAATTCATGCGACGGAGCAAGCCTTGAATGATGGGGTCGCAGAGCTCGTCTAAACGGCCTGCAGCGATCATTGCATCAATCTCGCTGTCTAGATTACTAGGTGCACTTTCTGTTGAGTCTGGCAGTTCAATACGCTTAGCATCTTTGATAACGCCAGAAAACTCTCCGATCTTGCTCGATGCGACGTAGCATGACTCAGATGAATATTTGTCATCATCGCGCTTTCCGGTCCTAATCACCGGCACACCGCCGAAGAGGCCCAGCTTGGCATTATGCAAGTATGCTTTCTCAATCAATTCGACTTGTGATCTGGCCCAGCTTGAGAAAGTTTTGACTTTTGATTTACTGATCTGTCCACCACAGCTTAAAACGACCGTATCAAGCTGAGCGTCGATATCGGCAGATAAGTCGATCTCAGCAAGCTTGTTGTTGTCAGTGCGATATATTTTTCGGGGGCGGCCCTTGTGCTCGACTAGACCGTCAAATTCTGACCTGGACTGGTAGATATTAAAAGACGTGGCTTTTGAGTTAAGACGTGCGTACATAGGGTGTTCCTTCTTTATTGTTGTTGAGTTGTATAAAACTTACACTATTATTATCCCACAATTGATGGTAATGTATACAATTAATTTGGTAATAATTGAGAGTATTCTTTGATGATCAGAAAGGTGATCATATTATGGTGCCCTATTATTGCTAATCAGATTGTGCCCAGTACTAGCTTGGAATAGGCAACCTGCTGACATTAATATGGAAGTGAAACGACAATTTATTATTATTTTGTCATTAAGTAAGGAGCTCGCCGACTTCGAATGATCGGCGAACTGAAGGATTTACCGCCAGGTCTGCTGGAATTCGCGCGGCACTAGAGCCATCGAACAATCTGCATCCCAGTCGTAGCGGGTGCCAGGGATCTCTTGAAGCCTTGCCCCATCAATCCACTGCTCTTCTTTCTTGATCTCGTCTGCAATCTCCTTGGCTTTCTTGTCCTGAACATCCTTCACCTCCCGCTCTTTGACTTTATTAATGCCGTAAATTTGTTCAGCTTCGGCTCCATGCGTGATGAAAACCGACTCGCTGGGTAATGTGCCGAACAGCAGTTTCATCATCTCTTCGACAAAGCGCAGCAGCTCAGCCATCTGCGCTTCAAGCGCTCGCTCCCTCTTCGTTTTTGAAAAGTTCGCTGCCATATTCAAAATGAAATCCCAGCTCGTGTAAGTCGCTCTCTTGTTCGTGGTCGACTTGTAAAGTGGCATCTCAAGCCCGTTACGCTCAGCAGCGCTCAGGTGCAAGTTGTTGAGCGGGATATAAACTCGGTAGCCGCAAATGATTTCGACCGGAGCAAGCTTCCGAGGAGCCCTCTTCTTGGGCGCAACAGTTGAAGCCAAATCGGGAGACTTTTTCGGAGTCAACGCTGCTGGCTCCTTTGGGGACAACGCAAGCATGTCTTTGAGCCCAAGCAATACACCGCTGAGCGCTAGGTACTTGTCGTCGCGGGCTGGTGCGTAGTCAATGCCTTCTTTAGACATCAACTTCTCGAATGTTAGACGCGTCTTTTTGATGCGTGTGCCGCTGATCCAGTTGTCTGAAGCTGTCAGTTTGTAGCAGATGCCTGATGGGGTGGGGGAGCCCGGGCGGCATTTGATGTCAACGCCTTTTTCTTTAAGAGACAGCGCCAGGTCTTCAAACGTCACTGGCTTGTTCTTAGCCCATAGATCGTTGATGCGCGCGCGGATGATAGACCCTTCATCAGCATTTTTTGCATTATCACGCGAGCCGTAACCCTTCATTTCGTCTTTGCTGTAATCCTTTCCGAAATTGTCCTCCGGGTTCGGTACAACTCGCAAACCATACTTGAGCTCGAGCCTGCGCATTGACGACAGACCAAGATCATAGTCGTTGGTGTCATCTACCAACGGTCCCCCGAGCTCCGAAACAACCCTGCAAGCGACGATGTGCATGTGCTCTAGATCGGTATCGCCATGAACCACCGCAGTGTATTTTGTTAATGCTGCGTCGTAGCCCATTGCACCCATATAATCCTGCAGCACATCCGACCACTGCTCGTCTGTTAACTTCTCACCGGGCGCTAACGATATAATATAGTGCGAATAAAGCTTCTCACCTTTGCCCTGGTGCAGAAGGCCCTGCATTTCAAGTTCGTCATTCACATCATCGAAATCGATCGAAGCTATCTTTCCCTTCTCGTCATACTCGATAACAGGTTCAGCAAAGCAAGATCCTTGGATTGGGCGAACGTGCTCTACTTTATGTTCGTGTTTTGCACCATAGATATACTTGAGACGACCTAACGCATCCGGGCTGAACTCTTTCTTCTTATGTATCATTATTGTGCGCTCCGGATAAACTTTGCGAGCGCCTTATTGGCTTTTAGCAGTTCAGCTGTGATCTGCTTGACTTCATCTGCTGCGTCGCTCTTCTTGCTTGCAGCGATCGCTAGACGTGTGGTCTTGGTTAGCTGCTCGATCAAATCAGCTTTTTCAGGGGCTTTGCTCTTACGTGACTTAGTCAACATGACGTCGCGGAAATATTTGGAAAGCATTATGAAGCCCGCGGACTTCGAATCCCTGAGTAGCTGCTCCATTTCCTCTTGCGAAACATACATGCGAACATCTAGCGACCTCTTAAGCTCTGGCGCTACTACTGGTCGACCATTCTTTTTTTTCTTGCTCATTGATCAGTACCTTTTCTTATTATTATCTTTGTTTTTATTATGGTATTCATAGAGCGCAGCACCCAGCGGGTGTGAGCATCCAGAGTTTTCAAGAGTAATCAGATGAGCGAAGCTTATTTGATTAGGATTGAAAACATAGCTGGCCAAGCTTTTTTTTAATTCCGCACTCAGTACTTCGCTCAACCATATATATTATCGCATCAATTGAGCAAAAAGCATACAACATTAGAGTTTAGTTTGGTGTGATAGTTCTAAGGGTATTGTGCGGAAGGAAGTGAGATGGCGTGAGAATGGTCCTGGATATCATGATCGCGAAAACTGACGGATAATATCCGAGGTTTTTACATGGTGAGTATTTTTTTAACTTTCGTGATCAGAAAATGGATCATAGTATCACCCGAACAACATTTTTGACATTTATTACACGGTCAACTATAGTCGCGACTTGATTGGTGGGCGGTGTACGAAATGTCAAGAGCCGGAAGACCTAAGAAGACGACGCTGGAGAAGCTCAAGTCAGCAGCATCGAGAGCGTATCGCGAATGGCAGCGATCGCTAACTTGCGAATTTGCAGATGAGCACGATGACAAGCGCGTTCAAATCGCGAACGACAACGCGGGTCGCCCACCAAAAGAATTATCAAAAATTAGATTCGAAGCAGAACAAAAATACAATAAAGCCCTAGCTGAGTTCCGAGCGTTCGAAACCGACAACAGTATGGATCATTGCAGCGAAGACAGCATTATTGAATTTGCGAAGGACGAGAGTCCTGGCAGGAAGGCTCACGACAAGATCACGTATCTAAAGAAATACATCAGACGAGTGCAGATGCAGATCAGTCATGCAGAACAAGTTTATGAGCAAGAGCAACTTTCTGGGCCTGGGCGGAAACCCATGAGCAAAGCTGAGAAGATCGAATATCTAAATAACAAAATCAGCAAAGCGGAAGCGGAGATAGCGCCGCTTTATAATAAGCTGCCAACACATGAGAAAGTATGGCTTGAACTGAATGATGTGAGAATTGAGGCAAGGCAGCTAAGACTGTTCTTGAAGGGCAGCGGGCAGGCGAAACACGTCTACATGACAAAAGAAGAGGCAGAAACCAGGCTAGCCAAAGCGAACGATGAGATATTCGAACTTGAGCAGATATATAGTGAAGAAGAGAGAGAACACAGGAAGTACATGCGCTACTTAGAGAAGCGCGACAACAGAGAAGAGAAAGCGGCTAGACTACTCATACAACAGAAGAAGCTTGAAGAGCAGCTCGATAGCATAAGAGAAGATATCGAACGACTAAACACTAAGAAGTCAGATATAGCTGTTTAATCTTGAATCACCTCGCAAGCGAGGATGAGACCAGTGTGGAGTCACTACTTGCTCCCGTTATCTAGGCTCTTAGCTGTGTGTTTAAGCTGCTTGATTGTCGCAGTATCAGCAAAGCTTTCAATCAATGATCCGAACCTGATCCATTTTCTGAGCAAGTCCTGAACATTCACTTGTTGACGCCCCGCAATATCAACAGCCATTTCAGCTATGTCTTCAGATACCAATCCAGATGTGTCAGCGTTGACTACTTGTCGCTCTCCGACAAGTCTATACAACTCATCAGCCATAGCTTGCGAGCCTCGGCGCAAGATAGCCTCCTCACTTGTGAAGTAGCCTGATGTAATGTCCGCGCTCTCTCTACTTGTGTGGTTCATCAGTCGCTTTATAACCCATGGGTTAACGCCAGCAGCTACGCTAATAGTATTAAACGTATGTCGCAAAGTGTGCAGCGAAAATCTCATTGAGATGCTAGCAGCTTCATTCCATTTGTTAACCCAGTCTTTGGGCTCGCTGAGATGACTCTTGCCATCGGCTCCCGGAAAAAGGTATTCGCAATTAATGCCGCTCCGGTCTTGATGACTTTTGATTTCAACCAGCAATTCTCTGGCTTGCGATGACAGCGGCAGCCAGAACTTTTTACCACCCTTCATCAATTCAGCATTACTGTCGTAGAACTCAACGACACCGCGCTCTAAATTGACCTGGCTCCATTTTGTTTCAAGGGCGCTCGTGAGCCTAAGCCCCGTAAACATCACGAACCTGAAATATGACCAGGCCGTGAAGTGGTTCTTGCTCTTTGGGTTAGAGTCACCATAGCTCTTCAAGGTCTCTAGCGCCAACCAGACCGCAGGAAGATCTTTCGCAGGGATAGCTTCTTTGTTCTTTGCGCTTTGTCCGCCTTCGATGCTCCAATCGACATTGGTCGCGGGGTTATGCGTAATGATCGGTCGATGTTCGCTATCTTGATATTTGCTTTGAGCGAACTTGAACAGCATCCTAATCAAGCCGGCCCATTTATCTGCAGATCTTCCTTCACCCCTAGTGTTCTCCATTATTCTCTTGTGAGCTTCGCTCACATCGAGTCCGGATATCTGTCGCAGTGGCTTTTTCATGAGCTTAGCTGGCGTGTATCGAAATGACTTGTGGTAGTCCAAAATGGTCAATGGACGCACTCCAGATGGCTTGAATGGGATCTTGATGAATGATGATTCACTGATCTGCATCTTGATGCCGCCCTTAAAAACCTCTGTCTTCAATTCTTTCTCGATTCGTCCGTTATTGACCAGACCTTTGGACATCAACAAATCCTCGAAGCATTTCAGGAGAGAAACATCTTTCAGCTCGTCAAACTTTTGCGCATTGGCCGGATTGACTCCGGCTGTCATGTTTTCGTGATGCTGCCTTGCAAGCTGTCGAGCTTTGATTAAGCTTATTCGCTGAGCATTGCCGACAGTGAAGCGTCCTGAGGTTTTGGCTCCTCGGATTCTACCGGCGACGAAGTAGGTTTTGGTGCCGCCCGGATTAACTCTTAGATGTAGTCCGTTCGCGTATTTTGAGAGGTCTCGAATCTCGTAGGTCGAGTCCTCCGGCTCAAGCTTGTCTATGAGGGTTTTGGAAAGTACAAGGGCTCTGCTTGTAGCCATTAAGGAACCTCGAGAAGGATCGTAATGAGGGGTGAAACGCTCGAAATTCTTGCATCGCACATGCATCAGTACAGGGCTAGCTTATAGTATTTGCAACGTATATGCACGCTATTTTTAGCAATTAATAGACGGTAATCTAACATAAGTCATTGATATATAATATTTCATGTAATGAATGCCTAATAAAAATATACGGTTATGTATTTGTGGAATAGGACTTAAAATCCCTCGGAGGCAACTCCGTGCCGGTTCGATTCCGGCTCCGGGCACTCTTTCGGCTTTGGCACCAGAATCTGTTGCGCTCCCCCTCGATCCTCAATGATACTCCGCACCCTCGGCCCCGTAACTACATGGGGTCAATATCATGTCTATGTGGCTGACGACGTCCACGCTGGATGTCGCAGTCTGATTAAGGTCTCAAGGGGTCGACACTTTTCATGTTAATGACAATCATCTATCTTGTCGGTGGCCTGGTGCTGCTGGTGGCAGGCGCAGAAGTCCTGGTTCGTGGCGCAGCCAAGCTGGCTGGCATATTCGGTATCTCACCGCTGGTTATTGGTCTGACCGTAGTCGCTTTTGGTACCAGCTTTCCTGAAATGGCGGTCAGTGTACAATCCGCTTATGCAGGAAAGGGTGACATCGCCATTGGCAACGTCATCGGCAGTAATATCTTCAATATTCTTTTCATTCTCGGCCTGTCAGCCATGATCATTCCTCTGGTAGTGTCGCGCCAGCTTATACGGCTCGATGTGCCGGTGATGATCGCTGCCAGTGTACTGGTCGTGGCGCTGGGCTTCGATGGTCAACTTGGGCGGCTCGACGGGGCGATCCTGTTTGGTCTCGTGATCATATACACGACCTATCTCGTGATCAGCAGCCGGAAGGAACAATCGGCCGCCAACGACGAGTTTGCTGATGAGTTCGGACTGAATGAAAAGCCCGGCCAGTATGCCTGGCTCGTGAATCTCGCCTTCATCGGCGTTGGTCTCGGGCTGCTGTTACTCGGTTCAGACTTCCTGGTAACCGGTGCGGTCGATCTCGCCCGTGCTTTTGGTCTCTCTGAGCTCGTCATTGGTCTGACGGTGATCGCGGCAGGGACCTCGATGCCTGAAGTGGCCACGTCGGTCATGGCTGCCATCAAGGGTGAGCGCGATATTGCCGTGGGTAACGTAGTTGGCAGTAATATCTTCAACCTGCTGTCCGTTCTCGGACTGGCTTCACTGGTGTCTCCCATCCCGCTGGCTATTTCCGAAAGCGCGCTCGCCTTCGACTTTCCGGTCATGATCGCCGTAGCTCTGGCCTGTTTGCCGATCTTCTTCTCCGGCTATGTTATCAACCGCTGGGAAGGCCTATTGTTTTTTGCATATTACATCGCCTACACCGCCTACGTGGTCCTGTTCGCCACTGGAGCCCCTGTGGTCGATCAGTTTGCTCATGCCATGACCTGGTATGTCCTGCCGCTGACCGCAATAACGCTTCTCGTGGTGGGCGTCAGGGCTATTCGTACATAACGATCCTGAGTTCGGCATTCGACATCGGAGCGCTGCCCCTGGTTGATGGCCGGGCAGCGCTTTTTGCCCGCCTTGCATTTTTTAATTCTTCTTTATATTTCCTGTGTTCTTCTTCTGTCGAGTGACAGCCCTCTGATCACATCTAAACTTCGAATAACAGACGTCGAGACCGGCGCTGAACCCCTTCACTGGCTTCGCGAGCCGGCATTCTGGTGCTGAATCAGTATTGCCTGTGCCGCCAGCTCACGCTCCATATCAAGCATTCGGATTTTATGATGATCATCAAGCGCTACAAGACGTTTGCCGTTCCCATCGTCGTGCTGGCCGTGCTGACGATAGTCATCAGTTTTTGGTCCGGCGATGTCTCGATACTGGCTGGTATCGTGCAACTGGCTTGCGTGGTGGCCTTGCTGTGTCTTGTTTATAAACTAGTGGCCAGTCTGACACCGGCTCCTACTGAAGCTGGCACCGAAACCGATGAGGCGGCTGTAAGAGAGCTGGCTCAGGATTATCAGGACATCCTTCGGGTTTATCTGGAGGTTTCGTACGGGTGAAGGAAGCCGAAGATCACGAGCGGGTCCTGCCTGGTCACGCCTATATCGCCCCAGGTGGGTATCACATGCGCATTGCCCGAAGTGGCGCCAATTATCTCATCGCGCTGTCGGACGAGGCCCCGGTCAACCGGCACCGGCCTTCAGTGGATGTGCTGTTTGACTCGGCGACAGAGCATGTTGGTCGTAATGCGGTTGGCGTCATTCTGACAGGCATGGGCCGCGACGGCGCAGCCGGACTGCTCAGTATGAAACATGCCGGTGCGACCACCTTTGCCCAGGACGAGGCGAGCTGCGTGGTATTTGGCATGCCAAAAGAGGCCATAGTACTAGGCGCCGTGATTCACATTCTGCCGCTGGCGCAGATGGCCGAGCAAGTGGTCGCATTACTCGCCCACGGCGGGCGCGCCTTAAGAATCTGAGGCGGCGCTGGTCGAATCGACAAACATGCCTGGCAGCGCGACCGCATCGGCAGTAGCCGGTAGATCCTGTTGATCCCGAAGCAACTTGCCAAACGCGAGCAGAAGTTCTCGATCCCGGTCAGGCAAGGCAATATAGAGCGAGTTCAGAGCCAGCTGTAGCTCATCTGGCTCGCGGTTGTCGACTATGAAAAACACGTCTGAGACGCTGACATCGAGCGATGCAGTTATACGATACAACAAATCCATACTGGGCATGGTTGACCCCCGCTCGATTCGAGAGAGGTTGCCAACATGCGAGCCAGCCCTTAGCGCAATGTCCGCCAGTGTTAATCCTTTCGACTTCCTGAGATGTCGCAATGCGCTTCCGAGATGCATACTGCCATTCCAACGTTATGCTTGACCGACTGCCTGTCGTCAAATCGCTATACCACAAGATCGCTCATTCGCTGGTGAAAACCAAATAGATTGTACTAATGGCTGGCATTGGGCGCCGCTATGTCAAGCGATCAGTTGAGATCTGCTGCGTGCTGCTTGAGTTCGGTCAGTGGCACGATGTCCAGGGCAGCAAGATGTGTGGCCTGTAGACGAACCCGGGGCGCACAGTCCGCCCGGAAGGCATCGCGCCAGCGGCTGGCACACAGGCACCAGCCATCTCCAGGCTTCAGCCCCGGAAAGCCGAATTCCGGCCGAGGTGTACTCAGGTCGTTGCCCTGTCGCTTCGAGAAGTCGAGGAATTCAGCCGTAAGCAGCGTGCATACGGTGTGTGATCCGCTATCGAGCTTGCTGGTATTACAGCAGCCATCCCGAAAGAAACCGGTCATCGGTGAGGTACTGCACGGCTGAAGCTGTTCGCCGAACACATTCAGAGCGGGTTTCATATCCATCGAAGTTCCTTGGTGGGGTGGCATGGCAGCCCCGGAGTCATATAGGGGAATCAGTGTCGCGACCGATGGCGCGATTGCTGGTCAGGTCAGGCCAGGCCGCACGCAGGTAGAGCAGCATGGACCAGAGCGTGAGTACCGCAGCACAATAGAGTAGGCCCAGGCCCAAGACGGCACCAGCGTGATCGGGATCAAAGGCCAGCAGGACGGTAATTGAGCCCATCTGCACGAAGGTCTTGATCTTGCCGATCATTGATACTGCAATACTCGCACGCTTCCCGGTTTCGGCCATCCACTCACGCAAGGCGCTAATGACGATCTCACGACCGATAATGACCATGGCCGGGATGGTCAGCAGTATCGAGGCATGCAACTCAATCAGCATGGACAGCGCTACGGCAACGATCAGCTTGTCGGCCACCGGGTCCAGAAATGCGCCGAAGGGCGTCGACTGGTTCAGCCGGCGGGCCAGATATCCATCGAGCCAATCAGTAAAGCAGGCCAAGGCAAAGATGATGGCAGAGGCAAAGGGGCCCCAGGTGTAGGGCAGGTAGAACACGAGCACGATGATCGGGATGAGCACCAGTCGAGCCAGTGTAAGTGTGTTCGGCAAATTCAGAAACATGATGGACAACTATTACTCGCGAAATGCATTGTGAAGCGACTTGGCAAGCGTCTGGCTGACGCCCTGAACTTTCTGCAGATCCTCGATACTCGCGCCAGCTATGCCCTTGACGCTGCCGAAGTAGTTCAGCAGGTCACGTCGCTTTTTAGGGCCGATACCTGGAATATCATCGAGTACCGACTCACCCATTTTCTTGCTGCGTTTGTTCCGGTGGCCAGTGATGGCGAAACGGTGGGCCTCGTCACGAATGTTCTGCAGCAGATGAAGCGAAGCTGAGTGGGACGGTAGCGTGATGATCTTGCCGCTATAGCCGAGTATCAGGGTCTCGAATCCAGGCTTTCTGGTCACGCCTTTGGCGATGCCCAATAATAATACATCATCGATGCCGAGTTCCTGAAACACTTTCTCGGCCATGGTGAGCTGACCCTTCCCGCCATCGACAATAAGAAGATCCGGCAGGCCGATGTCACTCTCCTTCATGCGTTTATAGTGGCGCATCAGGGCCTGTTCCATGGCGTGGTAGTCATCGCCCGCGGTCACGCCGGTGATATTGAAGCGTCTGTACTGCGATTTGACCGGCCCTGAGGCATCAAAGACGACACAGGAGGCAACAGTCGCCTCGCCAAAGGTATGGCTCACGTCGAAGCATTCCATACGCAGCATCGGCGTCTCGAAGCCAAGGGTATCGCTGAGCTGTTGCCAGCGCGCCGCCACGGCCTGTTGCGTGTCCAGTTTCAGCGTCAGTTGCTGCTGGGCGTTCTGCTGGGCCAGCTTCAGCCACTGGGCCCGATCCTGTCTCACGGCATGGGCAAGTCGAATCTGCATGCCGGACTGTTCGCGAATGGCGGCAGACAGCGCTTCCGCCTCCTCAATGGGGCTGGAGGTGATAATCTCGCGGGGCAGGCCATGGACCTGGTGGTCCGCCAGATAGTACTGCGCCACAAAGTCTCGCAGCAGTGCAGCCTCGGGTTCGCTGGCTGACTCATCATCGTCCATGGAGTTGACGATATCCTTGAAGTGAAAGCTTTGCGAGCCAATGACCTGACCATCGCGAACGAAGACACCGTAGACCAGCGCTTCACCGCCCTCGATGACCGCTGCAAATAGATCGACATCGGAGGCCACACCAGCTTCGATACCCTGGTGTGTCTGTACCTTGCGCAGATAGGCAATCTGATCCCTGAGCACGCTGGCGCGTTCAAAATCAAGCTCGTCGGCGGCCTGTTGCATCTGCGCCATCAGTGCCGCCATCAGTTCAGGCTTTTTGCCCTGCAGGAACATGACGGCATGCTGCATGTCCGTGGCGTACTGGTCCTCACTGACGAGGTCGACGCACGGCGCGCTGCAGCGGCCAATCTGATGCTGCAGGCAGGGCCGCTGCCGATTGCTGTAGTAACTGTCGGAGCAGGAACGGATGCCGAAGCCTTTCTGCAGGGTCGTCAGCGCCTCGCGGACCGCGTGGGCGCTGGTATAGGGGCCGAAATAACGTCCCTTGTAGCTCGATTTCTTGCGACGGATGCGGCGCAGCGTCAGCGACGGATGGCGCGGGTGATCCGACAGCAGAATGTAAGGGTAGGACTTGTCGTCCCGCAACAGGATATTGAATGGCGGATGCAGGCGTTTGATGAGGTTCTGCTCGAGCAGCAGCGCCTCGGTTTCGTTCGTTGTGGTGGTGTAGCGAACGTCGGCGATGCGCTCGACCAGGGCCTGCGTGCGACGTGCGAGGCCGGAGCCACGAAAATAGCTCGACAAGCGGTTCTTGAGGTTCTTCGCCTTGCCTACATAAAGGATGCTGTCGCTGGCGTCGTACATCCGGTACACGCCCGGCACCTGCGGCGCCTGCCTGAGAAAGGCGCGGGCGTCGAACGCAGTGGTATCACTGTCGCTCACTGTATCGTCAAAACCCCTCGACCTTGCTTTCGTCAACAATGCCATGACGAACAGCCAACAGCGTCAGTTCGACATCACTGCTGATACCGAGTTTCTCGAACAGTCGATACCGATAGGTATTGATGGTTTTCGGGCTCAGGCAGAGATGGTCTGAAATGTCCTGAACTTTCTTGCAGCTGACGACCATGACGGCAATCTGCATCTCTCGCTCAGAGAGCGTCGAAAATGGATTGTCGGCAGCGCTGCCGTGGAAGGGCTTTAATGCCATTTTCTGGGCAATATCCGGACTGATGTATCGCTGACCTGAATGCACCAGTCGGATGGCCTTGATCATCTCCCGAAGATCGGCTCCCTTGGTAATGTAGGCTGATGCGCCGCTTTTGAGTACACGAGAGGGGTAGGGGTCTTCCTCAACGGCTGTGACCACGATGACCCGCACGCTGTCATCCAGCCTTTGCAAGCGCTTGATTGCCTCAAGGCCGCCCATGCCCGGCATCCTGATGTCCATCAGAATGATGTCCACCGCGTGTTCGCGGACAAACGAAATGGCCTGCTCCCCTGAATCCGCCTGCCCAACGACCTCGATGCCAGGCTCGTCTTCCAGCATGCGCGCAAGACCTGCTCGCACGAGGTCATGGTCGTCTGCGATCAGCACTCTAATCACTGGATATCCCCTCTGCTGACTGGCGTGATTCGAAGCTTTTCCGGCTTCGTTTTCGTATGCAGTAGCTGTGCTAATTCAGTTGACCAGTATAAGGGAGTCGGCTACAAACCACTACAGTTCAGGGTCACTCCGTCTGGCAGAAACAGCATCTTGCGTGAATATTGCGCTATGATACGTGGCAGGACGGGTAGAGGCGTCTGCGAATTCAGAATCATCGATCAGCCTGGTAAGGGGTTTAGCAGTTCATGTCCATGCAGCACAGCGTCTACGGCGGAATCAAACAGTGGATGGCCTCGGAGACACTCCCGCTGAGCGGACTCAGAAGTGCCAGTGGCCTCCTGGCCGTCAATACCTTTGTAGGTCTGGCCATTCCCTTCGCGCGTCGCTGTGGCTTCAGGGTTGTCGAGCTCGAGCGGGGTTATATCCGCGCCCAGGTCCCAGTGAGGCGTAACAGAAATCATCTCGGCACGATGTACGCCGGAGCCCTGTTCACGCTGGCCGAAATCCCCGGTGGGGTGCTCGTGCTGTTCGACTTCGGCGGTCGCTTCGTGCCTATCCTCGAGCGCTTCGACATTACTTACATTGCCGCCGCCAAATCCGACGTGACCGTGGAGTGCCAGCTGTCGCCCGAGACCCTGAACAGTCTCGAAGCGCAAATGAGGCAGTCCGACCGTGCCAGCTTCGAGCTGGTCAGCACGATGACTGACAGCACAGGCCGTCGCGTCGCTGAAGGCACCGGGTATTACCAGATGCGTTATAGCCGCTGACATGCAGTGCACACCCAGATTCCGTCACCCGTGACTGGTGATTTTCCATTCAATGCTGCCTTCGGGCGGTTCGCAGTATTCAGGACTCATTCATGACCAAAGATAACGACCAGCCAGACGAGCGCGAAGTCTCTTCTCTCGACGATACCAGTGAACACAAACTACTGCTGCGGAGTCTCAAACTCTCCGATTTCGACGAAGTCAGGAGCATCATGGATCGTGTGTACGCACATCTTGGCGGTAGCTGGACCAAACGCGAATTCAGCAGTCAGCTGAAACGCTTTCCCGATGGCCAGATCTGTATCGAAGACAATGGCAAGGTCGTCGCTGCCGCATTCTCGGCCATCGTCGACTACGACAAATTTGGCGATCGGCATACCTACGAAGAGATCACTGGCGACTATTATCTCACCACGCACGATCCCAAGGGTAATGTGCTCTACGGCGTGGATATCTTCGTCGACCCGGATTATCACGGCATGCGGCTGGGCCGTCGTCTCTATGAAGCGCGCAAGGAACTGTGCAAGAACCTCAATCTGCGCTCCATCATTGCTGGGGGGCGCATACCTGGTTACAAGGCTGTATCCGATACGCTTTCGCCGTTCGAGTACATAGAGAAAGTCAGCAAGCGCGAGATATTCGACCCGATCCTGACCTTCCAGCTGGCCAACGATTTCGAGGTCAAGCAGCTGCTGCCAGGCTATCTGCCGGAAGACAAGGAGTCCAAGGGCTACGCGACGCTTCTGATCTGGCACAACATGTATTTCCAGCCGCAGGAGCGGAAGCTGATTGGCCGCAAGAAGACCACCGCGCGGGTAGGCTGCGTGCAGTGGCAGATGCGTGAACACAAGAGCGTGGAGGAGCTGCTGAAGCAGTTCGAGTACTTCACTGATGCTCTGTCGGATTACAAGTGCGATCTGGCGGTCTTCCCTGAATTTTTCTGCGCGCCCCTGATGGGACTGAAGGAGCATGAGAACTCGGTCGAGGCCATTCGTTACCTGGCTGGCTTCAGTGAGCAGATCCTCGAACACATCAGCAAGCTGGCAGTCTCCTACAACATCAATATCGTCGCGGGTTCGATGCCGGTGCTCGAGGATAATGAGTTGTACAATATCGCCTATCTCTGTCGCAGAGACGGCACCATCGAAAGCCAGTACAAGATCCATCCCACGCCTTCGGAGAAGAAGGACTGGTATATGCAGGGCGGCGAGCAAATCAAGGTATTCGATACCGATTTCGGGCGCATCGGCATCCTGATCTGCTATGACTCGGAATTCCCCGAATTGGCCCGCCTGATGTCAGATCAGGATGTACAGATTCTGGTAGTGCCTTTCTGGACCGATACCAAGAACGGCTATCTCAGAGTCAGGCTGTGCTCACAGGCGAGAGCGATCGAAAATGAGTGCT
Organism: Allohahella marinimesophila; assembly: GCF_039538005.1. NCBI lineage: Bacteria > Pseudomonadati > Pseudomonadota > Gammaproteobacteria > Oceanospirillales > Hahellaceae > Allohahella > Allohahella marinimesophila. The sequence continues at coordinate 15,297 of NZ_BAABBO010000007.1, forward strand.
ACGTCGCCATTGCAGGCTCCGTCGGCAACTTGCCACAGGTGGACAGCCTGGATATCCAGTACGCCCAGTCCGCGGTGTTCTCACCGTCTGACTTTGCCTTCCCCCACGATGCGATCATGTCAGAGACTACGCCGAATACTGAGATGACGCTCATCGTGGATCTGGACCTCAGCAAGCTCGAATTCATCAGAAATGAAGGCTCCGTGCGCAATTTTCTTGATAGACGCCGCGATTTGTATACAGTTGGATGGGTGGGACACAAACACAGCCAGTGATCTCAGAATAATCACAATAAGCCCAGGAGTGGGACATGTCGCAAGCGGTACAATCCAATACGGCGCGGACGGCCTCCGTACGCGCTACTGATCAGGCGCACAGCCGAAATGTGCAGCCTGGCGTCTATGCAGATGGTGTCAAATCATTGTTGCTACGCAAGATCAGGAAGGCAGAACATGAGCTGGTGCAGTTGAAGATGGATTATTGCCGCTTCATCTTTGGCCTCAGCTTCGGGGCGCTCGTCGTCAGTAACGGCAAGCTCTACGTGGTGGATCAGGTTGAAACCGAGACCATGCAACTACTGGACTCTGGTGACTGGTCGCGCCCGGCGCTCCAGGCCCGACCAGTCGATGCGCTGGCCGTGAGCAAGAGGCAATTGTCAGCACCGGTGCAGCTGGCGCCGGATTGGGAGATTTTCAGGCCAGCAGAGAGAACCGCGCGGGTCTGATCTCAGTGTGACGTGGTATTCGAGGGCAGGGTTGACAGCCAGCTCTCGCTGCCGCTTTGGCCGGCTATATCTTCAGGTGGATAGATGCTCAGCTCAAACTTCTGGCGGCATTCATTGCGCTGCATGAATTCGTTGAGACCGGTGTAGCTGAGCGGCCTGGAAAAGAAGAAGCCCTGGGCATAGTCGCAACGGTTGATCATCAGAAAGTCACGCTGATCGATATTCTCGACGCCCTCGGCCACGACTTTCAGCCCCAACTTATGTGCAACCGCGATGACCGCTGCCGTGATTTCCATATCATGCAGTTGCTCTGGAATGTCGCGTACGAACGCGCGGTCCACTTTCAGAACGTCGACAGGCAGTTTTCTCAGGTAACTGAGCGAAGAATAGCCAGACCCGAAGTCGTCGATGGCGATACTGACGCCGGTAGACTTCAGCCTGGTCAGCCGCGCCACGACCATGTCCACATCGCCCATCAGCATGCTTTCCGTCACTTCAAGCTCAAGATACTTCGCCTTCAGGCCTGAATACTGTAGCGCCTGAGCGATATTGTCCTCGAGTTGTTCGTCATGGAACTGCCGCATCGACAGGTTGACGGCCACCTTGATGTTGCGTCCAGTAACCACCTGAAGCTGTCTGATCTGCTTGCAGGCGTTGCGCAACACCCAGTTGCCGATAGGCACGATCAGGCCGGTCTCTTCGGCTACGGTGACGAAATCGTTGGGAAACACCATGCCCTGAGACGGGTGATTCCAGCGCAGCAGTGCTTCTACACTGATCAGCCGGCCCTGCTTGAAATCAAATTGTGGCTGGAAGGCGAGGCTGAACTGGTTGGTATTCAGCGCCAGCCTGAGTTCCTGCTCGAGCACGAGCTGCCGGATTGCCTGGGCGTTGAGTTCTTCAGTGAAATAGTGATAGCAGTCCCGGCCCTGATCTTTCGCTCGATACAGCGCAAGATCAGCGTTCTTGACCAGGCTTTCAGCTTCCAGACCGTCAGTAGGGGCCAGGGTGATACCGATGCTCGTGGACACGATGATCTCGTGCTGGTTCAGCGTGATCGGCTGTTTCAGCGACGCCAGAATGAGCTGCGCGATGTGCGTGACCGAGAGTGGGTCCGTGATATCCGTGAGCAGCACGACAAACTCGTCGCCACCAAAACGCGCGACGGTGTCGTTGGCTCTTACACAGCGCTTGAGGCGCTCAGCCACAGTGATGAGTAGCTGATCGCCCGCATCGTGGCCCAGGGTGTCGTTGATCCGCTTGAACTTGTCGAGGTCCAGAAAGAGTAGGGCAATTGAATTCTTCTCACGTCGCGAGACTCTCAGCTGCATTTCCAGCCGGTCCACGAACAGCCGGCGATTCGCCAGGCCGGTCAGCTCGTCATTGAGGGCCAGACGTTGCATCTCGTGATTGAGGTTCTTCAATTCACTGATGTCGATGGCGGAGACGACATAGCCCTGAGTCTTGCCGCTGCTGCTTGGCTCAGGATCGGCTCCTGACGCCAGTGGCAGTTCGTGATTGTCGACCACAGAGACCGATACCGAGGCCCAACTGACCGATCCGTCCTTTCGCGTGGTCTGAACCTCATTGGCCCAGGCATCCTGAAGCCATTCGGTTCTCTTGATGGGGACCAAGTGACCATTGACATAAATCTTGGGGTGAAGAATCTGCATGCCGTTTTCGATGATCTCCTGCATCGAATAGCCGGTAGTTTCCTCGAACTGCTGGTTGATGTATTCGACACTGCCTCGACCGTCGAGAATGGCAATGGCACAACCACTCTTGGTCACGGCCTTGCCCAGCTTCTTGAGACGAAGGTCCTGTTCCCGGCTTTCTGCAATGCTGTGCGACAGGGTGCGGTTCAGTTGGAACAGGTAGAGCGCAAAGGTGCCGAGCAGGCACAGTGCGCCAGCTACAGAGAGCTTGCCGAGAATGCCAACGCTATAGCCGCTATCGCCAGCAGCGAATACCCAGACGGTGGCGAGGGTGGAAATTGAACCAAGCGCAAGGAAAAGCAGTGGAAACACTTTTGTCGAAACGGTCAGCTGTTGTGCAGCCTGAGCCAGTTCCGTATTCACTTTACCGCCCAAATTCGCTGCCTCAAAAGTCGCCACGATACAACAGGAGTCTTACTACGATAATTCTAGAGAGGGGAGGTCGAGCCCGATAGGGGGGAATTGTAATAGATTGACAAAATTGAGGACTGCGACAGGACTTATTTGTAAGCCTTTGTAACGCAGGATGTGACCGCCATCCATGGCGGGAGGCTTCACTCGGGGGTGAAAGGCTTGACGAGCTGTGCTTTATAGCCGAGGCGTACGGCGGTCTTCGAAAACTCTTCGATGGTTTGCTGGCTGGCTTCAGGCTCTTCCAGCAAGACAAGCGCCTCGACGAGGCAGCCGGGAATGCTGCCCTTGCTCCATTGCGGCATCTTTGGAAAGGCGGTGAACTCCGGGTTCGTCAGAACGGTCTTTTCCACCTCGATGCCTCGACGCCTGAGCGCCTGACGGAGGGGCGTTTCGATCGAGGGATGCGTGTCGTCGGCCAGAATGGCACCACGGGGCAGGAAGGGCAGGAACTCTTCCACTGCCGAACCGCGGGCCGTAAGTACGATGAACAGCTTGTGATCCCCCAGGTGCATGGGGTTGGAGGTCTCCATGATCCGCTCGGTGGACTGGAAGTCGATGTCGTAGCGCCGGTCGAAAGCGATGACCTGATCAAAATACTTGGCCAGGTCATCACACAGGGACCGGCCTATCCGGCCAGCACCGCCCAGTACGACGATGGAGGTTTCCTGCTGATACTCAGGGCGTGCCTTCAGTTCTTTCGCCAGCTCCAGAATCATGAAGCGCGTGCCGAGCGAACCTTCCACGAAGGGGGCTTCGATTGGATATCGCGCCTTCATGGCGAATGTCGGCAAACGGCCCACCAGGGCTATCTTGTTGACTGAGGGCCACACATTGCGCAGGCCGTCGAGATACTTGATCACCTTGCTGGAGTCTTCAGCCAATTCATGCTCGAAGGACTTGGAGGCGACGACGAAGCCCTTGTAAGGTCCCTTGCTGATATAGTTACCGAGTGAAATATCAGGCAGACGAGCATGCAGGTCTTCGCTGATATAACGTGATACGTCTCTCTTATTTCCATATACGGCAAATAGGAAGCCGGGTTGAACGGCTCTGAATATTGCATTTCGGGCGAACTTGTTGATGCCGAAAATGCTCCATCGCCTAGCCTGAATCCAGACCTGCTTGCGCATTTGATACAAACCGAATCGGCTGCGTCGTTTTTTCTGCGGCTGATCAATCAACATTTCCACTTCAGGAATATGTGAATGAATAAGCGTATCGAATTTGAGGCCAATCGTGCCGGAATTGCGGTGCATGACAGCGGCTCTGAGGTTCGATACTGGCAGTGAGTCGATGATTAGATTGAGGTGCGTAGCCTTGCGGATCCCGGCCGCTGCAATTTCGCTTTCGGCAGGAATACGTAACAATATACCGTCACTGGAAATATTCAGGCTTTGTGCAGTAATAGACGCCTTGTCTATGACCAGTTCGGCTTTCCCGGAAAATTGATGTCGAGGCATTCGCCTCTGTTCGGCTCTACTTAAATCTACAGACGACTTCATGGATGAGATAAATCCTGCAACATGACCGCGATCATGATCTATAGTTATGTTTCAGTTTCCGTTATCTGGAAACCCCTGTTTGTTTTTTGTTCTAATTCGGGCGCAGTCTACAGAGGTTCCTGCAGACATAGCATTACTGATCATCGCTCAAACTAGAACCAGGTTGGCAATTTTGGAATTCGGATGCTGTCGAATCTCTTGATGATCACAATTCGCTGTCAAATGCTGACGCTACTTCTGCTATGCGTCGGCAGCAGTCTCGTGTCTGCCGCGCCGCCCGTCAATGTCGATTCTGCCTTCTCCCGCCTGAATCTCAATCCATTCGTCGCCTATACCCTTGACCATTCCAATTCGCTCGATGCAACGAACATTGACGAGTTCGAAAACTGGCAGACGAATCCGAGTGCAGCGCCAGTCAACCTGGGTTTTTCGGAGTTCGAGGTATGGATTCGACTACGCTTCGAAGCCTCATCGGCGCTGGACAATGCAACACTTGCGCTGCCGTATCCGCTGCTGGAAGACCTGACGGTCTATTTTCAGAACAGCCAGGGCGAGATGCAGAGATTGCTGAGGTTTGGTTATCTTGGGCCGAACCAGCAAGATAACCGCTTCCCGGTTCTCCAACTGCCTGCCGAACTGGTCGACGGCGGGACGGTATTCATATCCGCGAAATCGTCCACCTCATTGCAGCTCCCGCTCGAACTATGGCAGCCGGAGCACTTTATAGCCAATGAGCGCACACAGATCATGATCTGGGGCGGCTATCTCGGACTGCTTGCCGCGCTGCTCGTCTACAACTTCTTCCTGTTATTGAGCACGGTGGACAGACAATACCTGTTCTATGTGCTCTACCTTGGCTCTGTGATTGGCGTCATGCTGGCCATTTCCGGTCTCGACAAAGTCTATCTGTGGCCAGGAGACCCGCAGTACAGTATTACACTACTGAGCGTCAGCACCTTGCTGAGCTGCATCTTCGGTCTGATGTTCGCGCGGGCCTTACTGTTTGAAAACGCCGTGCCGTCGGTGATCAACCAGATTTTCCGTTTCCTGATGGGCAGCGCCGCAGTGTTACTGGTGGTGGCCCTCGCCTGGCACGACTACGGTGCTCGCTTCGCCGGTGTCTGGTCCGGTGCCGCCATGCTGTTCGTGATCTACGCTGGTGCTTACGCCCTGCAGCAGGGCGTGGTCGTGGCGCGCTACTTCATGGCGGCCTGGCTCCTGTTCTGTGGCGGGCTGGCGCTTTATCTGCTGAGTGTATTCGGCGTGGTCGCCTCCACCGATATCAGTAGCCACGCGCTGCAATTTGGTTCTGCGGCCGAAGTGCTTCTGCTGTCTTTTGCGCTGGCCTATCGCATCAAGGAAGACCGGCGACGCCGGATGAAGGCTCTGGAGCAGCGCCACCAGATGGCCGAGAAGATGAAAGCGGTAGAGTTGCAGGCCCTCGAGCGGGCGACACGGGATCCGGTCACCTCAGTCGCCAACGAATTTCCGCTCATCGACCGCATGCAGGCCTTGATGCGTAGCAAGCAGGCTGAGGACAATGTGTTCGCCGTTCTGTACTTTCGGCTGCCACAGTGCCGCGGGGCCATCTTCAGCCTGGGAAGATCCGTGGCCGAATCACTTTTTCGCATGGTGGTGACCGAGGCCAACGACTACCTGCAGACGGCCAGAAACACGGTGAGGCTCGAGCGTGACCGAACCGGCCTGGTCTGTGTGCCTGAATTTGGCTCCGTGGTCTGTCTTGTCAGATCGGGGCAGGGTGACGCGGGCGTCCAGCATACCGCTGAAGCGCTGCGCGGCAGACTGAGCAGAGCCTATGAGGTCAATGGCATCTCCATCCACAGCGATGCGTTCTGCGGCATAGCCTTCTATCCTACCGATTGCGACTCTCCGATGAACCTGCTGCAGCGGGCGGGTTCGGCGTGTGAAAGTGGCATGATCCATGGTGATCCGATCACCGTCTATCACAGCAGCATCGAACTCAGCGCACGGCGCCGCTTGCAGCTGATAGCTTCTCTGGCGGAAGCCCTTGAGAGCCAGGAAATAACGGTCGTATTGCAGCCTCAGGTCGACATACTGAATTATCAGGTCATAGGGGCTGAAGTGCTGGCCAGGTGGCATTCACCACGGCATGGTGATGTGCCACCCGACGAATTCGTCAAGCTGGCTGAAAGTGCGAATCTCATCGACAAGCTCACCTCGCTCATTATCGATAGGAGTTTCGAGTGCATCAGGCAGATCAACAAGCAGACTCCGGGCTTTAACATCAGCATCAATATCTCGGTTCATAATCTGACTCGTCCAGGGTTTGCGGCGCACATCGTATCCAAGGCCCGCGCCGAAGAAATCGATCTCTCGCAGGTGACCTTCGAAGTCACTGAGTCCACACTCATCGAAAACATGAGCAGTGTGCTGCAGAACCTGAACCATCTTGTCCAGCATGGCGCACGGCTGTCTCTGGATGATTTTGGCACTGGCTATTCGTCCTTCAGCTACCTGAGTCAGCTCCCCATACACGAGCTCAAGGTCGACAGGGAGTTCGTGAAACGCATGCGTGAAGCAGAGAACGATGCCAGTATCATTGCGACCATCATGAAGCTGGCAAAGACGCTGCAGCTGGAAACAGTGGTAGAAGGGATAGAAGACAGCGACACGCTCGAGCAGGTGGCCAAGCTGGGCGCCGATCGGGTACAAGGCTATTATTTTGGTAAGCCGATGACCCTTGAGCGTTTTCTGCAATCAGCCAGTCGCCCAGTCTGGGTCAGCGGCCTGGCCAAATCACCCGCCGCACTGTTCGACAAGCAACATAAATTCCTGCGTTAATTCAATTCAATAGAACTGCATTCGCTTGAGGCTGCGGTTCGCCTCCGCTACCATGGCTTTCCGCCCAGCCGATGCTTGAGCGACGGCTTTGACTTCTTTTCAGGTGCTTTCAATCCGCTATGCCAAAAAAGCTTCGTGTATCGGTGAACAATCCGCAGACTTCCAGTCAGCGGCCCTTGTCACCGACTGTATATGTCACTCAGTACCACTGGCCACGAATCATTGGTGCCGGACTCGTTCTGCTCGGGCTAATCGTTGTGCTGTATTTCTGGGCAGCCTCTGATGATGTCGTGGATGAAAAAGGCTTGGCCAGTGATGGGGATATCGATATCAGTTCACCTGCGTCTTCCGAAACGTCCGAGGTACCAGTATTCGTGGAGCCGGGCTCGGATAGTACTGACGAAGCAGTGGCGACCGAAGCTGAAGAGACCAGCGTGCCCAATGAGCGGCCAGCCGTCAATCGACAGCAAGTGCCGGTGCCCCGGGACACTACCCGTGAAGGCGCTTTCGGGGGCGACAGGCCGCTTGCGGAATCCTTGAGTGATCAGGTGCATCAGCGGCCGCAGGCTGGCGACTCACCGTCCATCCTGGCACCAGAAAGCGAGAGTGAGCGCTCGAAATATCGGCTGACAGTCCAGGATGAGCCTGTCGCCAGGCCCAAGGCGCCTGCCGAAGCTGCGCCGTCTCAGCCGAAAGGCCCATCACCCGAAGGCATCATGAGCGTACAATCCAACAAGGTTCTACGGGCCGTAATCACTGATGCCGTCAGTAATAGTGAGCCCGCTAAACTACTCAATGATCCTGTGAGGATCGGCAGCGGGCGTCAGACGACTGTTCACCTGTTTGCCGAAGTCGAAGACCTTAAGGGCGAAACCCTTCGTCTGCTGTGGTTTCATGCCGGCAGCGAGGTGCTGAGCCTTCCACTCAGGGTGCATAGCGAGAAAGCTGTGCTGACTTCCAGCGTAACGATTGAGAGCAGCCAGAGTGGCGACTGGCAGGTTGAAGTACGAGATGCGTCCGGCCAGCCTATGGCATCTGGACACTTCCAAGTGACGAATCAATAGATGAGAAAGATCAAAATGAGAGCATTCCCCAGTTTTCCTCAAGCGCTGACGACAAATTTGCCTATCGCAAGATCGACCCGTCTCTTTCAGACGAGCCTCATCGCGCTGATCCTGATGGTCCTGCAGGCCTGTTCGGGTTATACGGTCAAAACCGATAAGGATGACAGCTTCGTCCTCGGCGAGTATTCGAGCTTTCGTTTCGTCGACCAGGTGACCGCGGTCACCAAATCGTCTGACCTCGTCAATCCATTGGTGGTTAACCGCGTTCGCGAATCGATCGCTCGAGAGCTCAAGTCAATGGGGCTCGCCCAAGCGTCTGCTGCTGCCGCTTCTGAGGGGCTGCTGCTGGTTGATTTCGCGCTACAGTCTGAAGAGCGAGTCAGATACCGCCCAAGCACGCTTTCATTGGGCTTCGGTGTCCGTCGTGGTGGTCTTCTGATGGGAGGCGCACGGGACGTGATGCCCGAAGATTACACCGCAGGTCGCTTCGCGGTAGAGCTGAGAAAGCCTCTGCCAGTATCTGCCGAGGATGACGGCGAAGCAGTCGACGACAAGACTACCAGTGAGGTGGTGTGGTTTGGCGTGGCGAATCACAACTTTCTCGGCATGAGCGCCAACGACACTCAGGAGCAGGTTGATGAAGTCGTCAGCGCGCTTCTGGAAGAAGTGCGCCCATCGTCCGACGACTGAGCGATAAGGCCAGCTGATACTGGCCCTTTCGTCTGCCTCTGTCAGAAGCGCCTTCAGAAATAGTAATTGAGCCCAAGCTCGGCATAGTCGTCGTTGCGCAGCGCAAAGGCGCTGTCGTCTTCGTCGGCTTGGGTGATCAGTCTGACTGCAAATTCGAGTTTGAGGTCATCCCGAAGACGCCTTTCAGCCTCGATGCTCAGAAAGGTCGTACCCCCTGCAAGATCCACGACGGCGCCGCCAAGTATTGAAGTGCCGTCAATGTCGTTGGCAGCCCATCGGAGGCCAGCAAATACGTCATCGTCGCCCTGTACCGGGTCAATTCGCTCGTCGCGACGGTCGTTCAGATACTCAAGCAGCAGCCCCAGGTCGCCATCCGTACCGAATATCTGGTAGATCGTGTACTCGAGCCCGCTGACAGACGCGAGAAAATCGTCTTCCGCCGTGGATCGATAGATGGCTTCGAGCTTCAGTAGCCACGAGTCGACGGTATATTGCAGGTCAAGACCGTACTGGCGCATCTGCACGTACCGGGCTTGCAGACTTGCGGCAGGCGGGAAACCTGCAGCGGCGGGGGGCTCCAGCAGTAATTCGTAACGGGGCTCTCGATTGGTGCCGTTGAAATAACTGATTCCGAAATCCAGACTCTCGATATAATGGCTGTAGCGGACAGCAAAATCGTTATGCCATTCCTCATCCCCGCTGTCGTACAAGGCCTCATTGTCGATGCTCAGCGGCAGGCGAAATCGGTCGTTATCGTCCGGCAGGGTGCGTTCACGAAAATAAGGCAGTATGAAAAAGGCGATCCGACCCCAGTCTGCCTGAAGATTGAGGTTGAGCATGGGCTGCCCCAGCTTGTCCTCGCCGTCGATGTTCTCCACCAGGTCAGATTGATTGATCACGTCGACCAGGTGGCGCGATTCAGTGACGCCCCAGAAGACCTTGTTCGCTCCAGCCACGACATCCCAGTTATTGCCTTCATAGATCATGTAGAGCTCCCGGACGTCAGCATGGCTGCGATAGCTGTCTCCGAGAAAGTTTTCGCGAGCAAAACCCTTGAAGTAAACAGCCACAGGCGCCTCACCGCGCCAGGACACTTCAGGCTCCCAGGCAATGGACGGTCGAAGCGGTGTCGTCTGGCCATAAAGCGCGTCCTGCCAGAAGTAACGGACTTCGCCCTGCACGCGATGGCTCATGCTGAGATCATCGAGGACGGCTGCAAATGCAGGTGTGGTCACGATAGATGCTAACAGGATGGCCGAGCCCAGCAAGGATCGTTGCTGCGCGTAGGGGTAGAATATACAGCTGGAGCTCATAACGTTCTCTTGTGCGGTGGTCTTATTTTTTTCGACTGATGAATTCGATAAAGTCGCGTTCAGGCATGGGTTTGCCAAACAGGTAGCCCTGAACGGAGTCGCAGCCGTGTTCCTTCAGGAAGCGAAGTTGCTCGAGGTGCTCTACACCCTCGGCGACGACATGCATACCGAGATTCTTCGCCAGCGACAGAATCGCCAGAGCAATGGCCTGAGCCTGTCTTGGATCCGGTTCGGAAAGACCGGACGCTGGATGCTGGGCCTGCTCGTGGAGCGAGCTGTAATAGGAACTCAGCTCATTGACGAACGAACGGTCTATCTTGAGCGTGTCGACCGGCAGCTTGCTCAGGTAAGACAAGGATGAATAACCAGTCCCAAAGTCATCTATCGACACACCACAGCCGATCTTGCGCAATTTGGCGATGACGTTGCTGGCCCTGTTGAGCTCGTCCATGAAGATTGACTCCGTGACTTCGAAACGGAATCGTGTCGGCGGCACGCCATGTTCGAGCAGAATATTCTCTATCGTTTCGAACAGAACATCCTGTCGGAATTGCACTGGCGAGAGATTTACGGCGATGCGGAAGTACTGGTCGTTAGCCAGAAAGGGTATTGCGCCAGATTGCAGACGCTTCAGCAGGATGCAGACCTGCTCGATCACCCAGATGCCAAGCTGATTGATAAGTCCGGCGCTTTCAGCGACAGGCACGAACTCTGAGGGACCGATCATGCGGAATTGCGGGTGATGCCAACGAAGTAGCGCTTCGGCACCAATGATCTGATGGTTATCGACCTGAACGATGGGCTGGTATACCACCTGCATCTGACGTTCGCGAAGTGCAATGCGGAGGTCCGTCACGATCATGTGCCGACGCTGATTTCGCTTGTTGATCTTTTCATCATAGAAACGGTAGGTATCACGGCCGTCTTCCTTGGCCTTGTACATCGCGCCGTCTGCAAGTTTCAGCAAGGCGTCACCGTCATCCGCGTGCTGAGGAAATCTGGCGATGCCGATACTCGCCCTGGTCGATACCACATGACCAGACAGTGTAAAGGGCTGTGCAAGCGCACTGATGCAGTCAGTGGCGATTTTGCCAAGCAAGGCGTCGCTGAGCTGGGCATCGGGGGAGGCCGCGATGATAAGAAATTCGTCACCACCCAGGCGGCCAAGCACGCCTGATTTGCCGAGAACCGTTACGAGCCGGGCTGCAGCTTCCCTGAGCAGCACATCCCCGGCTTCATGGCCTAGCGAATCGTTGACCAGTTTAAAATTGTCGAGATCAATATACATGGCGGCCACCTCGCCAGAGTGGTCACGCGCCGTCGCCACGGCTTCATTCAGTGTACGCAGGCTGCAATCCCTGTTTGGAAGGTTGGTCAGGCCGTCAAAGTTGGCGAGGCGGTCGAGCGTGGCAAGGGCCTTGTCGCGTTCCTTTCTACGCTGCGCGATCGTGCTGAGCATCTTGTTGTAAGTGCGCACCAGAGCGCCGATTTCGTCGTCACCTTCCACCTGAACGCGCTGGTCATAGTCAGCATTGTCCAGTATCGAAGTGCTGACGCGCTGCAATGCAGCCAGTGGCCTCAGGATGGCGCCCTGCATCCGGTAGGCCACTAATGAAGCTATGGCCACGGTCGTCAACACGGCCGCCAGTAGCAGCAGTGTCAGCAATGCGATTCGGTCGCCGAGGATAGACGCGTCGGCTTCCGCTTTCAGATAGGCGACAAACGGTGATGCTTCGCCGTCGACGAGGCGGCCAACACCGTAGCTGCCAGCCCTCCACTCGGAAAAGTCGCCGCCCGAACAGCTGGCCGCTTCGTTCTGCCTGACTATGGCACTGGCGGGCTTGAGATCTGCTGCTGTATAAAAGAATTCATAATTTTCCATCGTCTCACTCAGACAGACGGCCACTGTCATGTCGTGCGCAGTCGCCACGGCCGAGAGGGTGCGAACGAGGGTGATCTTCGAAGCCTCCGATCCATCCTGAGGATGTGCCTGGATTATCAAGGCCAGCGTCTGCACCTCTGCCTCCACAGCGCTTTCGAAATCATTCCGTTGCTGATTGGCGTAGAGCAGCACCAGTGCGAGAGACATGACGAGAGTCACCCCGAAGGTGGTAGTGCAGAAGACGAAGGAGAACTTCGTTCGCAGCGGGGCGTTCTTGTACCACTGTTTCAACGCCTTCAAGCGTGCACTCCGGTCTGGACACGCCACTGACGATAGTATGCCCCATTGCTCGCCAGAAGCTGGCTGTGGCTGCCACTTTCCATAATCTTGCCATCTTCCAGTACCACGATCCTGTCGGCATCCACCACGGTGCTGAGACGGTGGGCGATGATGATCAGGGTTCGATCCTGGCGAATCTTCACCATACTTCGCTGTATGGCCGCTTCTGTTTCATTATCGACGGCACTTGTGGCCTCATCGAGTATCAGTATTGCTGGATCTTTCAATAGTGCCCGCGCAAGTGAAATGCGTTGTCGCTGACCGCCGGACAGTCTGACACCACGTTCGCCGATCTGTGTGTCGAGGCCTTCCGGCAAGCGACTGATGAAAGACCAGGCCTCTGCCATGCGGGCCGCCTGTTCGACGGCTTCCCGATCAGCATCCGGGCGGGCATAGGCAATGTTCTCGAAGAGTGAGCCATCAAATAGGAAAACGTCCTGGCTCACCAGCCCGATGGCATCGCGCAGGTTCTGCAGCGACACCTGACGAATGTCGTGTGAACCGATCGTGATGCCGCCACTACTTGGGTCATAAAACCTCAGCAGGAGTTTGATGAGGGTGGACTTGCCGCTACCGGTAGTGCCCACGAGCGCAAGCGTACTGCCACCCTCTATGGTGAGATCGACATCTCTGAGAGTAGGGGCGGCTGCCTGTGCGTATGCGAAATTGACTGCATTGAAACGAATGTCATCAGCCACAGAAAACGATACCGCTTCGCCTCTTGTGGAATCCACTACGGTGACAGGCGTGTCAAGCAGACCGAGAATACGCCGCGTGCTCGCCATGGCGCGTTCATAAAGATCCACTGTGCCAGCCAGCGAAGTCAGCGGCCAAAGCAGTCGCTGAGTCAGAAAAACGAGTACACCATAGGCGCCAACGCCCAGTTCACCGTCCAGCGCCTGCATGCCACCAACGACCAGGGTGGCCAGAAACCCTGCCAGTATCGCCATTCTGATGATGGGAATAAAAGCAGAGCTGACCCGAATGGCCGCCCTGTTCGAAGCCACGTAGGACTCACTGATCCGTCTCAGCTCGGCAGCTTCTCGCTTTTCGGCCGTGAAACTCTTGATGGTGGCAATACCGCCAATATTGTTGGCCAGGCGGCTCGACAGGTCACCGACTCGCCGTCTGACATCGTCATACAGCGGCTGTGCGCGCTTCTGGAAGGCAAAGGCCCCGTAGATAATGACGGGGATCGGTGTGAACGCGAGCAGGGCAATCATCGGACTGATGTAGAAAAAGACGCCGCCGACTGCGATCACAGTCACGAAGACCTGAATCAGCGCATTGGCCCCACCGTCCAGGAAGCGCTCGAGCTGATTGACGTCGTCGTTCAGGACTGAGATCAGTTCGCCCGAGCTGCGCGACTCGAAATACGCCATATCCAGCTTCTGCAAATGCTCGTATCCATCCTGTCTCAGGTCCGACTGCAGTTGCTGGGCGAGGTTTCGCCATAATATCAAATAGGCATATTCGAATATGGACTCGCCGGCCCAGATGAGGAATGTCAGCACGGCGAGCAGCGTTATCTGCATGGCAGGCGATTCGACGCCAAGCTGAGCGACAAAGCTGCTCTGCTGATTGACGACCACATCGATGGCAATACCGATGAGGATTTCAGGGGCGATGTCGAACAGTTTGTTCACCGCCGAGCAGATGCTGGCGGTGATGATCTGGCGACGATAGCCGCGGGCATATCTGATCAGGGAGTACAGCGCCTGGAAACTTGAGCTGGCCACTACAAATTAGTCCTGCCGTTTTATGAAAAGTAGAGAGATTCGTCGAGCCGCTTGCACCTGCAAACCGGGCGTATCATAGTAGTGCGAAGCAGGTCAGTGCATTCAAATGCTGAAGCTTGAAGTAGTCGCCTGATCGCCTGCAGAATAAACAACACCAAGGAATTCATAATGAAAGTAGCCGTTCTGTCCCGGAACAAGAAGCTGTACTCGACCCGCCGGCTGGTAGAGGCCGGAGAGGCACTTGGGCATGAAGTCCACGTGGTCGATACCTTGCGCTGCTACATGAACATAGCCACTGCCAAACCGACCATACACTATGCGGGCAAGCCGCTTGAAGGCTTTGATGCGGTCATTCCACGAATTGGCGCATCGATCACGTTCTATGGCGCTGCTGTGCTGCGCCAGTTCGAGATGATGGGAGTCTACCCTCTGAACGAATCTGTTGCCATAACCCGATCCCGCGACAAACTGCGCTCGCTGCAGCTTCTGTCTCGCAAGGGCGTAGGCCTCCCGGTCAGTGGCTTCGCCCATTCGCCAGGCGACATCAACGACCTGCTGCAGATGGTGGGCGGTACGCCTGTGGTCATCAAGCTGCTCGAGGGCACCCAGGGCATTGGTGTCGTGCTGGCTGAAACCAAGAAAGCTGCCGAAAGCGTCATCGAAGCCTTCATGGGTCTGAAGGCCAACATTCTGGTACAGGAATACGTCAAGGAAGCCGGCGGCGCGGACATTCGCTGTTTCGTCGTCGGCGACCGGGTCGTTGCAGCCATGAAGCGCCAGGCCCAGCCCGGTGAGTTTCGCTCGAACCTCCATCGTGGAGGTAGTGCCTCACTGGTCAAGATAACGCCGAAGGAACGTCAGGCGGCGCTGAAAGCTGCACAGGTCATGGGGCTGAACGTGGCAGGGGTGGATCTCCTGCGCGCAGAGGCCGGACCGAAAATCATGGAAGTCAACTCCTCGCCAGGCCTTGAAGGTATCGAAAATGCTTCAGGTAAGGATGTGGCGACCATGATCTACCGCCACCTCGAAAAAGTAATGGAATCCAACAAGGCGACGACGAAGACGCGTGGTAAGGGTTAGGACGGGTGAAAGGACTAGTTGGCTGGCGTGAATGGGTGGGTTTGCCGGATCTCGGCATCAGATATCTCAAGGCCAAGATCGATACCGGGGCGAAGACCTGTTCGCTTCATGCCATGCATATCAGAATCATAGAGCAGAGCGGTGTGCGATATGCGCGCTTTCATACCAGTCCGGTTCAAGGCCGTAGCCATGCCCTTGTGCTGTGTCAGGCGCCATTGGTAGATGTTCGCGACGTGACCAATTCCGGGGGGCAGACTGAAACCCGTTATGTCATTCATACTCACATGCGCTTCAGGGACCACAGCTTTGACTGTGAAATGACGTTGTCTGAGCGTGGCGATATGGCTTATCAGATGCTTGTGGGACGAAATGCGCTGCGGAACCGCTTTATCGTTGATTCAGGCGGATCATTCCTGCAGGGGAAACCACCTCAGATCATTCCGGTGATCAAACCGCCCAAAAGAGTACCGAAGACGAGCAAGGCAACACCGAAGCAAGCTGATAGTGATTGAGAACGGAACCACTTTCCTCAGAAGAAAACTCGGAACGACGACATGCTGAAGAAGATACTTATCGCCAACCGGGGCGAAATAGCGGTACGGATTATTCGTGCCTGCCGTGAACTCGGTATTCCCTCGGTAGCGGTCTATAGCGACGCCGACCGTTTTGCGCTGCATGTCAAAAAGGCTGATGAAGCCTACGGCCTTGGCAGCGACCCGCTGGCGGGCTATCTCAATCCTCACCAGCTGGTGAATATTGCCGTGGCGGCTGGTTGCGACGGCATCCACCCTGGCTATGGCTTTCTCTCCGAGTCGGCTGAATTTGCCAGTGTCTGCGAGTCACGCGGCGTGACTTTCATAGGTCCAACCGCCGAAGTCATTTCCCGCATGGGTGACAAGACCGAAGCCAGAAGTAGCATGATCGCGGCAGGCATTCCGGTCACGCCCGGCAGCGAAGGCAATCTCATCGATGTCGAGGATGCGGTACAGCAGGCCGATGCCATTGGCTACCCCATCATGCTGAAAGCGACGTCCGGCGGTGGCGGGCGCGGCATTCGACGCTGTGACAGTGAGCGCGAGCTGCGCGACAATTATCAGCGCGTTATCTCAGAGGCCACGAAGGCCTTTGGGCGGGCCGAAGTCTTTCTCGAGAGATGCATCGTCAATCCTCGTCATATCGAGGTGCAGATTCTCGGTGACCAGATGGGTAATGTGATTCATCTCTACGAGCGGGACTGTTCCATACAGCGCCGAAATCAGAAGCTGATCGAGCTGGCGCCGTCGCCGCAGCTCAATGACGAGCAGCGTAACCTGATTGGTGAGCTGGCTGTACGGGCAGCCAAGGCGGTCGACTACACCAATGCCGGTACCGTGGAGTTTCTCCTCGACGACAAGGACGATTTCTACTTCATGGAGATGAATACCCGGGTGCAGGTGGAGCACACCATCACTGAAGAAATCACAGGGGTAGACATTGTCAGAAAGCAGATCGAAATTGCGTCTGGGTTGCCACTTGGGCTGCAACAGTCGGATATCAGGATAAACGGCTTCGCTGCGCAGTTCCGTATCAACGCGGAGGATCCGCAGAACAATTTCCTGCCCAGCTTCGGTACCATCAGCCGTTATTACGCCGCTGGCGGGCCGGGCACACGAACAGATACGGCCATTTACTCTGGCTATACCTTACCGCCGTACTATGACTCGATGTGCGCCAAGCTCATCGTCTGGGCAGCTGACTGGGAAAGCCTGTTGAGCCGCTCGGAGCGTGTGCTGAATGACATCAGGCTATTCGGCATCAGAACCACGATTCCGTACTATCTGAATATTCTGCAGCATCCGGATTTCAGAACCACGAATTTCAATACTGGATTCATTGCAGCGAATCCACAGCTGGCCGAGTACAGTCTGAAAAAGACGCCCAGCCAGGTGGCGACGGTGATCGCGGCCGCACTGGCCGCTCAACAGTCATGGTAGAACAGGCTTCAACACAATCAGCTTCAAGCTCCACTAGAGGGTAAGACAGGTCATGGCGAGAAAGATCCACATTACGGACGTTGCATTGCGCGACGGCCATCAGTCGCTGCTGGCGACCCGTCTTCGTACCGAAGACATGTTGCCGGCCTGCGAAGCGTTGAACAAGGCAGGTTACTGGTCTCTGGAAGTGTGGGGTGGTGCCACCTTTGATGCCTGCGTACGTTTTCTCAAGGAAGACCCCTGGGAGCGACTGGTCGCCCTACGCAAGGCGCTGCCTGATACGCGGCTGCAAATGCTGCTGCGAGGCCAGAACCTCCTCGGTTACCGTCACTATGCTGATGACGTGGTACGCGCCTTCGTGGCCAAGAGCGCGGAGCTCGGTATCGACGTGTTCCGGATTTTTGATGCCCTCAACGATGAACGCAACCTGCGTACCGCCATCGAAGCCACCAAGGCGGCTGGCAAGCACGCACAAGGCACCATCTGCTACACCGTGAGTCCTGTGCATACCATGGAGCGCTTCGAAGACCTGGCTCGCTCGCTGGTCGATATGGGTAGTGACTCCGTGGCCATCAAGGACATGGCTGGCCTGTTGACGCCCTCGGCCACGGCTGAACTCGTCAAGCGTCTGAAAAACATCATCGAAGTGCCCTTGTTCCTGCATACGCATTCGACGTCAGGTATGGCCCCTATGTGTCTGATGAAGGCGGTCGAAGCGGGTATCGACCATATCGATACTGCGCTGTCTCCGCTGGCCGGTGGTACAAGCCATACACCAACCGAAACCATGGTCGTCGCCCTGGAAGCTGCAGGCTACGAGACAGGGATAGATCTAGATATCCTCAAGCCAGCCGCCAAGCATCTGCGCACTGTGCGCAAGAAGTACGCTCAGTTCGAGAGCGATTATTCGGGCGTCGATACCGAGGTGCTCACATCGCAGGTACCTGGCGGCATGATGTCCAACCTCAGCAATCAGCTCAAGGAGCAGGGCGCTCTAGACAAGATAGATGATGTTTTCGCTGAAATACCGGCTGTACGCAAGGATCTGGGGTATCCGCCACTGGTAACACCGACCTCACAGATCGTCGGCTCTCAGGCTGCTGTCAATGTCATGAGCGGCAAGCGTTATGCTTCGGTCACCAATGAGGTGAAGCGTTATTTGCAGGGTGGCTACGGCCGAACGCCAGCACCCGTCGATCAGGACCTTCTGAAGTCTGCAATCGGTAATGAGGAAGTGATCACACACCGACCCGCTGATGATTTGCAGGACGAAATGGCCACGCTGAAGGCAAAGGTCGCGAGTCTGCTCTCTTCAGGTGATAACAAGGCGGAGGTGAAGGACACCGACGTGCTCATCTTTGCGATGTTCCCCGATCTCGGTGGTGAGTACCTCAAACAGCGCGCTGCGGGTACCTTGCAGCCCGAAGTGCTACTCGACCCAGCCACTGCCAGCGCGGTACAGACTGGCGCTGCGGTATCAACAGAGTTCAAGATCGCGCTTCACGGCGAACAGTACGATGTCGCCATCACTGGGCTCGGCCCGAAAGGCAAGGCGGAACGACGCATCTACCTGACGGTCGACGGTATTCCGGAAGAAGTCATCATCGAAACCTTCGATGCGGTGGAGTCAGGGCAGACCGGGCAACAGCGACCCCAGGCCGGCAAACCAGGCCACATTGCGACTTCGATGCCCGGCAACGTCGTCGATGTGCTGGTCAAGAAAGGCGACAAGGTCGAGGCAGGCCAGGCTTTGCTCATTATCGAAGCCATGAAGATGGAAACCGAAATCAGGGCGGATGTCAGTGGGACAGTCAGTGAGATCTACGCGAAAAAAGGTGATCGCGTAGCGCCGGCGGAGACCTTGGTGGCCATTCAGCAGGACTGAAACGGCCACGCCGGGAGACGCGTCTGGCGGTCGGGCCCTTCATGGGTCAGGTCGACAGGCCGCGTCGAGCTAGAGTTGTGTCTAAAGTGTGAACAAACCTGTATACTGCGCAGCCTGATTCTGTCAGGTGATTTTGATTGGCTTAATTTGAAGCTCGGAGTTTGCCCCTAACGGCGAGGCTACCAGCTTGCGATACCCCGCTTCCCCCCGGCCGGCCTTGATGTCCGCCCCTCTGAAGCAGGCCAGATGCGCTCATCCCTTCAGAACATCCTGTACAACATTTGGCAGCAGGACCAGCAAGCGCGGGTCCATAACTTACTTGCCGGTTCCTTAGTGACTCGCTGGTTCATTTCTAGAATAGGTATACCATGTCTACACAAAACGAAGGCGCTCCGTCTTCAACACAAGCTCCTGTCGCTGATGAACAGGCTCAACAGCCAGACTTCATCAGTCTTGGTCTCCCCGCCAGCATGCTGGAGACGATTTCGAAACTGGGTTATGAAACACCCTCGCCAATTCAGGCCAAAACCATTCCATTGCTGCTCGGTGGCAATGATGTTGTAGGTATGGCGCAGACGGGCACCGGCAAGACCGCCGCGTTTGCGTTGCCTATACTGGCGAAAATCGATACCCACAGCGCTGATATCCAGGCGCTGGTCCTTTGTCCGACGCGTGAACTCGCGCTGCAGGTGTCAGAAGCCTTCCAGACCTATTCAGCCGGTCTTGGCGGCAAGTTCCACGTCCTGCCCCTGTACGGTGGTCAGGATATGCGTGCACAGCTTCGTTCTCTCAAGCGCGGCCCTCATGTCATCGTCGGCACCCCGGGCCGTCTGCTGGATCACCTCGAGCGGCGCAGCCTGGACCTCAGCAATCTGAAAACTCTGGTGCTCGACGAAGCTGACGAAATGCTGCGAATGGGCTTCATCGACGATGTCGAAACCATTCTGCAGAAGACGCCGGCCGACCGTCAGGTCGTGCTGTTCAGCGCCACCATGCCGCAGGCTATTCGGCGCGTCGCTGAAAAGTATCTGAAAAAGCCCGTCGAAGTTCGTATTGAAAGCAAGGCGACTACTGGCGAGAACATCAAGCAGTTCTTCTGGCTGGTCCGTGGCATGCAGAAACTCGATGCGCTCACGCGCATTCTCGAAGTCGAGCGCTTCGATGGCATGATCATCTTCGTGCGCACCAAGACGGCGACCACAGAGCTTGCCGACAAACTGAACGCCCGTGGTTTTAACGCGGCCGCACTGAATGGCGATATCGCTCAGGCGCAGCGTCAGCGCACTGTCGAGCAGCTCAAGGAAGGTCGTCTCGATATCCTGGTGGCTACCGATGTGGCGGCTCGCGGCCTCGACGTCGAGCGTATCAGCCACGTTATCAATTACGACATTCCTTACGACAACGAAGCTTACGTTCACCGTATCGGCCGTACCGGTCGGGCAGGGCGTGAAGGCAAGGCCATACTTTTCGTGGCGCCACGTGAACGCAATATGCTGCGCTCCATCGAGCGCACGACCCGACAGCAGATCCCGCCCTTGGAACTGCCATCGCGTGACGATCTGATCGCACAGCGTATCGATCGCTTCAAGACCGAGATTCTCGAGACCATCGAGTCCCAGGATCTGGCATTTTTCCAACAGGTGGTCGAAGAGCTGTGTCGCGAGCGTACCTTGACTGAAGTCGAGGTCGCTGGCGCGCTGGCCTATCTGCAGCAGAAGGATCGTCCACTTCGGCCGAAGCCCGAGCGCGAAGAGCGAAGCCCGAGAAGCCAGCCGGAGTGGACCAGTGGTGCCGATGCCCGTTCACCGCGGTCGCGAAATGACAGTGATCGTGGTCCTGGCGCTGGCCGGCCGCCGCGCTCGCATTCTGCAGGCCCCGAAGCTGGCATGCAGCGCTATAAAGTGGCCGTTGGTCACCAGGATGGCGTGGCACCAGGTGAGCTCGTTGGCGCCATTGCCAATGAATCAGGCATCGAAGGACGCTACATAGGTCGAATTCAGATCTATAATACTTTCAGTACAGTAGATCTGCCGGCGGAAATGCCAGGTGAAGTCACCGAGTTGCTGCAGAAAACCCGTGTGAGGCAGAAGCCTCTGCGAATCACCGTTTTCGATGGTGAAGTGCCTGCAGACGAGATGACCGGAGGCTTTCGCAAGCCACGTGGACGTAACGAAGGTGGGCCTTCTGGCCGCAAGCCGCCGCGACGTGACAAGCCTGGTTTTTCGCGCGATGATGGTGCACGCAAGGGACCGCGCAAGCCTCGAGACTAGGGCAGATCTGTTCCGTTGATCTCATCAAGTGGAGACAGACCGTAGATGTTGAAGGCAGGTTCTTTCGAGTTTCTGGACGAAGTCGTAGCCCCCGGTACGCGCAAGATTTTTAACCTAGCGATCGGGGGACTCTATACTCAGAAAGACATCTCGGTCCCGATCGCAGTTGTTCATGGCAAGGTGCCAGGCCCGCGTCTGCTGGTCTGCGCTGCCATCCATGGCGATGAGCTTAATGGTATTGAAATTGTCCGGCGCGTGTTGCATAGCAGCTGGCTCAATAATGTCCGCGGCACGCTTATCGCCGTGCCGGTGGTCAATGTGCTTGGCTGCATTCAGCGTACCAGATACTTACCAGACCGACGCGACCTCAACCGCTGTTTTCCGGGCAGTATGGATGGTTCGCTAGCCGGTCGTATTGCCCATATCTTCAATACCAAGGTGCTGCAGTCGGCCACGCATGCCATCGACCTGCACACTGGTGCTATCGATCGCAGCAACCTTCCCCAGATTCGCGTCCACCTTGCCAGCCCGAAGGCTGAAGAAATGGCTCACGCCTTCGGGGCCCCAGTTATCGTCAATGCACCAATCCGTGACGGTTCTCTGCGGGGTACCGGTGAAGACCTTGGCATTCCAATTATCACTTATGAAGCTGGCGAAGCCCTGCGTTATGAAGAGCAGAGCATCGCTGGCGGCGTTCGTGGCGTGCGACGTGTCATGGAATCTCTGGGCATGCTGACGATGCGCAAGCGTGGTCGAAAAATAGTCAAGCCGGTGGTTGCGCGATCATCGGCCTGGATCCGTGCCCCTGAAAGTGGATTTCTTACACTATACTGCTCTCTTGGTGATCGCATCAGGGCAGATGAGACCATTGGCATGATCTGTGGTCCACTTGATGATGAGGGTGTTCTCATCAAGGCGCCGCACTCGGGGATTGTCATTGGTCGCACAAACCTGCCACTGGCTTACGAAGGTGAGGCGGTCTACCACATCGCACGCTTCGACAAGGTGACTGAGGCCGTAGACGTCGTCGGCGAATTCCAGACACACATGCAGGAGCGTTCCGCAGAACAGTTCACCCCTATCCAGAACGCTTGAAGCGTCTGGTACTTCTCTACAGGGACCCTACATGCCGAGCGCACGTTTTTTCTCTTCACCCTCTTTTCGACTGTCCGTGTTACCAGAGAAGCTGAGTCTCGGCTTCCTCTGGCTTGTTCTCGGTGTCAGCCTGGTCACTGCCGGGTGCGCCTCACAGGCCGTGCTCGACGATGCTGTGATCGAGACGCAGTTTCCTCTGGTGATCGAGCTTCGCGACGCACTCCGGGAAGCCGATAGCGAAGAGCTCGAACTTCTCGCTCCGGCCACCCATGAACGCGCAACCCAGGCCTACGAAGAAGCCTATCGCCTCGCTCAGCGGGCAGACGATGCCGCACAGAACCGGGCCAGAAGAGGGCTCACCGCACTGAGCGAAGCTCGGGAGCAGGCTGCCATTACTGCCGATATTTTTGAGGATATCCTGCGTACTCGGCGACGTGTCATCGCGGCCGGCGCTGCCGAGCACGCCACCGACAACTACCGTGACTCGGAAGCGGCGCTGATTGCGCTCAGCCGTATGGCCGAAGAGGGTCGCGTGGAGCAGGCCAAGGCAGGGCGACAGGAACTGATCGACCTCTTCGAAGCCCTTGAGCTTGAAGCCCTGAAGACCGATACGGTAGCCAGGATCGAAGCGGCAATGGCGCAGGCTGAACGTGATGAGCTGGAAGATTATGCGCCGCACACCCTGAAGCGAGCGCGCGATGAACACACACTGGCGCTGGCTACCCTGGACGCCGACCGAAGCAACAAGATCAAGGCCGAGAACCACGCGCAGCGAGCCGTTTTTCATATAAACCGTGCGACGGGCATCAAGGATATCATTCAGATGTTCGTTACCTCTGACTTCAGCGAAGAGGACAAAGTGCTGTGGTATCAGGGGCAATTGGCGCGTCTGATTGAGCCGATGGTGCATGCGCCGGCGTTCGATGAACCCAACAAGGTGCTGATAGGCGCACTGCGGACCCAGGTTGAGCAGCTCGTACAGGACCGGAACAGGCTGCAACTTCAGCTTGATGAAGCCGAACGCCGCTTTAACGACCTGGTGCTCGAGCAGCAGCTTGTGCTCGAAGATGTACGTGCCGAAACAGAAGCTGAACGCAGTGCCGAGCAGGCTCGAGCTGCTAGGTTTGCCTTTGTCCAGTCGCTCTTTGATATCGATGAAGCGGAGGTCTACCGCCAGGATAACGACGTATTGATTCGGGCTCAGGGCTTTGTTTTTTCGCCCGGAGACAGTGAGATCGCTGCGGTGAATTTTCCGCTGCTCAACAAGGTGATCGAATCGATCAGAACGTTCAAGGACGCCCGCATTGTGGTGTCTGGCCATACCGACAGCTCGGGCGATGATGATTCCAATATGCTGCTTTCGCAGAGCCGGGCATCGAAAGTGGCTGCCTTCCTCAGCGAAGTCGGTGGTTTTGAATCACAGAGATTTACCTCGGTTGGCTATGGTGAGCAGCGTCCAATTGCCAGTAACGAAAGCAGTGAGGGGCGTGCAGAAAACCGGCGGGTCGAAGTATTGATCGTTAATCAGTAGGCGGCAGGTGCCGCCATGGGAGAACCACGGGTGGCACAGTCTGAATCAGACTTCCTAGACAAGAACGATATTCCGGAAAAGACGTCGAGAACGGTAGAGCGTGAGCGTGAAGAAGCCCGCTATACCAATGTCATCGTAAAGCGCATAGACGAATCCACCAGGCATCCTGACGATATCCTCGAACGTACGATAGAAGAGGGGCAGGAGCAGCTTTATCGTCCATTTATTTCTCTTCTTCTGTCTGCTTTTGCAGCCGCTCTCATTCTTTCTTTTACTGTAATGGCAGTGGCACTGGTTGTATCCGGGCTTGCCAATGTCGACGAACCCTTCGTTTCTCGAGTTTCAGTCGCGCTGGTCTATCCACTAGGTTTTATTCTTTGCGTGCTCAGTGGCACCCAGTTGTTTACTGAGCATACGGCCACCGCCATATATCCGGTTTTGGATAAACGTGCTAGCCCAAAGCGTTTATTAAGACTCTGGGCAACTGTCATTCTAGGAAACTTACTTGGCGCTTTTTGTGGTGCCTTACTGTTAACTTCGACTGATAAGGTAATAGGCGCTTCTGCTGGCTACGAGGCCATTGGGCATCATCTCGTCAGTTATCCCTTCAAGGACCTGTTGCTCAGTGCAGTCCTCGCGGGCTGGCTGATGGCGATAGGTGCCTGGCTGCTGCGAGCGAGCGCATCGGCAACCAGTCATATTTTTGCTATCTATATCGTTACTTTCCTTATTGGTCTTGGTGGGCTTCACCATTCCATTGCCGGAGCCGTTGAAATGTTTGCGGCCCTGCTCGTTTCGCCACAGTTTACAATTCAGCAGGCTGCTTTTTTTATTGGTACAGCGGTGGCCGGTAACCTGATTGGTGGAAGTATATTTGTAGGCGTTCTGAATTACGCTCAGATAAGAAGTACACAATTGCCGGCGCCACGTTCCTAGATTTAAATTGCACTTGTTCAGTCTTGCATCAATAATAGGCCCCTGTTATTAACAACACCAACATGTTTAAAGGGCGATGTAATGAGCAAGTTTGTAGATTATATAGAGACTAAAAATGCCATAGAGGCTTTGCAGAAGAAATTGGCAAGCCTTTCAGAGAACGAAACTGTGCAACGGGCAAATGAATTCAAGGAGAAGTTGTCGGCGCTCATGGATGAATACGGCTTCTCGGCCACAGACGTATTGAAGATGTGGAACCTGGAGTCGGGCACGGCCGACGGCGGTAGCGAGCGCAAGCGCAGCACCAGAACCCTCAAGACCTATCGCAATCCGAAAACTGGCGAAGAGGTCAAGACCCGAGGCGGCAATCACAAGACGCTGAACGCCTGGCGCAAGAAATATGGCAAGGAAGCCGTGAATAGCTGGGCGTCCTAGTCCGTCATAGGAGACAGGTGCCTTAGGAAGTTCGGGCTAGGGTAGGCGGTGTATCGGTTTGTCACATTGTAAAGTTGCTGCCGTTGCCGGATCATAGTCTATGCTGTTGTATATTTGCGATCGGCAGGCGCGCCTCCGGCGGCCACGTTGACCAGTCAGCTTTAGACCCGACCCGGAAGCGGACACTGTCGGACCACAATTCGGCTATTGGAGCTGCTAGCGATGGATAGGCGGACAATGATTGCATGAAGCAGAACGGAATGATTAATACCCTTTTGACTCTCGACCGGCGCCCCAAGCAGGTGATTCTGGTCCTTATTGATTCACTACTGCTTCTTTTAGCGGCGGTGGCTGCCTATAGCCTCCGGCTAGAGACTCTCTTCGATCCGACGCGAGCGCATTTCATCGCTTTTGGCGTTACCGTATTCTCCAGTGTCACATGCTTTGCCATGCTTGGCCTTTACCGGGCAATGGTGCGCTTCCTGAGTCAGCGGGCGCTGTCATCTGTAATCTCAGGTGCTGTTTTCTCGTCCCTGATGCTGGTCATGATGATGTCCGTAACCGACGCATTCATTCCTCGATCGGTACCAATCATCTACTTCATGATGGTCATCATGCTTGTAGGCGGCTTCAGGGTTGGCCTGCGTAGTCTTATTGCCATCATCATGCGTTATAACGCCGGCAAGGCAAACAACTACGAGCGCGAGCGTGTCGTCATCTACGGCGCGGGTTCTGCTGGTCATCAGTTACTGACTGCGCTGCAGCATCAACCGCTGTTTGAGCCTGTAGCCTTTATCGATGACAATCGAGCCATCCAGAAAACGACCATCAGTGGCTTGTCAGTGCATCCAGCCCGCAATCTGAGCACGCTGGTCGAGCAGCACGGCGTAAGCAGGATACTGCTGGCCATCAGCTCCGCCTCTCATGCGAGGCGTGCCGAAATACTGCTCTTCCTCGAGCCTTTTGGCCTCAAGGTGCAGACTATCCCCAGCTTTGAAGATCTCGTGTATCGCAATCACGGCATCGGTGAGCTGCGCGATATCGAAGTTGAAGATCTGCTCGGCCGCGACCCGGTGCCTGGTTTGTCCGAGCTCGTCTCGAAACCCATTACAGACCGCTGTGTCATGGTCACCGGTGCTGGCGGGTCCATCGGTTCCGAGCTTTGCCGCCAGATCGTCAAGCAGGGAGCCAAGAAGCTCGTGCTGCTGGATATCTGTGAATATGCGCTCTACAAAATCAGTCATGAGCTGACTGGTATGAAGGCCAAGCTGGACTCGCGCATTGAGGTGATTCCTGTACTCGGTTCAGTGCAATCAGCCAATCGCCTCAAGTCCATAGTCTCCAGTTTTGGCGTGCAAACGCTCTATCACGCTGCGGCCTATAAGCATGTGCCTATCGTCGAGCAGAACATGATCGAGGGTGTGCGCAATAACGTGCTGGGGACCTATAACGCCGCAGAGGCTGCTCTGGCCGCCGGGGTCGATTCATTTGTTCTGGTGTCGACCGACAAGGCCGTGCGCCCCGTGAATGTCATGGGCGCATCCAAGCGCCTGGCGGAGCTGGTGCTGCAGGGCATGGCCAAGCGTGAGTCGCAGACCAAGTTTTCCATCGTGCGCTTCGGTAACGTGCTGGGCTCTTCGGGCTCGGTCGTGCCGCTGTTCAGAGAGCAGATTCGCAATGGTGGCCCGGTCACAGTGACTCATCGGGACGTTATTCGTTACTTCATGACGATCCCGGAGGCGGCAGGACTAGTGATTCAGGCTGGGGCGCTGGGCTCTGAGCTGGAATCCGGCTCGCTGTTTCTGCTCGATATGGGCAAACCGGTGAATATTGCGCAATTTGCCATGAAGATGATCAGGCTGATGGGCCACAAGGTGCGCGGCGTCGATTCGGCTGAGGGGATCGAGATCGTCTACACGGGACTTAGGCCTGGGGAAAAGCTTTACGAGGAGCTTCTGATCACGGAAGATAGTCAGCAGACGCGCCACCCGCGGATACTGACTGTCAGAGAGCCCTCGCTCGAATGGGCGGAAGTGCAGGATCTCCTTCGCAAGGTGACCAGGGCCTGTGACAAGTTCGATTGTGAAGCAATGACCAGTCTGCTAAGGGTGGCACCGCTCGGTTATGAACCGGCCGGCGATTGCGCTGATCTTGTATGGCATCAGCGACTGAGCAAACCGTCAAGGCCTCTAAGCCTTACGGCCGATACTCAGTCGGGTGCAAAGGTCGTCAAAATAGCCTGACCGGCGTCGGATACCTCTTCGCTCACCTCGTGCTATTGGTCCCATGATTGAATTGAAAGCAGTGATCCATGATCACGCCGCTATTGTTATTTCGTCTTTACTGGTGATATCCCTTCTCGGGGTCTGGGCGGTTCGCTCGTTTTTGCGCCGCCTCGCTGTGGTCGATGTGCCGGGCAAGCGCTCTTCGCACGCCGTTCCTACGCCCCGAGGAGGCGGTATCGTCTTCGTGCTGCTCATCATGCTCGGTCTTCTGTTGCTTGAACTTCCATTTGCCGCCGTGCTTGCCATCAGCGGTGGTCTAGTGGCACTGCTGGGCTTGGCTGATGATATCCGCGGTCTGTCAGCACGTGTGCGCTTCCTTGGTCAGGTCATCATCGCGCTCGCTTTTATTGTCTGGCTGTTGCTTGCACTTGAACCGCTGCATCGCATCGATATCCTGTTCTGTCTGCTCGTCTTCCCGCTGGGCGTCATCTGGCTGACCGGCGTCACCAGCGCTTATAACTTCATGGATGGCATTGATGGCCTCGCAGCTAGCCAGGCGGTCATCATGGGGGTGGGCATTGCCGCACTCGCACATCTGACCGACGAGTCCAGCTGGATATTGGCAGGCGCGTGGATTGCAGTCAGTGTGCTTGGTTTTCTGGTGTTCAACTGGGCAAGGGCATCGGTATTCATGGGTGATGTTGGTAGTACATTTCTTGGCTGGCTTTTCGCGGCCCTGTCTATCGTTCTGCCGGTGATCACGGAGATCAGTTGGGCGTCCCTGCCGCTATTACTCATGCTCTTCCTGGTCGACGCCGGACACACGGTGGTGCTTCGCCTGGTGCGCGGAGAAAATGTCACTACAGCCCATCGTCAGCATATCTACCAGCATATGGTGGACCGTCTCGGCTCGCATGCCGGCGTCAGTGTGTTATATGTCCTCGTCACACTGATCGGACTGCTGCCGCTCAGCCTCCTGGCGACCCAGCGCCCGGATCTCGAGCTCGAACTCGCTTTGGCTGGTCTTGGTTCGGTTTTCCTGCTAGCAGTTCTTGTCAGGTATCGGCTCAAGGCCCTCGGCTATCGTGCGCAGCGAGCGCGAATGCTGGCGCGGAAATGAGGGTTCTGATCACCGGCGCGAATGGCTTCATTGGCCGCTCAGTCGTCAATGCCTGTCTGGAGGCTGGTCATGAGGTTGTCGCTACGGTAAGAACCACCTCAGCAAGGCATTCCTTCTCGGATGAGTCTGCTGAATACCCGGATCTGCTGACCGTCCTCGTGTTGCCGGACCTGGCTGGCATCGCCGAGCAGTTTGCAGAGGGGGCTCTGGCGGGCATTTGGGTGGTGATTCACTGCGCGGGTGCGGCTCATGCTACGAAGTCCGATCCGGCTTTCTATCAGGTGAACGCCGAAGGGGTCGATGCCTTTGCTGCACTATGTGCCGCACATGGTGTACAGCGCTTTATTCTGCTCAGCACCATCAAGGTATTCCCCTCTGACTGCTTAGCGATCGATCGCTATACGCTCACAGGACCGGATACTGAATACGGCCGCTCCAAGCGAGCAGGTGAGGTGGCGCTGCTCCGCCACTGTAGTCAGTCAGAGATGGCCTGCTCGATTCTACGTTTTCCGCTGGTCTACGGCGCCGATTTCAAGGGCAATCTGGGTTTGTTGAAAATTGCAGCCCGCATGGGTCTCCCTTTGCCGCTGGGCGGCGTGAGCAATCGTAAAAGCTTGATTCACCTGCCAACGCTAGTATCCTTGATCGAGGCCTGTCTTGAATCGCATACCAAGGAAGAGATTCTTCTGGTCGCGGATCCTCAACCCTATTCAACCGAAGCGCTATACCGCTATATCTGTTCACAACTGGGGGTGGAGTGCAGAACTTTTTCGCAGGATGCGCTAGCCGGCAAGCTGGCTCGCAAAATTGCCGACAGGTTTGGGTTTGAGGATAAACTATTCGGAGATCTTGAAGTGGATATTACCGGGGTAGAGTATCCAGCGCATTGGCGCCCAGGCAAGGGCGTGCTTGAAATCCTGACCAATGGCCAGTAGAGCGTTCAGCGACGACAGTGCGCCTGGTAGAGACCTGCGCCCTGTGTCCGGACTCAAGCTGGATGTCTCTATCGTCAGTTTTTTCTCCGATATTGGTCGGTTGAGTGGCACGCTCAGTTCCCTGGCGGACGCATTTCGTCATCTGCAGACTTCGCTACCAGACACCGTCCTGGCAGTCACGATCGTCGATAACACGGGTGATCATCTCAAACGTTACTCGATTCAACTGAAGGCTGTGCTGGCTCACGTTGGTGTGCATCTGGAAATCATCTATAGCAATGCCAATCTCGGCTATGGCTGTGCGAACAATCTGGCACTGGCAGATTCGACAAGCGACTATGTGCTGGTGCTCAACCCCGATGTGTTGCTGGCTGAAGACATGCTTCTGACGGCAGTGCTGTATCTTCAGGAGCAGCCTGATATTGCGCTGCTCGCCCCCGACGCATCAGATCCAGATACAGGCAAAGCGCAGTACCTGCACAAACGCTATCCCGGTGCGCTTACCTTCGCTAGTCGCTTTCTTGGTGTGCGCGCGTCCAGCCGCGATCGTGAGTATTACGAAATGCGGGCTGAGCGTGATGCTGGAGTAGCCTATGAGCCTTTGCTGGTCAGCGGTTGTTGCATGATGTTGCCGACACCCTGCTGGAAGCGGCTTGGTGGATTTTCCGAACAATTCTTTTTATATTTCGAAGATTACGACCTGTCTTTGCGTGCTGGCAATCTGGGGCGGGTCGTTGCCTTGCCGGCTTTACGCATCAGCCATTATGGCGGTGGGGCGGGACGCAAGGGGCTAACCCATATCAGGCTCTTTCTCAGTTCGGCCGTCAAATTCTTCAATCACTACGGCTGGCAACTCACGTCCAGCGAAAAACCGCCTGCCAGACTCTAGCTGTCGCTTTCAGGCCGCGCCTGTGCACCCAGACAGGCTCTGAGCGCCTTGCGCACGCCCGCGTAGAGATCGGAAAAACTGTCTGCTTCAACTCCCAGCGGGTCAGCTACTACCGTCCTGCTGGCCTTCTTTGCTCCCCCAGCGAGTTTCGCCATCAGGCGCTCGACGGGTAGGGTGTATTGAGGTTCAGCCAGCATGCAGATCTCGTTCTCCGCCGCGGTCTCGAGAAAGGCGGCAATGGCCGAGGGCGGTACACCGGACTCCGGGTTGCGAGTGAGATAGCCCTCGTCAGGGATGCCGAGTTCCCGAAGAAGATAATTAAAAGCCGGATGATAGCTATACACGAGCGGGAAACTGTCCACGATAGCAGATCCGCTGGCTGGAAAAGATCGCTTCAGCCTGTCCATAAACGCCTGTCTGCTGCCAGATAACTGTTTTTGAAGGGTTTCCCCCTGTGCTGAGCGGCCCGAAACATCCCCCAGGTGGAGTCGAACAATGATCTGCTCGATCCGAACCAGCAAAGCTTCCACGGCGGCGAGGCTCAGCCAGAAGTGAGGGTCAACGCTGCCCAGGGCGTGCGCATGCGCGCCTGGCGGGAGTTCTGTCTGCTGATCGTCAGAGAGCCCGCTCTTGCCATATTCCACCAGAAGAGCAGCTGGCAACACCTCAAGCGCGGCCAGCTGCAGGCGCCGCTCAGTGCTTGAGGTATTCGATGCCGCGTCAACGTGTTCAAAACCGAAGCGTGACAGCAGGCCAGGCAGGAAGCTTTCCAATTCCGGCCCTGCCCAGATCAGCAGGTCAGCACTCCTGAGACGGTTGACCGCAGAAGGGCGCAGGGTGACGTGGTGAGGCGACTGCTCAGGCGGAACGAGGTAGCTGCTCTCGACAAAATCGCCATAGGCTTCATCTATCATCAGCGCAAAGGGTTTGAGCGAAGTGATGATGACTACCTTGTCATCGGTCGCTGAACCAGTCGACTCGGCGGGCGAAGACTCATCGTTGGAGCATCCAGTCAGAAGCAACAGCCCAACTGTGGCTGTCAGCGCAAGTTTGACTATACTTCTGAAAGACTGATGTTTTTCAGGCAGACTTCCAATAATTGACGGCGCGGAACAGATCTTATGATTCCTTCAGGCGGACGTAGCGGCATCTTGACGCTTACGATCAAGGATAAGGGCGTACTGTATGCGAGCTACATGCCCTTCATCAAGCGCGGTGGCTTGTTCATACCGACAAGCAAGTCCTACCTCTACGGTGACGAGGTCTTTCTTCTGCTATCGCTGATGGACGAGCCCGACAAGATTCCGATACCCGGCAAAGTCGTCTGGCTGACGCCCAAAGGCTCGCAGGGTAACAAGGCCGCAGGCATCGGCATACAATTTACAGGTGACGACGAGATTGCCAAAGGCAAGATTGAAACCTATCTGGCCGGCGCGCTCGGCAGTGATCGACCAACTCATACCATGTAGAGAGCGCTTGCGTTCGCCCCGGTCAATGGGCAGACTTTGAATCTCGATCAGATTCAGTACTGCCCATTGCCCGTGTTGCCAACGATAGGTTCCTCATTGAAGTTCATAGATTCTCATTGTCATCTCGATCGCCTGGATCTCGGCGACGCTGCCTCACCAGACATCTATGCGAGCCGACTGGCGGCCGCGCTTGACGAAGCTCGAGCCCGTGGTGTCAGTGGTTTCCTCTGTGTCGATATCGATCTGGACAATTTCGAAGCTGTCAGGACCGTTGCGGATGCTCATGATGATGTGTGGTGCTCCGTTGGCGTGCATCCGCTTGGCGAAGACGAATTCAGCATCGACCCCAGTGTGGAAACCCTGATTCAGCTCGCTGGTAGCAGCGAGAAAGTGGTGGCTATCGGCGAATGTGGCCTCGATTTCTTCAAAGGAAAGGGCAATCGTCAGGACCAGCTCAACCGCTTCGAGACGCAGCTGATCGCTGCCTGCGAGCTTGGGCTGCCTGTTATCGTTCATAGCCGCGAGGCACGAGAAGATACGCTCCGGCTGCTCAAGGCCTATGTTGGCCAAGGACTTCGCGGTGTACTGCATTGCTTCACAGACACGCTGGAAATGGCGCAGGCTGCTGTAGATTTCGGCTTCTACGTGTCCTTCTCAGGCATCATCACTTTCAAGAATGCTGCCGATCTTCGCGAGACGGTCAAGGCGCTGCCGTTATCGAATCTGCTGATCGAAACCGACTCTCCGTATCTGGCGCCTATGCCATACCGGGGTAAAAGCAATCAGCCGAAGTGGGTCGTCGAGGTGGCGCATTGCATGGCTGAGGTCAAGGGTGTCTCTCCGGCACACATAGCGGAGCAGACGCGAAATAATTTCTTCGAGCTGTTCGACCGCGCCATCCCGGTGAACTGAGCGATGCAGGCGTCTTCAGAGACCATACCTGCGCAGTCGGTCAGTATACCTACGCCGGCCGGCATGCTCGCTGCACT
This sequence comes from Allohahella marinimesophila, assembly GCF_039538005.1. Taxonomy (NCBI): domain Bacteria; kingdom Pseudomonadati; phylum Pseudomonadota; class Gammaproteobacteria; order Oceanospirillales; family Hahellaceae; genus Allohahella; species Allohahella marinimesophila. The sequence continues at coordinate 48,334 of NZ_BAABBO010000007.1, forward strand.
GTACTGGACCAGGTCCACTCAGCCCTCACGCACCCGGCCGTGTTATCTGGCCCTGCATGGCTGGCTGGACAATGCCGAGTCGTTCCACCGCATCGCACCCTTGTTGGCCGAGGATGCTGACGTGCTCGCCATCGATCTGCCAGGACATGGGCTGAGTGATCATCGTCCACCTGGCAGCAGCTATCATGTCGTGGATAACGTGCAGACGCTCGACGTGGTTGTGGACTGGCTGACGGATGCAGCCAGCAGCGGCTTCCCCTTCAGCTGCGCGCAACCTGAAGATGACAATGAGCATGCTGCGCCTGCGAGACCACTCTATCTGCTTGGCCATTCCCTCGGTGGGGTTATCAGTCTGACCTACGCGGCGGTCGCTGCGGAACGTCTTAGCGGCCTGATCTGTATCGAAGCACTGGGTCCGCTGAGCGGTCCTGCTGAAGAGACCAGCTCACAGCTACGCAAGTATCTCATGAAGGAACGCAAGCGGCGGAGTTCGGGCAGCGAGCGGCCGGTCTATTCGAGTATCGAAGCTGTGTGCAAGGCACGCATGCTGGGTTTTGGCGGTCTTTCGGAGTCTGCCGCAGAAGCGCTCGTGACACGGGCACTCAAGCCCTGCGACGAAGGCTGGACCTGGCGCTCTGATCCTCGCCTGCGCCTGCCTTCAAGTCAACGTATGACCGAGGCACAAGTGATTGATCTGTTAAAGAATCAGACGCTGCCCACGCTACTCATCGCTACCAGCAAAGGATTTATCTCAGCTGATGAAAGCAGCAATGCTCGGCTTAGGGTGCTGCGTGAAACGCTCGAGACCGGGCCCGGCTTTTTGCAGGTCGTGACTGTCGAAGGCAACCATCATGGTCATCTGGACGGAGATTATTCCGCCATGGCTCTCCATATTCAGGATTTCCTGAAACATAGTCGGAGCATAACATGACGCGCCTTAGAGGCTTACTGGTGCTGATCATTCTCTGCCAGCCTGCCTGGGCTCAGGATCTGCTGCTCAGCCCCTTTCCATTCTCCGAGCTCGAAAGCAGCAGTGAGGATAACAGGCCTGAGTATGAAGTCATGACTGGCAGGGTCTCCGACAGTAACAGCGGGCTCAGGGCTGTTGGTGCCGTCAGGGTAACTGGAAATCGGTCCATCGCCACTTATGAAATTCCCCGTCGGCACGATGAAGATGAAGTCTTCGAGCACTACATGGCTGAAGTCAGTCGTCTCAAGGGGCTGCTCCTGTTCAAGTGCGAAGCACGTAATTGTGGGCGCAGCAACGACTGGGCAAACACCGTGTTCGACCGCAGGATCCTCTACGGCCGTGATCGAAACCAGCGCTATCTCGCTGCGAGACTATGGGAAGGGGACGACAGTTACCTGGTATCCGTATACGTCATTCGTCGTGGAAACCAGCGGCTCTATGCCCATGTCGAACAGATCCGCTACGATCGCGTGCTCGCGCTCGAAGGCGATGCCAAGCTACTCTCCACCCAGCTCAATGCCCAGCGAGGGGAGCTACCATCACCTCCTGTGAGTGAGGCTTCGGCAGGCGATGCAGGGCAAGCGGTACCATTTCCCGCGCCGGCTGTCGATCCTGAGGCACTCGCAGATATACAACGCTTCGATGAGCTGCTGAAGGCAGCTGGCGATGTGAGAACGCTTGTGGTCACCGCTGACGGCGTGCGCTCCAGCCGGACCTTTGACTCGAGACTGGAGCAATGGTTTTCCGAGATCGCCTCGCTTGGCTTCGACAGCAGACACGGTCAGATCGTGATCGGAAGCTTTAGCGAGCAGCCCAATATCGATGCAAGGCGAAACTATCGGGAGGCCGCCAGTCTTGGCAGCCTTGTGCGCACCTATCTTCGTCGTCGCTACGTGCAGCTGGAGGCAGTGGAGACACTCACCATCGGGCCCTGGCGCAATCAGTTGCAGAACCTGTCTTCCTCATCGGGCCTGAACGATGTTGACTCATCGACAGGTGGCCTGGTGCGCTACGTCGAACTGGTCTGGCTGCCTGCAGGAGGCCCTGCCAATGACTGAAATCGTTCATCTGGAAGCCGCCGATCTCGAGGCTATGGCAAGGGTTCGCGACTGGGTGCGTCTGAGCTGCTCACTGTTTCGCCAGCACGATGTGCACTTTGGCCATGGCACCGACAATGTCTGGGATGAGGCCATCCGGCTGGTGTTTGGTGCGCTGCATCTGCCAGCGGAAGGCGATGACCGGCTGCTGGATGCGACGCTGCTATTTTCCGAGCGCCTGCACCTGCTTGATCTGCTTCGGCGTAGGGTCGAGGCAAGAGAGCCTGTCCCCTATCTACTCGGAGAAGGCTGGTTCATGGGGCTGCCCTTTCATATCGACAGCAATGTACTTATTCCGCGTTCACATCTTGGGGAACTACTGGCGAATGAGCTGGAGCCCTGGGTGGGAGGGCAGGTGCCTGGTCACATCCTCGACCTTTGCTGTGGCTCCGGCTGTATCGGCGTGGCCGCCGCAATGACCTTTCCCGATGCAGTTGTGGTGCTGAGCGATATTTCACAGCCGGCGCTAGCGCTGGCGAAGCGCAATGTGGAACGTTACAGCCTGACCGACGCGCACGTGATCCATAGCGACCTGTTCGAAAATCTCGGCGACTACCGGGGGCAGTTCGACGTCATCCTCTGCAACCCACCTTATGTCGACGCAGAGGATATGGCCGACCTGCCACCTGAATATGCGCACGAACCTGAGCTGGCGCTGGCCTCTGGCGAAGACGGACTCGACTTTACCCGGCGCCTGCTGCGTGAAGCACCAGAATACCTGTCCGCAGATGGGATCCTCGTCTGCGAGATCGGCAACAGTCTGCCAAGGTTACTCGAGGCCTTCCCGAAGCTGTCGCTCGTCATACCCGAGCTGGAGGCAAGTCCGGAAGACGAGCGTGGTACCGAGGGCGTATTTATCGTTTCCAGAGAACAGCTGCTGAACTTCGAAGGCTAAGCGGCTACACTGCGCGATCGGTTCCAAACAGCATCAGGGCACTCAGCGTCTATGTCAGGTAACAGCTTCGGTAAGCTTTTTACAGTCACCACTTTTGGCGAAAGTCACGGCCCGGCTCTGGGTGCCATTGTCGATGGCTGCCCGCCAGGCATGGCGCTCAGTGCAGAAGATCTTCAAATTGATCTCGATCGACGCAAGCCCGGTACTTCCCGGCATACTACGCAGCGCAAGGAGCCAGATGAGGTCGAGATCCTGTCTGGTGTCTTCGAAGGCAAGACCACCGGTACTACCATTGGACTCCTGATTCGCAATACCGACCAGAAGTCCAAGGATTATTCCAACATCAGCGATGTGTTTCGGCCTGCTCATGCCGATTACACTTACTGGCACAAGTACGGCATTCGTGACTATCGTGGTGGGGGCCGAAGCTCTGCCCGTGAAACCGCCATGCGTGTGGCGGCCGGTGCCATCGCCAAGAAATATCTGCTCGAACAGTACGGCATTCAGATCAGAGGCTACCTCTCGCAGTTGGGCCCGATTCGGCTGAGTCATTTCGAGGAAGACAGCTTCACCTGGGCCGAGACCGACAATAACGCCTTTTTCTGCGGCAATGCATCTCAGGTCGAAGCGCTCGAGGCCTACATGGATGCACTGCGCAAGGAAGGGGACTCTGTAGGTGCAGAGGTCACGGTCACGGCGACCGGTGTGCCGGTGGGCCTGGGTGAGCCGGTATTCGACCGCCTCGATGCGGAGCTGGCTCACGGGCTCATGAGTATCAATGCTGTCAAGGGTGTGCAGTTCGGTTCAGGTTTCGATTCAGTGAGCCAGAAGGGTAGCCGGCATCGCGACCTGCTGACGCCAGAGGGCTTCCTGTCGAATAATGCAGGCGGAATTCTTGGGGGTATCAGCAGCGGGCAGACCATCGTCGCCAGCATTGCCCTCAAGCCCACCAGCAGCCTGCATTTGCCAGGCGACAGCATTAACGTGGCTGGTGAGCCTGTCGTGGTGCGGACCCTGGGACGTCACGATCCATGCGTCGGCATTCGAGCAACGCCAATCGCTGAAGCCATGATGGCCTTGACACTGATGGACCACATGCTGCGACATCGCGGGCAGAACATGGGTGTAGCGGTAAATACCCCTGATATCGAACGCGTAGCACGCGAAAAGAAGGCCAAGTAAGGCGCTCGTGGGCGCCTCATTCAGGCCAATTTCGGCTGCGTATTTCTGGTATTTCGCGCTCGTCGGCACGATAGCGCCCTTTCTGCCAGACTATTTTCGCCTGCTCGGGCTGAATCATGCAGAGATCGGCTACCTGGTGGCGTCGGTCATGGTAACCAAGATCCTGGCGCCCAATATCTGGGCCATCATTGCTGATGCCACTGGCCAGCGCCTCCGCCTGATTCATGTCGGCATCAGTTTCGCACTGGTCGCCCTGCTCATCTTTCCTCTGCTGGACTCGTTCTGGCCGCTGCTGTTACTCATGGTGTTCTTCAGCGCTTTCTGGAACGCGGTATTGCCGCAGTTCGAAGTCATCACGCTGGCCGCTTTGCGTGAGCAGAACAGGCAGCATCATTACAGTCGTATTCGGCTCTGGGGTTCTGTCGGCTTCATCGCAGTGGTCATTGGGCTGGGTGCCGTCTTCGAATACTTCGGATTAGCCTTGCTGCCGTACGCCATGATTATCCTGATGGCTTCTCTATTGTGGTCTTCGCTGATGATTCGGGCGCCGGAATCACCAGGTCGTATGCGCTTCGCCGAGGTGCTGTCGATCTTCACGAGCCAATTCAAAAGCATCTCTATCGTATTGTTTTTTATAGTCGCCTTTCTCGTTCAGCTATCTTTTGGACCATACTATACGTTCTTCACTATTCACCTTAAGAATATAGGGTATTCATTCGATATAATTGGTATTCTTTGGGCGGTTGGCGTGCTGGCTGAAGTTGGGCTCTTCCTCATTATGCATCGCTTCCTCAGGCGATTTTCCTTACGCCTGCTCATGCTTGCGGCGCTGGCATTGACGACACTTCGTTGGTGGGGAATAGCCGAATTGGCGGATCATGTCTGGCTGCTGCTGCTGTTCCAGCTTGGTCACGCTCTAAGCTTCGGTTGCGTTCATGCGGTGTCCATCGAATTCATCCACCGGGCTTTTGGGCGCGGCTCTGTTGCAGGGCAGGGGCAGGCGCTCTATAGCGCCGTGAGCTTCGGAGCGGGTGGTGCAGTTGGCGCCTGGGCGAGTGGTCAGATCGCATTCCATTACTCGGCGGGTCACACCTTCCATTTTGCCACCGCATCGGCTGCCGCGGCCATGTTCGTGTTGTTGCTGGGATGGCGGGCCTGCGGACCCGAAACGCACTGGTGTGTGGCCGATAAACGCGCCTCGGCCTGAGTGCTGGCGGGGGGTTCTGGCCCTTCGGCATTGAATTTCCAAGCCTTGAAGCGTAGCATGATGAGCCGTTTTTTGAGGAAGACCATCAGGTCTGCAAGCCATTATGTCCGGAAATATGTCCGCTCTTACCCTGTATGACAAACTGTGGGACAGCCACGTCGTCACCCAGCGTGACGATGGTAGCGCGTTGATCTACATCGACCGACAGTTGCTGCACGAAGTCACGTCGCCCCAGGCTTTCGAAGGACTGCGGATTGCTGGCCGCAAGCCTTGGCGCATCAGTGCCAATATCGCCACGCCTGACCACAACGTGCCGACTGAGAACCAGAGTGCAGGCGTCAGTGGCATTGTTGATCCGGTATCACGAATACAGGTGCAGACGCTAGACAGTAACTGTGACGATTTCGGCATTCTCGAATTCAGAATGAACGATATGCGCCAAGGCATCGTCCATGTCATTGGTCCGGAGCAGGGCGCTACCTTGCCGGGGATGACCGTGGTGTGCGGCGATTCGCATACATCGACGCATGGCGCTTTCGGAGCGCTGGCGCACGGTATCGGGACTTCGGAAGTCGAACATGTCCTCGCCACCCAGTGTCTCGTGGCGAAGAAGATGAAAAACATGCTGGTACGCGTGACTGGCCAGGCGCCGAAGGGCATCTTTGCCAAGGACATCGTGCTGGCGATCATTGGCCGTATCGGCACGGCCGGCGGCAATGGTCATGCGATCGAGTTTGCTGGAGAGGCTATCGAGGCCTTGTCCATGGAAGGCCGTATGACGGTCTGTAACATGGCTATAGAAGCTGGCGCCCGCGCTGGCATGATCGCCGTGGACCAGACCACAATCGATTATTTCGCAGGCCGTCCTTTCAGCCCCGGCCATGACGATCCGGAAGAATGGGATCAGGCTGTGAATTATTGGCGCACGCTGAGAAGTGACGATGGCGCACAGTTCGACACCATAGTGGAGCTCGACATCAGCGATCTGGCGCCCCAGGTGACCTGGGGTACATCGCCAGAAATGGTCGTGGCGGTGGACGAGAACGTGCCTGACGGCACAGAGCGCCGAGCTGATCGAGTGCAGCAGAATGCCGATTCACGCAGCCGGGCGCTGAGCTACATGGGCCTGAGCGAAGGTCAGGCCATCACCGATATCCAGCTTGATCGTGTATTCATTGGCAGTTGCACCAACTCGCGTATAGAAGACCTGCGCGAGGCTGCCGCTGTGGTGAAGGGCCGTAAGGTCGCTGCCACCATCAAGCAGGCGCTTGTTGTACCCGGCTCAGGCCTGGTCAAGCGTCAGGCCGAAGCAGAGGGGCTGGACGTCATTTTTCGTGAAGCCGGGCTGGACTGGCGTGAGCCGGGTTGCTCAATGTGCCTGGCGATGAACGCGGATAAGCTGGGGCAGGGCGAGCATTGCGCCTCGACGTCCAACCGCAACTTCGAAGGGCGACAGGGCTTTGGCGGCAGAACGCACCTGGTCTCGCCGGCGATGGCTGCAGCGGCAGCAGTCTTTGGTCACTTTGTCGACATAAGATCGCTGCAACCAATTGATCCAGAACGTTTATCCTCTGGGTCATCGCCTGATGGAGTCGCCGCATGAGAAAGTTTACTGTCCATACCGGGATTGTGGCGCCTCTCGACCGCGCCAATATCGATACTGACATGATTATCCCGAAGCAGTTCCTGAAGTCCATCAAGCGTAGCGGTTTCGGTCCGAACCTCTTCGATGAACTCCGTTACCTGGACGAAGGACAGCCAGATGCAGATAACAGCAGTCGGCCACTGAACCCGGATTTCGTGCTCAATAATAGCCCCTACGATCAGGCCAGCGTGTTGCTGGCCGGGCCAAACTTTGGCTGTGGTTCGTCGCGCGAACATGCGCCCTGGGCACTGGAAGACTTCGGTTTCAGGTCGATCATTGCGCCAGGATTTGCTGACATATTCTTCAATAACTGCTTTAAGAATGGCTTGCTTCCTATTGTTTTGAAAGAGGAAGAGGTCCGGCAGATTTTTGCTGCGGTTGCGAAGCTGCCTGGTTGCGAGGTGAAAATCGACTTGCAGGCCCAGACGGTTACCGTACTCAACGGTGAGGCTGCCCAACCAACATTCACCTTTGAGGTCGATGGTTTCCGCAAGAAATGCCTGCTCGAGGGCCTTGATGAAATTGGCCTGACGCTGAAGGAGGGCGATGCCATTCGCGCCTATGAGCTGCGCCGCAAGCAGGCTACACCGTGGATGTTTACTGATATCGAAAATGCTGGCGCCTGAGCGGGTTTCGCTCGCATCAAAAAATGGAAGAATGAGTATGAGTTCAGTGTTGTTGCTCCCGGGCGATGGAATTGGCCCAGAAATCATGGCCGAAGCGGCGAAGGTGCTGGATCGTGTCGATCAGCTCTTCGGGCTCGATCTACAGATAGACCACGGCCTGGTGGGCGGTGCGGCTATCGATGCGCATGGCACGCCTTTGCCCGACGATACCATGGCAAAGGCACACGCCGCTGACGCCATCCTGCTCGGTGCTGTAGGCGGTCCAAAATGGGACGCTATCGAGGCTGGCAAGCGTCCTGAGAACGGTCTCCTCGGTCTGCGTTCCGGCTTGCAGCTCTTTGCCAACCTGCGTCCGGCCATCCTGTACCCGCAGTTGGCGGCAGCCAGCTCACTCAAGCCGGAGATCGTGTCGGGGCTCGATATTCTTATCGTTCGCGAGCTCACCGGTGGTATCTATTTCGGCAAGCCGCGCGGCGTTCATGTCAATGAAGCCGGGGATCGCGAAGGCTTCAATACGTACCGCTACAGCGAGCCGGAGATTCGTCGTATCGCGGCGGTGGCCTTCGAAGCTGCCCGAAAGCGCTCGGGCAGGCTTTGCTCGGTAGACAAGGCGAACGTGCTGGAGGTGACACGTCTCTGGCGTGAGATCGTCACGAGTATGGCAGCCGACTACCCGGACGTTGAACTCTCGCACATGTATGTCGATAACGCGGCCATGCAGCTGGTTCGCGCGCCAAAACAGTTTGACGTCATTGTGACGGGCAACATGTTCGGCGATATTCTGTCTGACGAAGCGGCGATGCTCACGGGGTCGATCGGTATGCTGCCCTCGGCGTCGCTTGATGCCAATAACAAGGGCATGTATGAGCCCTGCCATGGCTCTGCGCCTGATATCGCGGGTCGTGGCGTCGCTAATCCTTTGGCGACCATACTGTCGGCCGCGCTCATGCTGCGTTATTCGCTCCGTAGTGAGGCAGCGCTGAAGGCTGCCGATGCGATTGAACGTGCTGTCGGCACAGTTCTGGACCAGGGCCTGCGAACTGCGGACATTGCCGAAGTGCCTGGACAGAGTGTCAGCACCGCACGTATGGGCGAAGCCGTCGTTGCTGCCCTGGCGCTCGATGAGCAGGCTGCTCACTAGTTCAAAATTCTGAATTCTCCGCTCTGGATTCAGTGAATGCACCATAGATATGGATGAAGTCATGAAACAGAAAGTAGGTCTTGTAGGTTGGCGTGGAATGGTCGGCTCGGTTCTGATGTCCAGGCTTGAAGCCTGTGGCGATCTCGATGCCATTGACGCCTACTATTTTTCGACATCACAAGGTGGGGAGGCCGGACCAGACGGCCGGCCATTGCTCGACGCGACCGATGTCAAGGCGCTGGCTGACATGGATATCGTCGTCAGTTGTCAGGGCGGCGATTATACCAAGCAGGTGATCACGGATCTGCGCGCTTCTGGCTGGGACGGTTACTGGCTCGATGCGGCCTCTGCATTAAGGATGCAGGATGATTCGGTCATCATCCTGGATCCTGTGAATCGTCATGTGATCGACAGGGCGCTTGACTCAGGTGTGCGCACCTATGTTGGTGGAAATTGCACCGTCAGTCTCATGTTGATGGGCCTGATCGGTTTGTTCCGGGAAGATCTCGTCGAGTGGGCGAATCCGACGACTTATCAGGCGGCCTCTGGCGGCGGCGCCCGTCACATGCGTGAACTGCTGCAGCAGATGGGGCGCCTGCATAATGACTGTCGGGAACTGCTCGATGATCCGGCGAGTGCAATTCTCGATATTGATCAGAAAGTCATCACTTCCATGCAGGCTCCAGACTTTCCGGTTGAGTGCTTCAGTACTCCGCTAGCCGGTAGTGTTATTCCGTGGATCGATAGTCTCGTGGCCAATGGACAGACCCGTGAGGAGTGGAAGGCTGGCGCAGAGGCGAACAAGATTCTCGGGAATACACAGCGGCCGATTCCTATCGACGGTCTTTGTGTTCGCGTTGGAGCGATGCGTTCGCATAGCCAGTCGGTCACGGTAAAGCTGAAGAAGGGTGTATCGGTTCGCGCGCTGGAAGACATTGTTGCCAGTGGCAATGAGTGGGTGGAAGTGATCGAGAATACGCCGGAGGCCACTCGCGCCAGGTTGACGCCTGCCTATGCCAGTGGATCGCTCAAGATACCGGTTGGTCGTATCCGTAAACTCTCGTTAGGCGACGAATATCTCAGTCTCTTTACCGTTGGTGATCAGTTGCTCTGGGGTGCTGCCGAACCGTTGCGCCGCATGCTGGCCATCCTCGTGGGCCGGCTCTGATACATCCTACCTGACCCCTGCCTCGCCCGTTGATTCAGCGGGCGAGCGCACGCCCGCTGACCCCGCGGGCTAATTTCTTGTAAAAAACTGATCCCTCATCAATACTTACTTTCGATAAGACATTCCAATTCTAGGTACGCTAGAGGCTCGGCCTGTTTGTTCAAAATGGCAGAGCGAAACTCCGCGGACCTCTTTGATTCAGCATTGTGACACTAAGGAAATGGCTATGGTTCGCAAGTTCGCGGTTGCACTCTTCGCAGCATCCTCGCTCTCTGCCAGCATCGCTCAGGCGTTAGGCCTTGGCGAAGTTACCGTCAACTCATCGCTGAACCAGCCCCTTGATGCTCAGATCGAGCTGGTCAACACGGAAGGGCTACAGCCCTCCGAAATCGTGACAGCGCTGGCGAGTCAGGAGGCGTTTCGACGCGCCAATATCGACAGGGCATTTTTCCTGAACGATGTCCGCTTCAAGGTTGAGTGGAAGAATACTGGCAATGCCGTCATTCGCCTGACCAGTTCAAAGCCGGTGCGCGAGCCCTACCTCAACTTTCTGGTTGAAGTGAACTGGCCATCCGGGCGTCTGTTGCGCGAATATGCTTTGCTGATCGATCCGCCGACTTACAGTCTCGACGATACCACCTCTACCGCGCCGGTTCAGGCAGCACAGACGAATACTCCGGCACAACAGCCGACTCGCGAGCGCGAAACAGCGCAGCCGCGTTCCGAATCTGGAACAGCGTCGCAGCAGCCTGCTCGAACTACAGTTCCTGCCAGCACCGCCAGTCAGGGTGGCGGGCAGGCAGATGCCTACGGGCCGATCCGCTCCGACGAAACGATGTGGGAAATCGCGCTCAAGACCCGTCCGAATAGCCAGATATCGCCACAGCAAATGATGCTGGCGATCCAGGATCTCAATCCGGACGCATTCGTCAATAACAACATCAATCTGGTCAAGCGTGGCCAGATGCTGCAAATACCAGACGAACAGACCATCCTAGAACGCGATCGTCGAAACGCTACCAGCGAGTTTGCCGAGCAGAATCGTGAATTTGAAGAAATTACCGGTACAGAATTACCCCGATCGGAAAAGATGCGAATTCTGGCTGATGATCGAGGCACTGCGACTGGCTCTGAGGCAAATTCTGGAGAAGGTCAGGTCACGGGTACGAGTGTTCGCGCTACTGATCCTGTCGTACTGGGTGAAGATCTCGCCGAGCAGGCGCGTGCGAATGAAGAGCTCAAAAGTCGACTCGATGCTGTTCAGGAGCAGTTAGCCACGGCGCAGCGACTCGTTAAGTTGAAGGATGACGAGCTCGCGGCTCTGCAGGCCCAATTGGCTCAGGCCAGAGCCGAAGGCTCGCAGGCCGGCTCTGCTGATCAGGCCGCACCGGGGTCAGCAGATGGCGGAACAGCCATGCAGACCGAAGGGGCCGGTTCCGATGAGGTGTTCACTCAGGAAGAGGGCACTACTGAAGCCAGCGACAGCACGGCGAGCACAGATGACCCCATCGCCCAGCCAGGCGAGGGCGATCAGGCAGCTGAAGAGACTTCCGGTGAGCTTGAAGGCGCAGCAGGGGATACCGCAGCCATCGACAGCTCGGATCCGAGCGCCGAAATGGCGGCTGGCGACGCCACCGATGGCGAGATGACTGATGGTGCTGTCGAGGATGCTGAAGCGCCAGTGCTGACTGAAGAGATCCCTGTCGTCAAACCACGGGACGTCGCCCCTCCGGCCGCAACAGAACCTGAGAGTCTGCTCGACCAGATTGCATCGAATCCGCTGTATCAGATGGCGCTTGGCGGTGGACTGTTGCTGATCTTGCTTCTGTTGTGGGCAATGTCACGTCGCAAGGCCAACAAGGATGCTGATGGCTACGATGAGGTGGCCGACGATGCGGCTGGACCTTCCGGTGCAGCGCTGGCCGCGTCACGTGCAGGCATGTCCCGGAATGCTGACGATGCCGCTTCTGATGAATCGGATCCGGTGGCTGCGGCAGATGTCTATCTGGCTTACGATCGCGAAGATCAGGCCCGACAGGTGCTGGAAGATGCCCTTGAGAAAGAGCCGAATAATCAGCGCTACCGTCTGAAGCTTCTTGAAGTGCTTGGCATGGCTGGTGCGACCGTCGCCATGCAGCAGGCCTACGATCGTATCATGGCCGGCGAAGACGAAGACGCCATCGTTGAAGCTCAGACGGTCATGAATCGTTATGATGTCGCTACTGACAATCATGCCGGTATGGATGATGCCGACGATGACACTTCGCTCGAGGCGCTCGAAGAAGAACTGCGGAACTCGTCACCTTCACCAGCACCAGCGTATGCGCGAACCGGTCATCCGGATGATGAACTGAGCGACGATGATCTGGCCGATGTCTTTGGCGAGCCTGAACAGGCGCCAGAACGGTCCGGTAGCGCTTCCAGTGCCAGTAACGACATTGATGATCTCGATACTGACAGTGGCTACGATGCTGCCGTCAATACGCCGGATTCACCGAATAATTCCCGTGATCTGAGCTTCAGTCTCGACGACACCGCAACATCAGGTGCGTTCGACGACAGCGATGATCTGGATATCGACTTCCGCATCAGTGATCTCGATCTTGACGATGCCGATGACTCCCCGGCGTCTGTGTCGACCAGTAGCCTCGAAGACGAAGCTGATCTGCTCGACCTGGATTCGCTTGAGACTGTTGATGGCGACAAGAATGGTGATCCACGAAGCACTGAGTTCGACCGCTCCCTGCAGGCGGCCGAAGCCGCCGCCGATGAGATCAATGCCTCACTCGAAGAGCCCATCGAACTGGATTCGGACGAGGATGTGATCGATCTCGACAGTAGCGAGCTGGATCTCGAGCTGAGCGATGCCGAAGAAGACGAAGTTACCGATTTCGATCTCGAACTCGATGAAGAAGACACCATTCCGACGACAGGCTCAGTATTGGGCACAAGCCCAAGCGACAAGAAAGACGCTGACGATCTGGATCTCGCTGACCTCGACATGGACGACCTTGAATCGGTTGACCTCGAAGCAGATGAACCTGACCTGGATGATCTGCAGACCGCTGAGCTCGATGAGGATAGCCTCGACATCGACAGCACTTCGGGTGACCTGGCAGCGCCTGTTGTGACTGGCGGTTCTGACTCGGATCTAGCTGATGACGAGCCTGCTGAGGCAAAAGAGCTGGATGACGATTTCGACTTCATGTCGGATGCCGACGAGGCAGCGACAAAGCTTGATCTCGCTCGGGCCTATCTGGATATGGGTGACAAGGATGGCGCACGTGATATCCTTCTCGAAGTCGTCGAAGAAGGCAGCGACGAACAGAAGACAGAAGCCAACGAACTCCTCGCTGGCCTGTAGATCGGTAGTCACAGGGATGACAGGGAAAGCAGGATTTGCGATCAGCTTTAGAACGTTTCAGCAATGAGCCGCTTCCGGCTGGTCGCATCGCGCTTGTCGTTGCCTATCAGGGCAGCCTCTATCACGGCTGGCAAGCGCAGCAATCTGATCATGACACGGTACAAGGTACCCTGCAGAAGGCGCTGAGCCGGGTCGCGGCTCACGAAGTCGCGCTCAGCTGCGCCGGTCGAACTGATGCCGGTGTGCATGCCACCGCCCAGGTCGTCCATTTCGATACCACCTCGCTTCGCTCACCCCATGCCTGGGTTGCCGGCACCAATCATTTTCTGCCTCCGGACATCGTGGTTCGCTGGGCCGGGCCGGTCTCAACCGAATTCCACGCCCGCTACAGCGCCACAGCGCGCGAATACCGCTATGTCATCCTCAACCAGACCGTACCCCCGGCGCAGCGTTACAGACAGAGCACCTGGATTCACTACCCGCTGAATGAGCGGCGCATGCATGATGCGGCACAACTTCTCGTTGGTACCCATGACTTCAGTGCGCTGCGAGCAGCAGAGTGCCAATCGAAGACGCCAGTACGGCAGTTGCACTCTATTGATGTGAGCCGTCACGGTGATTACATTCTGCTGCAGTTGAGGGCCAACGCTTTCCTGCATCATATGGTCAGAAATATCACCGGTACTCTGCTGCCGATAGGTGAGGGCACTCGTCCTGTGGCCTGGGTATCGGACGTACTGGCATCGAAGGATCGCCGCTGCGCCGGTATTACAGCACCAGCTCATGGCCTCTATCTCGTCGGTGTTGATTATCCGGACGCCTTCGGTCTACCAGCTCTGCCGAAGGGCCCTGCAGTATTCACACCCGATATCTGAGCCAGCACAAGCGCTTGGCTTTAATGCGGGCATGAGCACATGTATACTCCGGAATCGATCGAAGTTCCGAGGTCTGCCCTTTGCAACGAGTGCGCGTGAAAATATGCGGTATCCGCGAGGCTGAACACGCCCATGCCGCAGCGCATGCCGGTGCCGATGCGCTTGGTTTTGTGTTCTATGCGCCAAGCGTGCGCGCGATCACGCCACGCCGCTGCGCTGATATCTGCCGTGACCTGCCGCCCTTCGTAACCCGCGTGGCCCTGTTCGTCAACCCGGAAGCTGATGAAGTTCGTCAGGTGATCGATGAAGCAGGCTGTCAGACCCTGCAGTTTCACGGCACCGAGGCACCTGAGTTCTGTGCACAATTCGGGCTGCCCTGGGTCAAGGCCATAGGCATGACTGACGATATAGACCTCGCAGCAGAAAGTTTGCGTTACAAAGCTGCGCAGGCGCTTCTGCTGGACAGTTACGATCCCATACACCATGGCGGCACTGGTCGTACCTTTGACTGGACGCTCGCTCACAACGGCCTGAGAAAGCCGCTCATTCTCGCTGGCGGCCTCACCGCCAGCAACGTCGGTGATGCAATACGTACAGTGCAGCCGTATGCTGTGGATATCAGCGGCGGCGTCGAGATAGAGAAAGGCGTCAAGTCGACCCAAAAGATTCAGCAGTTCCTGCATGAGGTAATGGCTACATATGCAATTCGATAAAGAGTATCTCGCACAGTTCCCAGATGTTAACGGCCGCTTCGGCGAATATGGCGGCCGCTTCGTGTCGGAAACGCTCATGGCCTCATTGCTCGAACTGGAGCAGGCTTACGCCAAACTGAAGAACGACGAAGTCTTTCAGCGTGAGTTCGATCGCGACCTGGCCGACTACGTCGGGCGCCCTTCGCCGCTGTATCTGGCGGAGCGCCTCACCAAGCAGATCGGCGGCGCCAAGCTCTATTTCAAGCGTGAAGATCTCAACCACACTGGTGCGCACAAGGTCAACAACACCATTGGGCAGGCCCTTCTGGCAAAGCACCTCGGCAAGAAGCGTATCATCGCCGAAACCGGAGCCGGTCAGCATGGTGTGGCTTCTGCGACAGTGGCAGCCCGCCTGGGTCTGCAGTGCGTCATATTCATGGGCGCCGAAGACATCGAGCGACAGTCACTCAATGTGTTTCGAATGAAGCTGCTTGGTGCCGAAGTTCGTTCGGTCACCAGTGGCACCGCGACCTTGAAGGATGCCATGAGCGAAGCCCTGCGCGACTGGGTCAGCACCGTCGAAGACACGTTCTATATTATCGGGACCGTTGCCGGCCCGCACCCTTATCCGCTGCTCGTGAGAGACTTCCAGTCCGTGATCGGCCGAGAAGCTCGTGAACAGATCCTCGAAAAGGAAGGCAAGCTGCCGGATGCCCTGGTGGCCTGTGTAGGCGGCGGTTCGAATGCTATTGGCCTGTTCTATCCGTTCCTTGGCGACGAATCGGTCAAGATTTACGGTGTCGAAGCCGGTGGCAAGGGGCTTGAGACCGGTCAGCATGCTGCGCCACTGTCTGCCGGGCGTCCAGGCGTGCTGCACGGTAACCGCACCTATCTCATGGAAGATGAAGACGGCCAGATTTCGGCGACTCACTCGGTATCTGCCGGTCTCGACTATCCTGGTGTCGGTCCTGAACATGCCTGGCTGAAGGATATCGGTCGCGCGCAGTATGTGGCCGCCACCGATGACGAAGCCATGGCCGCCTTCCATACGATGACCCGTATAGAAGGCATTATGCCGGCGCTGGAAACAGCCCATGCCATTGCCTATGCCATGAAACTGGCGAAGGATATGAGCCCGGAGCAAAGTATTATCGTCAACCTGTCCGGTCGCGGCGACAAGGACATACTCACGGTTGCGAAGTTGGACGGAATATCACTATGAGTCGTTTGAAATCACGTTTTGCTGCGCTGAAATCCAAAGGTGGCAAGGCCCTCATCCCCTTTATCACGGCAGGCGATCCTGATCTCGATACCACACTGAAGCTGTTGCATGCCCTGGTTGAATCAGGTGCTGATGCGATCGAGATTGGCATCCCGTTTTCAGATCCCATGGCCGATGGGCCGGTCATCCAGAAAGCGTGTGAGCGTGCACTCGCCAGTGGCACCAGCCTGAAAAAGATACTCGCCATGATCAGCGAATTTCGCAAGGATGACACTGAGACCCCCCTGGTATTGATGGGGTATCTCAATCCGCTCGAAGCCATGGGCTTTCAGGTGTTTACTGATGCAGCTGCGAAGGCCGGCGTCGATGGTGTGCTGACGGTGGACCTTCCGCCGGAAGAGGCCGGGCGCCTTGCGCCGATGCTTCAGGCGGCCGATCTGGATCCTATTTTCCTGATTGCGCCTACCACCCAGACCGCGCGAATCAGGACAGCTGCCAATAACGGTGGCGGATATATCTATTACGTTTCACTGAACGGTGTGACCGGGTCAAGCAAGCTCGATGTCGAATCTGTGAGGACCCATGTCGAAGCCATCCGGCAGGAATCGGACCTCCCGGTCTGCGTCGGCTTTGGCATCAAGGACGCCGTCTCCGCACGACAGGTGGCCGAAGTGTCCGATGGTGTCATCGTCGGCAGCGCACTCGTCAACATCATTGCTGAACAGGCTTCCCAGCCGGATCAGATGATTGAGCAGGTGAAGGGTCTGATGACGTCTATCAGGCAGGCCTTGGACGGCCTGATCGTCCATTCCAGTTAGTCATACAATTTTTTTTTGAAGCAGGATTGAGGCATGTCGAGCTGGCTCGAAAAACTGATTCCAGGAATGAGCAGTGCTCAAGCCAAAAGCAAGCACAAAAGCACCGTTCCTGAAGGTCTGTGGAAAAAGTGTCCCAACTGTGAGTCCGTGCTCTATAGGCCGGAGCTTGAGAAAAACGTCGAGGTCTGTCCGAAGTGCAGTTATCACATGCGGATCAATGCCAGGCGTCGTATCGCGGTTTTTCTCGATGCGGTGGGCGAGGGTGGTCTTGAGCAAAAAGAAATTGCCGCAGAGCTCGAACCAACTGACAAGCTGAAGTTTCGCGATACCAAGAAATACAAGGACAGAATAGCCGCCAACCAGAAAACGACGGGCGAGAAAGATGCGATGATCGTGGTCGAGGGTGGCCTGCATGGCATTCCGGTCGTCGTGGCGGCTTTTGAGTTCAGATTTCTGGGTGGATCGATGGGTGCTGTGGTGGGCGAGAAATTTGTCAGGGCCGTTAACCGTTGCATCGAGCTGCGGGCGCCCCTCATCTGCTTTTCTGCCAGTGGCGGCGCGCGTATGCAGGAAGCGCTTATTTCGCTGATGCAGATGGCGAAGACCGCCGCTGCACTCGAGCGCCTCAAGCGCGAGAAGCTGCCCTATGTCTCGATCATGACAGACCCGGTTTTTGGCGGTGTTTCAGCCAGTCTGGCCATGCTTGGCGACATCAATATCGCCGAACCGAAGGCCTTGGTGGGTTTTGCCGGTCCGCGGGTCATCGAGCAGACTGTTCGACAGACCTTGCCAGAAGGTTTCCAGCGTAGCGAGTTCCTGCTCTCTCATGGCGCCATCGACATGATCGTAGCCAGACCCGAAATGCGCGAGCGTGTGGCGAGCCTGCTCGCCAAGCTGATGAAGTTGCCGGTGCCGTCTTCGCTTTCAGGCGGTGATGATTACGACGCTCCACCATCTGCCGATCCCGCACCCCTTGCCAATATCGAAGTGGAGCAGCCCCCCCGCGTGCCGGACCAACCCGATAACGACGCTCAGGCAACGGTTGCTCAGTCGCCATCGGAGGATGGCAGACGGCAGACCATGTCAGCCATAGGATCAGGCGCCGCCTGGGATGAAGTCGAGGGCGCTGCGTATTCCCCGCTGGATACCGACGGGCCGGGCAGGCTGGCGTCGATTGAGCCGAAACACGGCAAATCGACCCCATCCGATTGACCGGAGCTGTGGGATGATCAAGCACGCTGCTGAGTTACCAGCAGCTGGCAGTGAGGACCTGGCTGGCTGGCTGACTTATCTGGAGAGCATGCTCGGCGCTGAGTTCAGCATGCGCCCGGGTCTCGATCGCAGTGCCCGGGTGTGGCAGCGACTCAACCCTCTTGGGCTTCGGATAGCGCGGCAGATCGTCATAGTGGCTGGCACAAACGGCAAGGGCTCGACAGCTGCAGGTTTGAGCGTAGGCGTCTATGGTTCACCCCATGTGCTCAGATTCAACGAGCGTTGTCGAATTGATGGAGAAGAAGTCAGCAATGCCCGCTTCTGCCAGGTGTTCGAGCAGGTCGAGACGGCTCGTCACGAGGCCGCAGTGCAGGGCCCGGTGCCGCTCTCCTATTACGAGTTCACCACCTTGGCGGTGTTCGAGCTGCTACGCGCTGCCGACCTCGATCTCGTGGTACTTGAAGTCGGGCTCGGTGGACGCCTCGATACCGTTAATCTGATTGACGCTGATCTTGCGATCATTACCCGTATCGGGCTAGATCATCAGGCCGTTCTCGGTAACACACTCGAACTGATCGGTGCAGAGAAAGCTGGCATCCTTCGCCAGGATGGGCTGTGTGTGCTTGGATCAGAGGCTATGCCCGCCAGCGTGCTGACACATGCTGCGGCACTAAATAACGTCGTCAGAGGCTACGGTGAACATTTCGATGAGCGCCACTATGGTCTGGCGGATGCAGGGTTGGAGCACCACGGGACCTGCCTGCCTGCGGTCAATCTCTCGGCAGCCTGCGCAGCGTTCGAGTTGCTTGGTCACGAACTACCAGATGATTACCTGCACCGCCTGAATGCACTGTCGCTCCCCGGACGCTTGCAAATCCTGCAGGCCGACCCAATGATCTGTGTAGATGCTGCGCATAACGAGCAGGCTGCAGAGTTTTTGGCCGCCTGGCTGCATAGGTATATGAAACCGACCAGGGAGGCTGGTGGAGAAGCGGGAGCTGGTCGGCGTGGCGACATTCGTGCAGTTTTTGCCTGCTTCGCCGACAAGGCAATCGAAGAATTGCTGGCACCGATGCTTCCATTGGTCAATCACTGGTGCCTGTTTCCGCTTCAGGGCCCTCGGGCCGCGAGCGTTGCCAGATTGGAGCAGGCGCTCGGTACCGCACTGGCCCAGGCCGCTTCGCAGTCACACACAGCAGCGATAGAGATGCCTCGAATTGAAGGCCACTGCTCGCTGTCGAATGCACTTGAGTCGGCCACCAAGGGGCTTCAGTCAGGCGATTGCGTCATAGCCTTCGGCTCTTTCCAGGTCGTGGAGGCGATGCTCTTGGGCTGGCACAACTCGAACAACAATTCTCACGCATCATGAACGGACGATATTACAAATGACCTCATTCAAAACCCGCGTCATAGGCGCCGTTATTCTTGTCTCATTGGCGATCATTTTTGTGCCCATGCTATTCAAGAGTCCTGCTGATCAGCCCGGTCAGGTGGAGACGCCACAGAGTGATAGCGCGCTTCGCTCCGGCAGTGACCGTACGCCCATGACCGATGCAGATCCTCGAGCCTCGCAGCGTCTTGAAGTGCCGCCGACGCCTGAAGTCCCTGAGTTCACCATTGAAGAGCCTGCCGAACCCGAATTACGTTATTCCGATCGCGCAGCGGATCTCGATGCCGGGCAGTCCGCCGTCGAGGCGCGCGGCAGCGACGATTTTGAAATCGAGCGGCCCACTGCAGGTGAGCGCGAGCCCCCGACGCCAGCAGCCGAGCAGAATGCTCAGCCTGCCTCTGCGCCCCGCGAGGCGCCAGCAGCCCAACCTGTGGAGAGGACTGCTTCGGCCCCCGCCACCCCGAGACCGGCTGCTGAAAAGCCCGCAGCACCAGCAGGCAGCTTCGGAGAAGCCTGGTCCATACAGGTAGGCTCGTTCTCGGACCAGGAACGGGCGCAGACAGTTCGCGCGGATCTCCAGAAAGAAGGCACGGCAGCCTATGTTCAGGAAGTACAGCTGGACAATGGCTCGACGATGGTGAGGGTCTATGCAGGGCCCATGCTTGAGCGAAGTACCGCCGAAAAACTGAAAGTGACATTGGACAAGAAGTTCGGCGTGAATTCTCTCATTATGCGCTACCGCCCTGTGCAACCCTAATCCGAGCTGTTACAATCCGCGCCCTTCGAACACCGACTCGCATCAGGATTGAAGCATAATTGACAGCACTGAACTGGTTTGACTGGGCCATCCTCGGCGTTATTGCGCTCTCGACGGTGGTCAGCCTGATGAGAGGCTTTGTGAAAGAGGCGCTCTCGCTGGTCGGCTGGTTCCTGGCATTCATCGTCGCCAGGCTGTTTTATATTGAATTTGCTTCTCTACTGGTAAATCTCATTGAAACACCCTCGATGCGCCTCATTGTCGCGTTTGCTGGGCTGTTTCTGCTGACGCTGCTGGTTTGCTCGCTGGCAAACCATCTGTTGTCCGCGCTGGTGAAGGCTACTGGGCTCGGTGGCTTCGACAGGGTTCTGGGTACCATTTTTGGCGCGCTGAGAGGCGTGATCATTGTTCTTGTCATTACCGGTACGCTGCGGATGACGCCCGTCGTAGAAGACGACTGGTGGCAGAATTCAGCATTCATACCATCCTTTGGAAGGATCGAAACCTGGGCGCGTTCTACGCTGGGTGATCCTCTCGAACGCATCGACTTCCAGGCATTGTGATGGCTGGATCAAAAGGTCGTGGCGTTACGCAATACGCTAATAAAAATCAGCAGTCTGAAGTCATACATTGCAGTGTCATCGTGTGAAAAGCAGGTAGCCTATGTGCGGAATTGTAGCAATCGTAAGTAAAAGCAATGTCAATCAGGACCTCTATGACGCCCTGACGGTATTGCAGCACAGAGGGCAGGATGCCGCTGGAATCGTAACATGTCAGGATGACCGGTTTTTCCTCCGGAAAGATAATGGCCTCGTCAAGGATGTGTTTCGAACGAAACATATGATGAGACTGGCTGGCAATGCCGGTATCGGTCACGTCCGGTACCCCACTGCAGGCACCAGCAGTTCCGCTGAAGCCCAGCCCTTTTATGTGAACTCACCCTACGGTATTACGCTGGCGCATAACGGGAACCTCACAAACACCCACGACGTCGCTGAAGACATCTTCAAGACCGACCTGCGTCACGTCAATACACACTCGGATTCCGAGGTGCTGCTGAACGTATTCGCTCACGAATTGCAGAAGCAGGGGAAATTCCGCCCCGGCCCTGACGAAGTGTTCGAAGCGGTCAAGTCCGTGCACCGCCGCGTTCGCGGTGCCTACGCTGCCGTAGCCCTCATCACTGGCTTTGGCGTCGTGGCCTTCCGCGATCCGCATGGCATTCGGCCCGTCTGTTTCGGCTCTAGAGAAACTGCCGAGGGCAAGGAATACATGGTCGCGTCCGAGAGCGTCGCCCTGAATTCGCTTGGCTTCAAGCTCGAGCGTGACATTGCCCCCGGCGAAGCGCTGTACATCGAAATTGACGGTACGCTTCACAGCGCGCAGTGCGCAGAGAATGCCGTGCTAGCGCCGTGTATTTTCGAGCATGTCTATTTCGCGCGCCCGGACAGCATCATCGACAACATTTCGGTATACAAGGCGCGCATGCGCATGGGCGATAGCCTGGCGGCCCGAATTCGGGAGAACTTCCCCGACCACGATATCGACGTCATCATCCCGATACCGGATACCAGCAGAACGGCCGCCCTTCAGATGGCCTTCAATCTCGGGGTGAAGTATCGCGAAGGCTTCATCAAGAATCGTTATATCGGCCGGACCTTCATCATGCCGGGGCAGCAACAGCGCAAGAAGTCCGTGCGCCAGAAGCTCAATCCGATCGACCTCGAGTTCCGAGGCAAGAACGTCATGCTGGTCGACGACTCCATCGTTCGCGGTACGACTTGTCGGGAAATTGTGCAAATGGCGCGGGATGCCGGGGCCAACAAGGTGTATTTCGCGTCAGCAGCGCCGCCGGTTCGCTATCCGAATGTCTACGGTATCGACATGCCCGCTGCCAGCGATCTCATCGCTCATGGCCGCACAGAGAAGGAAGTTCAGGAGATCATCGGCGCTGACTGGTTGATTTATCAGACGCTGGAAGACCTGATTGCCTCGGCTCACGAGGGGAATCCGGATATCGTAGAATTCGACTGTTCGGTGTTCACCGGTCAATATATCACTGGCGATATCACTGAAGATTATCTTACCAAACTCGAGAAGTTGCGCGGCGACAGGAACGAAGCGCTATGGGAGGCATCGAAGGAGGCTTCCCACACGCAGGTGCCGCTCGACCTGCACAACGACGTCTAGGAGATCACGAAGCGCCCATGTCCGAAGATAACCAGAAGCCAGAAGCCCAGCCATCTGCAGTGGCTCGAGGCCAACGCGAAGGACATGGCCGGCTTGGCCGAATCCACCAGGCAGACTGGTCGACCGAAACCCAGGCTATTCGCAGCGGGCAATATCGCACGGAAGAGCAGGAGCACTCCGAAGCGATCTTCCCGACATCCTCGTTCGTGTTCAATTCGGCAGCAGAAGCGGCTGCCAAGTTTGCCGGTGACGTGCCGGGCAACATCTACAGCCGCTTTACCAATCCGACCGTTCGCATGTTCGAAGAACGCCTGGCTGCCATGGAAACGCCAGCTGGGTACGCCGGCGGCGAAATCAGCTGCATCGGGACCTCGAGTGGTATGGCCGCCATTCTCGCTACCTGCATGGCCTTGTTGAAGCAGGGCGATCACATTGTCTCCTCCCGTCAGGTATTCGGCACCACCAATGTGGTGTTCGACAAGTACCTGGCCAAGTTTGGCGTGACGACCACCTGGGTCGACCTCACTGACTACGAGGCCTGGTCGGCTGCGATCAGACCTGAAACGAAACTGCTATTCCTCGAGACGCCATCGAATCCACTCAACGAAGTGGCCGATCTCGATCGGCTGAAAGCCATAGCGGTGGCTGGCGACTGCCTGCTCGTGGTCGATAACTGCTTCTGTACCCCGGTTCTGCAACAGCCACTGGCCTTTGGTGCCGACCTTATCATCCACTCTGCGACCAAGTACCTGGATGGCCAGGGGCGCGGCATCGGGGGTGCGGTCGTCGGCCGCGAAGACCTCGTCAATGAGATCAAGGTTTTCATGCGTAGCGGCGGCTTCAGCATGAGCCCCTTCAATGCCTGGATTTTCCTCAAGGGTCTTGAAACCCTGAGCATTCGCATGAAGGCGCACTGTGAGCAGACCGCCGAGCTCGCACGATGGTTGACCGAACAGAGCTGGGTTGAGAAGGTATATTATTGCGGCCTGCCAACACATCCCAGTCACGACATTGCCCTTCGTCAGCAGAGTGGCTTCGGTGGCGTTGTGTCCTTCACGGTGGCCGGTGGCCGTGATGCCGCCTGGCGTTTTATCGATGGCACACGCTGGATCTCGATCACCGCCAATCTGGGCGATGTGAAGACGACCATGACCCATCCGGGCAGCACCACGCATGGTCGGCTTTCACCTGAGGCCAGAGCTCAGGCGGGCATCGAGGATGGGCTGATCAGGCTGTGCATCGGACTTGAGTCTGCAGAAGATATACGCAAAGATTTGCTCAGTGGCAGTAAGGCCCTCTAGACTCCTGTAATGTCCACAAAAAACGTCGCACCAGCCGCTGGCAAGAAGTCAGCACGGGGATCCAGTCCCTCATCGTCCCCAGCCGCCAAAAAGGCCGCGCGATCGCCTGCGTTCGCCCGATATCTGGAGCATGTCGAGCGCGAAGGTTCGCTCATATTCTGGCTGTTCATGACTGCCTTCCTGATGATTGCCCTGGCCACCTACAGTCCGGCCGATCCCGGCTGGTCAAGCACGAGTGATCGGGAGCTGATTGAAAACTATGCCGGTCGCAGTGGCGCCTGGGTGGCCGATATCCTGCGCTTCTTCTTCGGTCATGTTGCCTACCTGTTCCCACTGGTCTTCGGTCTGAAGGCGATCAGCGTGCTGCGTAGCCGCATTACCGGCAGGATCGTTCATTGGCCCGTGATTGCCATGCGCCTGTTTGGCGTCATGCTCATCGTCTGCTCGCTTACCGCGATTTTCGACCTGTATGCTGTCATGACCTTGCCATTACAGTCGGGTGGCGCCCTCGGTCATGCCCTGGGCGAACTGTCTACCAGCGGCCTCAATATCGTCGGCAGTACCTTGTTGTGGATTGCGGCATTGTTTTTCGGCTTCAGTCTTGCCACTGGTTTTTCCTGGCTGCGTTTCATGGATCTGACAGGCGAGTATGCGCTCCGGACCGCGCAGAGCTTCGGCAGCTGGACCGGCATTGTGGCTGGATGGACCGGCAAGGGTCTGCGCAAGAGCTCTTCAGCTGCCGCCGGCTTCCTGCGTAAGCGCAATGCCCAGCGGCAGGCTGAAAAGGCGGCCAGAAGTGGCGTGAAGCGTTTGCCCAAACTGCCTGCCGAAGGGGCTGAGCGTGCAGCGGTCCAGTCGACCGCAAACAGCGCGTCTGCTAACAGCCAGGCCGCCCAGGCTGCGCCTGCAGCTTCCTCATCCAGGCCTCCAGAGGGCAGGATGCAGGCGGCCGGTCGGGCGGCGGCAACCGCAGCGGCTGAGGCAGCGGAAAAAGCTGTTCGTATTTCGCCCTTTCAGCGCAAGAAGGAAGCTGGCGCGCGCAGGGATCAGCCATCACTTTTCGATACCAACGACAGCCCCATACCGCCGCTGTCACTGCTGGATCCCTCGGAAGTCACCAAGAAGGGTGGCTATTCCGAGCAGGCGCTCATCGACATGTCCAGGCTGCTTGAAGCGAAGCTTGCTGATTTCGGTATTTCCGTCGAAGTGGTCGAGGTCAATCCCGGCCCGGTCATCACCCGCTTCGAAATTCAGCCGGCACCCGGTATCAAGGTCAGCCGAATCAGCAATCTGGTGAAGGATCTGGCGCGATCGCTGGCGGTCGTCGGTGTGCGAGTGGTCGAGGTCATTCCGGGCAAGTCGGTGGTGGGGATCGAGATTCCTAACGAGAACCGCGATATCGTCCGCCTCAGGGAAGTCCTCAGCTGCAGTGACTATGAGAACATGAAGTCACCGCTTGCCCTCGGCCTCGGCAACGACATTGCCGGTAACCCCGTGGTGGCCGATCTGGCGAAGATGCCGCACCTGCTGGTCGCTGGTACCACCGGGTCGGGTAAGTCCGTCGGCGTCAACGCCATGATATTGAGCATGCTCTTCAAGTCCACGCCGGAAGAGCTGCGGCTTATCATGATCGACCCGAAGATGCTGGAACTGTCGATCTATGACGGTATTCCGCATCTGCTCACGCCAGTCGTGGTCGACATGAAGGAGGCCGCTAATGCCTTGCGCTGGTGTGTTGGTGAAATGGAGCGACGTTACCGCCTGATGTCAGCGCTTGGCGTGCGTAACCTCGCGGGTTTCAATCGCAAGGTCAAGGATGCGCTCGCGGCAGGTGAGGGGATACCCGATCCACTGTGGAACCCATCCGACTCTGCTTTGGCCCATGAGCCGCCGGCCCTCGGACCTGTGCCGCACATCGTGGTCGTGATTGACGAGTTTGCCGACATGATGATGATTGTCGGCAAGAAGGTTGAAGAGCTGATCGCGCGTATCGCTCAGAAGGCTCGGGCCGCCGGTATACACCTCATTCTGGCGACACAGCGGCCATCAGTCGATGTCATCACCGGTCTGATCAAGGCCAACGTCCCGACGCGAATGGCTTTCCAGGTCTCCTCCAAGATCGATTCCAGAACAATTCTTGACCAGGGTGGAGCCGAACAGTTGCTCGGTCACGGTGATATGCTCTATATGCCGCCCGGCACCTCCTTGCCCGTGCGCGTGCATGGCGCCTTCGTGGACGATGACGAGGTGCATCGTGTGGTCGCCGAGTGGAAGCGCCGCGGCGAGCCAGACTATCTGACTGAAATTCTCGATGGCACCTCCGACAGCGACTTCGTCCAGAGTATCGACGGCAGCAGCGGAGGCGGTGAAAACGGCGATGGCGAGCAGGATGCGCTCTACGACGAAGCTGTCGCTTTCGTTATCGACTCGCGGAAAGCGTCTATATCTTCTGTGCAGAGAAGGCTTAAAGTAGGCTATAACAGGGCAGCCAATCTGGTCGATGCCATGGAGGCCGCCGGTGTCATCAGTGCTGCCGGTCACAATGGCGCTCGAGAGGTCCTGTCCCCACCATCACGGGAATAGTGTGCTGGCGCTCAATACCTTACAGGGACCTGCAATGATAATGAAAAGAACCATGAAACCTGCTCTGCTACTGCTCGGTCTGCTGGCCTGGCCGCTACTGGGCAATGCCGCCGAGGAAGCAGGCGTGCCGGACTCGGTACGACAGCTGCAGAGTGGCTCGCCTGACGCGGATCTTCAGTTCGAAGCCGCCCCAGGTGAAGCCCTTCGTGAACTGGTGCAGTTACTGAAGCCACTCGACACCCTGAGCGCGGAGTTCACCCAGCGGGTGTTTTCACAGAATGGCAACGCCATGCAGAGTGTTGAAGGCAGCTTCAAGGCCCGACGCCCCGGCCATTTCTTCTGGCAGACCGCAGCGCCCTCGGCGCAGACACTGGTCACCGATGGCGATTTCATCTGGCTTTACGATCCGGATCTGGAGCAAGTCACAGTGCAGAAGATGTCTGGTGAAATACAGACTACGCCGGCGCTGCTCTTCAGTGGTGAGGTGGCCGCTATCGACGAGCACTATACCGTGCGGCTGGTCGTGACCGGCGACAAGGATCCCGACGAGTTTCGCATGTTCGAGCTCAAGCCAAAGGCTACAGAATCGCTGTTCGAAACCTTGCGCATCAGTTTTCTTGAAGGTAAGCCTGTCGCACTGCTTATACAGGATGGACTTGGTCAATTTACCGTGCTTGAGCTGAGCTCGGTCAACATGAATCCGTCGATACCGGACAGTGTATTCAAGTTCGAAGTCCCGGATGGGGTCGATGTCATCAAGGATTTCTAGATGAACCTGTCCATGCTTCTCGCAGTGGCCTGCGGCGGCGCACTCGGTGCCATGGCCAGATACGCTGGCGGTAGCTACATCATGCAGAAGTTTGGTCCTGACTGGCCATTGCCGACTTTCAGCATCAATGTGGCGGGGTCGGCGCTCATGGGCGTCTGTCTGGCGCTGCTGCTGTCGTGGACTGCGGCAAGAACCGGTGCGTCAATAAGTCAGGCTTCGGTCTCATCCGAGCCGGTAAGCCTGTGGTTCAGTCCGGAGCAGTTTCGAGCCTTCGTCATGGTCGGCTTTCTGGGCGCGTTCACGACTTTTTCTACCTTCTCCATGGAGGTGGTGCACCTGCTGGAAGCTGGCAGGATTTCAATCGCGCTTTTTTATGCCGGTGGCAGCCTGGTCTTTGGCTGCCTGGCCTTTGCCGGTGGTTACATGCTCACGAGACTGCTGCTGCAGTCGTTCGTTCAGAGTTGATGCGATATCATCATTTTCAATAATTCGCTAAACGGATCTTTTCCACATGCTTGACCCAAAACTGCTGCGGCAGGACATCGACAGCGTCGCAAGCGCGCTGGCCAGGAAGAACTTCAAGCTCGACGTCGAGCGATTTCAGACACTCGAGGCCGAGCGCAAAACGCTGCAGGTCGATACCGAGCAGCTGCAGAGCGAGCGTAACGCCACCTCGAAGCAGATCGGCCAGGCCAAGGCCAAAGGTGAGGATACTTCTGCCATCATGGCGGCGGTGGCCGGTCTCGGCGAACGCCTGGATGAAAAGAAGAAAGCTCTGGTCATGCTCCAGGATGAGCTCGACGCCATGCTCGCTGGTCTTCCCAATCTGCCGGATGATTCGGTGCCAGCCGGCAAGGATGAATCTGATAACCAGGAGGTTCTGCGCTGGGGCGATCTGCCACAGTTCGACTTCGAGCCGAAAGAGCATCACATCCTCGCCGCCGACAACGCAGCGCTGCATGGCCAGATGGATTTTGCGGCTGCCGCAGCCTTGTCAGGGAGCCGTTTCGTGGTGCTGAAGGCCGACATTGCCAGGCTGCACCGTGCGCTGGCCCAGTTCATGCTGGACACGCAGGTCGACAAGCATGGCTATCACGAAGTCATCGTGCCGCTTCTGGTGCATGAGGCTGCGTTGATGGGTACTGGCCAATTGCCGAAATTTGCCGACGATCTGTTCAAGATCCCCGGAGATCGCGATTTCTACCTGATACCTACTGCGGAAGTACCGCTCACCAATCTCGTTAGCCAGCAGATCGTCGAAGCCGATGCGCTGCCGCTCAAGTTTGTTGCGCACTCCAACTGTTTCCGCAGTGAAGCAGGTGCATATGGACGTGATGTCAGCGGCATGATTCGACAGCACCAGTTTGAAAAGGTCGAGCTGGTACAGATCACCAGGCCTGAAGACAGCGATGCTGCGCTCGAGGCGATGACAGGCCACGCCGAGGCCATCCTGCGTGCGCTGAAGCTGCCGTATCGCAAGGTGCTGCTCTGCGGTGGCGACATCGGTTTTTCTGCCGCAAAAACCTACGATCTGGAAGTCTGGCTGCCAGGCCAGAACGCCTATCGCGAAATATCTTCCGTGAGTAATACGAGAGACTTCCAGGCTCGCCGTATGCAGGCTCGCTGGCGCGCACAGGCTGGTGCAAAGCCGGAGCTCGTCCATACCTTGAACGGTTCTGGTCTGGCGGTCGGTCGCACGCTGATCGCCGTACTGGAGAACTATCAGCAGGCGGATGGCAGTATCCGGATTCCAGAGGCGCTGCAGTCCTGGTTTGGCGACCGAACTCACATCGGGACCGCCGGCTGACATGACACAGCCAGCTGCCTGGCCTCTGTTACCGCTCGCACTTCGCCTCGAAGGGTCCGCCTGTCTGGTGGTCGGTGACACGGATCAGGCCGAACGAAAATGCGAACTGCTGACGAAGGCCGGTGCGCTTATCCAGCGCATGAGCCCGGCCCAGTTCCAGCAGTCCCTGGCTGACGGCACGCTCTGCAAGACGCTGGCAGGCGCTATGCTCGTCGTCTCAGCTACCGGTGATACGACCGTCGACGAAGCTGTCGCCACCGAAGCCCAGGCGCTCGGCATTTTCGTGAATGTCGCAGAAAACAGATTGCTCAGTTCTGCCATCTTTCCCTCCATCGTCGATCGATCACCATTACTGATAGCGGTCTCGAGCGGTGGAGAAGCCCCGGTGCTGACGCGCCTGATTCGTAATAGGCTTGAAGCCTTCCTGCCGTCTAGACTCGGCCACCTCGCGCAGTTGGCCAGTGCACTCCGGGAAACAGTGAAGTCGAAGCTCACGAATATCAATCAGCGTCGTCGTTACTGGGAGACGGTGCTTGAAGGTCAGGTGCCGGATCTTGTGTATAGCGGGGCTGAAGACAAGGCTCGCGACCGCATGCTCGAGGTGCTGGATACTGCCGATGACCTTAGTAGTGCTGGCGAGGTGTATCTCGTGGGTGCCGGCCCCGGTGATCCCGACCTGCTGACCTTTCGGGCACTGCGCCTGATGAGACAGGCTGATGTGGTGCTGTACGACCGTCTGGTATCACCGCAGATTCTCGATCTGGTCAGGCGCGATGCCGAGCGCATCGACGTCGGAAAGGCTCGCTCGCAGCACACGGTGCCGCAGGAAGAGATCAACGAGATGCTCGCCAGGCTGGCCCTCGAAGGCAAGCGCGTGTTGCGCCTCAAGGGCGGTGATCCCTTCATATTCGGACGTGGCGGTGAGGAAATTGACTTACTGGCGTCGAAGGGTGTTCCGTTTCAGGTAGTACCTGGCATCACCGCAGCCTCGGGCTGCGCGGCCTACTCGGGTATTCCGCTGACGCACCGTGATCACTCACAATCGGTGCGCTTCATAACAGCCCATCTCAAAAATAACACGAGCGACTTACCGTGGTTCGAGTTGGTCAGGCCCAGGCAGACGCTGGTCTTCTATATGGGGCTGGCTGCACTGCCACTGATTGCGAGGGAGTTGGTCGCACACGGCATGGCTGCAGATATGCCTGCAGCCATTGTATCGAAGGGCACACTGCCTGAGCAGCGTGTACTGACGAGTACCATTTCAGAACTGGCGGCACTGGTTGCCGCCGAGGAAGTACCGGGCCCCACGATTATCATCGTAGGGACGGTGGTCAGGCTCCGTGACCAGCTGGCCTGGCAGACAGTCGCTCACGACGCTGCTTCATGATCGGCTTGAGCTTCTGATCCATCTCGAGAATAGCTTTCTCGGTCGTTTCCCAGTCGATGCAGGCATCGGTCACTGATACACCATACTTGAGATCAGCCAGGTTCGCCGGAATAGGCTGATTGCCCCAGTTGATGTGACTTTCGACCATGACGCCGATGATGGACTCGTTGCCTTCAGCAATCTGACGGCTGATGTCCTGCAGCACCAGTGGCTGTATGCCGGGGTCCTTGCTGGAGTTGGCGTGGCTGCAATCTATCATGATCGCCTGGCGCAGCTTGGCGTTCTCGAGCTCTTTCTCACACAGCTTTACTGATACCGAATCATAGTTTGGCTGGCCACCGCCTCCCCGCAGCACCACGTGACCGTAGCGATTGCCCTTGGTCTTGATGATGGCCACGTTGCCTTCGTTATCGATGCCGAGAAAAGCGTGGGGATGGGCGACAGATTTCATGGCATTGACCGCCACGGTCAGGCTGCCATCGGTGCCGTTCTTGAAGCCGATAGGCATGGACAAGCCACTGCTCATTTCACGATGGGTCTGCGATTCAGTCGTTCGCGCGCCAATGGCCGACCAGGCAATCGTATCCTGCAGGTACTGCGGCGAAATCGGATCAAGCGCTTCGGTCGCCGTTGGCAGGCCCATTTCACACAGCTCGAGCAACAGACCACGACCCAGCTTCAGGCCTTCTTCAATCTCGAAGGAATCGTTCATGTGCGGATCGTTGATCAGGCCTTTCCAGCCAACGGTCGTGCGTGGCTTCTCGAAATAAACCCGCATCACCAGCACCAGCGTCTCATCGACCTTTTCTGCAAGCCCTTTCAAACGCCTGGCATAGTCGCGCGCGGCTTCGAGATCGTGGATCGAGCAGGGGCCGATGACCACGAACAATCGTGGATCTTCGCCGTCGAGGATCTGTTCGATGGTGCGGCGACCCGTATAGACGGTCTCCGCAGCCTTTTCGCTCAGCGGCAATTCGGCTTTGAGTTGTTCTGGTGTGATGAGCACCGTCTGGCTTTCAACGTTGACGTTGTGAATCTGGTTCATGGCTGCTAACTGCTATGTTGTTCTTTGGAGGCTGTCTTGAGTGACATGCGGGGTCATGCCCCCGATCAGCTGATTTGACTGGTGTAGCCGAGCAGGGAAGTGTCGTTTAGTGTGCTGCAAACTGGCGGCTAAATCAATCGACGATGCGGGCTTCGATTACAGCGCCTGACGTTGTAGAGTGGTAGTTGCAGCGCCGACGAGCGACTGCCTGACTCCAGCGACAGGACCTTTCATGCCGACCATTGAACTCCTCATCAGCGACTGCGACGGCGTGATCGTCGACAGTGAAATTCTTACCCATCGTATCCTGGTCGAAGCGCTGAGCGCCTACGTGCCGCTCGAAGAACTCGAAGCTGCGCTTGAAGGCACATTCGGGCTCATGGTGCCCGATATCATCGAACTTATCGAAAAGCGATTTGATCTTGAAGTGCCGGCGGATTTTGATAGCAAGTTGCGAGAGCAGACTGAAAAACTGTTGGCTACCGAGGTGCAGGCCATCCCTGGCGCCAGGGATGCGCTGCTGGCGATCGATCTGCCGCTCGCCGTGGCGTCAAACAGTCGTCGTCACAATCTGGCCTCCTCAGTTGAACGCGCTGGGCTTACAGAACGGGTAGCCGGCAACCTTTTCAGCTCTGACATGGTGCCAAACCCGAAGCCTGCCCCGGACGTGTACCTCCTGGCAGCCGAGCGTATGGGTGTGGCGCCAGGACACTGCCTGGTCGTCGAAGACAGCCCAACGGGCGTGCTGGCAGCGAGACGGGCTGGCATGCATGTCATTGGTTTTACGGGCGCAAGTCATATTCCCCCTGGCCACGATGCCGTGTTGAGGGAGCTGGGCGTGAGCGCAGTGATCAACAATATGCGTGACCTGCCTGATCTAGTTGCCGCTATAATGGCCGGCAAGTATGAGAGAGCCGCCAGATGAACCTTGAAAAGTCACAGAAAAGAATTGCGAAGCAGGTTAAAAAGGGCTTTCAGGGCTACCCCTTGATCAGCATCGTCTATTATGGCCCAAACGAGTCGATGGCGACCAAGGTCATTGTGGGTTTCACCGCTGAAGAAGGTGCGGAAATGATGACTGAAACCTTTAGTACCCAGACGGATATCCGTGAAGACACCGTGGTGCAGACCACGATCATCAAGATCATCGACCGCTCGGGCGCGAAATCCGTGACTATGGATGAGCGCGTTCAGCCACTGTAGTGGCGCTTATCCCACTCGTCGCCTGAGCATGGGTTGGAGATTGAAATAGGTCAGCGTCCGCCAGAGCCACTCGACTGGACCCTGTAGGAAATACCGCAACCAGATGAGCGATAACAGGATCTGACCACACCAGATTCCAACGATGATCGGCAGCAATTCCAGCCGTGAGAGCGAACCATACAGCCCCAGCCCATATCCGTAGAAGAGCAGGGCGCAAATGAGCGACTGCATCAGGTAATTCGTCAAAGCCATGCGTCCAACGGCAGCTAACGCCGTAGCCATACTTTTCGGCAGGACTGTCCGCAACGCCAGAAGCACCAAAGCTGCGTAGGCCACAGTCATGAACACAGCGCCAAGGTGCTGTGGAATCATGCCGAAGGCGTACCAGGCATCCATATTCCACTGCTGGGCATAATTCCACCACAGGCCAAATCCAGTCAGTGGCAGACCGATACCGAGGCAGATGCCGGCTAGTCTGCGATACTCACGACTCGTCCGCCAGCCTTGGAGTACGCCCAGTTTATAGAGGGCCATCCCCAGACACATCATGCCGAACACTTTAACCAACATGGCCAGCCCGCCTTTGGCCAGGATAAGGTCGGCGCTGTGTTCACTGTCGGTAAATTCTGTCGCCAGGGTGCCACGTACTGCAGCGACCGTGTCCTCATGGCTGCCGAGATACATGGCTCGCTGTTCTTCTACCTGAGCGATATCGGGCTGAAAATAGGCTTTCAGATCGTAGCGGCCATCCGCACCTATAGTCGCTTCACTGATATCGGGGAAATGACTCAGATACAGCGTCACATTGAGTGCACAGGCAGCAATTACCAACAGGGTCAGCGGGTTGAGGTATCTGAATGGATACAGCAGCAGAGCGATCATGGCGTAGATCTGCAGTACATCGCCCTCCCAGAGATACCAGGCGTGCATGAGACCAATGACCAGGAGCCAGAAGGTTCGACGATAATGCACTGACGCTGCGTTTCGGCCGCTGACCTCTGACTGTTCTGCCAGGAGCAGCATGCTCGCACCGAACAGCAGCGTGAACAGGCCCATGAATTTCTGGTCGGCGAAGAGATAGAAGAATCCGAAAAGAATATCGTTCAGGGCGTTGCCATCACCCCATGCCTGCGGATTGACATAAGCGGCCGAGGGCATCGCGAAGACAATGATATTCATGGTCGGCAGGCCAAGCAGCGCAAGGCCCCTCAACACATCGAGGCTGGCAATTCTGGAAGGGGAGGCGGGCTCAGTCACCAGTGACATGAGCCCACAGAGTCCTCAGGCGGATTCAGGCAACTCCGCGTTGTGGTAGACGTTCTGCACATCATCCAGCTCGTTGAGCATGTCGAGGAATTTTTCGAACATGGGCACGTCCTCACCGGTGACCGGTGTAAGCGTCTGGGGCAGGAAGTGAATATCGTCGGTGTCGTAATCGATCTCGCCGAATGCTTCAGCCAGGGCTTGCTTTGCATTGTTGAAGTCGGTGTGCGGCGTGAATACGGTCATCTTGCCGTTCTCACTCTCGATATCCGTGACTTCTACGTCAGCCATCATCAATGCCTCGAGCACGGCGTCTTCGTCTTCACCGGCAAAAGCAAGAATGGCGCAGTGGTCGAACATGTGGCTGACGCTGCCGGGGGTACCGATCTTGCATTTCGTCTTGGTGAATGCCTGGCGCACATCACCGAAGGTGCGATTTGGGTTATCCGTCAGACAGTCGACGATGACCATGGTCTGACCTGGTCCGTAGCCTTCGTATCGGGCTACAGCGTAGTCTTCTCCGCCAGCACCCTTTGCCTTGTCGATGGCTTTATCGATGACGTGCGAAGGCACCTGGTCTTTCTTCGCTCGATCGATTAGACCTCTCAATGTCAGGTTGGCATCCGGGTCAGGACTGCCCGACTTGGCCGATACGTAAATGGCGCGTGCGTACTTGCTGTAGACCTTGGTCTTGGCGTCGGCCGTTTTGGCCATGGATTCTTTGCGGTTCTGGTAGGCTCTGCCCATACCGGTATCCTGGAGCTGATTCGTGAAAAATGGAGAGTTTACACGGAACTGCCCCGCGGCCGATAGCTTGCAAGTTTGCGATCGATCACGAACCGCACTACGCTTTAACGCATCCAGTGACGAATTCGGCAGCGTGCGCCAGCATTCTGCCTGCGTCTCTTTTAACCGACAGACTCCCTATTCAGCATGAACAAACCGGTCGATTTCAAAGCTCTGTCCTGTAAACAATGTATCGAAAGCGTCGATCTCGGTTTCGAGTTCACCATGGCGTTTCAGCCTATTGTTGCTTGGGCCAGCAAAACAATCTTTGGCTACGAAGCCCTTTGCAGGGGGCTGAACAACGAGTCAGCCTGGTCGGTGATTCAGCAGGTCAACGAGAGTAACCGCTACCGTTTCGATCAGGTATGCCGGGTGAAAGCGATTGCACTGGCCGCGAAGCTGGAGATCCCGTCCGTGCTTAGTATCAACTTCTTCCCGAACGCGGTGTACAAGCCTGAATTATGTATCCGCACCACGCTGGAAGCCGCAAAAATCTGCGGCTTTCCAATTGAACGTATTCTCTTCGAATTCACTGAGGCTGAAAAACTCACATCCACCAGCCACGTAAAGCAGATCGTGGAATCATATCGGGAGATGGGTTTCAAGACGGCGACAGATGATTTTGGATCAGGTCATTCCGGACTGAATATGCTGGCCGATTATCAGACTGACATCATCAAGTTCGATATGGCGCTGGTGCGCAACATCGATAGCGACCTGGTGCGTCAGAAGATCGTCAAGCACTGCGTGAACCTATGCCTGGATCTTGGTATTACACCGTTGGCCGAAGGAATTGAGACAAAAGCGGAAATGGAGGTCTTGCAGTCGCTCGGTATCGACCTGATGCAGGGCTACTACTTCGCCAAACCTGGTTTCGAGTGCCTGCCTGAAGTCGATTTCGACCAGGCCTAGGCCTGTTTATAGCCCCAGAGTTCATCAAGATTCAGCGTCGGCAGAACCTTTGGCACCACGACGCCCTGAATGGTAAATTCCGCCTCGAGGCTTTCGCGCTTGAGCCCGCCCATATAAGCATTCCCCTTGGCGCTGATCACAGCCTGCATGCACGGTGGTGCGCCCTTGCGCTGTCGAGTGATGACGGCTGTTTCTCCGGTACGAATGGTGACGAGGCTGCCGGGGGGGAAATCTCCCATTCCCTCGAACAGAGCGTTATAGACCGTTTGATCCGGGTCCTCTGCGTATGCCTGCAGGATTTCCAGTCTGGCCTGATCACTGCAATACCGGTCGCGATAGGCTCGTCGCGTGACCATGGCGGTGTAACGCTCTGCGAGGGCCAGTGCCTTGGCTTCCGGGAGAATGGCGTCCCCCTTCAAGGCATTTGGATAGCCCCGGCCATTGAAGACCTCGTGATGCTGTTCGATGATTCGCAAATAGCGCGGCTGTTCGACACCGGCAGCCTTGAGTGCAGCAACGCTCAACAGTGGGTGCTTGTTGATGATGGCTCGTTGTGCATCGGTAAGCGCCATCTTCGAGTTATTCAATTTGTCCTGATGCGGTAAGAGCGCGATATTGGCTGACAGTGCCGCCGCCGCCAGGATGATGATCCTGTTAGGAATGAAGTTCAGTCGCTGACCGATGATACAGCACAGAATGGCGTAAAATAGCACTTGCTCGTAGGCAGTAGGCTCAACCGAATAAATGTGCACCAGCGCGATACAGGCATCAGGATCACCAGCACACATTTCGGCGATGCGCTTGGCGAGAATGAGAATTTTCTGGCTCGCCCGTGGATCCTTGACCAGGACCGAGTGCAGTCCAGCTTCGAGATCTTCCAGCAACAGCGCGTACTCGGCGAAGGGGCTGACCTTTCGACCTTCCTGACGCTCCTCGGAAATCTGCGCCCGGGTGGATTGCATGGTCTTCTGGAACATGCCCCGGTTGTAAAGCAGTTCGAGCTGGTATTCGCTTTGTATAACGTGTCCCTGGCTTAGCAGGAGACCACCATTTTCGTCGTAGACCGGCCACGGCAACGGTTTGCCAACGTACAGCGCGCCGGGGATGAGTTTTAACAAATCTGCCATAGTGACTGCTCAGCTACTACCTGTCTTCAGCAATGCCCGGGCCCGGGCCATAACATATGGAATAAATCCATTTAAGTTAAGCACATATTGGGAAAACTGCGACCCCAGAAGGGACGGCCACTATGGTCTTCATGGTGAAACGTTGCTGAAGTTCGCCGGCCGTGTCCAGGGTTCTGGCAGTGTCATTCCGCTCGAGGCCGCCTTTCCTGTTGCCGATGCGTGGGTCCTGCCAGAAGTTGGCTTTCTCATACAGGTCTGTGAGGCTCTGTATTTCTGCGTCAGCGCGCTTCTGAATACACTCGTTGACGTTATAGCGGGCATCCCCGACATCTTCATTGTTGCCACCAATATTTCGAATGCTCGGGCGGCCGGTCGTGTCTGTAAGCAGAAGCTGCACCAAGAATAGCCGCTGGACAACACTACCCTATACCAGTGTATGGTGATGCCGGACCATGCTCGAAACCAAAACGCAAGAGGCCCCCTATGGCACAGTTCCAGATTGATAAAGGACGCTTTATATCCAGTCGCATCGTCAGTACCGATCCCGCTGCGGAAGCCGAGTCGCTTCAGGATGGTGATATTCTTGTTGCGATCGATCGTTTCGCCTTTACGGCAAACAATGTCACCTACGCTGTTGCAGGCGATCAGCTGGGGTACTGGACATTCTTTCCGCCGGTACCGAGCCAGTCGAATGAAGACGTTTCCGGGTGGGGTGTGATTCCGGTATGGGGCTTTGCGGATGTCATTGCCTCGAAAAGCGAGGACATCGATGTGGGTGAGCGCCTGTTCGGTTATTTCCCCCCCGCAAACACCCTCAGGATCACGCCTGTTCGAGTGGCTGCCACACGGCTGATCGATGGTGCTCCGCATCGCTCCGAGCTGCCCCCAGCCTATAACAGCTACAGTCGGGTGAGTAACGAAACAGGCTACGACAGCGCTTTGGATAACCAGCGCATGCTCCTGTGGCCACTACATATCACCTCATACTGTCTTTGGGACATGCTGCAGGAGCAGGGCTGGTTCGGTGCGAAACAGGTGGTGATCCTGAGTGCTTCGAGCAAGACCAGTACCGGTCTGGCCTATGCCCTTGAGGCAGACGAGTCGGCGCCAGACGTCATTGCCATCACTTCGCAGCGAAATCTGCATTTTGTCGAAGGTCTTGGACTATATTCGAAGTGTCTTACGTATGATGAACTCGCTCACGTCGATGCCAGTGTGCCAACCGTGATTGTCGATATGTCCGGCAGTGGTCAGGCGCTTGGTCAGTTGCACACGCAGCTGGCCGATAATATGAAGCAGTGCATCAATGTTGGTCTCACACATTGGGATGAAGTCGTTCCGGGTAAGGGCATCATCAAATCGCGCAGCCAGTTCTTCTTTGCGCCAAGCCATATCCAGAAGCGTATCAAGGACTGGGGTGCGGATGGCTTTGCTGAGCGCTTAGCGGGCTTCCTGCGGAACACTG
Source organism: Allohahella marinimesophila (assembly GCF_039538005.1). Lineage (NCBI taxonomy): Bacteria > Pseudomonadati > Pseudomonadota > Gammaproteobacteria > Oceanospirillales > Hahellaceae > Allohahella > Allohahella marinimesophila. The sequence continues at coordinate 86,433 of NZ_BAABBO010000007.1, forward strand.
CCGAAAAGAGCTCGCAGTGGCTGAAACTGTCTACGGTAGCTGGTCTTTCGGGGCTTGCCGATGTGTACCCCAAGGTGTGTGAAGGTATGATAGCCCCGGATGAAGGGCTGATAGTGGTTCTGGAAGACGATACGTAAAATTTCCGCCCTCACAGGCATAGTAGTCAAACGCGTAGTGGTGAAGCATGGTCCTGAATGTTGAAGATCTTGATTTTGATAGGTGTGAAGATGAGCCCATACATATACCGGAATCCATACAGGGCTACGGCTATCTCTTTGCCCTGGATCGCACCGAGGGCAAGATCAGAATCGTCAGTGAAAATGTTCAGGACCTGTTCGTCGACACTGATGATCTCATCGGGTCAAATTTCTTCGATCTGCTCGATAGCAAGGAAGCAGTCTCTGACTTCCTGCGTGAAACATATCAACGGGCCAAGCAAAAGGAAACCAGGCTCCCGGTCGAGGTCAAGTTCAAGCAGTCGGTCATAAAGTCGACGCAGAGCACCGACTATTATGCGGTTGTATATGACAGCGACGATCACTTTGTCATCGAACTCGAACCAGCAGCCAATTTCCGCGACTCCTATTCGGCCAAGCATTTCATCAAGCTATATGCGCTTGGCATCGCGCCCAAGTTCAAGAAGTTCGAAAGCCTCGATACCATGGCGAAGGAGATCGTTGATACGATCAAGTACGTGACCAATATGGATCGTGTACTGCTATACAGGTTCAACGAGGATGCTTCAGGCAAGGTCATCGCCGAGGCGAAGGAACCGGACATGGAGTCTTATATCGATGTCTACTATCCGGCTTCGGATATTCCGCCCCAGGCCAGGGAGCTATACAAGAAGAACTGGGTGCGTCTGACGCCGAATGTGGACCTCGAGCCGTCCAAGCTTCTGCCAACGGTGGCTGAAAGCGGGCGCAAGCCCCTTGACCTGACTCATTCGATATTGCGCACGCTGTCGCCAATTCACCGGCAGTATATTCGCAACCAGGGCTTGAAGGCATCAATGTCGATGTCGCTGGTGACCCATGACAACCTCTGGGGCATCATTACCTGCCACAGCAGGGAAGCGGCCTACATACCGCAGAATGTTCGACTTGAGTGCGAAATGATTTCGCAACTGTTCAGCTGGCATCTCTATGCCAAGGAAGAAGAGCTGTATATCCGGAAAAAGGAAAGTGCAGATCAGGCGATCAGTCGCATGCTTTCGATGGTCTCGAGCGAACAGTCCATTATCGACATCTTCAAGCATCATGAAGATGAAGTGCTCAGGATCATGGACGCCGACGGCTTCGTGTTCTTTTCGGAAATTCAGGTGGTATCGATAGGCGTCACGCCGGAACTGGATGTCATCCATGAGATCTGTGATCGTCTTAACCATACCCAGGAAAAGCCGTACCTCTCCTCTGATATCAGTGCAGACTTCCTGGATACGGAGCGTCTCAACGGCATCAAGGGCGCGCTTTTCATGCCCCTGGCTGAAAAGCAGAATTACTATACAGTCTGGTTCCGTAAGGAAGAAAAGCTGGTGCAAAAATGGGCTGGCGTGCCGGATGAGAAAGCGGTGTCCAGTTCCAAGAAAGAGCGCTTGATGCCGCGGACTTCTTTCCAGGTGCATATCAGGGAAGTGAAAGGCAAGAGCAAGAAATGGGATCAGAATGATGTTGGCATGGCGGAGCGATTCAATCTCGTGTTCATGGCCTATGCACTGGAAACTCAGGAGAGGATGCATCGCAACCTGACAAACCTGGAGAAGCAGGACCGGCACAAGAATGAATTTCTCGCGACACTTGCTCATGAACTCCGTAACCCACTAACGCCCATCAGCACGGGCATATCCATTCTTGAAGCCGAAAGCAATGAGGCAGTGCGGAGCCGTGTGATCCAGACCATGACACGGCAGGTCGATAGCATGACGAGAATGATCGACGACCTGATGGAAGTCTCCCGAGTGACCCAGGGTAAGATTAAACTGGATATGCGCCGTGTCGTACTTCAGGATATCATCCGGGATGCGCTGGAGACCTGTGATAGCTTGCTGAAGGAAAAGCGGCACACGCTAGAACTGAAATTGCCGGAGGCGGAGTTACCAGTGACTGGCGACAGGACCAGGCTGGGACAGGTCTTTGGCAATATCATCAACAATGCTGCCAAATACACCGACGAAGGCGGCCGGATTCAGATTCGTGCCTACGCGCAGGATGGCCTCATACACATCAAGGTGATCGACAACGGTGTTGGTCTGGCACCGGAAAACACTGGTCTCATCTTTACCATGTTTACCCAGATGGACACTCACTCGAGCCGGGTAAAAGGTGGTCTTGGTATTGGCCTGACGCTCGTGCAGAAACTGGTGGAGCTACATGGCGGTAAGATCGTGGCGCGAAGCGCTGGTATCGGGCAGGGTGCCGAGTTCGAAGTCGTGCTGCCGCAATCCGAGCTTGATCAGAACAGCGAGCATACCAGCTCAACCGACCTGAACAGGGTGGCCACCAGCAAGAATCGTGTACTGATCGTTGATGATAACGAAGATATCGCAGCAATGTATGAGCTCTTGCTCATCGCAAGTGGCTACGACACGAGAAGCGTGACGAAACCAAAGGATTCCATAGAAGTGTTCAAACAGTTCCAGCCGCACTTCGCTCTGCTGGATATTGGCATGCCGGATATCGATGGTTATGAACTGTGCGGCATCCTATCTGCCTTACCTGAGGCGAGGCATACCATCTTTCTTTCGCAGTCCGGCTGGGGCAACAAGGAGGATATCGCCAAAGCCTACGCTGCTGGCTTCCGTGAGCATCTGGTGAAGCCCCTCAATAGTCAGGCTTTGCAACTTGTGCTGCAGAAATACGCCCAGGACTGAGGGTCCGCTTCCGCAACCGCCACGTAGAGTCTTCAACAAGCCTGCTCGAATCAGCTGGAAATGCAGTCGGCCGGGTAGAGTGTACACTTCTGAAGGACTCCCACGGCATGAGCGACAAGAGCAAGACCCAGGACGAGGACCTGCCACACTACGATAGACCAACTGGTGGCTGGGGCTCTGTCAAGAGTCTTGCCACCATCATGGAGCGAAGCAGGCCGGACCCTGGCGTCATGAAGACCCTCTGGCGCCAGAACAAGCCTGGTGGTCACATGTGTACCTCCTGCGCCTGGGCCAAGCCAGCAAAACCACATCCCTTCGAATTCTGCGAAAATGGCGCCAAGGCGACCGTCTGGGACCTCACCAGCCATCGTTGCACACCGGCCTTTTTTGCCGAGAATTCCGTCGAAACGCTGAAGAGCTGGAGCGATCATGACCTGGAGATGGTCGGACGCCTGACGCATCCGCTGCGCTACGATGCCAGTACCGATCATTATGTCGAGACTACCTGGGCAGAAGCATTCGCAGGCATCGCGGCGGAGTTGCAGCAACTCGATCCGAAATCCGTCGTGTTCTACACCTCCGGCCGCGCTGCTCTGGAAACGTCCTACCTCTGGGCCCTGTTCGCACGGCTCTACGGGCACAATAACCTGCCCGACAGTTCCAATATGTGTCACGAAACCACCTCAGTCGGACTTAAGAAGGTGATTGGCTCTTCCGTCGGCACCTGCACGCTCGAAGATTTCGAGCAGTGCGACATGATCATGTTCTTCGGGCAGAATACCGGTAGCAACAGCCCAAGGTTCCTGCACAACCTGCAGGCGGCGGCGAAACGCGGTTGCCACATCGTGACTTTCAATCCCGTGCGAGAGCGGGGGCTCATCGAGTTCGTCAATCCCCAGAGCCCGGTGCAGATGCTCACTACCTCGAGCACCCAGATATCCGAGCATTATCTGCAAGTCAAACCAGGCGGCGACATCGCTGTATTGGCCGGGCTTTGCAAGCGCGTTCTGGAACTGGAGGCAGAGAAGGGCGGCGTGCTCGACAAGACCTTCATTGCAGAGCATACAAAGGGCTTCGACGACTTCGTCCGGTCGATGCAGCAGACGCAATGGGCAGACATCGAGCAGGCTTCCGGTCTGAAGCGCGCAGATCTCGAAATGATAGCTGCCATGTACGCGACTGCGAAAAAGACCATCGGCATCTATGGCATGGGACTCACACAGCATGTGCATGGCTTCGTCAATCTCGCCATGTATGTGAATCTCCTGTTGATGAAGGGTCACATTGGACGTCTCGGCGGCGGGATCAGCCCGGTACGGGGCCATTCCAATGTACAGGGGCAGCGCACAGTCGGCATCTCGGAAAAGCCAAAGCTGGTGCCGCTCGACAAACTGGCCGAGATGTTCGATTTTGAACCGCCGCGCGATGAAGGCCGCACCACGGTCGAGGTCGTGCGAGGTGTGCTGGATGGTTCTGTAAAGGCATTCCTCAGTCTGGGCGGCAACTTCGCCCGCGCCATTCCCGATCAGGGTCAGGCTGATCCAGCGTGGAAGGATCTCACCCTGAATGTTCAGGTAGCGACGAAACTCAACCGTTCGCATCTGCTGGTCGGCAGGAAGACATGGTTACTCCCGTGCCTGGTGCGTGCCGAGGAGGATATGCAGGCGACTGGTGCGCAGGCTGTCAGCATGGAAGACAGTCTCAGTAATATCTATGGCTCGGTCGGCAAGCGTCAGCCCGCCAGCGAGCACCTGAAGTCGGAGATGGCTATCGTGGCTGGATTGGCCAAGGCGACGTTGAAGCCGAATCCGAAGGTGAAGTGGGATGAGTGGCTGGGCGATTACAGCCTGGTTCGTGATCTTATCGAAGAGACTTATCCAGATGACTTCAAAGACTTCAATGCCCGGATGTTCGAGGCTGGTGGCTTTTACCGTGGCAACCCAGCGCGGGAAAGAGTGTGGAAAACAGAGTCCGGCAAAGCCGAGTTCACCGCACCAAAGGTGCTGAGCGCACTCGGTGAACGACCCGGCAAAGGTGAGTTCACCATGATCACAATGCGCTCCAACGATCAGTTCAACACCACGATCTACGGCCATTCAGATCGCCTACGGGGGCTCGAAGGTTCACGCTATATTGTGCTGATGAACCCCGATGAGATCGCCAACGCGGGCCTCAGTGAAGGTCAGATGGTGACCCTGGAAAGCGCCGTGAACGACGGCGTCGAGCGTCGAGTAGCCAATATGAAGGTCACCGCCTATGACCTGCCTGATGGCTGCGTCGCGACCTACTATCCGGAGGCAAATCCATTGATTCCCCTGGATTATCACGATGAGGAATCCAAGACGCCGGCGTATAAGGGCGCGCCTGTTCGTATTGTGGTCTGACGAAACTGTGCAGCAGTCGTCACCACGCAAGACGGGTGGCTCATATTGCTCTCCCTCCAGGAATCGGTTGTATTTATTTGATGAACCGATGGGAGGTTAACAACGCCAATGTGACTGAAAAGTCGCTGAAATGTGGAATCTACGTCAGAGCCCGGATGGCAAGAGTCGTTTCAACTGAGGGGAAGTTTCAGCGCCACTCTATGTCACGCTTCTCTTTCCGGTGCAGCGAGTACTTTCCTGATGAGTCATCAGCTCAAGCAGGCCTTACGCTGGGACTGGTTCAGTTCGACTGGCGCGTGCCGGCACCACGACAAGCACCAGCAGTGACAGCAGCAACATGACCGAGAGGCCTGCAAAAGCTGAGCGGAGGCTCCAGGCTTCAGCCACCCAGCCGATCAGCGGGGGGAAAGTCAGCAGACCGATATAGCCAAGTCCTACTACCAGTGTGAGACCGCTCCCATGCGGCAGGCCGGGCACATTGGCCGCCATGAGGAAATAGACCGGCACGACATTCGCCAGCCCGAGTCCCAGTAGCGAATAGCCCAGCGTGGTGATGACCACATTCGGCGAGTAGACGATCACCAGGTAGGCCATCGCGCCCACGATCAGGCTAATGGCGATCACCCTGCGATCACCGAATCTGGCACGAAGCGCGTCGCCACTGAAGCGCATGATCGCCATCGATAGTGAAAAGGCAGCGAAGCCCAGCCCGAAGAGGGCGGGCTCAACACCCATCACGGTATCAAGATAGACGCCAGACCAATCGATCACGGCGCCTTCAGCGGTAAAGGCCACCAGCGCGGCGAGGCCAATAACCAGCAGAAGGGGAGAGAATGCTCGAGCTGGTGCAGCGGGGTCCTTAACGCTTGACTCAGGCGCCTCATACAGCAGGCCACGATTCACCAATGCAAAGAACAGTAACACCGTTGCGCAGGCCAGAATGGCCATCCATTCGAGCCCGAGCATTTCTCCGACGGGGCCGATCAGCAAGCCCGCCAGCCCGCCTGCAGAGTACCAGCCGTGGCACGACGACAGCATCGGACCTTTGCCAGTCGCCACATACAGCCGCTCTACTGCGACGGCATTGGCGTTCATTGAAATATCAGCAGATGCGAGGAGTACGCCAGCCAGAAATACCGTCACTACCAGCAGCGAGGGCACCGGCATCAGCGCCGGCAGGGCAAGGGCTATGAAGGCCATGAACACGGCTAGACGGGTGATCGTTGCGCTGGCATAGCGCGCCAGTAGAAACCGCGCCAATGGCAGTGCGACCAGGGCGCCGCAGCCGAAGGCCAGCAGAAAGCGGCCGAACTCAGCCTCCGAAAAGCCGAATTTGAGCCGGATAAGCGGTAGCATGACCGAGACCAGCGCAACGTTGCAGCCGATGGCGAAGAAGGTCGCGCTGATGGCAAATCTTGGAGTAATGGACATTGATAACCCGAATGAGACCTGAAGCGAAAGCCACAAACAGTACTCGTTAGCGGCAGGTTCGGATCATTACGCGTTATCTCCACCACTGCCATACGCAACTACACGGTTTCGACCGGCATGCTTGGCCGCGTACAAGGCCTCATCGGCACGCTTGATCAGACTCCTGGCTTCTTCGAAACGCTCAGGTATGCAACTGGCTACACCGATACTGACCGTGAGTGAGACGGTGTGACCCTCCCACACGAAAGGCGTTTCTGCCACGGCACATCGCACCCGCTCACCGATCAGCATCGCGCCGTCGAGCGTGGTATGGCACAGCAGGATCGCGAACTCTTCGCCACCATAACGCGCTACGCAGTCACCAGCTCGGGTGACCGACTGTTCGTAGATCTGCGCAAGATGTTGCAGGCAGGCATCGCCGCACAAATGTCCGTAAGTGTCGTTCACCCTCTTGAAGTAGTCGCCATCGATCATCAACAGGCTCATTTCGCCAGCGGCTCGCGTGCTCTTGCTCCACTCCTGTGTGAGCGTCTGCTCGAAGAAGTGACGATTCTTGACCTGAGTGAGGCCGTCGACGGAGCTGACTTCCATGAGTTTCTGATTCGCCAGTTCCAGTTCACTGGTACGCTCCCTGACGCGCTGCTCCAGCTCATCGTTCGCTTTGCGCTGCACCTGCAGCACTTCTGCCTGTGCAAGATAGCGCTTCTTGCGCTCCATGTTCACCCGGTAGGCCAGGGCAAATGAAAGAAGAAGACCCTCGGCAACGATACCGAATTGTTGAGCATGCTCGATCAACAGATGCCGCGGCAGGAAGCCGATCTTGCTCAGCGGTACAAGCACGCTGCCACCCAGCAATATGAACCAGGCGACGGTGTAGAAACGCGCCAGTACATCGCCGGCGCGCCAGACATAGACACCAGTACCGAACAGAAACAGGGCCGCCACCACTGACAATAGCGAAGCTACCATGACGAGCGATCCGTCCGGCATCACGAAGGTGAGGAGCGATAGCGCAATTCCGATGACAACGACACTGCGAATGGTCCATTTGATCACGGCCCCGTAGCGATCCAGTCGAAGAAAGGTGTACGCAAAGATGTTGGAAAATACCAGGGCCGTCGTCGTCGCCAGTACGATGGAGCCGTTGTTCAACTGCGGCCAGTTCGGCCAGATGAACTGGAACGCGAGACCCTGAAGAATGAGTGTGACCGAACTGATGCAGAGCAGGCTCAGTACATACCAGAGGTAGCTCCAGTCGCGAACCGCCAGGAAAAGAAAGAAGTTATAGATGGCCAGGGCCAGCACGACACCGACGAACACCAGGTGAATCAGGAGCATGATCTGTTCGTGCTCGAAGAAGGCATACACATCCCAGAGGTCCAGTGGCACCTGAAGGGCCCCACTCGTCTGCGCGCGAATCAACAGCTGGACTTCGCTAGTGGCTGGCACGTCGATCGGGAAGAGGGAGTGACGATGGTAGACTTCGCGACTCTCGATCGGATACTGATCGCCAGTGCTGAGAGAATCGACGATCTCGCCCTTGTACACCAGGTAGAAATTGACGTGATCCAGCAGGCCATAAGCCAGCTGCACCAGCTTGTGCACGCTTTCACTGGTTGGATTGCTCAACGAAGCAGAAAACCAGTAGGCTGATTCAGTCAGTCCAAAATTCAGCACTTTCTCGTTTCCGCGCTCCCATTTCAGCGCGGCACCATTCTGAATGATGTCCAGAGGCGTTAGCGAGCCTTCTGGGTCTTCCAGATAATGTAACTGGCTGCCGAGCGACAGTCGTGGTGCTAGCACTGAGTTTAGTTCTAAGCTTGGTGCATCAACAGGTTCAGCCGACACGAGGCTACTGGCTATCATAAGCCAAGCCACCAAGGCCGCTAGAAAAAAACGTTCAGGATTCATGCACGAAGGGACCGGCTTAGCGGTTGGATGGTAGATCGGATAAGGACCAGGCATGATGATAACTATAGCTACAGTCGAGAATTCTGCCGGGCTCTCGGGAAATGTTTGAACCTTCAGCCAGCTTTTCAAACGCTGGCGACAAGCTTGCTTGCCGAGACCCGCGCGCAGTGCAACACTGTGTCGACACCTGGGGGCCAGCAATGAACCAACATACCACCGTCGACGATGCCATCGTTGACTCAGTAAGGCAGTGGCTGACGACCATGGTCGTTGGCTTGAACCTTTGCCCCTTCGCCAAACGCGAACTGGTGAAGAACCGCATCCGCTTCAGCGTGACGAAAGCCTCCAGCGAGTCAGAGCTCCTGCATGCGCTCAAGGATGAGCTGATGCTGCTTGACGAAGACGAGAGCATTGAGACTACCTTGTTGATTCATCCCCATGTGCTCGCTGACTTCCGCGAATACAACGACTTTCTTGCCGAAGCTGACGGCTTGCTCGATCTCCTTGATCGGGAAGGCATCTATCAAGTGGCCAGTTTCCACCCCGATTACCAGTTCGGCGGCACCCACCCGGACGACGCCGAGAACTATACCAATCGCTCGCCAGTGCAGATGTTGCACATTCTTCGTGAAGACAGCCTGGAAAAGGCGATCGACGAATATCCTGATGTTGAGGGCATTCCGGAGCGGAACATTGCGTTGATGAACGAGATGGGTGTGGAACGCTTGAAGGCATTGTTGGGCTTGGGTAGATAGTCAGATAATCGATTCCAACTTTCGCCAGCCCCGATTCTATCGATGACCACTGCAACGGAGAACTCAGTGTCTTTGAAGAAATACCTGCTTCGCTTCACGGTCGCCTATGTGGTGCTGCTGATCGCAATAGCCATAGTGCTCGGCTATTTCGAGCGTGAGTCGAACACCGGCGCCAACATGGGGGCCCTGATGGGTGCGGCCTTGTTGGCTGTGAGCAAATTCATCAGTGATCACAAACGACCGCCCGATGCCAGAGAAAAACGAATACTGGTCATGAGCTCGTTTCTGGCCTCGCTCGTTGTGTCCGTGGCCCTGTTCATCCTGTCGGTGATGCTGGCGGGCGGGACGGCGACTCTTGAAAGCCTCAATAGCATCCCAACGACCATTCTTCTGGGTGTAATAGCCTTTGTCTGCCTCCTGAACCTTGTCGTGCTCTGGCTGGTATACGGTTACATGGCCCGCAAGCAATTCGAGGCGCTTCAGAAGAAGGGCAAAATCTGAGTGCTCGATTGGACCTGGGCGAGAAGCATTCCCTGCATGCCATTCGATGCCCTGCGTGCACTGTCCTCAGCGAACACACAACGGTGTTCGCCGCTGAATTTCGGCGTTATTCTCTCTCGAGGCTTTCGCCAACCCTCACGCAGTAGGCGGTAATTTCGCAGATGCGATCGTCTTTCAGGGTATACAGGTCGCAGAAGGCGTAGTGTTTTCCAGCGTCTTTCCCGGTGAAGGTGATGTCGCCGGTCAGCGCTGCGCTATCGCCGTCGACAATCAGACGTTCTATATTGATGTTTGCCTTGCTGTCACTGCAGTCCATAGACTTCAGCCAGTCAGCGAAGGCCGCCTTGCCTTCGACTGCTTCGTCGCTGTTGGCCATGCGAAACCGTATGTCATCGGTGACACTGGAGAGGATGGTATCGAGATCCGGTTGTGCCCAGGCGTTGTTGAATTCCCGAAGAAACTTTTTCACATCTTTCATGGGGCCTCCTGAAGGCTATGCTTGGTGTAGAAGTGTGACTTCACCTTATAGTCGTCCAGGGGAGCCACATATCGACAGCAGCCTCAAAAAAATATCGATCAGATCGACGTGGCACCCCCGTCCACAGGCAGCGCAACACCAGTCGTGAATGCAGCGCCTTCAGAGCAGAGGTACAACACAGCGGCAGCAATCTCACTGCTCTGTCCGATACGGCCTACCGGATGAATGGCTGCGGCGTAGGCAGCCTTTTTCGGATCCAGCTCTGCGGCACGGCGAAACATCTCGGTATCGATGACCCCGGGGCAGACTGCATTCACGCGGATGCCTTTCTTGCCATACTCGACCGCCGCGGATTTCGTAAATCCAATCACCGCATGCTTGCTGGCACTATAGATGCTCATCTTTGGCGCAGCGCCGAGGCCTGCGACAGAGGCCGTATTGACGATCACACCACCGCCCTGGGCCAACATGGCCTTGATCTCATGCCGCATGCAGTGCCAGACGCCTTTCACATTGATGTCCATGATGCGGTCGAAGGTGTCTTCGTCGCCATCGGCCAACTTGCCCTGCTCGAACTCGACACCAGCATTATTGAAGGCGAAGTCCAATCTGCCATAGGCTTCTAGCGTGCCAGTGATCAGCTGTTCGACTTGCTCACCCTGGCTGACATCGCAGGCAATGAAGATGGCTTTACCGCCGGTATTCCTGATAGCGCTGGCCGTTTCTTCACCGGCCTGCGCATTTACATCTGAAACGACGACTTGAGCGCCGTTGCGAGCGAATGCCTCTGCAGTTTCGCGCCCGATACCAGCTGCGCCGCCGGTTACCAACGCCACCTTGCCTTTGAATTGTTCTGTCATCTTGTTTTCCTGATTTTAGGGATGTCATTGGAAGCGTCCCACGGTCACGGCGTCTGTATATCCAGTTACCGAATGTGCCCAGGTCAACTTTAACCGCATTCGGGAGTATCCTAGCAGACAATATCATCGATAACGCAGCCAGTAGAGATTGGGTTTGGAAGAGAAACCATTAGTCACAGGGCAGGTCACTCCCGAAGAGGTCGAGGGCGTTCTGTCGTCGATTTCGCTGTCCAATACGCTGCAGAGGCCGGGTGCTAAAAAGCATGCGCTCATGACAGGAACTAAAAATCCCGCGACCCACCGGTTTTACCAGTCAGCTGGCTTCACGACTAGCAAGCAAGGCTATGAGATCCGGTTTAGGCAGGTATAACTTGGCCGGCTGAGGAGAAGTCCACCGGAGGGTTCAGCCTGACTATCCGAGTGCTCAGTCCGTTATCGGGGAGATAATGACCGAGCGTGACTGCCGCAGTGTTACGCTTTTGGTACGGCCCCGTAAGCTTCCAGAATATCATGAATCTCCATATTGGAGCCGCTTTGCATGCGCTGGTAGTGCCTGAGGGTTTGCTGCCGATACGCCTCGATAGCTTGACGCTTTTCGGCAGTGTCCGCCTGCCAGATGGCCTTGCCGACTTTGTGAATAGGCTCGCCTTCATCTGGATCGGAGGAGACCAGAAGAACTTCGTAGAAGCGCTGCCTGTCTTCAATCAGCACCTCGTCTTTCAGACTGAATGCCAGCCGGATCAGCTGCTCTCGCAGCGAAAACTGCTGTCGAACTGGGCAGAGGAGAAAGTCCATTTGGGTCTGAGGTATACGTTGATGAATGGCCTCGATGAACTGTCCGGTCAAAGCCCCACCCACGCCGGCAATGACGATGAGATGACGGCCTGGGTACTGCTGCAGCGGTAGCGCCCTGACATCGACGCAATGGGTCGTCCAGGCAGATATTGGCTGTGTGTCGAAGCGCTGAAGCTTATAGTCGAGGGCCTCTACCAGCTCCGGAACAATATCCACGAAGTGAATGTGGGGTGCCACGGCGCCCGACAGCAGGGCCGCCCCGAGCAGACCGTGATCGCAGCAGCAGTCCCAGATATGATCGTATCCCGGCGCCACCATGGCCTCGATTTGCCTCAGTCGTTTACCAAACCTCAAGTCAAAAATCCTTTTACAAGTCTGAATCTGATACTGTCGCCGCAATGGTCCATTAAAAATTCTTGACCCAAATTCGTTTGTACGAGGTCCGGGAGGAGACGGATGTTAAGGTATCGTAAGTGGCCGAAGTGGCTAAGTCATTGTTATCTTAGGGGTGTTGAATCGATACCAAAACCAAGGAGGTTAGTATGAAAGACTCAAATACGGATAAGGCAGAAGGTACTATCGATAAGATAAAAGGTAAGGCCAAAGAAGTTTTCGGCAAGGCAACTGATGACAAGGATACCGAAGCTGAAGGTAAGGCTGAAAATACCAAAGGTCATGCCAAAGAGACCAAAGGCAAGATGAAGGATACAGTGAAATCCGTTACCAGCTGATCCAGCCCGTCTCTACAGAAAGCAGCCGTCAGGCTGCTTTTTTTTCGTTTGCGGTTTCGGTTAGCTGATCTTTCCAACTCATTGCTGCGTTTTGCTGCTTGCTGTCTGCGCTGGCGAAGTTAAGATGCAGACTGCAGGATGACATACTCAGGAGAGAATGAATGCGTTCGTTGGAAAGCAAGATCGAAGCAGGTATTTTTGCGAGCCGCTGGCTCTTGGCGCCATTTTTCGTAGGCCTGATCGCGGCAATTCTCGTGTTGCTGGTGAAGTTCATGAAAGAGCTGGCCCTGCTGGTGATGAATGCCTGGACCGCCGATCAATACGAAGCTGTCATCTCAATTCTCACGCTGGTCGATACCGCCCTCATAGCCAGTCTTTTGCTGATTATTATCTTCAGTGGCTACGAAAACTTCGTGTCGAAGATTTCCGTAGGGGGGCATGAGGATCGTCCGGCCTGGATGGGGCGTGTGGGCTTCGCGGACCTGAAGCTGAAACTGATCGGTGCGATCGTGGCCATTTCGGCAGTAGAGCTCCTCAAGGCTTTTCTTGTCAGTGACCAATTCACGACAGAGCAGCTCGCATGGAAAGTCGGTATTCACTTCACTTTTGTCCTGTCCGGCGTGTTCTTCGCGCTGACTGACTGGATCTCCGAGTCCAGAAAGAAGGATCACTGACCAGAGGTTGAAGTGCCTGGTGGCCCGTCCGCATTAGCTCAGGCCTCCTTGAGACGCTCGTGGATATACGTCCTGAGCTGATGCAGATTTTGATCTTCATCATTGAAGCGGATGCGGGCAAGGTGATTCTTCACCGACAATATCCGGCCTCGCAAATCTGTAAAGCCGAATTGAAGTCGGACATCGTCTCCCTCGCGAATAGCTGCTTCAGAGGGCACTTTCGCCAGCGTACCCTTCTCTGACAGGTCCCTGATGTAGAGTGCTGTCTTGCTGCCACCGATCACACCCTCGATTTTCCGGCGAAAACGCAGTCTGGGGTTCTTGCGCTGAGGTTCGACTACGCGATGCCGCTCATGCTCAAGAAACAGATAGGACAGCAGGAAGGCGACCGCAAAACCCCTGAAGAAGCCGAACAGCAGGAAGGCCGCCACATTGATACCCGTAGTCTCCATTCCCCGAAACGACAGGTGTGTCAACAGTTGCAGCAAGCCCGTGATCAGGCCATACGCGATGGAGATTTGCACCGCCTTTACGATGACCTCTCGTGAGGTCTCATAATGCCGGTTACAGCTGGCGATGGTCACGGCCGAAAACAGGCCAAAGGAAATCGATAACCAGACGAAGGGCGGACTGAAGTTTTCACGAGCGAGCGTAAAGAATATGCCTGCGCCGAGTGTGCCGAACAGGAAGGCCAGAAGGTAGGCGATCCAGTTTCCCGGTCCCAGCTTCCTCGAGATGACCTCATTGAAAAAGATTCCGAACAGGGCAGCGATCACGTAGGAAGTCCACCCGCCCAGGGACCATCCTGTGATACGTTCGAGCTCAAACCAGCTCGCGGCCCCTGGTCGACCCGGCGGGCTGACGCCAGCCTCGTCAAAGGCCAGAAGACCTAGCGTTATGACGACTACGCACGCAGCAAGCATTCCGGCTATGGCAAGGATAAATGGCTGGTAGTCAGGTTCCTTATGGTCGAGATACTCGATGACGAGGCCGTACTGAAGTAGCATCGAATGACGTCGATTGCCATCCGGGTAATGCCGGACCGCATTTTTTGCCAGTATTTCAGTAAGGTCGTCCGTCAGGTTGTCGAGCTCCATCTGATACTCATGTAACTGTGTCCGGGAGGTGTCCGTCGAGACTCTGGGCAATATGGTGGCTAGTTCGGCCAGGCGTTTTTCGATGCGGGTCAGGTCCTCGATATCCGGCGTGGTCGGATGCAACAAATGATTGATGGCTGCCAGATACAGACTCTTGAGCAGTGCCTTACCTAACGGAGAAGTCTGCTGATCACCCTGACCGTCGACGACTGTCTGCCAGAAGATGCCATCACTATCGCCAGTGAATCTATCGATAATCGCTTGCATACGCTGGCCGTCGAGATTGATCTTCCAGAGGCTCGCAGAGAGACGAACCTTCAATTCGAGGGCATCTCGAGGAAGGCGTGCCAGTGAAAACAACGTGCTGCGCCAGCGCTCATCGACTTCGTTGATTCGTGGGACCGCCAGCAAGGCCGTCAGCATGATGAGAAATGCTGTGAATGAGCTGTTGCCCAGGATGTCGGTGAACTGCGACGGAATAGTCTGCGTGATGCTTGCCGAAATGGCCTCCGCGTTCTCCAGCTGGCTCAACGCAAAGGCAAACAGAACGAATGTACTCAGGTAAATGCTGCTGTAGAGAAAATATTTGCCCCGGCTGATGTACTCGGACGGCTTGCCGCTGAAACGTTCAGATTCGTTGCCAGGCCAACGGTTGAAGCGGGGCAGGATGACCAGAAACAGGATGACTGCGCTGGCGAGGATGTGAATAGCGACCATGGCACGGACCCTCCGTGGCCGGTCAGCTCATAGACCGACTCAATCTAATACTAGGCCTGTCAGACTGGAGTGAAAAGACTTAAATGGAATAAACCGCAGATAAAACGGTGCTAAGGCGATATTGGTACTGTCAGTCGAGGTATCTCTCAAGAATCGCATCGAAGTTGCCATCATTCTGCATATTTTCAAGCAGTTCCGAAAAGGCCTCCACGAATTCGGGCGAGGTGGTCTCTCGTGAAAAAGCGAAATAGGAAGGTGCATCAGCTACGATGAGGTCAGTTGGGCCGATGACCAAGCCGAGGCCAAGCGAGTTGAGCTCTGCACGGGCAGTGAGTTCATCTGCAATGACGCCATCAATCCGTCCCATCGCCAGCATTTTCCACAGCGATTCGCGTTCGTTGACGGCTACGAGCTGTTTCTCGAAACCAGCCCTCGTGCGCAGTCGTTCAAACTCACTGCTGTACGACACGCCGATCTGAACGCCGAGGCGATACTCACTGTCCTCAATATCGGCCAGTGCTCCCACTTGCCATCTGTCGAAAGCTGCTGTCTGTTGGAAGAGCCGATTAGGTGACTGGAAGTCTTTCGATGAAAATAGCGCAAAGGTATCTCTCTCTGCAGTTCGGAATGCGCCTCCCACCATATCGATCTTGCCTGCTTTCAATGCTTCGAGCGCACGAGCCCAGGGCATTTTGGTCAGTTCCAGGCTGCAGTCCATCTCGCTAAGAATCTCGCGCACGACATCGATATTGATTCCAATAGGGAGTGTAGGATGCGCTGCCGATATGAAGGAAAAAGGTGGGTCGTCATTCCAGCGAAGAATTTTGGTACAGGCGGTGGCTTTAGAGCTGAGCGTGATAAACAATGTCACAAGAACCAGTCTCTGCAGCATGGTCATCCTCTCAGAGTTACTACGGTGACAACAATTCTACAAGAGATAGCACCGTAAACCGCATTGATCAATGACTGTGATGGCTCAGCATGCCCATTTGTTTGTCGGCGCCGACAGCGCCACAACAGATCTCGCTGGATTCTACTCGGCGCCTTCTCTAGTATGACTTCGGGCATGGCTGCTTCAGTCATTGTAAAAGTTCGAAGCCAGAGGCGGGCGGGTTTGAAGGCAAGACGGCTCCACCAATTGACTGCCTGGCTGGCCCTGCTGTCCGTCCTGCTCATCTATTTAGCACCAATTCTGACGCAAACCCAGAATGCGCGCCGCGATCAGCCTGCGTCGCCTGCTTTATCCCACCTGCATCAATCCGATGATGCTCAGGATTCGACTGAACATCATTCGCATCATCATGACTTTGCTACCAGGCAGTCGGACTCACCAGCTTCGTCGCCTGCGACTGATCACGCCAAGCACAATGAGTGTGGGTACTGCGCACTTCTGACGACAACACCCCCGATTACGCCGCCGGATCTGTCAACTCACCGCCTTGAGCTGGCGTCGATGGGCTCCGGGACAGTCTCCTGGCTTTCCCTCCCGAAAAAAGCTCCGGTCTTTCCAGACTCACCCACCCGCGCTCCACCTGTCATGGCCTGAACCCGGACTACACCTTCTCAATTCAAGTTCAAGGATAGCCATGCTGAACCATAATCAAACCAGCGATAAAGGCTGGGAATACCCTCTGCTCGTTCGTCTGCACTTTTACGCCGGTCTGCTCGTCGGAACTTTTATTTTCATAGCAGCGCTTTCGGGCGCCTTGTTTGCACTGACACCCCAGATCGAAAACTGGCTCTACCAAACGGAACTGACAGCTGTGCAGGCGGGCGAACATCGTCCACTGGCGGCACAGGTAGAGGTCGCTCGCGAGGCTATTGGTGAACACGCTGTATTGTCAGCTGTTCGCCCCGCACCAGCGCCTGGCCAGACCACTCGCGTCATGTTCTCGGTAGATGGCCTCGCCCCTTCTGAACATCAGGCTATCTTTGTCGACCCGACAACATTGAAGGTCCGCGGTAGCCTCGCGGTCTACGGCACCAGTGGCACGCTACCTTTTCGTATATGGATCGACTATCTGCATCGGCAGCTTCATCTGGGTGAAGTTGGGCGCTACTACAGTGAATTGGCTGCCTCCTGGCTGTGGCTTGTCGCCCTGGGTGGCGTGTTGCTCTGGTGGCATCGACGTGGGCAGAATCGGGCGGCGAAAGCCGAAGGTGCTCGGGGTCGACTGCGGCGCTGGCACAGTACACTTGGCGTCATACTCTGTGTCGCCTTAGTATTTTTTTCTGTTACCGGCCTGACATGGTCGAAGTGGGCGGGTGCCAATATTGCCTCGCTCCGCGCCCAGTTGGATTGGAGCACACCGGGCCTGAGTACTTCCCTCAGTCCCGGCAATACTGGCTCCGAATTGTCTCATCATGAAGGTCATCACGCGGAGAGTCCGCGACTGACGATGCTGACCGATAGGCCCGCACTCTTCGATGAGATGCTCGCGCGAGCGCGATCGGCAGGCATCGATGCGGCGTTATTGGAAATCAGGCCAGCAGCCGATGCGGACAGTGCCTGGGTGGTCAAGGAGATCGATCGTCGCTGGCCTACACAGGTTGACGCTGTGGCTATCGACCCTCGAAGCATGACGGTCGTTGATAAGCAGGTGTTCGAAGAATTTCCCCTTGCCGCCAAGCTCACCCGCTGGGGCATCGACGCCCACATGGGTATTCTGTTTGGTTGGCCCAACCAGCTCTTTGTAGCCGCTTGTGCCTTGGCCTTATGCGTCCTCGTCGCACTGGGATACCGGATGTGGTGGCTTCGGCGACCTGCGCTGAACAGCCGTGTTTCGGCTGATCCAAAGCGGGTGATGACCCACCTGCGCAAGGCTTCGCCCATTGCCATGCTGGCCATGACGATAGTAGCGTTCATGCTCGGTATATTCGCGCCAGTTATGGGCGTTAGTCTCCTGATATTTCTCCTGATCGATGCCTGGCTTGGGCAGCGATCGATACCAACGCAGCCCGTGTTGATGGAATGATGTTCGAACCAAACACGGCATCATGCCGGTTCGTCTTTAGCATGCTCAGCTGTCGCTGCCTTGCAAATAGCCGAGCAGGGCTTCGTGAAAGCGTTCGGGTGCCTGGATCTGAGGTGAGTGACCGAGATCTTCGAAGCTGACCAGTGTGGCATTCGGTATTCGCTCCGCAGCATCCTGGCTGATCTGTGGATACTGCCCCAGGGTCTTCTGCTGCTCTGGCGATGCTGTAGCCTTGCCTACAGCGGTATTGTCCTGCTCACCTATCAACAGGAGGGTAGGCGGCTTCAGCTGGTCGAATTCGTATACCACGGGCTGGGTCAGAATCATGTCGTAGGTCAGCGCCGAGTTCCAGGCTACGGCTTCGCGGCCCTCGCCACGAAACATGCCCGCACGCATGTCTACCCAGCGATCAAACTCAGGGCGCCAGGTCCCCGCATAATAGGTGCTCTTCTGGTATTTTCGCATGCCCTCGGCAGAAGCATTTAGCTCACTTTCATACCAGCTGTCGATGCTTCTGTAAGGGACGCCCTTGGCAATCCAGTCTTCGAGTCCGATCGGATTGACGAGTATGAGCTGCTTGACCTGCTCCGGATTCAGGAGCGCATGTCGAGTCGCGAGCATGCCGCCCATGGAGTGTCCCATGACGCTGTGCCGCTCGATGCCAAGCGAACTCAGCAAAGCCGAGGTGTTTGCTGAGAGCTGGTGAAAGCTGAACTGATAGTGTTCAGGTTTGCTGGATTTGCAGAAGCCAATCTGATCTGGTGCGATGACCCGGTAACCGGCACCAGTCAGCGTCGTGATGGTGCTTTCCCAGGTGGCTGCACAGAAATTCTTGCCATGCAGAAGGACCACCGTTTCTCCATTGGGCTTCGCGGGTTTGATGTCCATGTAGGCCATCTCCAGCGTCTGGCCTTGCGAATCAAGCTCGAACTTTTTTACCGGATGAGGATAGTCGAAGCCTTCAAGTCTCGGCCCGTAGGCGGGCTCGTCAGCCGCCAGGGCGGGTAGAGCAGCAGCGAGTAACAGGGTATGAAGCAGGCGTTGCATGAAGACTGTTCTCCGAATGGGTATGTATGTCCAGCCTAGCAGGCACTGGTTCGTCAGGGCTATGCTTGTCGTCCTTGGAGCTGAGTGTAGTAGAGAGAAAATATCATGACTGAGGCAGTTCACAACCCACTGACCGAAGTTTACCGCGACGCGTGGCTGCTGGTAGTGCATAAGCCGGCTGGTTTGCTGGTGCATCGTAGCCCGATCGATCGGCATGAAACCGAATTTGCGCTGCAGTACGCCAGGTCGATGAACGATGGCGCGCATGTCTATCCTGTTCATCGTCTGGACAGGCCGACATCAGGATTGCTGGTATTCGCCCGTGACCCGCAAACGGCCAGTCAACTGGGGCAGAACTTGATGTCCGGCGCGGTTCAAAAGACCTATCTTGCCATGGTCAGGGGGTGGTGCCCCGAGAGCGGGATGATCGATCACCCGCTGCGAGAGGAGCCTGAGGACCGACGACGCAAGGCGGAACCGCAACCCATTCGCGAGGCGAGGACAAATTACCGACGGCTGGCGACAACGGAAATTCCAGTCGAAATTGAAGGCTATCCGATCAGTCGTTACAGTCTGGTCGAGCTACAGCCGGAGACCGGCCGCAAACACCAGCTCCGGAGGCACCTGAAGCATATCAACCACCCCATCATTGGCGATGCGAATCACGGACGGGGGCGTCACAATCGTTACTTTGCTGAGCGCTTCGGACAGAGCCGTCTCATGCTGGCGGCAACGCAGTTGATTTTCGAGCACCCGGTGACGCGAGAACGCTTGCATCTCAAGGCTGCCCCGGAAGCCAGCTTCCTTCAGGTGCTGTCTGTTTTTGACTGCAGCATTTGGCCTGGGCGAAGGGAATGACTCAAATGTCTCGGTCTGAGGATCGAAGCGTACATGACTGCGCCGTCATCATCCAACCGGCGCCGTAGCGCCGTAACCCACACTAACTTCTCATCCGATCTGCCGGCGCGCAGGTCGGACCCATAAAGGAATATCGATATGAACGAGAGAACCCTAGTGATAGGCAGCAGCGGCAATATAGGCAAGCTTCTGGTACCCATGCTGGCGAAAGCAGGCATTCCCACCGTCGCCATGGTGCGAGACAAGTCGAAGCTCGAAAGGCACGAAGGTATCGAGATTGTAGAAGCCGATCTCGAAAAGGATTTCGGGCATGTGTTCGAGGGTTGCAACAGGGTAGTATTCTGTGCCGGCTCGGGGCCGGATACCGGGCTCGACAAGACCTTTCTCGTCGACCTGTGGGGCGCAAGAAAAGCAGTGGCTCAGGCAAAGAAGCATGGAGTCGAACAGTTCGTCATGGTCAGTTCAATGGGTGCCGGCGACCCTGAGGCGGGCCCGCAAGCGATGCGTCCCTACCTCATCGCCAAGCACCTGGCTGATGAAGGTTTGATCCAGTCCGGTGTGCCTTATACGATACTGAGACCCGGTCAGCTGACCGACGTCGATGGCAGTGGTCGAATCACCACCACGGTCCCTGAACAGTCAGACGACCAGAAAGTACCGCGAGAAGATGTCGCGAGTGTGATTCTTGAGACCCTCAGGAAAGGCGCCCCTTTGAATGAGATTGTTGATATCTATCAGGGCGAAGAGGCCATCGAAAAAGCTATTGGCTGAAAATACTTTGATCCTTTCAATCGAGGGCATTGAAATCCACTTCCGTAGGCCTGGTGGCGCCAATATTGAACTGTTGAATCAGCACCTCGTAGGCGGGTTGCTTACGGAAGCTTCGGTAGGCCTGGGCAAACTGGTCCGCCTGGACTGAGTCCTTGTTCCGGGGAAAGGCGATATACATTTTAGTGGCAAGAAATGTCGAGTTTTCGAGCGCTTGCAGTTCATCCCGAAAGAGTGAGTTGACAGCGAGAGACAGCGCAGTGATCGAACCGAATACGGCATCGTATCGGTCGGTCTGAAGCATATTGAACAAACGTGACTGATTCACCGTGGCGGTATTGACGGAGTCACCTTTGTCTATCAGCGTCTGAATCCGTTCCCCCATGTAGTAGCCATCCGGAAAACCAATATGCCAGCGGTCGGCAAATGCTTCCAGCGGTTGATGGAACGTGATCTCGTCTGCGCGGGACTTCTTGATGTAGAGTGTGGCGCCATTGACATGTAGCAGATTGTCCGGAAGAAATTTGGCAAACGCCTCCCTTTCTGGACTGGCAGCCACATAGATAGCGGCGTCTACGCTATTGTTCTCAAGCTGTGAGATGACCCGTTTCCAGGGCAGGGCGATGAACGCGACATCCCATCCCAGGCTGGATGCGACAGCGCGCACCAACTCGATATGGAACCCGGTGAGGGTTTTGGACTGGTCCCGATACTCATACGGGCGATTGTCGGCATCTTCCAGAGCTACGAGAAATTTTTCTGCATTCGCCCAGGTAGCGCAGCAGCAGAATAGAATGAGTAGAACTCGTGGCATGGCGCCCTCGGGAAATCCGGGTAACGCGTGAATCGCGACCGTCTGCCAATTCCAGTGGCTGACTCTACAACGGGTCCATTGTTTCCTCTCCTCCAGCTTGAAAACTGTACCCGAGCAAAGGGGAGAGTGGTCGCGCTCGTACTGTCAGCAGAGTGATCTGTTCTGCCACCGATGCCGCTATACAGGTAAACAAAAGGGGACAAGGGAGATCGACGATGGCTACGAGCACGAGCACGAGCGAACACGCGAACAAGCAGGCTAGTCTGTATCGTATGGTCATGGACAAGCATCTGTGTCCCTACGGTCTCAAATCGAAAGACCTGTTGGAGCGGAACGGGTTTGAAGTCGATGACCATCATCTGACCTCTCGAGATGAGACCGAAGCCTTCAAGTCCAAGCATGACGTGGAGACTACGCCTCAGACCTTCATCGATGGCCAGCGTATCGGAGGATATGACGAGCTGCGTGAGCATTTTGGGGAAGACGTGCCAGAAGAGGGCGCGACAAGCTACAAGCCGGTCGTCGCAATCTTCGCTACGGCTGCGCTCATGGCGCTGGCCACTTCGTGGGCTGCTTACGGCGAGCTGTTAACGGTCAGGGCCGCTGAATGGTTCATCGCCATGTCGATGTGCATTCTGGCCATTCAGAAGTTGCAGGATCTTGAGAGCTTTTCAACCATGTTTCTCAACTATGACCTGCTAGCACAGAAGGTAGTCCGCTATGGCTATATCTATCCTTTCGGGGAGGCGCTGGCCGGCATATTGATGATTGCCGGTGCGTTAACCTGGCTGTCGGTACCCGTCGCGCTCTTTATCGGTACCGTCGGAGCGGTATCGGTATTCAAGGCGGTCTACATAGACAAACGCGAGATCAAATGCGCCTGTGTCGGCGGCAACAGCAATGTGCCGCTAGGCTTCGTCTCGCTTACCGAAAACCTGATGATGATCGCCATGGCGTTATGGATGATGATGAAATAGCCAATTTTCTGTCGACCAGCAGCTCAGGCTTATGTATGTGCCAGCCCTGAGCATAGTCGACCTTGAGTTCGCCGAGCCGTTCCATGATGCCCGCTGTCTCGACATATTCGGCGACCACTTCCAATCCCATGGCATGCGCTACCCGGGTCATGGACGAGACCATTTCCTGATCGACGGGGTCTGTCAACAGATCACGAATGAAGCAGCCGTCTATCTTCAGGCAGGTCACGGGCAAGCTCTTCAGGTAACCATAGGAGGCAAATCCGCTACCGAAATCGTCCAGTGCGAAACGGCAGCCAAGCTCACGAAGAGTGGCTATCAGGCTTTGCGTTTCGTTGATGCTGGCTACAGCGGCGCTTTCTGTAATCTCGAAACAGATCTTGTCTGCTGGAATATTATAACGCTTGAACGCACTCAGAATGAATGAAGTCAGTTCTGTGGTTCCGACCGACTGACCACTGAGGTTGATGTTAGCCTGGGCGAGCCCTTCGAGTTTGTCAGGATTTTCTGACAGCCAGCGGAAGTAGGTGTCGATGACCCAGCGGTCGAGTTCGATGATCATGTTGTAGCGCTCTGCGGCTGGAAGGAAGGCACCCGGCAAGAGAATTTCTCCGTTTCTTCGCATTCTCACCAGCAGCTCATATCGCTCGCCTTTGACTGCGCCGCCTTTTACAGTCGCTATTTTTTGATGATACAGGATCAGGTCGTCGTTGCTGATGGCCTCGCGAATGACCGCGACCAGTTCCATCTCGTTCTGACGCCTCACGATCTCTCCACTCTCCTCATCGTGAACAAAGACACGGTTGCGACCAGCATCCTTCGCCGCATAGCAGGCCGTATCGGCCAGACTGAGCAGTTCGCCGACGGTGCCGGCATCCTTGATCACGGGCACGACGCCGATGCTGATACCGACGTTGAAAATTTTGTCTTCCCAATTGAATCGGTAGTCAGCCACGTCCTGGCGAAGCCGCTGAGCAGTCTCGGCGGCTTCGGGCAGGGGCACGTCGTGCAACAGAATCGCGAACTCATCGCCGCCCAGGCGGGCGAGCGAATCGCTACTGCGAATGTGGCGCTGAAACAGCATGGCGATCTGCTTCAATAGTTGATCACCAGCACTGTGACCGCAGGTGTCATTGACAATCTTGAACTGGTCAAGATCCATCAGCAGCAGCGCGTGACTGTCATTCAGACGGCTTGCGCTCAGAATTGCGGTCTGAAGTCGCTTGTCGAATTTGAGGCGATTCAGCAGACCCGTCAGTGTGTCATGGCTGGCCAGGTAGTTGAGCTTTTGCTCACCAGCCTTTCGGTCTGTAATGTCGACCAGGGAGCCTTCCAGGATCGGCTCCCTGGTATCGGGATCATGAACCACTCGACCATACACCGCGACCCAGAACAGACTGCCGTCCATACGGCGGCATTCTGCCTCGAAGCCATCAAGCTTGCCGAAGCGGGTTAGCAGATCCATGGATTCGTGCAGCTTTTCCCGCCGAGCCGGCATCAGGGCTCGTGAATCAGGGTGATGGACGATAAGCGCATCCGGACTGCTCGCGCCGAAAATTCTGGCCAGCGCTGGGTTTGCCGATGTGAAGCGGCCCTTGCTGTCGATCTGGAATCGACCTTCCATCGACTCATCGTGAATGATGCGGTAGCGCTCGAGGTTCGCAATGGCGTTTTTCTGCGCCTGTTCACGAGCGAGCTTCTCCCGGTTGATGCGGTCTGCCAACGCAAACGAGAGCAGGGCTACCACTGAAATCGCCCCGAAATGAATTGCGTGCTCTGCCAGCCAGGTACGCGGCACCAGGGTAAACTTGCTGAGAATGAGGTAGACGGCGAACACCGTGAACAGGGTGAAGGCAATCACGAGATAGCGAGCGTCGGTCACTCGTCGCCAGGCCCAGAAGTAGATGCCAGCGGCATAAGTGCTGAGAGCGACCACTGCGACCATGACCAGCGCGAGCTGAATCGCGATCTGATAGGGTACCAGGAATGCCAGCGCAGCAACTATGAGGCAGAGTAGGGCGTGGGTGTAGAACACCTTGCCAAGCCCGGGCGAGCGCTCACCGAGTTTTAGAAAGCGGTGGGTAAACATGGCTAGCGCAAATAGCGCTATGCCGGCTGACACCACGACGCTGATCTGAGCCCATTGTGGGGAATTCGGCCAGGCATGCCGATATGACACGCCTGTGAGGCTGGCTTCCACGCCGCTATAGCCGACGAGACACAGCGAGTAGTAGAAGTAGGCGCTTTCCCGAATCGATAGCCACAAAAACAGATTATACAGCGCCATGATGGCGATCATGCCGATAATTGCCCCAAACAATTCGCCTTCGGCATACTTTTCAGTAGCCAGCGCATCGGGGTGCCAGAGGGTGAGCGGTGCCTGCATCGCCGAAGTGGTTTCGATACGCATGACCGCGACGTAATCGGTGAGCGGCTCCAGCGCCAGCGGAAAAACGAAATTCGGGAAGTGAATTGGGCGCTGCGCGAAAGGCAGGTCGTCGCCTGCCTGAATAAACTGAACAGGCTCGCCTGTGCGCGCTTCGAACAGCGTGAACTGAATATCATCAAGCAGCGGATAATTGATATCGAGGTAGATACTGCGCAACAGCGTGAAATCGTTTTCCAGCTTGAAGCGCAGCCAGACGACGTCGCTGGTGAATCCCAGGTTCAGATTATCCGTTGCCAGACTGTTCCAGCCCTGATCAAGCTTTCGGACTTCATCGGCAGCCAGATTGCGATCCTGATCGATCTGATACACCACATGAGCGCCCAGCGGAAGACCAGCGTCATCGGGCATGATACTCAACGGCACAGCGTCTTTCGCCAAAGCCGGAAGGCTAAGGGCAAAGAAGAGGGTGGTTACGGTTCCCAGAACCCGCAGAACAAGGCGGGAACGATACAGCAGGGCACGCAAATACATCTGGACTCTCAGAAATAGGTGATAACGCTTCTATGTTTGAGTATAGGCGGCGTGTCCGCTTGTACTGTTACGTTTTGTGAGGGGCTTCACCCAGCCTGTTAACAACAGCTTTGCTCTTTATACCTATGGCTTTTTCAGGAATTTAAACAGATCATATCGGCGTCCGTTCGCTCGAACGCTCCACCTACCGGTCCTGGCCGGAATTTTAATGATCGCTCTGCCGCCGCCGACTACTTTTCGCTCTGATCTTCGCGCGCTGCTTGCAATGCTGTGCCTGGTCGTCGTCGTTTTTTTCAGCGGCGGCGTGTCAGCCTTCTCCCATGGCGATCGGGAGTTTACACAGGGGCAGCGAACCGATGCAGGGCAGGCCGGACATATCAAGGCCGCCTTCCGCGAAGCGCTGTTGCTCACTCAGCGACTCAGCCACGCCGAAACCTCTGACCCGGACGTGTTTGACGACTTACTCACACCCTTGCTCCGCCTGCTGTCTGCATGGCCAGCTTCCGGCTTTTCTGCCATGCATTTTCATGTCGCCCACACTGCGAAAGACTTGCCCAATGCGGCTATCGCTACCATACCCTGTCAGCCTCAGGCGCCACCCCGCTAGTTCTCGCTGCTACGTTTCAAGGCAGCATCGCTCCAAATCTGAATAATCTCATTGAACGGTTCGACGGTGTGGCCTTGCGCGCTTGGTCCTGCCCCCGCCGTTTACAATTCCAGTAGCTTGCACAGAATTCGCTATCAGGACCTTAATAATGCCGGATACTCTGTTTTACCTGTTGATCATTTTTGCGCTGGCCGCCCTGGCGGGCGTCGTTTTCGAAGAAAAGACCCACGTGAGCAAGGCCAAGATCACGCTGTTCTTCGGCACCATCTCGTGGATGCTGCTGATCGCTTTTGCGCCAGCAGGCCCTGAGCGGGACGGCGTGCTGCACGGCCTCACGGAAAATATTACTGAAATTGCCGGTTTATGGCTGTTCCTGATTGCCGCCATGACCTTCGTGGCCTATCTGAACAAGAAGGGGCTCATTGAAAACCTGGTGTATCTGGTGCTTCCCAGGCGAATCAGTGAGCGCGGGCTTCTGTTCGTGACCGGAACCTTCTGCTTTCTGTTCTCCTCACTCGCCGACAACATCACGGCCACACTCGTATCAGTCGCCCTGGTGTTGTCACTCAAGCTCGACCGTGTTCGCACCATCAAATTTGCCACGCTCTGCGTATTTGCGGTCAACTCTGGTGGCGTCGCACTGATTACCGGCGATGTCACGACGCTCATGATCTTCCTTGCGGGCAAGGTGGACATCTCCAGTCTGCTGCTGCTGTCGATACCTGCTTTTGCGGCCGTGATGTTTCTCGCGACAGTGCTCTCCATAGGCATGACGGGCGAGGTCCAGATCCAGTCCCATCAGACTGATCTGCGCAAGGTGGATCTGGCCATAGCCGGTGTCTTTATGGTCACGATCCTGTCGACCATCAGCGGTAACATGTTGTTCCAGATACCACCAGTACTGACCTTTCTGACGGGACTTTCGATCATGTTCCTGGTCGCGCGCTTCTTTAACGAAGATAACGACAATGACCCCATTCTCGAATACATCCGTACGATCGAATTTGAGACCCTGCTGTTCTTCCTCGGCATACTGCTACTGGTCGGTATGCTCAAGGAAATACAGGTGCTCGACGCGCTGCCACAGGTCTACGAGACCATACCTGTAGCCGCTGCGAATTTTCTCATGGGTATTGTGTCGGCCACTATCGATAACGTGCCTTTGACAGCCGCGCTTCTGAAATCCGGTCTGGCAATGAGTCCTGCGGAATGGATGGGTCTGACCTATGCCGTCGGTGTAGGCGGTTCCCTGCTGGTCATTGGTTCAGCGGCTGGTATCGTGGCCATGAGCAAGGTGCCTGGATTGACCTTCTCTGCTTATATGCGCTACACACCGTTGTTGCTGGCTGCCTACAGTCTCGGCTTCGCCGGTGTTTACGCCATCAACCAGCTTATACAGATCTAAGCCAAAGGAAGCTTGCGCGATGACAACAATGACATTCGTCTATTTATTGGCTGGACTGATACTGCTGGTAGGCGGGGCAGAAGTGCTCGTGAAGGGCGCAGCCCGACTTGCAGCGACCTTCGGAATTTCGCCACTGGTTATTGGCCTGACTGTGGTGGCGTTTGGTACCAGCGCGCCAGAAATGGCAGTGAGTGTGCAGGCCGCGTTCTCGGGTAATGGAGATATTGCGATCGGAAACGTCGTTGGCAGCAACATTTTCAACGTGCTGTTCATTCTCGGCGTATCGGCTCTGATCATACCGCTGGTCGTCTCACGCCAGCTCATCCGACTGGATGTGCCAGTGATGATTGTCGCCAGCGTGCTGGCCATGGCCCTGGCGTACGACGGTGCGCTGGGGCGTCCCGATGGTGCCATCCTGTTTGCCGGGATCATTGCCTACACCGTGTTTCTCATTGTCAGCAGCCGTCGCGAAACGGCACTGGCAACTGATGAGTTCAGTAAGGAGTACGGCCTGGATGAAAAGCCTCGGCCGAACGCGACCCTGACAAATGTTGGGCTGATATTTGCTGGTCTGGTGCTGCTGGTGACAGGCTCCAATTTTCTTGTGGAAGGGGCCGTGTCCCTGGCCCGCGCTCTGGGGCTGTCCGAGCTCGTGATTGGCCTGACAGTCATTGCCGCGGGCACCTCATTGCCTGAAGTGGCCACGTCCATAACGGCCGCCGTCAAAGGCGAGCGCGACATCGCTGTTGGCAACGTGGTGGGGAGCAATGTCTTCAATTTGTTGGCTGTGCTTGGCCTGGCGTCTCTGGTGTCGCCTATTCCACTGAATGTCTCCGCCAGTGCATTGGCATTCGATTTTCCGGTCATGATCGCGGTAGCGCTTGCCTGCCTGCCGGTCTTTTTTTCTGGCTATCTCATCAATCGCTGGGAAGGTCTGTTGTTTCTGGTGTATTACATCCTCTACACCACCTATCTCATCATGTATGCGACGGCGACACCGGCATTTGCACAGTTCCAGACCGCACTTGTCTGGTATGTTGCTCCGTTGACTGTGGTCACGCTGGTGGTCCTTGGCGGGCGGTCATGGATTACCCAACGTCAGCAGTAGGTCCTGCGTCTCTTTAAGCGAGATGGACAAATATCGGCGATCCGGGCTATGGACGGCTTCTGCTGCATCCTGAGAGACTCATTCATGATGTCCACACAGAGGCAATGATGAGAAAAACTATAACAGCGATTACGCTTGTCCTGATGCTGGCAGGCTGCAGCAAGAGTGACGGCCGCAATGAGATGGGGAATGAGGAGATCACAGGTCCAGCTAACGAGCCGGTAGCCGAGCCCGAAGCCCCGGTCATCGCAGACCTGGCATCCGCCGAGGCGGCCTGGAACGCTGCAGACCTCGATGATTACCAATTTACCCTGACCAGGATCTGTTTTTGCGATCCGGAACCACCAGTGGTCATCATCGTCAGGGATGATGCCGTCGAGTCAGCGTTCTACCAGCCTAACGGTGAATACCTTTCGGCCGAAGAGCTCGCTGAACTGCCTACCGTTGACGGGCTTTTTCAGGAGATTAAGGACGCCTACGCAGCGGAGGTTGCCCTGGTTGAGGCCTCTTACAATAATGCTCGGGGCTATCCCGAAAGCGTATTCATCGACTACGACGACAATTTTGTGGACGAAGAGTCTGGTTTCGAGGTCAGTGGCTTTCAGTAGGGTGTCGGGCGCCTTCATCGGAGGGCGCGCTCAACCTTGTCACCATAAGTTTGTCGACACGATTGCCATCCATATCCACCACTTCGACCCTGAGGCCTGGCAGCTCGACCACGTCCGCAATACGCGGCAGATGGCCCAGCGTAGTCAGTATCATTCCGCCCAGCGTGTGATACTGACCATCCTTTTCTTCCGGTAGATGTCTCAGATCGAAGTGCGCCTTGAAGGCGCTGATATCAACCAGTCCGCTCACCAGCCAGCTGCCATCCTCCCGCTCTACGAAATCGGGCTCGTATTCTTCATTTTCTGGCAGATCGCCGACGATGGCCTCTAATACATCGTTCAGCGACACCAGGCCGCTGGTGTCGCCATGTTCATCGACCACTATGGCAATATGGCTATGTGATGTCTTGAATTGCTCAAGCAGCTTGAGCGCGGTCGCGTAGCGAGGAATGAACAGCACTGCCCTCACGAGCGAGGCCAGCTCCGGCTCGATATCCGACAACACCTTGTTGAGGACATCTTTGGCATACACCACGCCAATCATGTGATCGATGCCGCCCCTGCACACCGGGATACGCGAGTGCGGACTAATCGCCACCTTGCGCCGATTTTCTTCAAAGCTGTCATCGAGGTCGATAAAGTACAGTTCCTTGCGCAGGGTCATGATGTTACCGACGCGCTGGTCATCAAGGCGCAGCACATTTCTGATCATCACCTGCTCGGCCTTATCCATCACGCCCGCTTCGGTGCCTTGCTGCATCAACGAGTGAATTTCTTCTTCCACCATAGGGTCTTCCACCGGTCGCTTTGCTCTCAAAAGCCTGAGCACGGCTTCAGTCGAAATCATCAGGAACCAGACCAGGGGCCGAGCTATGCGCGACAGCATGTTCATAGGCAATGACAGCACCGAAGAAATGCCTTCCGGATTGAGTAGCGCCAGCCGCTTCGGCTCTGGATGTCCATTTGAAAGCCCGGCAACTGAATTCTTCGAAGAATAGCGGTTCGAAGTGGCAGGCGGAATCGGCCCTCGCTGCACCACAGCAGTGCATTACTACGTGCACTAACTAATTAGGTGCACACAGATCGCCATAAGATGAACCCGAAATATCTAGGTTATGTAACGATGAAAGGCAATAAGGCAATTCAAAACAACAGCTTGAAAAATATAGTTTGTGTACATACTAATTTGGTATGGAAACTGCTTCAGCCAGGTTAACACTGGCTGGCTTCGTTTTATTCGTCAGTTCAGGTCCTGATACTGCTGCGGCCTCACGGGGGCAACATGAAAGATACAGCCGCCCAAGGCGCGCACGACATTGCATTCAAATCCGCTGTATTCGAAGGCTGTCAGCTTCGTGGCATCAGCAGGCTCAAAGATGTCCTGCCTGCGCTTGACCCCCTGATATTTTTACACGCGGGTCCTCCATTGCCGCTGAACGACTTGCCGAATGCCGTTCATTACGCTGTTGTGGCTGCGATGATTTTCGAAGGCCTGGCTGCCGATCCGGTCGAAGCCGCTCAGCGCCTCGCCAATAACGATGTGAAACTGCTACCTGCTCAGGATTTCGGTGTCGTCACACCGCTAGCGCAGGTGGTCTCGGCGTCCATGCCGGTCTTTATTGTCGGCAATGACGCCAGGCTCTGTTATGCACCACTCGTGGAAGGGCCTCCACCAGCTCTGCGCTTCGGATCATTCGATCCTGAGTGCTGGGCAAACCTGAAACGGGTCTCCGAATTCGGACTAGAGGTTCTCGACCCAATCATCAAGGTCAGGCCGGTGTCGATGTCCTCCGTTGTCGCCAGCGCGCTGGCCAGGGGAAACGACTGCCATGCCCTGGTCGGCAATGCCAATGAAGCCTTTATAGATGCACTCGCACAAGCGCCTTCCGACGCTCAGCAGCAGTTGAGGGCCAATGGTGCATTTGTTCTGCCAATTCTCATGGCTGCAAGTGCCTGGGTACTGAAGACCAGCAGCACTGACCTTGATGCCGTGGGCGGAAACGGTCGCCGTTTTGGTGTGCGCTTCAAGGGCAGTAAAACCTGGAGCGTATCTCCTGCCAGTGCGCCCATTGGTCCTACAATACCGGGGTTGGAGGGCAGGGCAGTGCTCGGCGCCATTGGCGATAGCGCGGTAATTGATTTCTGTGGTCTTGGCGGCCAGGCACTGCATCTGGCACCCGCACTACTAGCCGATTGGGCAGCTTACCTGCCCTCAGATCATGCCACCATTGCGGACGCTGTCATCGATCCTGAAACGGGTTTGGTGTCGGTCAAACGAATCTTGTCCAGCGGTGTATCGCCGCTGATTCACCTGGCAATGCTAGGCGAAGGACCGCAAGCCGGATTGCTTGGCAAAGGCTTCTTTCGTCCAGCGCTCGATACTTTTCTCAAGTCTTCTGCAGGTAGCCACCCATGAAACAGGTTTCTCCAGTGATAGCCACAGTGCCCGCCATCGACTTGTCGGCTGCCTTCGAGGGCGGTCCCGAAGACAGGCAGCGAACGGGCGACGAGATCGACCGAACCTGCCGCGAAATCGGTTTCTTCACAATCACCGGTCATGGCGTCGACAAAGCACTTATCGATGACCTTCGAGACCAGTCCTATCGTTTTTTCAACCAGCCTCTCGAGCAGAAAAAGCGCTCGGCACCAGTTCATGTCGACACCCCGCGAGGTTACAGAGGACTGGGTTTCGAAGCCCTGGCCCACGGCAACGCCGACGCTACGCCCCCGGATCTCAAGGAGTACTATCACTTCGGTCGCGAGCAGTGGCCGGATGAACCCTATTACACGAGCCCGGAAGGACAACAGTATTTCGTACCCAATATCTGGCCGGATGAGCCGCCTGGGTGGGCCGACTCTGCCGCGGCTTACTATGCGGCGATGGAAACCCTGACGTCCAAGCTGCTGGGACTTGCGGCGCTGGGACTCGGGCTCGATGAACACTTCTTCGATGACAAGATTGACCGCCACATCACCGCCATGCGCATCAATCACTACCCCGCACAGGTCAGTAGCCCGGAAAGCAGGCAGCTCAGGGCTGGCGCACATACCGACTACGGTCTGCTGACCATTCTCAATGGCGAGAACACGCCAGGCGGTTTGCAGGTACAGACCCGCCAGGGCAACTGGGTAGACGTTGAAACGGCACCTGACAGCTTTGTCGTGAATATCGGTGATCTGCTCATGCGCTGGACCAACGATCGCTGGGTGTCGAATACCCATAGGGTCGTGAATCCACCGGCCGGTGTGCCCCAGTGTTCAAGGCTTTCGATAGCATTCTTCCATCACCCGAATTACGACACGATCATCAAGTGCGTGGCCACCGCTGGCGAGGCGAAATATCCTCCCGTGAGCTCTGGCGACTATCGTGCTGAGAAGTACCGGCAGACCCGTATCGCAAAGGCACAAGGCTGAGCGATACGGATCCACCGTTCATTCAACTCCCAATGGAGTAACACACAATGCTAAGCACAAGACTGTTCATAGCAACGATGGTAGCCAGCGGACTCGGTGCAGGCTCCGCACTGGCGGCTGATACCATAAAGATCGGTGTCTCGGAGCCTCTGACTGGTTCCGTCGCAGCCTCGGGAAATTATGTCGCCAACGGTGCCCGGTTGGCCGCCGAGAAAATCAATAGCGAGGGCGGCGTGCTGGGCAAGCAGATCGAGCTGGTCATAGAGGATAACAAGTCGAACCCGCGAGAAGCTGTGAATGCAGCGGAGAAGCTTATTCTCAGTGACAAGGTTCCGGTCATGATGGGTGCCTGGGGTTCAACCTTTACCCTCGCCACAATGCCCAAGTTGGAAGAATATGGCGTGCCAATGCTGGTTGAGACCGCATCATCCAGCAAGGTGACGAGCGCAGGCAATCCATGGGTCTTCAGAATAAGCCCGACATCTAAGATGGAAGCCATTGCCTTCGGCAAGAAGCTCGATTCATTCGATCCTCCCATCAAGCAGGTCGACTTCCTGTCGGTCAATAACGATTGGGGACTCGGCGCCACGGAAGCCTTCAAGGAAGTGCTCACTGAAAAAGGTGTCAAGATCGGCAGAGTCGAAACGATCGCGCCTGATGCCACCGATCTTTCAGCGCAGCTGGCTGGCCTGAAGGGGAGTGGTAGCGACACCCTGATTCTGACTTCGGGCGTCGAACAGTTGACCCTGGGTATCCGGCAGGCGGCAGAGCAGCGTCTTGACCAGCGAATCGTAACCACAGGTGGATCCTTTCCAGAGCCATTGATCGCATCGCCTGGACCCAAGGGTTATGTCAGCACCCACCTGTTGTTCTTCTCGCCATGGACTGCAGACAGCGCAGTGTATCCGGACATCGCTGAAGAGTTCGTCTCCGCCTGGAAAGAGAAGGATCTGCCGTTCCCTGGCTTGAGCGAAGGCTTTCGTGGGTACGACGGCATTCTAACGATCGCCCAGGCGATCGAAGATGCTGGCAAGGCCGAGCCTGAGGCTATTCGCAAGGCCCTCTGGGATGTGAAGGTCAAGGGTGTGAACGGCGACATCGCCTTCGAGAAGGATGGTCCAGAAGGCAAGGAAAGTGGCCAGAGCATGCCGAACGTCTACATTGTCCAGCTGAAAGATGGCGCTGTGACAGCCTACTGATCAGCGTCAGCAGGCGGTGTTCGAAGCCGCCTGCTGAACATTCAGATTTCCAGGGAGTTCTGCAGTGGACGAAGTGCTTCAACATGCCATGAACGCGCTGGTGCTGGGGTCGACCTATGCCTTGCTCGGGATTGGTCTCACGATTATCTTTGGCATCATGGGCGTGGTCAATTTTGCGCATGGTGAGATCTATGCCCTCGGCGCTTATGCCGCCTATGGCCTCGTCGCACTGCTTAAAATCGACTTCTTCGTTTCGATTGTGCTGGCAGCCCTGATCGGCCTGATCGTCGGGGCGCTCATCGAATTCGTATTTCTGCGAAAACGGAATCTACGCAATATCGATGAAGTCATGCTCATCATGATCGGCATCATGATCGTGATGCAGAATCTTCAATTGATGGTCTGGGGCGGTGTCGCCAAGATCATTCCTTCACCGTTTTCACAAAGCCCGCTGGTATTTGCCGATATTGCCATTTCCCCAACGCGGCTCTTCGTACTCTGCCTGGCTATTGTCTTGCTGGTGCTGTTTTATCTTGGCATCGAAAAGACTCGGTTTGGCCTCGCTGTCCGGGCCACTTTTCAGGACCGGGATGCAGCCAGAATCGTTGGTGTGAATGTCTCGCGTGTCTATACTCTGACCTTTGCAATTGGCTCCTGCATGGCTGCGATAGCCGGTGCCTTGCTCGGGCCCATCTTCGTGGCTACACCGACCATGGGCGACCTGGCCAGCCTGAAAGCCTTTGCTATCGTCATTCTTGGTGGGCTCGGGAATCTGGGCGGCGCAGCCATTGGCGGCTTCCTGCTCGCGTTCATCGAAGAGTTCGGGGCCAGTTATATTTCAACAGGCTATCGTGACGCTTTCGGTTTTCTTGTCATCATCCTGGTGATGCTGTTCCGTCCGCAGGGCCTGTTCACCCGAAAAGAGCGGGTGGGCTGATGCAGCGTCATACACTGTTTTTCGTCTGGGTCATAGCGCTGGCCCTGCTGCCAATCATCTGGCCAGATCCCTACATGCTGTCTGTACTCGGCGCTGCGGGGATCATGATCATTGCCGCGATCAGTCTCAATCTTCTTCTGGGTTTCACCGGTCAGCTGAGCCTGGGTCACGCCGCATTCTTTGGAATCGGCGCCTATACCAGCGCCTTGTTGACGCTGGGCTTCGATGTCCATCTTGGCTTCGGTATTCAGCTGGTGGTCGAGCCGAAGCCGGTCTGGATTGCCTTCCTGATGGCCATAGTCGTCACTGGCATTTTTGGCTGGGGGCTCGGCAGGCTCGCCTTTCGGGTGCGCGGCGCCTACTTCGTTGTCATCACGATCAGCTTCGCCCAGGTCATGCGCATGGTTGCGCTCAACTGGGTGGATCTGACTGAGGGCCCGATGGCGCTGATTTCCATACCACCACTGACTATCTGGTGGCCGGGTGAGGGCACGATTCGGCTGGTGTCGAAATCAGCCACCTACTGGCTGGTGCTCGCTGTCGGAGTGGTGGCTTATCTTCTGGTCGCAAGCCTCGTGTACTCACGAATCGGGCGTGCCATGATTGCACTGCGGGAGAATGAAACGCTCGCCACCTCTGTCGGTATTCCGGTCACGCGATATCTCACCATCGCCGCCGTCATCTCCGCGGGCATTGCTGGCGCGGCAGGCGGATTGTATGCACACACGGTTCGCATCATCGATCCCGAAGTCTTCCTGTTCATCTACACCGTGACCATGGTGATCATGGTGATTTCCGGTGGGAAAGGGACCCTGGCCGGGCCGGTCGTGGGCGGACTGATCTTTGGTCTGCTACCCGAACTGCTTCGAGGTGTTGTCGAGCCAGAGGTGCAGTGGATACTGTATGGCGCCCTCATGGTACTGATTCTGATTTTCATGCCGAAGGGCATCGTGCCGGCACTTTACTCGTGGCTGGCGTGGATTCGGTCGGGACGCCTCCCGCCCGAAAAGCGCGCGCCGGAGAAGCATCACTCCGAAACGATCAGACCGGAGGAGCGGAGAACGGCATGAACACACCAGTAACGGACGATAAAGCGGCATACGCGCTATCGGTCAAGGGCCTTACGGTAAAGATTTCCGGGCTCGTCGCGCTGAACGATGTCAGCTTCGATATCGAGCCAGGCAAGATCGTCAGTCTTATAGGTCCAAACGGCGCTGGCAAGACGACAGCCTTCAACGTCATCTCAGGCTACATGCCGCCAACGGCTGGCACTGTGACGATGTCGGGCCAGACGATCACCGGGATGAGTCCACACAGGATAGCCGCCCAGGGGCTGGTGCGGAGCTTCCAGCGCACCAGCGTATTCGACCAGAGCACCGTATTCGACAACCTGCTCACGGCTTTCCACCTGAGTGGTCAATGCTCAATGCTGCAGTCACTGCTGCGTTTACCTGCCTTCCAGCGGGAAGAGCGGCGCCTGCGACAGCTGACGAACGACATGCTCGACTTTCTCGAACTCAGGCATCGTGCGTCTGAAATGGCGGAAACCTTGTCGTACGGCGAGCAGCGCAGACTTGGTGTTGGCATTGCCCTTGCCGCGCAGCCAAAGGTGCTTTTGCTCGATGAGCCAGCCGCAGGACTGAATCCCTCGGAAACCGATGACTTCAAGGCGATGATCAGACGCATTGGCGACTCCGGCGTGACTGTTCTGCTCGTCGAACATGATATGCATATGGTGATGTCGATCTCGGACTACATCGTGGTGCTGAACCAGGGGCAGTTGATCGCGGAGGGTCTGCCTTCGGAGGTCCAGCAGAATGCCAATGTCATTGAAGCCTATCTTGGAACGGGGTTGAAACGTGCTGAAGCTTGAAGGTGTGACTGTGCGCTATGGCGCGACCATCGCCATGAATGAAGTCTCGATGCAGGTGAAAGATGGTGAGTTCGTCACCCTCATCGGTTCGAATGGCGCGGGGAAATCGACGACCTTGAGAGCGATCAGTGGGCTCGAGCCCGTCGTCTCAGGCCGTATCATTTTTGATGGGGACGAGATTCAGAACGGTAGCACGCAGAGTATCATTGCCAAGGGCATCGCACATTGCCCGGAGGGGCGTCGTGTATTTCCCCATCTCACGGTTCACGAGAACCTGCAGATGGGCGCCTATCAGCGATTTGATCGTCAGGGGATTCGAAAGGATACCGAGAAGATGCTGAATATGTTTCCGCGACTGCGGGAGCGCCTGAAGCAGCCTGCTGGCACGCTGTCCGGTGGTGAGCAGCAGATGCTGGCCATCGCCAGAGCAATGATGTCACGACCACGCCTCATCATGTTCGACGAGCCCTCGCTGGGGCTTGCACCGAACTTCGTCGAACAGGTGTTCAGACTGATTTCAGAAATACAGGAAGCAGGCACTACCGTGCTGCTGGTCGAGCAGAATGCCTACGCGGCCCTCGAACTCTGCGATCGCTCCTACCTGCTGAGTTCCGGGCGAGTGGTGCTCGATGGGAGTGCCGAGGAGATGCGGGCCAATCCTGAAATCAGAAAGATCTACCTGGGCGGCTAACTGATTTTCAGGGTGGCACGGCCGTAGTCATTGCCGGCATCGACAAGCTGCATCATGTAGTTGACGAACTGCTCGCGCTCAGCCTTTTCGAGTGGGGCAATGGTGCGCTCGTGAGCTCTGCGGGCCTTTTCGTCCATGGCCTCGAGCAGGTCGCGACCGGCTGGCGTCAGGCTGGCGATCCGTCTGCGGTTATCCGCGACACTTTTCACGCGGTGAATCCAGCCAGCACTATCCAGACGCTTCAGCACTTCTGTCATAGTCGCCCGGTCTATGCCGATGGCGATGGCGATCGACTTCTGATCCAGACTTGTTTCCCGCAGCGCCGTGAGTACGCTGTACTGCACTGGCGTGATATTGAAGCCTGCGCACTCTTCCAGAAACAGCGCAACGTGTATCTGATGCAGCCGGCGAATGAGGAAGCCGGGCCGATGGGCCAGCGCGTCATGAATACGCTGGAAACTGTCGTCCGTGGTGTCTGGAGCTGGCTGGGACTGTCTGGGCATGTACGCTGTTCCATGGATGAATTGACTGATGCACATCAACGCCTTGAAAATAATCGTTTCAGCCAGTGGCGGCAAGCCACAATCATCAATCTGAACACGCTGAGTGACTTCGCCTGCGGTGCAACCTCGCCATTGAGCCGGGCTTCGAAATTGAGGCGGAACTGCTCAATCAGGGAGCGGACGACGGCATCGACCATGCCACCCCGGCTGAACTGAGCCAGCATGCCGGTCAGCTCGAAACTGATAGTGGCGGTCATCCGAGTGTGTGCATCCGCAGTTTCGCTGAGCTGAAAGTGCAAGGCTCCATGCGCGCGGGAGTCCGAGCGCTTGTCTTTGCCTTCGCCTTTCACCAGTCCGGTGAACGCACTGTCGTCATAAGTGACCTGGCCTTCGCCTGCAATCTTTGCGGCCACAGGGCCCATGCTCACGACGAAGAGACCTTCGATGCGCCCGTCTTTACTAATGCTGGTGATGTCTGCACCCGGCAGGCAGGCTACGACAGTGGCGATATCGTGGCGAATGACCTTCCAGACTGTCTCCAGCGGGTGTCGGAGGACAAAGGTCGAGTTGATACCAGGCGCAGTATTGCCTGCCTCTTCGCGCTCACCTGTCGACAGCCCATCAGTATCGACCCGGCTATTGTCGGACGGTGACTGGGCCAGAGGGATGCTTGAAAGGGCGTCGAACTCGCCTGACTGCAAGCCGTTGTGGGACGAAGCCTGGGCAGTCGATGTCCGGAACCGGGCCAGTTCCGGCTCCGGCCAGGCCGATACCTCACCCAAAGCTCTGCGAATGGCCTTTACGATCCCGTTATAGCCGGTGCAGCGACAGAGATTGCCACTGAGCGCTACCCGAATCACCTGATCGTCGATCGCAGGCCTCCCGGCGTGGCGCAGCACGATATCCCTGGCCGTAACCAGCATCCCTGGTGTACAGAAGCCGCACTGCAGGCCGTGTTCTGCAGTAAATGCCGCTCGAAGCGTCTGCATCACGGCGTCTTCATCCAGGCCCTCTATAGTCAGTATCTCGGTATCTGCGCAGGCGACCGTGTAGGCCAGGCAGGCGCGAACCGGGACACCGTTGCGGAGCACGACACAGGCGCCACAGACACCTTGCTCGCAGCCAAGATGAGTGCCGGTCAGATGCAGGTCCTCACGAAGGAAGTCGGCAAGATGACGCCTGGGCTCCGCCAACTCTGATCTTGCCAGGCCATTGACCATTATTTGTACTGGCTGTCTGTCAGCTGCCACGATGTTTTGCTCCATAAGTCTGTGTGGAATCGCTCATCGCTCTCTGCAGCACATGCAGATGCGTGCGCAGTGTCTGCGGAGGCATCTGAGGTGCCGCCTGGCTGAGTCGTTGACGCCAGACCTTCTCATCGAAGGCGCTGCTGCCTTCAAGCATGATCGGTGACCCGGGAAGGGCACCAATGACAGCTCGCTGTTCACCGCTGGCACAGACCAAGACAGCGCTCATCGCATGGGCCAGTTCGCCAGTCTTGCTACAGAGCTTGAAGTAGCCAAATCGAGTGGCTGCATCGACGCGGGGAATATATATGGCCACGATGAGTTCGTCTTTGGCCAGGCGCGTAGTGAAAGCCCCTGTCAGAAACGCGTTCACTGGCATTCGTCGCCTGCTTGGGCGCTCCTTGCTCATGAATCCGGCAGGGCTGGATCGTGACTGTAGAATGACTTCGGCATTCAGCACACTCAGCGTCGT
This sequence comes from Allohahella marinimesophila, assembly GCF_039538005.1. Lineage (NCBI taxonomy): Bacteria > Pseudomonadati > Pseudomonadota > Gammaproteobacteria > Oceanospirillales > Hahellaceae > Allohahella > Allohahella marinimesophila. The sequence continues at coordinate 126,059 of NZ_BAABBO010000007.1, forward strand.
GCACCAGTCTGCGCTCGGATCGGCGTGGGCGATGCTGCCGCCGATGGTGCCGCGGTTACGCACCGATCGATAGGCAATGCCGCTGGCAATACGCGGCAGAATGCCATTTGTGGTGTCCGGCAGCAGGCCGTCTTCAATTTCTGCCGTGGTGATCGCGGCACCGATGATGAGACCTTCTGCTGTTGCCTGAAAAGTCCGTAGCGCGGGCAGTCGCGAAATATCCAGCAACATGTCAGGGCGGGCCAGACGGAGATTCAGCATCGGGCCAAGGGACTGAGCGCCGGCGACAAGCCGGACATCGCCCTGCAAAGCTGCGCAGGCCGACTCGACCGTACTGGCGATCTGGTAGTCAAAGGCGTGCGCTTTCATGCTTGTGCTCTCCTGATGGCCGGACGCTCGATGGCATTCCGAGCAAGCGCTATGGCTTCCAGTACTCTGTGCGAGTTGGCGGGAAGGGTTGTCACTTCAGCACCAAGCGGCCGAAGAGCATCATTGATGGCGTTGACGATGGCTGCAGGCGGACCGATGGCACCGCTCTCGCCAATACCTTTTTGGCCGAACATGGTGTAAGGCGACGGCGTCTCCATATGGTCGATCTCAATCTCCGGCACTTCGGTCGCGCCTGGCAGGAGATACTCGGCAAGGGTCGATGCCAGTGGCTGGGCGTTGCCATCGAAGGGCATTTCCTCGTAGAGCGCCGTGCCGATACCTTGTGCAATACCCCCGATGACCTGGCCGTCGACGATCATCGGATTGACCAGTACGCCACCATCTTCGACGACGACGTAGCGCAGTATGCTGGTGGTACCGAGTTCGGGATCGACAGCTACGATGACCGCATGCGCGGCGTAGCTGAAGGTACCGCTGTCACGGGTCGGCTTGTAGCCAGCTGTGACCTCAAGGCCGCAAGCGCTTACGTTAGCTGGTAATGACTGAGGTTCGAGATACCAGACCCGTCCAACCTCGGCGAGACTCACACTGCGGCCATCGCTATGGCGCACTTGTCCCGCCTCGACGCTGACCTCTTCAGGCTGGGCCTGTAGCAGATGTGAACCAATGGTCAGCAGGTGCTCGATGAGCTCCCGGCAGGCCGTGGCCACTGCGCCGCCAGCCATGACCATGCAGCGTGAACCCCAGGTGCCCGTAGAGTAGGGCGTGGAGCCGGTGTCGCCATGCACGACCCGAACGCGCGCTACGTCAATACCCAGTATTTCTTCTGCTACCTGGGCCAATGTGGTCTCAAGTCCCTGGCCATGTGAGTGGATACCGACCTTGATTTCCAGACCGCCGTCGGGTGTCAGCTTGACGGTGGCCTGTTCGTAACCCGGCACCATCGGTATGCCCCAGCCCGCGTAAACCGAGGTGCCATGCGCCGACTGCTCGCAGAATATCGACACGCCGACGCCAATCAGCCGTCCGTCGGCTTCGCCGGACGCTTGCCGCCTGCGAACAGCTTCGATATCGATGGCCTTGACGGCACGGCTGAGACACTCACGATAGTCGCCGCTGTCGAAATGTTTGCCGGTCACATTGGTAAAAGGCATGTCGGCCTTGTGCACCAGAGCATCCATTCTAAGATCTGTGGGCTCTCGCCCGACCGCCCGTGCCAGTGCATCAAGCGTCACCTCCATCGCGAAGCAGACGCCAGTTCTGGCGACGCCACGATAAGGCAGTATCGGTGGCTTGTTGGTGGCGGCCGAGCGGGCACTGCAACGATACGCCGGAAAGTCGTAGGGCCCAGGTAGAATACTGGCCACCTGCGAAGCTTCCAGGCAGGCGGAAAAGGGATATGAACTGTACGCCCCAGCGTCGACCACGGCCTCTGCATCGATGCCCAGCAGACGCCCGCGGGCATCTGCATACGCCGTCATCCGATAATGATGTTCGCGACAGTTGGCGTTGGCGGTGAGCTGCTCACGCCGGTCTTCGAGCCAGCGCACTGGCCGTTTCAGGTGCATTGCCAGCCACGCGCAGCAGACTTCCTCCGGCAGCAGAAGACCCTTGTAGCCAAAGCCACCGCCGACGTCCGGCGCGACAACACGGATCTGTTCGTGGGTGAGACCGAGTGATTCGCACAGTCCGGTCCGTACCACGTGAGGAATCTGGGTGGAGGTATACACCAGCAGTTGTTCCAGCCTGTGATCCCATTGGGCCACGACGCCGCGACCTTCCATGGGCGCCATACATTGGCGCGAGGTTCTGAGTTCGCGTTCCACCTTGTAGACAGCCTGTTCCCTGATCCGGTCGATATCGCCATGCCCGGTGTCACCGCTCAATAGCGTGTGCTGGAACATATTGTCGCCCCAGTACTCGTGCACCAGCGCGCTGTCCGGCTCGAGGGCCAATAGCATGTCATGCACGGCGGGTAGTGCATCGTAGTCGACCTCGATCATATCGAGCAGGTCTTCCGCTTCAGCACGACTCCGTGCGACACAGGCAGCCACCAGTTCACCGACGTAACGCACTTTTTCGTCAGCGAGCACTGGCTGTGTGGATGACTTGAAACCGGGCAGGGCCGAATCTGCGCGAATTGGTTTCACACCCTTGAGATCCGCCGCCGTAAAGATCGATGCTGCATTCGCCTGAGGCTTGGTGATGGTGCCCAGGCGGGCGTGCGCCAACGGGCTACGCAGGAATGCGACGTCGAGCATGCCAGCCATGCTGATGTCGCCGATATACTGGCCCCGGCCGCGCATGTAACGATCGTCTTCCTTGCGAGGCGTTCGCGCACCAACACCGCGCGTTTTCCCCGCTCCCGCCGGCAGATGCCCGGTAGTCTGTTGCTCACCGAATGCTGTCATCCGTCGATGTCCTCATCTTGCCTGCGCGCCAGTGCAAATTCGGCCAAAGCCCTCGACGCGGCAGGGCAAAAGCCATATAGTTAGTGTACTGCGTATTTCCAGTTTAAGTTGTTCGTGGCATGGAATGCCAGTGCTTTGGTGCTTTTTATCAGGCAGTCGTCTGCGGCTGCGGTCCAGTTGACGAGTTCATACAGGAGACACGCGTAATGACTTCCCCACAATTTGACACCATCCTGAAAGGCGGCCGGGTGATCGACCCTGCAAATGCGCGCGATGCGGTGATGGACGTCGGCGTTCTGCAAGGCAGGATTGCAGCGCTTGGTCCGGAGCTGAAGCCCTCTGCGGCGACGGAGGTTATTGACGTCAGTGGTCATATCGTCACGCCCGGTCTCATCGATACCCATGGTCATGTGTTCCAGCATGTCACCGGCCGTTTCGGTCTCAACCCCGATGTCTGCGGGGTCAGGGCAGGTGTGTCGACAATCGTCGATCAGGGCGGACCAAGCCTGATGACGCTGCCTGCTTTCAGGCATTTCATCAGCGAAGCGTCTGATACCCGGGTGCTGTGTTTCCTCTCTGCATACCTGGTGGGTGGGCTCGAAGGCCATCATTATCCCCAGCTCTATGGCCCGGACGACGTTGACGTCAGCAGGACGATCGACATCGGCTTGGCCAACCGCGATCTTGTCAAGGGTATCAAGGCCCACGCTGAAATTGGCGGCATGTCCCGCTGGGGCATGGCGGTCATCCGTCAGGCGCGCGATATCGCCCGAGGCATCGGCGTGCCGCTCTACATCCACCTGGGACAGCTGTGGCCAGAGGCTGGTAAGGGTATCGACGATCCTGATGCGGTCATCGAGGAGCTGGTGCCACTGATGCAGGCTGGCGACGTGCTCGCACATCCCTTCACCAGGCACCCCGGCGGCTTCATCTCCTCCAAGACCGGGGAAGTGCATCCGATCGTGCGGGAAGCCATGCGACTCGGTGTGAAAGTGGACGTTGGCCATGGCTCGCACTTCAGCTTTGAAATGGCCCGTAAGGTCATCGAAGCAGGTATCTACCCTGACACGCTGGGTGCCGATATGCACGGCTACAATACCAGTGCTGCCGAGCCCTCCAGTGATCTTCATGACAACCCATTCTACGGCAAGACACGCTTCTGCCTGACTCATGCGATGACAGAACTCCATGCGCTTGGCATGCCGCTGGACAGGATCATCGCGACGGTGACCAGTGGCCCGGCAGAGATGCTCGGCATGACTGGCGAGATTGGCTCGCTCAGCGAAGGTATGACCGCTGACGTGGCAGTGCTCAGGTATCACAAGGGGCAGTTCCGGCTGACTGATAACAGTGGCGGAACTGCGATATCAGACGTCGCGTTCTCACCAGCGTTCTCGCTGAAGGCGGGCAAACGCTTCGATGTCGATAGTCCGGTCGTGGTTCAACCTGAAGCTCTCGCTGGCTGAGGGGCGGCCTCATGAAGACTGAAGACGACCGGTCTGGCTGTGCTTGACGAAATTCGATGATGCCAGCCCTGCTGATGAGAGGTGGCTGCGAGTGGCGCGCGCCGCAGCCTCCGGGTCGCCGGCCATGATGGCCTGAACGATGGCGTCATGTTCCTCCCAGGAGACACTCGCCCTCGTTGGCACCTGAAACTGAGCGCGGCGGAAAGGTTTAACGCGAGCTCGAGTGGCTTGAGCCAGTTCGATCAGGTATGGGCTATGACTGCCTTCAAAAAGCCTGGTGTGGAAGCCGTGATTGAAGTGGTCATAATCGTCAGGCTGCCCATCACGCACGATATCGATCGACTCGATATGCGCCTGCCTGAAGGCCTGACGTTCAGCGAGTGACATGCGTAAGGCCGCCAGCCTCGCACACGCCGCCTCGAGCTCCGACATGGCTTCGAACATCGCTCCGAGACTGCCCTCGGACATTTCTGTCACGGTCACGCCCCGATTAGGCCTGCGTTCAACCAGACCAAGCGCAGCGAGTTGGCTGAAGGTCTCGCGGACTGGTGTACGTGAAACGCTGAAGCGTCTGGCCACGCTCTGGGCCTCGAGCTTCGTGCCCGGCAGCAGGCGACCGCTGACGATGTCGTCCGACAGCAGTTCGAGCATGCGGTCTACAGTGGTGCCCTGACGAACCAGCGCCGCCTTCGAAGCTGTCATATGGCCCGGGCCTGTGGCACGGACCTCGCGGGAGGGACTGGGATCGCATCGAGCAGGGCCTGTGTGTAGGGGTGCTTCGGATGCTTGAGCAAGGCCTGACTCTCGCCGCTCTCGACAATCTCGCCATGCTGCATGACCATGACACGGTCGCACATCAGTCTGACCACGTTGAGGTCATGACTGATAAAGAGGTAGCTGATGCCAAGCCGCTGTTTCAGGCTGACCAGCAGGTTCAGAACGATTGCCTGGACGGAGACATCCAGCGCGGCTGTCGGCTCGTCAAGAATGATGAGTTTCGGATCCAGCGCCAGTGCCCTGGCAATACCCACCCTGGCTTTCTGACCGCCGGAGAGCTGATGCGGAAAGCGGTCGAGCAGGGCCTGTGGCAGCCCGACAAGATCGGCGAGCGCTTCAACCCGTGCATTGCGGGCCTGTTTGCTGCTGAACTCACCCAGCCTCAACAATGGATCGGCAATGGCGCGCCTGACGACCCAGCGCGGATTCAGACTTTCGGTAGGGTCCTGGAAGACCATCTGTAGCTGGCTGCGCATGGGGTGTCGCGCAAACTTCAGTGCCGGAGTCGCCGCCAGCTCCTCGCCATTGAAAATGATACTACCGCTGCTTGGATCGAGCAGTCGCATGATCATCGATGAGGTGGTCGACTTGCCACAGCCACTTTCGCCGACCAGCCCGAGACTTTCGCCAGCGTACAGATCGAAACTGAGCGACTTCACGGCGACGTGCTCGGTGCTGCTGCCTTCCGCGAATACTTTTCTCAGATTCTGCACCGCCAGCAGTAGCGTGCCACGCGCCAGCGATGGTGTCGACGGGCTGTCGATGGTGCTGGCTGCTGTCCTCATGTCAGCGGGTAGCAGCGAAGCAACGCTCGAATCGAGTCTTGGTGTGGCATCCAGCAGTTTGCGTGTATAGGGATGGGAAGGGTTGGCGAAAAGCCCCTCCACCGTGTTCGCTTCGACGATCCGACCTTTCTCCATCACCACGATTCGGTCGCAGTAGCGTGACGCCAGGCCCAGGTCGTGAGTGATCAGGATCGTGGCCATATTGCGCTCTGCTGTCAGCTCGACAATCAGGTCCATCACGGTCTTTTGTGTTGTCACGTCCAGGCCGGTAGTCGGTTCATCAGCGATCAGAAGTTGTGGACGACAGGCCAACGCCAGCGCGATCACGATGCGCTGACACATGCCGCCAGACAACTCGAAAGGGAAGGCGCTGTAGCGCTGCTCGGGGTTCTGGATTCTGACGGCAGTGAGCATCGCGATCGCCCGGTCTCGTCCGTTAGCCCGTGTCGCCAGGCCATGCTCAATGAGCACATCCTCGAGCTGTAATCCGACGCTACGGATCGGGTTTAGGGCCGCCCTGGGATTCTGGAAAATCATGGAGATCTCGCGCCCGCGCAGCTCGCGCATCGTGCGCTCGGTCGCCCCGGTGATGTCTACACCAGCAAAGCGTATCGATCCGCCGCCAATTCTGCCCGCACGGTCGAGAATTCTCATGAGTGCATAGGAGGTGACAGATTTGCCTGATCCTGACTCGCCAACGATGCCAAGGGTTTCACCTTTCCTGACCGAAAAATCGATGGTATCGACGGCAGTGACCTTGCCTCCACGGGTGACGAATTCGATACTCAGGGACTCGACGGTCAGCAATGGAGCAGTCATCAGGTGCGCCTCCGTGGATCGGCGAGATCACGCAGGCCGTCGCCCATCAGGTTGAAGGTGAATACCGCCAGCATGAGCGCAAGGCCTGGGAAGAGCGCAAGCCACCACTCGCCAGAGACGATGAAGTTGGCACCCTCGGCCACCATGATGCCCCATTCCGGCGTCGGCGGTCGCACGCCGAGGCCGATGAACGACAGGCCCGCAGCATTCAGTATGGCCCAGCCCATGTTGAGCGATAGCTGGACCATGACGGGTGGCATGGTATTGGGCACAATCTGGCACATAAGTATCCGCCAGTCGCCGTTGCCGGAGAGACGCGCAGCCTGCACGAAGCCAGCGTCGCGGCGAATATTGACCTCGGCACGAATCATCCTTGTGTAGAAGGGCAGGTTGACGATAGCCGTCGCGTAAATAATGTTCTCAATGGTGTTGCCGGCGGCTGCGACGATGCCCATGGCCAGCACGAACAGTGGGAAGGCCATGATGGTGTCCATCAGGCGACCAGTAATCCGGTCTGTCCAGCCGCCGAAGTAGCCAGAGGCGGCTCCCAGAAATATACCAGCGGCAAGCGCCAGCGCGACGGCCGACACAGCTATCCCAAGATCGAGCCGGGTGGCGACGACCACTCTGGAAAACACATCCCGGCCAAGATGGTCGGTGCCGAACCAGTGAGCTGCGGACGGTGGCTGCATGGCAACTGCGGAGTCTGTAGCCAGCGGATCGTACGGAACAAGATAAGGACCGAAGACAGCCGTCAGCACCATGAGCAGGAAGAGACTGAACGCCACGACGGTCACGGGATTCTGGGTCAGTACATAGCCGACATGGTGCAACCAGGACTTTCTTTGCGGTGGTTCTGGCAAATCGGGCTCGAACAAACCGGGAAGCTGGGCACTGTGCGCCTCTTTCAGCATGTCAACTCTCCAGCCCCAGGCGCGGGTCGATGAGTGTGTAGGTGATGTCGATGACAAGGTTCAGTGTGATGAACAGCAGAGCCATCGCCAGCACGAATCCTTGAACGGCGGCATAGTCGGAGACCACCAGTGCCTCCACGGCAAATGATCCGATGCCGGGCCAGGCAAACACCTTTTCGACCAGAACGTTCGCTCCCAGCGCAAAGGAGAACACCATGCCGAGGGTGGTCACCACCGGGAGAATCGCATTCCTGAGTGCGTAGCGATAGAGGATCTTGCGAGGTGCCAGCCCGGCCGCTCTCGCCGTTCTGATGAAGTCCCCGGACAAGACCTGAAGCATTGCCGCTCGGGTCATCCTGGCGATCGGTGCGAGGGTGAACAATGCCAGGGTAATGACCGGCAGGCAGAGCTGGCCGAGGGCCGCGAGCGCCGTTTCGGTCTCGCCCGCAATCAGCGCGTCGAGGACGTAGAAATTGGTCACGGCCGGTGGTGGCAGTGACATCATGTCCAGTCGCCCCATTGGTGCAGGTGCCCACCCGAGCAGGTAATAGAACAGGTAGGACAGGGCAAGCCCTGTGAAGAAAGTCGGTAGCGAAACGCCAGCCGTTACGATAAAGCGGCAGGCATGATCTATCCAGGAGTCCGGATGAGTCGCAGCCAGAATGCCAAGCGGCACAGCGATGCTTACCGACAACAGCATGGCGAGCAGGGTCAGCTCCAGTGAGGCTGGTAGCCTGGTCGCGATTTCCGTGAGCACCGGCTGGCCGGTCGATATCGAGTAGCCGAGATCACCATGGGCCAGGTCGTTGAGATAGGCGAGAAACTGAATTGGCAATGGCTGGTTCAGACCCATCTTCTCGCGCATCTGCTCGATGGATTCGGCATCGGCCATGGCGCCAGCGAAATACGCTGCCGGGTCGCCAGGCAACGCCCGCGTAAGCAGGAAGCACACTACGAGGATGCCAAAGACCACCGGCACCGCCTGCAGCAGCCGCAAGCACACGAACTTCAGTTTCGGATGTAGGTGCATATCGAGTGTCAGCTCTGCTCGAGGTCCAGGGTGCGTATATCGAGCTGCCGATGGAACCAGTATTCATAGCCTTCGACGCCAGGTCGCATGGCCTCGTTCAGGGTCGGCTGCCACAGGGCGATTCGCGGAACGTCTTCGAAGGCGATGTCGATCATGCGCCGAACGTTCGGGGCGTAAGCGGGATTGTCCTGCGCCATGTACAGGGAGTCATCCACCAGTTTTACAATTTCTTCGTTATGATAATTCGACGAGTTGAACAGGTTGCCCTTGATGTAGGCCCAGTAGAAATAATAGTCCGGCGTGTTGAGCCAGCCGCCGAAGTTCTCCAGATGTAGTGGCAGCTTCTTTTCAACCAGCGCCAGCGTTCTCCAGTTTGCAGCAGGTACTTTATCAATCGTCGTTCTGATGCCGATGTCCTTGAGTGACTGCTGAATCAGCAAGGCTGCTGGTTCCGCCCAGGCAGCTTCACCCAGGTCGAAGGACAGCGGGACTTCGAAGCCGTCCTTGTACTCGGTTTCGGACAGTAGCTGCCGGGCCTTCTCAAGATTGGTGTCGTAGGGAAAAGGCTGCGGCCAGGCGATGCTTTCGGGATTTGCGTCATTGCCACCCCACATCTTCACACCTCTGCCGTAAGCGGCATTCTGGAAGATGTCAGCATAAGGCAATGCCCAGGCAATCGCCTGCCTGACCTTCTTGTTCTTGAATGGTTCGAATTCGAGATTCGTGCACAGCACATACATGCAGTTTTCTATAGGCGTGCTCGTGACCTCCACGCCTTGCTTGTCTGCAAGTTCCTTCGCATCTTTGGGAGGGATGTCATGGGCGATATGCACATCCCCGCGCTCGATCAGTGCGCGCCTGGTCGACTGTGAGGGCACTTCCTTGATCATCACTCGTTCGACCTGCGGCAACGGACCGCATACCCAGTCATCGTTCCGTACATATACCAGTTGCTGGCCAGGGTTCCAGCGTTCCACCTTGAACGCGCCTGATCCTGCAGGTGTCCGATGCAGATACTCTGTTGCCCAGGGATCCTCTTTCGTGGCCTTAGACTTCGCCAGTGCCGAGTTGATGACGATGGGGATGGGGACCGCAAGATCCGGCAGGGTCAGTTTCGAAGGGTGCGGTAGCGTGATCACGAAGGTGTGATCGTCTTTGGCTGTGAACTGTTCCGGCTCAGACAGTGAGCCAGCCTTCATTTGCACGGTCGGGAAGCCGCCGAGTGAAACAGCGCGGTCGAACGACCACTTCACATCGGCGGCCGTGACTGGCTTGCCATCCCAGAATTTTGCGTCCTTACGCAGTTTGAATGTCAGCGTCATGCCGTCGTCGGAGACTGTCCACGATTCGGCCAGCTCTGGTGTCAAGGTATCGTAATCGTAGCTGAGTGAGCCGTCTGCGAGGGTTTTGGTACCGAATGACAACAGGCGGTCGTAGCAATTGATCGCCACCTGATAGCTCGGGCGGTTAGTGCCACTGCGGTGGATATCGAGGCTGTTGATCGTGCTGCCGATCACCACGACCATGCTCTTCATGGGCGCAGCGAAAGCCGTCATAGTCTTCAGAAAGGGCAGGGTGGCAGCACCTGCTGCAAGATTCTTGACGAAAGTACGACGATGCATGTGATGGCCTCTGGCAGATGGACTCGAATGTCTGAAGCAGGTGTATGCATTTGTCGGTCCACTCTGTGCAGAAACGGTTCGAGTCGCCGCAGGGCGCGGCTTTTGTCGATGGCAAGACTGAATCGGCCGCACACGCTGATGTGGCGGGTGCCCGTTTCAGGGGCGTAGTGAGTGTCAGCGGCTACATTTCAGGGCGTCAGAGGTCTGTCTGCCGGAGCTGCCATGTGAATGAAACCTGCCAGATCCCTTTGAAACCGAGGCCTGGGCCCAGCTGTCGGTATATGGCGCAGATATTGCGGAGCAAGTGCATACACCTTACAGGCGGGTTGATGGCAGTATGAAGGCATGTTCCAGCAGAGGCGTTATCTGTACGCCGCATGCCCTGGCCTCCGAGGCAGGGATGGACCAGCTCGATCGAGGCGGGTCGGCTATCGATGCTATGTTGGCTGCCAGTGCAATGCTCTCAGCCGTGTTCCCGCATATGAGTGGGCTGGGTGGCGATGCGTTCTGGCTGCTGCACGACCCGGCGCAATCCAGCGCCCCTGATCAGGGTGTGCGAACGATCGTCGGGGTTGGGCAGGCGGGCCATCAGCTACCTGAAGGCGGCCGCATCACATTGCGGGGCCCAGCTTCGGTGGCCTCAACAGCTGGAGCGCTCGCGAGCTGGAAGCTTGCTCATGAGATCAGTCAAACCGAATGGGGCTCGAACCGTAGCTGGAAAGATCTGCTGTCTGGGGCGGCCGAGACAGCAGAACAAGGGGTGGAACCGAGTATTTCCCACCTGTTCTGGCTGGGGCACAGAAAGCCGCTCATCGAGACGCTGCCCGATCTAGATGAGATCTGCAGAGACGCGAATGGGCAATGGCTGACCCCGGGAAGCCGTTTCTTTCAGCGAGACCTGGCGACGACCTTGAGGCAGTTGATCGCCAGCGGTATCGACGACTTCTATATCGGAGAAATAGCTCACGAGCTGGCCACGGCCTTCGACGATATTGGCTGCGGGCTGACACTGGCCGACCTCAAGGCTACGCGCGCCTTCGAAGCCGCACCACTGTCGATTCGCTATCGCGAGGGCCGACTGTTCAACACTGCCCCGCCGAGCCAGGGGCTGTATACCTTACAGGCCATGGGCGCAGTCGGGCAGAGCGAGCTGTCAGGACTGGGTAACGGCACTGCGGCTTATTTCCATCAGCTCGTCGAGGCCATCAAACCGGCGCTGATACGTCGTAATCGGCAGTTGCACGACCCGGCCTTCAGGTCGTCTGCTGCAGTTCGCGGTTGGGACTACCAGCATAGTCTGGCTACCGCCCAGCTACAGGCCTATGCTCAGGCCATCGATGCTGAGCACGCGGCACCGTGGCCAGCAATCGGTCAGCCAGCCGATACGGTCTGGATGGCCGCGACGGACGAGGCAGGCCGAACCGCCTGTCTGATCCAGAGCCTGTTCCATGACTTTGGTTCAGGGTGTGTGCTGGGTGATAGCGGGATTCTGTGGCAGAATCGTGCGGCCGGTTTCAACGCTGATGCCTGGCATCCAAATGCCTGGGCACCAGGCAAGCGCCCCGCCCATACCCTCAACCCGTCATGCTATCTGGCCGACGATGGCTCACGGCTGTTCTTCGGCACGCAGGGTGGCGACGGTCAGCCGCAGACACAAATGGTGCTGGCGAGTCAGCTCATCGATTTCAGCACGCCCGTGGAAGCGGCGATTGCCATGCCCCGCTTCCTGCTCGGCCGCAGCTTTTTCGATGGCGGCGACAATCTGAAGCTTGAGGCTGGTGTCGGCGAAGCGACCATCGAAGGCCTGAAAGCGCTCGGGCACGACGTGGAAGTACTTCCTCAGCACAATCTGTTCATGGGCCAGGCCGGCATCATATCGATCGCCAGCAACGGTCGGAAAGAAGCTGTCCATGATCTCCGTGGACAAATCAATGACAACCCACTCACCAGTCTCGGCCAGGCCGACTAGAGGAAATTTTCATGATGTACATTCTTGCCTACCTGCTGCTTGGCGCTTTCGCAGGCGTCATGGGCGGTATGCTCGGAATAGGTGGCGGTGTCATTATCGTGCCCGTTCTGATCGCATTGTTCACCTGGCAGGCCTTTCCTGCAGAAGTCATAACGGTGATGGCGGTGGCCAGCTCGCTCGCCAGTATCATCTTTACTTCCTTGTCTGCGATGCGCGCGCAGATGAAGCGGGATGCCGTCGATTGGGTGATCTTCCGCCAGTGGAGCGTAGTCGTCGTTCTTGGGGGCTTCTGCAGTGGCTTCATCGCCCAGTATCTGCCTGCGCTGGCCATGAAGCAGGGCATCGCGGTCTTCCTTCTGATTGTGTCGATCATCATGCTGAGCCAGTGGGTGCCAAAGCCGGAGCGTCAACTGCCTGGACCCGTGGGCACCGGTATTATCGGCTTCATATGTGGTGTGGCCTCGGCGCTCGCGGGCATCGCGGGCGGTAATATCATTGTACCGACCCTTGTGTTCTTCAACGTACAGATGCAGCGCGCTGCGGCGACGGCCAGTTCGCTCGGCTTGCCGATTGCTACAGTCGGTACGCTGGGGTACGTGATCGCCGGACTCGACGCAACAGCCCGCCCCGAATGGTCGCTCGGCTACGTGTACCTGCCAGCGGCGCTGTCCGTGGCTGTCATGACCTATCTCATGGCGCCGCTCGGCGTGGCCATCGCCCACAAGCTCCCGGCAAAAACCCTGAAGCGCGTCTTCGGGGGGCTGCTGTTTTTCGTCGCCAGCAGCATGCTGTGGTCAACCCTGGCGTGATGGTTTGCCTGAGCGTCAGCCATCTACTGCTGACAAACATGGCCGTGATGGGGCAGTTTCTCGAGTGTGAGATCTCTCTGCATCAGCATGGTGAGGATCAATATGAAGTAGCTGTCTTATCCTGCTGATAAATATTACTTTAAACTGGCACGATCAGCCGCTACTCTTAAACCTCCGATTTTGAGTTGCGGCGCTTTCACAGGCCGACCTTCTGAACAGGCTGATGATGTTCGATACAACACCAGACATACGTCTCCGGAAGCTGCTCGTTTGCCTGTTCGCCGCACTGGCTCTCGGCAGCACTGCAGCGTTCGCGGCAATCGAGAACGCTGATCTCGAGCGTTGGGACGGGCAGAAACCGCAGAGCTGGACCACGATCGACAGCGGTATCGTGCTCGCGCGTTCCACCAGCATCCGCCACCAGGGCGGGGCGGCGGCTTCTGTTCTCGTCACTACCAATAACCAGGGCAACACCGACTTTCGACAGGCGCTAACTGTCGAAGCCGGACAGGTGTATGAGTTTGCGGTCTGGGTCCGGCATACCGAAGGCGGTGTGCGAGCCCGTCTGTATGCCGACGGCTACCGGAACTATAGCGACCCCACTCTGACGGGGCGCTGGCAGAAACTGTCGCATCGCTATCGTGCCGAGCAGAGTGGCGCTATTGAAGTCGGCCTTCGATTCTATGATATCGCAGGCTTCGATGGCTCGGAGCTCGTGTACGTCGACAGCTTCGCACCCGTCGCCTCCATTGTGCAGCCAGGTGAGCCCGGCACCGGCCCGCTCGACCGCTATTACAGCGCTGCTGAGGGCAAGCGCGGCGCTGAGCTCAAAGAAGCGTTATTCGACATCATCAACACCCAGATCAACCGCGGCTATGCTGCGCTCTGGTCGTTCTTCCTCAATCATGACATTGACCGTTACTACGAAAATGATGGCTCAATTCTTGATATCTACTCGGAAAATCCGGCCACCAACGACCCACACAGCTTCCGCAAGAGCCTGGATCAGTGCGGTACTTATCGAGCCGAGGGCGATTGCTATAATCGCGAGCATTCCTTCCCGAAAAGCTGGTTCGGGCGGAGCGAGCCAATGAATTCGGATGTGCACCACATCTTCGCCGTGGATGGCTACGTCAACGGTATCCGCAGCAGCTATCCGTATGGCGAAGTAGGCTCTGTTCGCTATGTCACCGCCAACGGCTCGAAGGTGGGGCCCGGGCATTCGTCGCTCGGCTATGGCGGCACCGTGTTCGAGCCGAGAACAGAGTTCAAGGGCGATCTGGCGCGGGCGCAGCTGTACATGGCGATCCGATACCAGCATCTCATCGCTGGCTGGGAAGGTCTCAGCCCAGAGGGTGATGCAGCGCTCTCCGGCGCTCATGATCAACCGTTCGAACCATGGTATCTCCGCATGCTAGTGCGCTGGCATGCCGCTGACCCGGTGAGCCAGAAGGAGCGAGACCGTAATTCGGCCGCCTTCGAATTCCAGGGCAATCGGAACCCCCTGGTAGATTATCCTCAGTTCGCCGAGTTGATCTGGGATGAGTATCTGGTAAATGAGGATTGAACTTGCCTGATATTCTTGGATGGGCTCACGAAAAAGAGATAGACCTCCGGGCCACGATAAACTGGTCAACACCGCTTTCGGAAGACATGCTGCCCACGGGTATGTCCGCTGACGAGGACACGGCCTATTTCTATGCCATCGTTGGCCGTTTCGAGCGTGAGTGGCAATCGTATTATATCGGAATGGTGTATTCCCAGTTCGTCTCGACCCGTCACAGGAATAACGATCACCTGACGCGCCTGAAAGATCTGAAATCGAAGCATCCTGACACCGTGTGGCATCTGACGCTTGGAACACTGACGCTGCAGGACAAGCGCCTCAACGAGGGCCTCGTCAAGAAGGTCGAAGGCTTGTTGATCTACAGTCACTGGCATGACAAGTGTGTGAGCCGAACGAGGAGTCTGCGTTTCAGTTGCGACCAATCGATCCAGATATCCAATACCGGCTTCAATGAGCCCTTCCACAAGACAGTAGCGTACGGCGCATTAGTTTCAGGATAACGGTGAAAACGGTGGCTGCCAGAATCAGCCGCCGTCAGGAAAATATACATTCATTTTTTCTGCAGCTTTTGCTGTTGTAACGTCTGACCGCATTTTTTCGTTGCTCGTCGAAAAGCTCTAGGCCATATGGCTAGGGGGCTGCAGGCGCAGTTGCCAGGCTCACGGCCGTCGTCACCGATCGATCTCGGCCGACAACCATGAAAGATTCATGAATTTGCGTAAACCCCGCGTCCACATTCTTTACGAAAACGCCATCGGCAACGGCCGACTGAGAAGACAAAAACCTTTATTGGTCAATGTCTTGGCGCTTTGGTATGGGTGTTGCTTACGTTCTGTTACAGACGCATAGATTTGCTGTACTACTCGTCGTAACTGCAGATGACGGACGACATGGATGATCATCTGCAAAAACAGGACCGGATTGGTTTCACAATAATTCAGTTACGAAGGTGTTTATTATGACTAGCTCAAGCATTTTTAAAGGTATGGCTGCTACTGCACTGGCGGTGACATTCTCCGCTTCAGTCTCTGCAGCAACAATCTACGAAGCGTTCGACCAGGGTGAAGTCGCCAGTTCCTGTGGTGGTGCACAATATGGCCTCTGGACTAACGGTTTGGCGCTCGGGTCAGGTTCAGCATGCTCTTACCATTACAGCATCAATCCTGGCACCAACTTCACCACATTCGATGACGGCACTGCCAGCTTTACTGGTACGGCTACCAACGGTTATGGCATCGAAGCGACCATCAGCCTCAACCTCTTTGGTTTCACGACTGATTATTCGCCAGTCAAGACTGGCGGTTCCGCCAATACTGCAGACTGGGCCTTTTATACCAACCTGACCGAAGACAGCTCCATCACCGTCGGTGGCGTTGAATATTTCGCCCGCCTGGTCGGTGCGCCCGATAATATCGGTACAAAGCCAGTATTCCAGTATGGTACAGGCGCCAATGACAAGACCGAAGCGTTTGGTGGATCAGTCTGGCTGGACATGTACTCGGCCAACGGCGACGCATTGTTCACTGAGCCAAACCACTGGGACATCAATTTCGACCTTGGTCCTGGCGTCGGTCTCGATGTGCCAGCGCCGTCGACCATAGGTCTGCTCGCGCTTGGCATCGCTGCGCTGAGACTGTCTCGCCAAAGGAAGTAGTGCTATAGCCTACGTCATCCCTCCTGTTTTCTAGCCCCTCTATGAGGGGCTTTTTACGTTTAGTCGGCTAGACTTTCCCTGTTCATCACATTTAATCAGTTATCCTTGTAGTCTGGTACGGAACGTCTATGCGATTTTTCCTCCTGTTTCTGTGGTGCATGGCTGTAGGCGTCTCCGCCCATAGCGAGATGCCCGCAGCCGTCGTCCTCTCCGCAGGCGCACCTAACGCGGTGGAGCTTGGCGAGCATCTCCAGTATCTGGAGGATCCCAATGGCGTTCTCGACAATGCTACAGTAAGAAGCGACGCGAGCATCTTATGGCAGCGCTCAGATCAGGCTGAGCTGAATTTTGGCTACACACCCTCGGTCTACTGGCTACGATTCTCTCTGGTGCAGGCGGGCGAAACGTCGGTGCCGTACCTGCTCGAGATCGGCTACCCGGTTCTTGACTACGTGGATGTCTATATCTATCGCCAGGATGAGCCGGCTCAGCATGAACGCATGGGTGATCGTTTCAGTTTCGCAGAGCGGCCGATCGAGTACACGACCTTCATGGTGCCACTCACGCTCCAGCCCGACCAGCCAGTAGACCTGTTGATTCGTGTGCAGAGCAGCTCCTCTGTGCAGGTGCCACTCAGGCTTTGGCCAGAGACTCGAATACTGCCACACAGTTTTGCCGAAACCTTTGGCAATGCGTTTTTCTATGGCGCGATGATCGTGCTCGCCATTTACAACTTGTTGATATTCGTTTCTGTCCGTGACATCAGCTACTTCTATTACGTGATGTACCTGCTATCGATGACGGCCGTCATCGGCGGCATTCAGGGAATCACCTTCAGAATGCTATGGCCGGAGGCCACGTCCTGGAACGATATCAGCATCCTCGTCGCCATCAACGGTATGGTTATTTTCGGCGTCCTGTTCCTGCATAGCTTTCTGGCCGTACGCCAGGCCCGCCCCAGACTATCTGCGGCACTGCTCGGTATCGCAGGCCTGTCAGCTTTTTCGCTTTTTGCAAGCTTCGTACTGCCATATGGTACGATCATCGCGCCGACGAGCTGGCTCATGATGACGGCTATCGTCGCTGGACTTGTGGCGGGTGTAGTGCGGGCTATGGATGGCTATCATAGCGCCCGATACTTTCTTCTGGCCTGGGGCTTTGTACTGACCAGTGGGCTGATGTTCACCTTGAACAAGCTTGGCCTGCTGCCACGAAACTGGTTTACGGAAAATATCATTCTGGTCGCTGCAGTCGGGGAGGCTATTTTGCTGTCGTTTGCATTGGCCTATCGCATGAATCATGAACGCCGCATGCGCGAGCTGGCCCAACGGGATTCAATGGACTCGAAACAGGCCCTGCTTGATCATCAGATCAAGGCGAATGAGGAGCTCGATCGCACGGTACAGCAACGAACGGCAGCGCTCGAAGCGGCGAATCGACAACTCAGACGGATCAGTATGACCGATGGGCTGACCGGGCTGCTCAATCGACGGGCCTTCGATGAGCTGTTTGAAGCCGCCTTCGAAAGGGCTCAGCGCGAAGGTCGCAGCCTTGCGGTGTTGATGATAGACCTCGATCAGTTCAAGCAGGTCAATGACGAACATGGCCATCTCATTGGTGACCTTTGCCTGGTGAAAGCCGCACAGTCGATACAGCACGAGGGCCGCCGCCCTCAGGATGTAGTCGCCCGTTTTGGCGGAGAGGAGTTCATTGTGATGATGCCTGATACAGAGATAGTCGGCGCTGTGTCTCTCGGGCATCGAATCCTGAAGGCGCTGGCGGCCATGGTCATTGCGAGTGAAGACCTCGAATTGCGCATAACGGCCAGCATTGGGGTCGCTGCGCTGATCCCGGATGGCAGTACCGATTCCAGCGGCTTGATGGATATGGCTGACCAGAATCTCTATCTCGCCAAGCATGCGGGTCGCAATCGGGTGGAATCCGGGCCTGAATCAGAAAACGTGACCTGAATCCAGCTGTCAATCCAGGGGGTCTGTATGATTGTCAGACATCCCGATAATGACAGGCAGGTGGGTTACATGTCCGAACCGATGGCTGATCAGGTACAGCATGCCTGTGGTGTGCGACCTCCTGTCGAGGCACCGAGCCAGCTGCAGTGTGATGATCCCCATATCGATGAGTCCCTGCACGCTTTCCTGCTCGTCGAGGATCATCCGCTGTTCATTCATGGATTTCGCTCGGCGATCGAACGAATGTTTCCCCACGCTCGGCTCGATATCGCTGGCACCGGCGCTGCAGCCCAGTCGCTGATGCTTAGTCAGGACTACGACCTCGTCTTCCTCGATCTTCACATTCCAGAAATCAGCGGCTTCGCCGTGCTTGAAGAATTGCGGCGAAGGCGAGTTGTGCAACCGGTCGTTATTATCACCGGACAGGTCGATAGCATCATCGTCGACAAGGCAAGACGACTCGGTGCCCTCGGGGCGATATCCAAGCGTATCGATCTGTCGCGACTCGCCGGGCTCTGCGTGAAGCTGCTTGATGGTCAGACCATTTTCGAGGAAGGCAGGGAATGGCAGGAAGCGCCCTGGCGCTGCTGGATTACCGTCTGCCGGACAGCAGTGGTCTGATACTCGCTCAGGCGATTCGTTTGCGACTCAGGCCCGACTTCCCCATCATCATCCTCACAGGCGACATCCATCTGTCCATGTCCGAGCCCGACATCAGGGTGCTGAGCAAGCCAATCAGGCCCACACGCCTCCTCGCAGCCATTCAGACCATTCGCTACGCCTAGTCTTCTCAGTTGCAACAATGGCTTACTGAGCTAGTCTTGAACTGACCTTACATCGAAATACTCAGTCGTTCGTGGAGTAGGCATTTGAGTCTATCGTGGCCGTTCCGGCGCAAGCATAACCAGTCTGTCGGCCTCGAAATCCGACCGAGCGCTATCGTGCTCGCGCTCACAACGCCTACATCGGCGAAATCTGATGCACAGATTCTGCGGGTGGATACCATCGCCGCCCAGCCTGCGCAGCGACTTCTACAGCTTACTGAGTATGTCGCCAGCCACAAGCTACAGGGGGCTGCCTGCAACCTGGTGTTGCCACCTGAATTCTACGCGCTGCA
The DNA here is from genome assembly GCF_039538005.1 of Allohahella marinimesophila. Taxonomy (NCBI): domain Bacteria; kingdom Pseudomonadati; phylum Pseudomonadota; class Gammaproteobacteria; order Oceanospirillales; family Hahellaceae; genus Allohahella; species Allohahella marinimesophila. The sequence goes on from NZ_BAABBO010000007.1 coordinate 145,359, forward strand.
GCAAATCGAACGACCACCTGTCGATGACAGCGAAATGAGCGCAGCAGCTGGCTGGAAGATTCGTGATCTGCTGGATTACGACCTCGACGACGCCATCGTCGAAGCGTTCGAATTTCCTGATGATGCGCTGCGAGGACGACCTGCTCAGGTGAACGTTGTCAGCGCCCGCAAGACCGTGTTGCAGGATCTCATCACGCTCGTCGAGAGCAGCGGTCTCAAACTGGATACCATCGATATTACGGAGTTGGCGCTACGCAACCTGCTGCTGCAGATTCAGTCGGCCGAGCCACCAGCCAAGGGCATCGGTCTGGCCTGTCTCATCATGCGGGAACATGGCGGCATTCTGGTGCTGGTCAAGGATGGCAATCTCTACCTGACACGTCGCCTCGATGCCGATATGGAAGGTCTGGGTGACCCGGAGCGTCAGGGCGCGACCGGCCAGCAACTCGCACTCGAAGTACAGCGATCGCTGGATTATGTCGAAAGCCAGCTTGGCCAGGTCCCGCCACGTCGCCTTTTCGCAGCCTCGGAACTGCACGAAGAACAGATGCTGAAGGCGCTCGACGACACACTTGGACTGCAAGTGCTCCCACTACCGTCCACGGAGGCCGGCGTCGCAGCGGCTGTCATACCATCTGCCGGGCAGTGGGTAGCCTGCGGGGCTGCATTGCGCGGTCAGGCCAGGTTGGCGAGCGGGGGTGCCTGATGCAGCAGGTCAACCTGTACACCGAAGCCTTTCGACCGAAAAGAGACTGGTTTTCACCGGCCAGCATGGCCTGGTGTCTTGGCATCGTAGTCGGCCTCATTCTCATCTACAGCGCCGTACTCATGTGGCAGGACTCAATCGGTGAGACTGAGCTTCTGGCGCTTCAACCGGACACCACCAGGCTGCAGCTCGAAGTCAGCGAGCTGACCCAGACCCTGGAGCAGCGCGCGCGTGATACCGGTCTGCAAGCACAGCAGGAAACACTGCAGCAGCGTCTGCAAAATACCAATATGTTACTTGGCACAATTCAGGGCCGGCTGTTGAACGAGCGAGCAGACGCCTCTTTCTTCGCCATATTGCTGGCGCTTGGCAAGCATACCACCGGCGCGCTCTGGCTCGAGGAGATCGTGATCGAGAACAGCGGCGCTCGCCTGCAGCTTGCCGGGCAGACCTCTGAGCCACAGTTACTGCCAAGGTATCTGCAGGCACTGGGCAAGGAAGCGGCATTTGCCGGACGTGCCTTCAATGGCTTTCGATTGAGTCTCGACCAGCCTGACGGGCAGAAGAGTGGCCAGGGGCTTGACGCACGTCGTAGTAGTGACAGCTCTGGCTCTGGTCCCTACAGGGCCTTCAGCGTCGATACCCATACCGAGGACGCAGACGATGCTTAAGCAGTGGAGTGCACGCCTGTCGGTCATGTCAGTCCGCGAGAAAGTGATACTGCTTGGGACCGTGCTTGTGCTCGTGCTGTTCATCGCCATGGAGTTTGTCTGGGCGCCGCTGTGGGAAAAGGATGCCGTCCGAAAGACAGCGATCGCCACCACCATCGAGAACTCGAAAACGCTTCAGCAGCAGCTTCAGGTGCTCAAGACCGCTGTCGATCGCGATCCTGATGTCGTACTCAGACAGGAGATTGAACAGCTGCAGCGACAACTCGACCAACGTGAAGACGAGCTTCGTGCGAACCTGTCGAGATTGGTCTCACCAGAGGAAATTACTGCAGTGCTGATCGATCTGCTGCAGGGCCAGGGTGGTTACTCGGTTCGCGAGGTCAGCAAGCTGCCAACGCTGAAGATTCAGCAGGGCGAAGGCGAATCTGCTGCCGTGCTCTATAGTCATCGTGTCCGCATCGTCATCGATACCGACTATTTCAGTGCACTTGAATACCTGGAAAGAATAGAGCGGGACGAGAGTCGACTGCGTTTGCTGTCGCTGCAGTATGAAGTCGACGACTATCCCTCCGCGCGCCTGACGCTGGACTTCGAAACGCTGGGGCTCGATGAGCGCTGGCTGGGAGTCTGATATGCGAATCAAAAGAGCGTTTCGTTTTCGCCTGAGGACACTGCCCTCTGTGGGGGTCCTGGCCCTCGGCCTGATGTGTATCCCCATTAGTCAGGCAGCCGAGGCGCCGCCTGCCAGCAAGATGATTGAAGGCATGGAGATCCAGGACCCGACCCGGCCACTGAACTGGCGTGCAGGGCCCAGGGCAGCATCCAGTGCAGCCGTGGCCCGGCCGAAGCTGGCGATCAATTCCATCTTGATATCGTCGGCGCGTCGGCTCGCCATCATCAATGGCCGCAGCGTCGCTGAAGGCGACACCATCGAAGGCGTGAAAGTTCAGCGTGTGAGCGCTGACGGCGTTCGACTGAGCTGGCAGGGCCAGCAGTGGACGGCCCGGCTGTCGACTGCTGGTGGTGCTGTCAGGAAGCCATCAAGGACTCAGCCATGATCATTACCCGGAGTACGCAATGACCTGTAGTAACAAGCTTGGTGCACGCAGCCTCGCGACGCTGCTCTGTGCAGCGCTCGGCGCCTGCACCGGACCGGGTCAGCTGAAGCATCCCGGGCAACCAGTCAGCACCGACAATACGGCGCGGATGGAACGAGTACTGGCTGAAGCCAGTGCTTCACAGCCTGCGGAGGTCAATGCCATCAGCCCGCCAGCCCCGCCAGCCGAGGTGATCGCAGCGCTACTGGATGACGCGCCAGCCGGTGACGACGCCCAACGCTTCGACGTGTCCGTTCGGGACCTGCCTGCACGGGATTTCTTCAATGGTCTCGTGGCAGGAACGAGCCAGAACATGGTCGTTCATCCCTCGGTAGAAGGCAGCATCAGCCTGGATTTGAACAACGTGACTGTCGAGCAGGTCATGAACCTGACTCGCGAGCTGTACGGCTACGACTATAGACAGTCCGACGGCATCTATCAGGTCTTCCCGGCGATCATGAAAGCCGAAATCTTCCAGATCAACTATCTCAATATCAATCGCTCCGGCGCTTCGGATATTCGCGTGAGCTCTGGACAACTCTCAGGCAGCGTCGGCAGCTCCGGCAGCTCCGGCGGCTCGAGTAACCAATCCGGACAATCAGGTGAGGGCGGTGAGTCATCGGTCAATACCATACTGTCGCGAATCACCACGCGCACAGAGTCGGACTTCTGGGCCTCGCTCGAACGTGCGCTGGTGGCCATAGTCGGCACCAGTGACGGCAGAACCATCATTGCCAATGGCAACGCCGGTATCGTGCTGGTCAAGGCCATGCCAGACGAACTACGTGCCGTGCGCGAATATCTGACCCAGTCGGAACTCATCATGCAGCGTCAGGTCGTGCTCGAGGCGAAGATTCTGGAGGTCACGCTGAGCGAAGGCTTCCAGCAGGGCATCAACTGGCAGTACTTCGATGAGTTCACCTCTAACGTCGATGCAGAGGGCCTGCCGACTCAGAGCCTTGGACTTGGACAGACGGCCCGATCGCTTGGCGACGCCGCCGGTGTCTTCAGTGCAGCATTGCGTATCGATGATTTTTCCGCCTTCTTCGATCTGCTCTCGACCCAGGGCTCGGTACAGGTGCTCTCGAGCCCGCGTATTGCCACACTCAATAATCAGAAAGCGGTGATCAAGGTCGGTACCGATGAATTCTTCGTCACCGGCATCGAAACCAACTCGAACCAGAGCGGTCTGGTTGGGAACGACGAGACGACCGACGTCGAGATCACGCCGTTCTTCTCAGGCATCGCGCTGGATGTCACCCCGCAGATCGGCGAGTTCGGTGACATCACACTGCACGTTCACCCGACAGTCAGCGAAGTCCAGGATCAGACCAAGATCATCGGTATCGGCGATCGCAACCTTGTTTTGCCGCTGGCGCTGAGCACCGTGCGAGAAACAGACAGCGTCATCAAGGCCCGCAATGGCCAGGTTGTCGTCATTGGCGGTCTCATTCGTGATGTGACTCGTGATGAACAGGCTGAGGTGCCGTTCTTTGGCGATATACCCATATTCGGTGAAATGTTTACCCAGAAACGCCAGGCCCAGGAGAAGACTGAGCTGGTCATTCTGATCCGGCCTTCGATTGGCGACGCTGACACGATCGGACAGGACCTCGAAGCGGCAGGTCTGCGCTACGAAGCCCTGCGCAAGCGAATCGACAATGATTACAGGCCATAATGGGGACGCTCCAGTACAGCATGTATGAGCAGCACTTCGGGCTGGCCCGCCTGCCATTCACACTGACGCCGAACACGCGCTTCTATCTGCGTGCGCAGAGCCATGATCGGGCGTTTGCCACCGTGATCCATGCACTCAGGGGCAGGGAGGGCTTCATCAAGGTGACCGGACAGGTGGGCACTGGCAAGACGCTCCTCTGCAGACGTCTGCTGAATGCGCTGAAGCCGCCATTCGTGACCGCCTACATTCCAAATCCCCAGCTCGACCCGCTCGATCTCTATCGTGCGGTGGCCGAGGAACTTGGCTTGCAGAAGGATATGGTGGAGGGGCAGCATCACCTGCTGAGACTCATTCAGGGCTGTCTGATAGAGCACGCCCGAGAAGGTCGCAGTGTGGTGCTGGTCATTGACGAAGCTCAGGTCATGAGCGAGGCGACCATAGAAGCGGTCAGGCTGTTGACGAACCTTGAGACCGAATCCCGGAAACTACTGCAGGTGGTGCTGTTCGGCCAGCCTGAACTGGACACGATGCTGCGCGGTCCGCGGCTACGACAACTGCTGCAGCGCATCACCTTTCAGGAGCGCATCGAGCCCTTTACCGCGAAGGAAGTGCCCGCCTATATCAATCACCGCCTCAGTATGGCCGGCTACAATGGCCAGGACCTGTTTCGACAGGGTGCCCTCCGACTGGTGGCGCGCAGCAGTGGCGGTGTGCCCAGACTGATCAATATCCTTGCTCACAAGGCGCTGTTGAGCGCTTATGGTGAAGGCTCAACGCGGGTGGAAGCCCGACATGCCCGCAATGCCGTGCGCGATACCGAGAGCGCCATTCCCCTGAGGTGGCCATGGTCATTGAAGCGCGCATGAACGCTCGCTCACTGAGAATGCAGGCTTCGCGATGAGTCTGCTCAACGATGTGCTGCGCGATCTCGACAAGCGAAATGCAGGCGGCAGCGAAGGGCCGCCAGATGGCGTGCCACCAGGCTTGTTCAACGGCGCTGGCAGACAGGATCGATCGGGCCCTGGTTTTGGACGCGGTCAGCTTATGAGAGTCGTTGTCTGGGTGCTGATCCTGCTCAGCCTGATCACGGCCTTGGTCGTTGGCTGGCGCTCGCTTGACATGGGCCGGCAGGCGCTCGACCGTATCCCGGTTGACCAGAATTTACAGGCAGTACCGCGAGATGAGTCGTTAGATGGCGTGGTCAGGTCAGTGCCGCCGCTGCCTGCGAATCTGACTGCACCAGGTTCGGCGCTCACCCGGTCCGAAGCCTCGCGCCCGGTGCCAGCAAGCCAGTATCCTCCGCCAGTGACTGCGGCACTGGCTGGTCGGTCACCGGGTGAGCCGGAAAGCGGCTACACCACAGAAGAACGCACGGATCGCTCGGGACCCGCTTCGACGGCGCCAGAGGACCCAAGGCAGCCAACCGTGACGGTGGTTGGTGAAACTGAAGTCATAGTGACAGACCTGGCGGCAGAATCCGAAGCAGGGGCCGGGCCTGTGTCTGAACCGGTCGTGAGCGAAACAGCCGCCGTGGCATCGAAGCCTACAGCGCCAGAGCAGCCGCAAGCCCGACAACAGGCCAAGCCACCACGATCTGCACCAGCGGCATCTCCTGCTGCACCCGACATGAAAGCCGCCACGCTCGCCGCTCGCCGTCTCGAAGAAGCTCGAGCCCTTCAGGCCGCAGGACAGACTGAGGCTGCCCTGGCGCTGTTTGACCAGCTCGAGAGTTCGATTGCGAGTCCAGCCCGTGCGCCGGCCCTGTTCAGCTTCAAGGCTGGTCTACTGCAGCAACAGGGTCATTACGACGAAGCCGCCAGGCTCTATGCCACGCTACTGAAAATGAAGACGGCCGACGCCGCCCTGATCGCCCATGAAGCGCGCTGGTGGAGCGGGCTGGCCATTGCCCTGGAGCAACTTCGGCAAGCTGGGCGTGCACATGCCGCCTGGCTGAACGCGCTCTCTGCCGGTGGATTGCCCGCCACCATGCGCAGCTATGCCGCCGCTCGAATTGAAGTGCTCGGCAAAGCTGGCATCACACCCGATTATCAGACCGTGCTCGACGTGAGCGCGGCCGAGAACAACAGTCAGCAGGATCAGCGATGAGCGAACCCGCCAAGAAAATGCGCCTCGGCGATATGCTGGTGCAGAACGAGATCATTACTGAAGCCCAGCTCATGAAGGCGCTGGCAGAACAGAAAAAGGCTGGTAGCAAGCTCGGCAGAACCCTGATCGACCTTGGCTTCATGGCCGAAGATGACCTGCTGCGCTTCCTCTCCAAGCAAATGGGTATTCCACTGGTGCAGCTGCGCAACTTCCAGTTCAACGCCGAACTGGTGAAGAAACTGCCTGAAACCGCCGCTCGTCGCTATCGTGCCATCGTGCTCTCGGAACAGGAAGGGACACTGCTCGTTGGCATGTCCGATCCATTGGATATCTACGGCTACGACGAGTTGACCCGAATTCTCAAGCAGCCGGTCAAATTGGCCGTGGTTCGTGAGTCAGAGCTCCTGAATACGCTCGACATGGCCTATCGCCGCACCGACGAGATTGCCAGTATTGCGGGTGAGCTCGAAGATGAACTCGGCGACGACGCCTTCGACCTGGCGCAGATTGCCGCCACCGGTGACGGCAGCGACGCCCCGGTCGTCCGCCTGCTGGAATCCATCTTCGAAGATGCCGTCATGGCGCGCGCTTCAGACATCCATATCGAGCCTGATGAAAACGTGGTGCGGATTCGTCAGCGCATAGACGGCACGCTGCATGAGCAGGTCATGAAGGAAAAGCGGATCAACGCTGCTCTGGTCCTGCGCCTGAAACTCATGTCCGGCCTGAACATCTCTGAAAAACGTCTGCCGCAGGATGGACGCTTCAACATACGGGTCAAAGGCCGCTCCATCGACGTGCGACTGTCTACCATGCCGGTGCAGTATGGCGAATCGGTGGTCATGCGACTGCTCGACCAGAGTGCCGGCACGCTCAACCTCGATGCGACGGGTATGCCGCAGGTATTGCGTGATCGTCTGCGTATCCTGATACATCGCCCCTACGGCCTGTTGCTGGTCACCGGGCCGACTGGTAGCGGTAAGACGACGACACTTTATGGAGCACTCAGCGAACTGAATACGCCGGCCACCAAGATCATCACTGCCGAAGATCCGGTCGAATATCGATTGCCTCGAGTCACTCAAGTGCAGATCAATCCGAAGATCGGACTCAACTTCGCCACCGTTCTGCGATCTGCCCTGCGACAGGATCCCGATATCGTGCTGGTCGGAGAGATGCGTGATCAGGAGACCTCCGAGATCGGCCTCCGTGCTGCGATGACGGGTCACTTCGTGCTCTCGACCCTGCACACCAACGATTCAATCTCCAGTGCAATGCGCCTGATCGATATGGGCGCTGAGCCCTTCCTGGTCGCGAGTGCGCTCACGGCTATTCTGGCGCAGCGTCTGGTGCGTCGCGTCTGTGAAGACTGCAGAAAAACCCATGAGTTGACCGATCAGGAAAAGGTCTGGCTGCGAGGCCTGGGGCCAAAGGCCTCGGCAGCGCTGCAGCCGGATGCGACATTCGTACGTGGCACGGGCTGCTATCAGTGTGGCAACTCGGGCTACAAGGGCCGGGTAGGCGTGTATGAGCTGCTGGAAATGAATGAAGACCTGCTCGATGCGCTGCGTCGTGGAGACCAGAGCGAATTCACGCGTGCTGCCCGCCAGACGCCGCTGTACCGGCCGCTCGCCTTGAGTGCGCTCGATTATGCGCTGAAGGGCATCACGTCCCTTGAGGAAGTCTTCAGAATCACCGCTTCCCTGGCGGACGCCGGATTTTCAGAGGCCGAACCAACCCTGACCATGCAGGCCGACGTCTAGGATGGCCGAATTCGCCTACAAGGGCCGCGACAGCAAAGGTGTGCTCGTCGAAGGCCTGCTGTCGGCCCCGAACAAGCAGTTGATCGCTGCGGAGCTTCAGAAGAAGGGCGTCACGCCGGTATCGATCGAACCGCATATCGCTCAACTCGATGTGAACGAGCTGTTTGAGCGCATTCCGATGTTCAAGCCGACGGTCTCGCTCGACGAACTCGTTCTGCTGTGTCGTCAGATGTTCGCACTGACGCGAGCGGGAATTCCTATCATTCGAGCCATCCATGGTCTGGCGGATACGACCAAGTCAAAGTTGCTGGCAGAAGTGCTCCGCGATGTCGCCAACCGGCTTGAAGGCGGCGTCAACCTCGCGACGGCAATGCGGGCGCATCCTGAAGTCTTTAGCGATCTCTTCATATCGATGGTGCACGTCGGCGAAAATACCGGTCAGCTTGAAGATGGTTTCCGGCAGCTGGCCAGCAACCTCGAACTCGAACGCGATACGAGAAAGCGGGTCAAGCAGGCCACCCGTTATCCGATGATGGTGGTGACCGCGATATTCGGCGCAATTTTGATCGTGAACTTCTTCGTTATTCCGAAGTTTGCCGACGTTTTCAAACAGTTTGGCGCCGACCTGCCATTGCCGACGCAGATTCTCGTAGGCATGTCCGACTTTCTCATCAACTATGGCTGGCTCGTGCTGATCGGTGTTGTCATCGCCATCGTCATGTTCCTGCGCTGGATCAAGACGCCGGAAGGTCGCTACAAGTGGGATCACTTCAAGTTGAAGATTCCCATTATTGGTCGGCTCTTCGAGCTGGTAGCGCTGTCACGTTTTTCCCGTAACTTCGCCATGATGCTGGGCGCGGGTCTGCCGATCACTTCAGCGCTCAGCATCGTTGCCGAAGCGGTCCATAACAAATATATCGGTCGCGCCATTTCTGAAATGCGCAGTGGTATAGAGCGCGGCGATACCCTGGTACGCACCGCGCGAGCTTCGAATATGTTCTCGCCACTTGTGCTGCAAATGATGTCGGTCGGCGAGGAAACGGGCTCCATCGACAACCTGCTCATCGATGTGGCCGATTTCTATGATGAGGAAGTGGAATACGCCCTCAAGCGCCTGTCTGACTCCATCGAGCCGATACTGCTGGTGTTCATGGGTGTGATGGTGCTGGTGCTGGCACTGGGCGTGTTCCTGCCAATGTGGGATCTCGGCTCCGCAGCGATGGGTGGCTGAGCGAGAATGGCGCTGAGTCGCCGCGCAGGCGTGTTCAGCCTCGAGCTCTGGGTCGCTGTCATTGTCGTGCTGATACTCATAGGCTTGTTCGTGCGCAGCTTCAACAGCACTTATGACGATGTTGAACGGATGAAGCCGCACAAGCTTGCCGCGGTCATGGAAGCTGCGCTACGGCAAGTACATGCGAGCTGGCTGGCTGGCAATCAGCCAACGGTGCTGTCTCTGGAAGCGCTCGTGTCATTGCAGATGAGCGACAAAGGCTACCCGGTCGGCCTGGCTGCAGAGGCGATGGCAGAACCTGCCGCTGGCTGTACCGATGTACTCGAACGCCTGGTGGGCGATGCGCTACCCAAACAGTCGGATGGTTGGCCTCAACTGGTGACTACTGCGGGCAAGGGCAGCTGCCATTACAGCTATCTGTTTGAAGCGGGTCACAGTTTTGAGCTTCGATACGATACTGCGACCGGTAAGGTGACCGTTCTGGAGCCCGCTGGGTAAGCGAATTTCTCCATTCAATGCACTTGCGTGAATGAAGGTAAGCCTCGTTCGCTCCGAAAGCCCGATACAGCTATGCGTAGCGCACGGATACATAGTCACGCCTGGCTGTTTCCATTTGCTACAAACACTCACAGATACAGCGTCTATACTCCTGATAACGATCAATGAATTGATCCAGTTTGAACCGTTGAGGAAATGCCATGAAGTCTGTACCCATGAACACGCCATTCAATGCCATGCCGTCCAATGCCAAGGGTGCTCAGGCTGGTTTTACACTCATCGAGCTGGTCATGGTCATCGTGATTCTCGGTATTCTGGCGGCGTTTGCGCTGCCGCGCTTTGCCGATCTCTCGCAGAACGCCAATGCAGCTGTCTATGATGGCGCTGTTGGTGCAGCGAGATCAGCAATGGCGATCACGCATGCACAGGCGCTTGTTGAGGGCAAAGCCTCCGAAGCGCCCGGTACCGATGCTAATATTACTCTGGAAGGCCAACCCATCACTATGGCTTATGGTTATCCTGACCGAGCAGGCTTGGCAACCGCGGCTCAGTTTCAAGGAGAGTCCATTCAGTACAACGCCACTAACGGTACAATCACCGTTGGCACCTGCGTAGCGACCTACACAGCAGCAACAAGCGCTACAGTGCCAGCCACTCTAGTAGCTGCAGCAAAGTCTGCAGATAACAAGTGCTGATAAAAACGGCCCCGCGATCCGGAGCACCTGACTGATCCGGATGAACAAGGTCGCCATGCAGTGAGCCGTTATTCCCGCGGCTTCACATTGGTAGAGCTGATACTGGTCCTGTTACTGGTATCAGCTCTTGCCGTTCTGGGAATAGGTTTGTTCAGCAATACCAGCAGCTATGCCTCCCTCGCACTGTACGATCAGATCATCTCGCAATCCAGGCTTGCCCAGCAGGTGGCGCTCGGCCGCCACGCTAGTACCACGACACGATTATCAATATCCAGCGTTGACGACAAGTACATCTTGGCCGTCAGCAATGGGGTTAATCCTGGGGTTTACCAGACTGTCCGTGAGCTACCGCGGGAAGGCGTGCAAATCACCTGGAAAGACAGCGGTACAACAGGCTGCGGCGGTGGCAGCGGCGCTGATTTCGCCGTTCATTTCGATCCGTCTGGCGACCTCATCTCTCCAAATGGCTTGCGCCGACCCACCCTGATCTGCCTGTCAGGCGAGCCACAGAGAAGCGTCTGCCTCAGCACCCTTGGCTTTGCTCATGAGGGGCCATGTGATCAGTAGTCGTCTTGGCCGCAGTCTTCAGCAGGGCGTGACCCTCGTCGAACTGGTGATCACCATCATCGTGATGGGTATCGCCCTGACTGCCATCATTGGCGCCATGTCGGCGACCATCGGCCGCAGTAGTAACATCATCATTCAGGACCGGTCTCTGCAGCTTGCTCAGGCCTATCTGGATGAGATAGCGCCGAAACGTTTCGATGAAAACACCCCGTCCGGAGGTGTGCCGTCTACGACTTATCCCTGCGACACCAGTGCCGAAGGTGGTGAAAGCCGCGAAACCTACGACGACCTTGGCGATTATGATGGCCTGGTCGATAACCCGCCACGGTCGCAGACCAGCTCCCAGTTTGTGGCCTACGAGGGCTACAGCGTCAGCGTAAAGGTTGAATGTACCAGCCGTGCAGGTATCGCTGCTGCAAACCTCAAGCTGATTACGGTAACGGTCACGCCGCCAAGCGGACCTTCCATGGCCTTCGCTCGCTATCGGAGTAACTTCTGATGCGACAGCACGCCACCCGCAGTCAACGAGGTTTCAGCCTCACCGAACTGATCATGGTCATTGTTATTCTTGGCGTACTGGGGGTGGGCATCACCAGTTTCATCACCCGGAGCGTGGGCGGCTACATCGACACCGGTGAGCGCCAACGGATGGCTACGGCCGGCCTCGTCGCTGCGGAGAAACTCACCCGTGACCTGCGGGGCGCGCTGCCAAACTCCGTGCGAACAAACTCGAGCAATAGCTGTGTCGAATTCATCCCGATATATACTGCCAGCACCTATATCGACATTCCAGTCGACCTGCCCGGCACCACAATCAGAGCCGTATCCGACCAGCGCGGTGCTGCAGTGTCCGGTCGAATGGCCGTCTACCCGATCAACACTGCTCAACTGTACACTCCCTCAGCCACAGGCGCGCTGACTCAGGCAACGGCCACCTTGCCTCCCGGAAACGGTGCCATCGATGTCACCCTGTCGGCAGCACATCGTTTCCCCCTGCAATCGCCAACCAGACGCTTCTATATCGTCGGTACGCCAGAGGCCTATTGCCAGACAGGCACCAGCATCCATCGCTACAGCAATTATGATTTCAACCCTGGAACAGGATCCTTGCCTCCCTCCGGGGCCGACGTGGCCCTGTTGATCAACCAAGTGCAGGCGAACAGCGCACGGTTCGATTATTCACCGGCATCGCTGGTGCGTAATGCAGTCGTCAATTTCCGCTTCAGGCTCTTCGAAGGCAACGAGCAACTGGTGGTTGAACAGGAGGCGGCTATCCGTAATCTGCCATGACCAGCCGTCTTCAGCTTCAGCGTCACCAGCACGGTTTAGGTCTTCCGACAGCCTTGTTTGTGATCGTTATTCTCAGCTTCCTGTTGATGTCAATCACGCAGCTCGAGCGCAGCACGGCAGAAGGCTTTTCGATCAGTCTGCAGTCGACACGAGCCTTTTACGCCGCAGAAAGTGGCGCAGAGCTGGCCATGCATCAGTTATTCCCCCCGCCGAATGGCATCAACAATTGCTCAGCGGTAGCCGCCTCACACAATTTCGACGAGCCGGGCCTGGCTGGTTGTTCGGCCGCCTTGACCTGCGTTGAGGAAGTCGTCGATACAAAGCCATACTTTACCGTGACCAGCACTGGCCGTTGTGGTTCCCCAGCAGACGGCGCCCAGCGCACCGTCGTCATAGGTGCGCATTGATGAGCCTCAAGCGATTATTCAGGCTCTGGCTGGGGCTTTATACGGTAGCCGCGCTGTATTCAGCCCCAGTCTCAGCCGAGCCGATCGTCGTGTTCAGCGACAACTTCGAAGGCGCTTTCGACTGGCGGCGCTCTGGTGGGCGAGGCGAGGTCACCACGGGCTACTTCATTTATAAATCTGCCTGGACCTCAATGTGGATTGGTGAGGGGCCCGTAGACGCCACATCACCGAGAATCGATGCCAGCAGCGACGAGAATGTTCAGAGCGTCGATGTCGCCGTTTGGGTACAGCGTGGCTATAACGGTTGGAGTAGCGACTACCCGGAGTCCGGGGAAGATCTGATTTTCGAGTATCGAGACGCGACCAATACCTGGGTAGAACTTGAACGCTTCGAGGGGGGCGGTGCAGCCGGTGAGATCTTCGATCGTCATTACGCACTGCCCGCGTCAGCCGCAGTCAGCGACCTGCAACTGCGCTTTTCACTCACCAATGGCAGTGGCCGTGGCTACGATTACTGGCACGTCGACGATGTCGTGGTGACTCTGCAGACCGGGCCAGCAACGACGGCGGCCACCTATATTATCGGCGGCAACAGCCGCCGGTTCTCCAGAAACAATGGCAACTGGGCCTGGGACGGCTCAGAAATGTCAGCCTTTCGCAGCGCTGCCGAGAACCCCGCCAATTTCGGCCCAAACGGTGTGAAGCTGACCACAGTCGACACGATCGACCTGTTGAGTATTTCAGGGGCTTCGCTACTGGAGATCGACGCCTTCGTCGCCTCGTGGTGGACCGACGGTGACGCCAGCGCCTATAGGAACACGCTCCAAACCTGGCATCTCGGTGGAGGAGACCTCGTTCTCCTTCAGGATGATTCTGCCCATGACGCTGTCGGTGCGCAACTCGGCTTTCCGACCATTGGCACGTCGGCAGGGCCGACCACGATCAGCGCGCCGCTGCAGGCCCCCGTGGGTCCCTTCGGCGTAGTGAATCCGCTTGGCCAGATAGGCGAGTTCGGCTATCTCAACCAATCCTCAGTGCTTGCTGCAGGCGGCACCATTTGCGGGCGTGACCGCAATGGAAGGGTCACGGTCGCCTGCTGGGATGAGGGGGAATACGCCCCCGGCGCAGGGAAGCTGATCATCGCTACCGATGTCGATTTCCTTACGGGCAACTTCGGCGGAGCCAATTACGCATTGCCCAACGATAAAGGTCGCTTTGGCCTGAATCTCATCGCCTTCCTGCTGGATGAGTTCGATACCCAGCCAGTAGCGCATTTTGCGTTTGAGCAAAGTAGCTGGAGTGGGGCAGGGGTCATTATTGAGGACTACTCCGGCAATGGGCGCGCAGGTATATCTGTCGGCGCGGCCAGTTCAGCTGGACGTGGCTATATCTGTCGTGGCGCTACGATTCCAGAGAACACTTCAAGCGCCATTGTGGATGCTATCGATACCAGGGTGGACATCGATACCGTCCTCGGTCCCGCTGGTTCAATCTCCTTCTGGTGGCAGGCCAGGGCCAATTGGAACGATGGACGCAGTCGCACGCTTTTCGATGCAACCGAACGGCGAGTCAATAGCGCTCAGGACAAGTATTTCTATCTCTCCAAGGAAGCGAACGGGTCACTGCTGTTCAGCTATGAGGACTCATCCGATCGGGACTTCAATGTGCGCAGTTCGGCGCTCGGATTTGCCGCTGGTGAGTGGGTCCATATCGTCGTGACCTGGGATTATGAAAACGACCGGACTGCGATCTTTGTCAATGGACAGTCCGTGGCGACCGGGAGCGACAATACCAACGGTCAGATGCCAGCTGCGCTGGCCAACCTGCATTTCGGTGACAACAGTTCACCCTACCAGTCCCCAGGCAGTTCCGCCGCCGGTGTGCTGGACGAAATCATGCTCTACGACCGAGTACTGGAAGTCTTCGAGATCGACCTGCTCAATCAGGCGACCAGGGCCTGCGATATCTGCTCGCTGGGCAGCTTCGATCTGCTTCAGCCTACGTATGGGCTGGCTTGTCCGGGCACCCGCATGCCGGTGGAGATAGTCGCGCGCTGCGACGATGGCACGCCTTTCACAGAATATGTCGGCACGGTGAATCTGAGCACAAGCGGGGGGAGTGAGAGTGTATTGTTCGCGGCGGCCAATGGTGGTTCACCTATCAATTCAATTACCTTCGATGGCAGCGAAGGCGGCCAGGCAGAAGTCTTTGTTTATCATCGGGATGAAACACCGGACCTGCGGCTGACCGCCATCGATACCCTGGCAGGTATCAGCTCAACTGCCGCATCAGCCACTGACGTAAGAACGGCGGGGCTGGCGGTCACAGGCGCACAGCCTTTCAGTTGCGGTCGCAGCATTGATCTGCAAGTGACTGCGATTGGACAGAGCGATGACGGCTCAGGCAGCTGCACGGTCATCGAAGGCTTCGATGGCACCAAAAGTGTCAAGTCCTGGTTCACGATGAACCTCGACTCAGGAGAAGCACCGCCGCAGCCGGATTCCATAAATGCGCCACTGTTGGTAAATGGTACGGCGGTGGATGCAGACACTCTGGCCAGCGCTGACAACATAACGCTTGAGTTCGTGGCTGGTGTCGCTTCATCATCGCTTGGCTACGCCGACGCGGGGCAGTTGCTGGCACTGAATTTTCTTCACGATACGGCACCCTATGATGGTTCGACGCCTGAGCTGATGCCCTTGCTCGGTTCGACTGGCGCCATGGTGATTTCGCCAGAAGCCTTCGCAATGACCCTGCCTGCAAACCACGATTGCAGCACGCTGGACCAGAACTGCAGCGCCTTCGTGCCCGCGGGCGCGAATTTCGAGCATACAGTCAGCGCTCGTTGTGCCACCCCGGCCGGCACGCTCGGTCCGGTGGCCACACAGTTCCGTGGTGATATTGGGCTCACCCACTCGATCGTAGCGCCGTCTGGCGGCTCGCCGGGCACCTTGCGACATGATCGTGTCAGCATCGATGCCAGCAGTGGTGCGCTGGCGACCACACCGGATCAGGCGCTGAGCGAGGTCGGCATCTTCAGGCTGGCAGCGTCACCCGAGCCCTACTTTGGTGTGAGCTACCCAGCGGTCGAAGCTATCGTAGGTCGCCTCTATCCCGCATTCCTGTCAGTGCAGGGCAATTCACCGATGTTGCAGGCGCCAACAGGGTGCGGATTTGGTTTTCAGTCGCAGCCCATCGACTATAGTGTATCGCCAGAGCTGACCGTCAGTGGCTATAACCAGCAAGGTGTGCTCACGCAGAACTACGATGGCGCATTTTTCAAATTCGGTCATCCAGTCCCTGATTACAGCAACACCGCCGTGACGCTCAGCGCGCTGACGCCGGACCTGACACACCGCAGTTTCGATCGACTTACGGCGCCTGAATACAATGGTCAGGCGACGATCACAATCGTTGGCGATCAAGTGGGTTACCTGCGGGCTGCGCCTCGTCCACCTCTGGATGACGAGCCTTTCAACGCGTCCTTCAATCTGGATTTCCCGGCTATTGAACTCACTGATGCTGACGGTGCGTGCTATCGCCTGAACTCAGCCGGCGGCTGTCTGCCGTTACAGCTTGAGCTCGACGCGACCTCGCTGCCCCTGAGGATCGTTTACGGCAGAATGGCCATGGAAAACGCCTTCGGACCTGAGCTTGCTGACCTGATCGTCCCTGTACGATCCGAATACTGGACGGGTACCGCCTGGGCAGTCAACGATCTGGATAGCTGCTCCGTCTATGACACCACTCAGATTACACTGGACGACTTCACGGGCGCGCTCGAAGCTGGAGATACCAAGGTAATGATCGGTTCTACAGAACCCGCCAGTCAGCCCTTCCTCGCCGGTCATTTCGCTGATTCGGCACCGCTGTTACTGTCGCGACCGTTGGCCGACCAGACCGGCTCCGTTCGGCTGACACATGCCGTGCCTGAATGGCTGCAATTGGACTGGGATCTTGATGGAGCCCCTGATGACCCTTCAGCCATAGCCACCTTCGGCCAATATCGTGGGCACGACAGAATTATTTACTGGCGCGAATCACTCGACTAATCGCCACGCGGTTCTGGGCTGGCGAATGAGTGCTTCGAGCGCCTCGGCGGATACAGGCTCGCCCAGGAAAAATCCCTGGCCGTGATCACAGCCCTGCCGAATCAGGAAATCCAGCTGTTCCTCATGTTCGATGCCCTCGGCAATCACCCGAATATTGAGGCTGTGCCCTAACGATATGATGGCCTCAGCTATAACAGCATCATCGACGTCGATGTGCAGGTCACGCACGAAGGAACGGTCGATCTTGAGCTCATCCACTGGGAACTTCTTCAGATAGCTCAAGCTGGAATAGCCGGTACCAAAATCGTCAATGGAGAGCATGACGCCTAGCGCCTTCAGCTGATGAAGGGTCTGCACTGCCTGTTCCGCCTCCTGCATAACATGACTTTCTGTAATCTCCAGGCAGAGATAACGAGGGTCGAGATCCGCCTCGTTGAGTGCTGTTTCTATTCGATGCACCAGATCGGCCTCGGCAAATTGCCTGGCCGAGAGATTGACCGCCACGACCAGCGGCGGAAGACCATCGAGTTGCCAACGTCTGTTGCGCCGAGTCGCCTCCTTCATCACCCAGTCACCAATACCGATGATCAAGCCAGTGTCCTCGGCAATCGGCACGAATCGGTCAGGCTCGATGAGTCCGAGCTCGGGGTGATGCCAACGTAGCAGGGCCTCCGCCCCGATGATCTCGCCAGAATTCAGGTCGATCTGGGGCTGATAGAGCAGGGTGAACTGATGTCCATCCAGGGCCTGGCGCAGGCTGTGCTCCAGATGCACACGCTCATTCAGACGCAGATTGAGATCTTCAGTGAAGAACCAGAAATTGTTTCGCCCATGGGCCTTGGCCTGGTACATCGCAATATCGGCATGCTTGTAGAGTGTATCGACATCCTCGCCATTTTCAGGAAACAGACTCACGCCAATACTGCAAGTCAGCTGTAACTGTCGGCTTGTCGTGGGTACGGGTATCGAGATCGTTTCGAGGATACGTCCCATAAGCGCCGCCATAAACACCTTGTCGACTGCCTCAGACACCACAATGACGAATTCGTCTCCGCCGATCCTGGCCACGGTGTCTTCTGCGCGAAGACAGGACTGAAGCCGCAGCGCAGCCTGCTGCAGGGCCTGATCGCCAACGCCGTGACCGAGGGTGTCGTTGATATACTTGAAATTATCGAGGTCGATCAGCATCAGGGCTACGGCCTGACCGGTACGGCGGGAGTGTTCCATCGCCATCTGCAGGCGGTCCATCAGCAGGTTGCGGTTGGCAAGACCGGTGAGTTCATCGAAGTTGGCGCGTTTCTCAAGCGCTTCTTCATAACGCTTCGTTTCGGTAATATCCACAATCACGGCTACGAGGTGGGCAAACTCACCCTTGTCGTTCGCAACCGGTGCTGCGTACAGGTCACTCCAGAACTCAGTGCCATCACTACGGAGCAGCCGCAGGGTGACATGCACTTCCTCTCCGGTACCAAGAATGGCGTACAGACTGTTCAGCCGCTCGGGCTCCTCATTCGTGAAGAAGATATCGGCCCAGTTCTGGCCGACCGCAGTCGAGGTCAGCAGACCAAGCATCTGTTTCAGCGCGGGATTGACGTAGCCGATGAGTCCCGGCTCATCGCCAAGGCCGATGAGTGCGATGCCATTGGGGCTCGCTTCGACTGCCCGATTGCGTAACCGGAGTGCCTGCTCGGTTTCAAGCCGATCACTCATGTCGACGCCGATGCCCGCGAGATGAGGCTCGCCATCGACATCGATTCGGGCGCCAGTGAACCAGTAAGGGATCAGTTGTCCACTCTTGGTTTTGAAGCGGGCCTCTACAGTGGCGTGGCCACTCTCCTGGGTTTGCTGGATGGCGGCCGCCACCAATGTTTGCTCTGCTGCCATGAAATAGTCGAGGGGATGCGATCGGTTGA
This sequence comes from Allohahella marinimesophila, assembly GCF_039538005.1. NCBI lineage: Bacteria > Pseudomonadati > Pseudomonadota > Gammaproteobacteria > Oceanospirillales > Hahellaceae > Allohahella > Allohahella marinimesophila. Next base: position 164,033 of record NZ_BAABBO010000007.1, read on the forward strand.
CTTCATCGGCACTGTAGCCGGTGACAACCTCGAACGGCTTGTTCCAGCGCAGGAAGCGGCCGTTTGCATCGAACAGATAAAAAATGCTTGGGATGCTGTTGATCATTCGCTCAGACAGCATTTTCTCCTCTTCGAGACGCTGTATGGCTTCAGCCAGTTTGTGATTACGGCTCTCGATGGCCGCCTCACTCAGTCTTCGTTCAGAGATATCCCGGATGACGCCAGTGAACTTCCTGCGACCGTCAATGATCATTTCGCTGATACCGAACTCAGCAGGAAATTCCGTCCCGTCCTTGCGCAGGGCTGAGGCCTGCGTACCCACACCGATTATTTTCGCTTCGCCGGTAGCGAGATAGCGATGCAGATAGCTGTCATGCTTCGCCCGGTGCGGCGCTGGCATGAGCGTGTTGACGTTGAGCCCGATGATGTCTTCGCAGCGATAACCGAAGGTGCGCTCGGCCGCTGGATTGAAGGTTTCTATGATGCCGCGCTCATCGATGACCACAATGGGGTCGAGTGCTGTTTCGAGTATGGAACGCAATAGAATGCGCTCGTCACTGGCCTGCTTGGTGACGGTGAAATCCTGGGTGAGCAGAGAAAAACCAAGCAGCTTGCCTTCGCTGTCTTTTAGCCCCGACAGACTGACTCGACCGAAGAATCGACAGCCGTTCTGACGACTGCGCCAGCCCTCGAAATGTACACTGCTCTCATCGACGGCCTGAGCCAGCAAGCGTTCTGGCAGTCCTGATGCTGCATCGTCAGCACTGAAAAGAACGGTCCAGTACCGATGCAACATGGCCTCCTCAGTGTAGCCGTGCAGTCGCTGCGCACCGGCATTCCAGGTGGTTATCTGACCGAGTGGATCAAGCCAGATAATGGCGAACTCATCGATGCCCTTTACCAGCCATTCGAAGCGGTCATCCGGCTGGCGGGATAGTTCATCAGGTGCAGCGGTGCCTTGAGCGCTGGGGCTCAGACGAGTCGCCAGACGCAGGCAGAGTCTGGCCGCATGCTGAAAACACTCCGCCAGGTGCGCTGTAGCGGCAATTCGGCGGGTGAGTGAATCGGTCTGATCAGGTGAATGCCGCGGCATGGCGCTGTTCACTCTCGGGGAAAAGTTAGCGGCCTTTTATCGGTAGAGACGCGCTGAGCAGAAACTTATACCAGATTAGTCCAATTCATGGGCTTTATCGAGGGAGGGCGGGGAGTCGCGATGTCAGGCATTACCCATCATGCGAAGAGCCTATGTAAATGCTTTGTAATAGATTGTAATTTCAATTACACAAATTAACGTGAATTCCCTGCCCTGAGTTATATTGCGTGTGTTGAAGCATCGTTGGTCAGTTTTTGGCCAGTCGTTTCCGCATGCCCAGGGGCGCTCCAAATGAAAGGGTCAGGTAGCTTTATGAAGTCGGCAAGTCCAGTTAGAGCGATACTCGCTGCGGTCATCATGCTCACGCTTGGTGCGTGTGCCGAGGAGACTGGCGGTCGCGGCTCTTCAGGTGCTGCCAACCCACCGCCGCCCGCGGGTGGGGAGCCTTCTGGGGGCGGGCCTGCTCCTGGTTCGCCTGCGGGGGAACCAGGAGATACGGGTGGGACCGATACCGCCGCGCCCTTCGAGCGTTCAGTAGCTTATATATCCTCCGAAGACGATGGTGACGAACAGAAATTGTACGCCATCGATATCGACGGCCAGAACCTGGTAGAGCTGTCTGGTAACCCGCAGCGGAACGGTAAGGTCTCCTCCGTTGTCCTCTCGCCTGACGGACGCTGGGCGGCCTACGTCGCAGAGCATGATCGTGCAAAAGCCCTGGACCTCTACGTGACCAACCGTGATGGCAGTATCCGGCAGAAGTTGTCGAGCGATATCAAACGCAATTCGGCGGTCCGGAGCGTGACCTGGAGCCCGGACTCCAGCCAGCTGGCCTACATTATCAGTAGTAGTGATTCCAAAAAGAAAGACGAACTGTGGCTGGTGTCAGCTGATGGCTCGTCCAATCGACGCGTAGTGTGGGATAACGAGTCCGAGTTTCTCAGTGGATCGGGTTACAGCTGGTCCGCCAGTGGTCGATTCCTGGGCATTTCTGTGAAGCGCGGCTACGGCATGACCTATTTCAGTGTATCTGCCATCGGTGAGATGCAGGCAGTCTCTGTTGGTATCGGCAATCTTTTCTCCAATAGTTGGGGCGCCTGGTCTGCTGATGAAGACCGCTTTGCTTACATATCTAGCGTGCCGTTCAGGGCGCCAGTATTGACTTCGTACGAGGCCGATAGGGGCGTGCGTTCTGAAGTGGTGAATACCCTAAATATCGGTGATGGCATTCTTGCACTTCGCTGGTCTCCAGACAGCCGATATATCGCCTCGTTTGCACCGAGTAAAGGCGGTATTTTTGTGGCCCCGGTCTCCGGCGGTGCCAATACCCAGGTGTCCGCAGAAGATTCGACTGGCTTGAGCTCGGCGCGTAATTTTGTCTGGGCGCCGGATAATGCCAGCGTCGCCATGGTGGCCATTGAAGACAGACAGTACCAACTTTTGCTGGCGAGAGCCGATGGCAGTTCAACCATCACCTACCCACTGGTAGATCCTGGCACCAAGGTCAGGGCGAGCAGTGCCGTCTTTTCACCGAACAGTCAATATCTGGCTTATATTGACGGTCGCGATCAGGGCCGGCTTTATATCAGCGATGGAGGCGGGTTCGGTACCCGACAAACCCTGGCTTCTGCAGACCGGCCGTTTGGCTCGTTGTATTGGGCTCGTGATGGATCTGGTCTGCTGTATGAAGCTGAAACATCAGGTGATTCTAAACGAGCGCTGCGATTCGTTTCACTCGATGGCCAGCAGGACAGCGTAGTATCGACAAACTTGTCTGATGATGACGACGAGGTGCTCTGTATCGCTGTGATGCCAAACGGCATAGCACGGGATCAGCAGAACGGCTGCCAATTGTTCAGTAACTAGTCGGGATCATTAAACAGCTGCCATGGTAACGCTCAAGCAAGTTGAGGAAGGCCAGGTCGGCTGTTATCTCGTCGCTCTGTTAGCCGGGCTGTTGCTTGGTGCCTTCCTGCCGACATCAGGGCTTCTGCTTGAAGCCTGGATCGAGCCAGTCCTCGCTGTTCTGCTCTATGCCATGTTTGCTCAGATCCCATTCCTCCAGCTTCGCGCGGCCTTTTCTCATTGGCGCTTCATGTCGGCGCTGTGTGTGGCCAATTTCATTATTGTGCCTCTGCTTGTCTGGGTACTGACGCGTTTTCTTCCCAATGAACCGCCTTTAGTGATTGGGGTAACGCTGGTGTTGCTGGCGCCCTGTATCGATTATGTTGTCGTCTTCACTCATCTTGGGCGCGGAAATGCGAAGCTGGTACTGGCCGCTACGCCACTGCTGCTGCTGTTGCAGATCATCCTGATTCCTGTCTACCTTTGGCTTATCGTTGGTGAGGCCGCCGCCAGTCTCTTTAAGGCCGGGCCACTGCTGCGCGCGTTTCTGATCCTCATCGCCGTACCACTGGCATGCGCAGTGCTCACAGAATGGCTGAGCGCGCGACACCGCCTGGCTCGACAATGGCATGCCGCAACAGCGTGGCTCCCGGTACCGGTCATGGCCCTGGTCCTGTTCATCATCGTTGCCTCGCAGGTGCCAAAAATATCCGGTCACCTCTGGTTGATTGCCAGCGCCGTGCCAGCCTATATCGCTTTCATGCTCATCATGCCCCTCGTAGCGAAGTATGTCGCCCTGGGTTTTCAACTCGAGACCGGCGCGGGCCGCGCGCTGGTATTCAGCGCCAGCACGCGAAATTCTCTGGTCGTCCTGCCACTGGCATTTGCGTTACCAGACCCGATGCGCACCCTGGTCGCTGCGGTCATCGTGACCCAGACCCTGGTCGAGCTGCTTGGCGAACTTATCTACGTAAAGCTGGTGCCGAAGCTGGTCACCGATCCTGACTGATCGGCGCCCCGCATTGCGTTGAACTGCACGCTGTCTGCATCAAAATAAAGCCCCAATCCACATCCTCTAGTTGATAATGCTTCTCATTTAGCGATAATAGGGTTCCAGCCTGGTAGCCAGGCACCGTTTCCATCCACGGATTGGGATCTTATGTCAGCTGCCTTCGAAAGACAGGCCCAGATACTCATCGTCGAAGATGATCCTGAACTCAGCGATCAGCTCAGCAGCCTGCTAAGAAGCCGGGGCTACGATATTCAGCAACAATTCAATGGCGAGGCAGGCTTGATCGCGGCGCTCAGAGGCAGCTTCGATCTGATTCTGCTGGATGTCCTGCTACCGGCCATGGATGGCTTTTCGGTGCTCAACCATCTGCGCAAGACGCGGCAGACGCCGGTCATGCTCCTGACAGCCTGTGGTGCGGAAGAAGAGCGTATCGTGGGCTTCAGTAAAGGGGCAGACGACTACGTACCAAAACCTTTCAATTTCACAGAGCTCCTCTTACGCATCGAGGCGCTGCTGCGGCGGGCGATGGGTGTTGGCCACCCACGGGGCGGTCAGCAGCAGCTGGTGGTCGACACGCTGCAACTCGACCGTCAGCAGCAGTCGGTCAAGGTCGATGGCTGTGCGGTCACCCTTACACCCATTCAATTCAAGTTGCTCTGGGTGCTGGCGCTGCACCGGCATGAAGTGCTGAGCAAAGCCTACCTGTATCGCCTGGTGCTCGAACGCGAATTCAGTCGTTACGATCGCAGCCTCGATATGCACCTGAGTCGGGTACGGCGAAAGCTCGTCGATGCCGGCCTGGCTGCCGATAGGCTGCAGACGGTGCATGGCACTGGATACTGTTTCTCGTGAACAGGCCACTACTGTGGAAATTCTGTCTGATCATCGCAGCGGGTTCGGTCGCGCTATTCTGGCTCGTCAGCCTGTTGACGCTGCGTACCGAGCAGGCCATGAGTTTTATTGCAGAAGAGCATCAGGATACGCTGGTCGAATATGGCGAAACCGCCGAGGCCCTCTACCTGGCCGGCGACATGGTGGCGCTCAATCGCTGGTTGGCCGACTTGCAGCTCAAAGAGCAGACCTGGGCCGCCGTGGTGCGGTCGAGTATCGAGCCGCTGGCCGGTAGTCTCTCATCCACCTTCGTCGACAGTTTTCGGCTGGGCCGGAATGTGGAATGGAAGATCCATCTCTATTTCACTGAAAACCCCATCATGGACATCACCTTTGCGGACCGTCATACGCACTTTCTGATTACCTTGCCGCAGCGCATGCGGCCGGGCATGTACTGGCAGCAGGCCAACATTCTGCTGCAACTGGGACTGCCATTGCTGTTACTGATACTGCTGAGCGTGCTGCTGTACCGACATCTCGTCACGCCCCTGAGACAGCTCGAGCTAGCGACCCGGCAGTTCAGCGAAGGTAAATATGATGTCCGGGTGCAGTCCGGCCTCGGCTCACGCAAGGACGAAATCACCGCGCTGGCTGCCACCTTCGACCGTATGGCCGAGCGAACTGGCACGCTCATCCTGACACAGCGTCAACTGATAGCTGATCTCTCGCACGAGATCCGCACACCCCTCACTCGCATAGACGTCGCCGTGAGTTGCATCGAGCAGGGTATCGAGCCGGACATGGCGCTCGCCCGCATCCGCCGAGACTCTGTGGCCATGCGGCGGCTTGCCGAAGATACCCTCACACTGGCATGGCTGGAAAATGAGCGGCCGCGCCTGGATCAGGAGTCACTGGATCTGAGCGATCTGATAGACAGTATTCTCGATGATGCCCGTTTTGAATTTCCGGACCGCTCTGTCGAGGCCGTCTTACCGGAAGTAGCTCCTCTGCCGAATAGTAGCCATCGCGTGCTGGCACAGGCTATCGAAAATATCGTTCGGAATGCACTGCGGTTCACACCGCCAGGCGGAGAGGTCAGTGTGAAGCTCGAGCGTGAAGACAGCCGCTATCGCCTTGATATCAGCGATCAGGGGGCCGGCGTGCCCGAGGCTAATCTTCAGGACATCTTCAAACCTTTTTTCCGTCTGGACAAAGCTCGTGAGCGGGTGCGTGGGGGCTTCGGCCTGGGCCTTGCGCTGGCACGACGGCAGGTGGAGGCGGCGGGCGGCATTATTCAGGCGGGCAATCGCCCGCAAGGTGGGCTGGTCGTGATGATCTGCCTGCCCCTCGTGCCAAGCGGGAACTGATGCCCGTCTCGATGTAACAAATGTAAAAGCTGTTTACTTGCAAGCCGCCGATAACAAGAATAGCCCGCAATTGATATTGATTCTCATTTGAGGGGAGTGGTAAATGAGTGCTGCGGGTCAGAGTTTATTTCGACGTACCATACTGTCAATCGCCATATCCGGCGTCATGGTCAGTTCACCGGCAATGGCAGAGGCCGAGTCGGCTGCAGGTGCTGGCGAGGTCATCGAACTGGGCACGATGACCGTGGTAGAGAATACGCCGGAAAACGCTGAGCAGGTGGTGACGCGTGAAGACATCGAACAGCTGCAGGCGAACGATCTCGAGGACGTCTTCCGGGCTGACCCCTCGGTCGCGGTTGGCGGCGCCAACAGTGTTTCACAAAAGATCTATGTCCGCGGTCTCGAAGATACTCTGCTTAACGTCACTATAGATGGCGCGACGCAGGCCGGCTATCTCTTTCACCACCAGGGTCGGATTTCCATCGAACCGGAGCTGCTGAAGCAGGTCGGCATCCAGGCCGGAGCGGGCGACGCTACCAATGGGCCTGGCGCCCTGGGCGGTGCAATCCGCTTCGTGACTGTTGACCCTGAAGATCTGCTGCGGCCGGATGAGCGGATTGGTGCCTTGCTCAAGGCCGGCTATTTCAGCAACACCGAAGGTTACAAGGCGAGCACCACACTATTTGGCCGAATGAGTGACGACTGGAGTGCGATGGCCTCACTATCGAAGCTGGACGAGGGCGAATTTACCGATGGCAATGGTGATGAGCTCAAATTTACCGATGCTGAAGAAGAAATGGGCTTTGCCAAGATCGTAGGCAAACTGGGCGGTGGCCAGACGCTCAAACTGAGTTACGAGCTTCAGGACACAGATGGTTTCAGGCTCGAGCGTCCGCACTGGATACCGAGTGAACGGAACAATCCGATAGATCAGAGAGGCGAGCGTGAGACCACCACCTTCAATTACTTGCTGCAGCCTGAAGGCTCTGATGTCATCGATATGCGGGCAACGGTGTACCAGACTGATGCATTCCTCGAGCAGGATGGTCGCTTCGGCCTGTATTACGGCGGCGTAGAGAGCCGGGGTATCGACCTGCGAAATACCAGCCGGCTCGGCGCACACTCGCTCACCTACGGGGTCGATCATCGTGAAGACGAAGGCACTCTCGAAAACCGCTCAGATGCCACCGTGCCGACTGAGACGGAAGAGGCCACAGTGACGGGCGTCTATATACAGGATCAGTATGCCTTGGCCGATCAGTGGCTGCTGAGCCTCGGTACGCGCTACGATATTTTCCGCCTGGACGATGCCAACGATCAGAAGTTCCGGGAAACAGGCTTCAGTCCGAATGCCGGCATCACCTATTCGCCCACAGAGAGGCTGGACTTATTCCTGACCTATGCCGAAGCGCTGCGGGGTAAACTGGTCAACGAGACCTTCGTGCTCGACTTCTACACCAACTCGCCTGACCTGGAGGCCGAAGAAGCAAAGAATGCCGAGCTGGGTTTCAACTACGTACCGGGCGCGCTGAGCGTGAGCGCCAAGGTATACGCCTCGCGCATAGACAACGTGATCGATGATGTGGAAAACGTACTGACAAATGTTGGCGATCTCGAAAACGAAGGCTTCTTCACCAAGGTCGGCTATCAGTGGGACCAGGTGTTCGCGGCGCTGAGCTTCAACTACAGTCGCCCTGAAATTGAAGGGGTGCCCTTGCACGACGACAACTGGTCGGTGGGTACCTCCATCGGTGATACCTGGGTGGCTGAGCTGCACTACCAGCATAGCGAAAGCCTGCAGCTAGGCTGGTATGGTCGTATTGTCCAGCGTCTCGAAACGGTGGCCGATGGCTATAACGAAAAGGCCGGCTACGGGGTGCACGACCTGTATGCCGAATGGCTGCCGCTGCAGCGTGATGAGCTCAAGCTGACACTAACGCTGAAGAATATTTTCGACAAGTACTATCGCGATCACGCCAGCTACGGAGATTACGGCCCGATTGCCCAGGGCTTCCCGGAACCAGGTCGCGACGCGCGTCTGAGTGTCGCCTGGCGCATCTGATGATCGTTAAATCACTCAAATACCACCGCCTTTTGCCGCACTGCATCGCAGTGCTGCTGCTTCTGCTGCTCGCAAACCAGGTCACAGCCATGACAGTGACCGATTTGGCCGGCCGTCAGGTAGATATACCGGCCAAGGTCGAGCGGCTCATACTCGGTGAGAGCCGCTATATTCCGGCGCTGGCCATTCTGGACCGTGAGCGGCCGCTCAAGCGGATCGTGGGCATGCTGGCCGACTTCAAGCTGGCCGATCCTGGTAGTTACCGGCAATACCAGCAGGCCTTTCCCCACATTGATGACATACCCCAGATTGGCCATGCTTCGGCTGAGAGCTTCAGCATCGAGCAGGTGCTCACCCTCGACGCGGATCTCGCCATATTCGGCATAGAAGGCCATGGCCCATCCGCCCGAGACGAATATCTTATCGACCTGCTACAGCGCGCCGGTGTCACTGTCGTCTTTATCGATTTTCGCCGCGAACCGCTGGAAAATACCCCGCGCAGTATCGAGTTGCTTGGCAAGGTTCTGGATCGTGAGGCTGAGGCCAGCGAGTTCCTCGAGTTCTATCAGGCCGAACTGATGAAAATCAGCAGCCGACTCAAGGATGACCTTAAAGCACCAAAGGTGTTTTTGCATAGCCGTGTCGGTATCCAGGATCTCTGTTGTGAAACCATGGTCAACGGCATGATGGGGGATTTCCTGCAGTACCTGAATGCAGAAAACGTAGCGGCTGAAAAGGTGCCCGGTCATGCGGGCGTGATGAATCTGGAATTCCTGCTGACCGAGCAGCCGGCGGTCTATATCGCCACTGCGATCGGATCTGATCAGACGGTCGGCAATGAACCACGCTTCATAGCGCTCGGTGCGGGCATCGATGAGGACACTGCGAGGCAATCCTTCAGCGCAGCGCTTTCGCGCAGTGGCACGGCTGAACTCACCGCGGTAAGGCAGGGCCGGGCTCATGCCATCTGGCATCACTTCTACAACACCCCGCTGAACGTCGTCGCGGTGCAGGCCATGGCCAAATGGCTCTACCCGGAGCGCTTCAGTGATATTGATCCACAGGCGACGCTCGCAGAACTGTTTCGACGCTTTCAGCCGGTGCCGCTCGAAGGCACTTACTGGGTGGATCTCGATGCAAGCGAATTCCAGTAGACGATGGCTAAGTTGACCAGCCTGGAAAGGCCTGATCCGGCGGTGAACTCGCTGGCAGGACAGTACAGACGCTTTATAGTCCTGCGGCTCATACTGCTGTTCGTGCTGGCGGCGGCCACTGCCATCTCGCTGTTGCTCGATATTGCCAACGGGCCATCCATGCTCGGGTTTGGAGACGTCTTTGCGGCACTTTGGCGTCCGGAGGACCTGGCAGCGAGTACGCGCATCATCGTCTGGGACGTGCGCCTGCCGTATGCCCTGATGGCCATCGTGGTCGGTGCCAGCCTGGGCCTGGCCGGGGCTGAAATGCAGACGGTGCTGAATAATCCCCTGGCCAGCCCCTATACACTCGGTATTGGCGCAGCAGCCACGCTTGGCGCCTCTGTGGCCATACTGTTCGATCTGTCTTCGCTTGGCTTACCCTACAACTTCATCATGCCATTCACGGCCTTCGTGTTTGCCGCGGCGGCCTCCCTGCTGATTCTGGTGCTGGCTCGCTATCTGGGCGCCTCGGTCCACATGGTGGTGCTGTTCGGTATTGCTTTGCTGTTCGGCCTCAATGCACTGGTGGGCCTGCTGCAATTCATCGCTGATGCAGAGTCACTGCAGCAGATCGTGTTCTGGACCATGGGCAGCCTGGCGCGGGCCAATCTGGACAAGGTGGCGATCGTCGGCGCTGTGCTACTGGCCTGCCTGCCGTTTTCTTGGCATCAGGCCTGGGCCATGACCGCCCTGCGCACTGGTGAAGAGCAGGCCCGCAGCCTTGGCATCAAGGTTGAGCGCCTGCGTCTGATGGCGCTGCTGCGGGTTAGTCTGCTCACGGGCGTGGCCCTGGCTTTTGTCGGCGAAATCGGTTTTATCGGGCTGGTGGCTCCGCATATTGCCCGCCTGTTGCTTGGCGAAGACCATCGTTTCTATCTGCCCGGCAGTGCGCTTGCCGGTGCGCTGCTGTTGTCGATGGCTTCGATCGTGAGCAAGGCGCTGGTGCCTGGGGTGGTTTTGCCTGTGGGCATTATTACTGCGCTCGTTGGCATTCCGCTGTTCATCGCACTCATCGTGACCCGCGGGCGGGCGCTGAGCTGATGGCGCTGACCGTGACCGATCTGAGCGTGGCCTATCGTCAGCGCCCAGTGTTGAACCATCTGAGTCTGTCGCCCATTGCGGCAGGGTCGCTGGTCGCGGTGATCGGGCCGAACGCCGTCGGTAAGTCCACCTTGCTCAAGACCATTACTGGCCTGCTGCCTTATCGGGGTGATGTCCATCTGGGCGAGCAGGATCTCAGGCGGCTATCACCAGCCGAACGATTCCGCGCCCTGGGTTACCTGCCACAGACGCTGCCGCAGGCGACGACGCTGGTCGCCTATGAGACCGTCTTCAGTGCCTGTCGCGCGGTTCGCCATGATTTGTCCGCATCACAGGTGGAAGCAGCGCTGGAGACCGCCTTTACGACACTGGGCATCGAGGCGCTGGCCTTTCGCAAGCTCAGCGAGATGTCAGGCGGGCAGCGGCAGATGGTTGGTCTTGCCCAGGTGCTGGTGCGGCAGCCTCGCCTGCTATTGCTGGATGAACCGACGAGCGCACTGGATCTGCACTGGCAGCTCAATGTGCTGGAAACGGTACGAAAGGCGACGGCGGACTCCGGCGCCATCGCGCTGGTCGCCAGCCATGACATCAATCTGGCGCTGCGCTTCTGCGACGAGCTGCTGGTACTGGGCCCGGCCGGTCTGCTGGCTCAGGGCAGCCCGGCCGATGTCCTGACGCCAGCGCTGCTTCGCGCCACCTATGGCATCGAAGGGCGAGTCGAATATTGCTCCAGGGGGTCACCCATGGTGCTGACCGACCGCGCGGTGTCTCCCCATTAGTCCATCAGGAGAAAATGAATGTCAGTCGTTGCGACGGCCACTGTAGCCACAACATCCGCCGGCCTGTATCTCAAAAAGCTGTGCCGACATTTTCAGCACAAGGTAACCGTCGATTTTGGCGACACCACCGGTCGTATCGATTTCAAGGTGGGGACCTGCGATCTCAAGGCAGACTCAGCTGCGCTCAAGCTATTCTGCGTGTCGTCGAACGAGGAAGATCTGGAGGATGTCAAAGATACCATGAAGCGGCATTTCGACCGCTTTGGTGAAAAGGATGAGCTGGTGCTTGGGTGGGATGTCTGAGCCGTCAGCCGCTCATCACCATCCTTGATGGCGTGAGTTCGCGTTGCAGTGCGCGCTCGAGTTGCCTTATTTCTGTGCAGTCCTGCTTCAACACCGCTTCTGCGTCACCACCGAACCATTCAAGTGAGGCCTCCGAGGCCTCGTCCAGCAGGAGGTGGCAGAGAAAGTCGTAATAGTCGACAGCGCCTCTGAACAGCGGCACCATACCTTCACGGCTGCCTGCCGCCGCGTAGACATTGGGCGGCGCAAATACGCCCAATTGTTCGCGTGAGCCGATGTTCTTGAGGTGGTAGTGCGACACGAAAGGTCGCATGAGCGCCAATGCCTCAAGCGGATCTTCACCCGACTCCCACACGTGCAGGACATCGAAGTTGATTCGGAGTCCGGGATGATTCACTTCGGCTAACAGCCTCATCGTCGAGGCCAGTGAGTCAGCAAGCGTATTCGGATGCGTCTCGATAAGCAGCTGCTGGTCGTGTTCCGCCAGTAATTCACAGAGCTGGCGCAGACGACTGACGATCTGGCGTCGCTCGGCCGGACTAGTGTCGGTGCTGGAACGATGTCCGGCGAAAGTGCGGATTTTTTGCGTGTTCCAGTGCTCTGCCAGCGCGCACAGCGACTGAGCCTTGGCCAGCATGACGGCCTCTGGCCCCTCCATCGGCAGGTAGTCACTCAGCATGGACACGCCCAGCCCCAGGCGCTCGATCCAGGCGGCATTGAACTGCGGGGTGTTCGCCAGGTTTGTGGCATGAATACCCCAGAGCTCGATGCCGTCGAAGTGGTGAGTGCTCGCCCACTGCGCCAGTTGATCGATCGACGTGAGGTGATGACGAAAGGAGATCGTACAGATTGACAGTTTCATCGGCAGGTCTCCGTGCGCTCGGTGACAGTGGGATGGGCGCTCAGCTGCAGCGAACGACGACTCCAGTCTTCGAACAGCGATTGTAAACCGTTCTTGATTCTGAACTCGGTATTGTCCTGCTGGTCCAGCAACTGATAGAGCTCCGCGGCCTGTGAGACATCGCCGGTCATCACCATTTTCATGCTCCGATACTGGATCAGCCGATAGGTCTTCACCAGCAGTTCAATAACATCACACCAGTCTTCGAACTCGTCCCAGGGCAGGGACAGCGCTTCGTAAAACCATGCAAAGGCATGCTCATAGGCGTACTTGCGAATGGAGAGCACGGGCAACTCTCGCATCGCCAGGTTCAGGTCAGAGAGCGTCAGGTCGTTTTCGCCTGCGATATGGGCCCGGATCATCTGCCGGACGGCATCCGTCAAGGGGTTAGCCTCGCGCTTCATGCACTGGGCAAAGTAGGCACGAATGGTATCCGCCGAGCTGTGGGTGATATCGATACCGTCAAAGTAGAAGCCCCCGGCTACCGTCGGCTGGGCAACCGCATTGAGAATCTGATCTTTTGGCAGTCGGCCTTCCCAGCGAAAATCCGGGTCCAGCATCAGCCATTCCTCAGGGTCTTCGGTTGCCTGCAGCATGACGTAATGTGGAAAGGGATTCTGGTTGAACTTGTTTTCGCGTTCCGGCAGGTGATACAGGTCGAGCATCACCATGATGTGCCTGTGCTCCGCCCGCGTCTCCACCAGCGTGATCAGATGTTCGAGATTCTCCGCCTTGGAAGCCGCACGGTCATACCATTCGTGAATTCTGATGCCATAAAGCAACTCGTACCAGGTCTTGAAGAACTCATGCCCGGTGTGTTCGGAATGGTAGGATATCCGGTAGCGTTCGCTGAGCGAAAAGTCCGCATCCCACACACCAAAATAAAAAGGTCGATGATCCACGCCCGGCGTGCGCTTGATAATTTCGCAGACACAGCTGACGAAGCAGTGCACCTTGATCATACCGACGTACCCACAGCCTTGATCTGCAGGCCTGACAGAAAGCGTGCCAGACTGCCGACAGTGTCGAAGTCAGCCTGCGTAAGCTGGTCGTCGGGAATCTCGACACCGAGGTCGAGCTCCAATAGCAGAATCAGATGCAGTGTGAGCAGTGAATCCAGGCACAGGTCTTCATTGAGCCTGGCGTTGTCGTGAAAGGCTGCCATATGCGGGTGATTCATTTTGTCCTGAAGGACTCTGCGAATTTCAGAGATCAGGGGCTTATCCATGTTCGTGCTCGCTATTGTTGTGTTGTGAACGGTCAGGCGGAGAGCGCTTGCGGCTCTTCGATCAGCTGACGACGGTTGATCTTGCCGTTATCCAGGCGGGGAATGTCGTCGACCTGGCTGATGTCCATAGGCACCTGATGCGGCGAGAGATGAGCGGTGCTCCAGCTGCGCAGCCGGCTGATCTCCAGCGGTATCCTGGCCACGAATTTCAGGCACACACGCTCACCAGCGTATTCATCCGGCCGCTTGAACACCACGGCATCGGTAATCTCCGGGCGCTGAAGGAACACGTCTTCGACCTCCTGTGGATACACGTTGATGCCGCCGACAATAATCGTGTCATCCAGACGCGCCAGGAAACTCAGATTGCCCGACTCGTCAAAGACGCCGAAATCGCGCGTGTTGATGATCCGACCGCCTGACTTCACCTGAATCTCGCCTGGTGTTCCCGGTTTTCTGCCGGCTCTCACCTGAAGATGTGGTAGCGGTTTGCCGAGCTCGTTGGCGGCCTGCATGTCCTGGTTGATGGCGATGCAGCCAGCTTCGGAGCAACCGTATTGCTGAAAGCAGTGATCGGCCTTCTGCCGCAGCAGGTCGAAACAAGGGGCGGGCATGACTGCGCCTGAAGTCATGACCGCATGCAGACGCTGGCCTGGCGGCAGCAGCTTCAGCAAGGTATTGATCAAGACCGGCGACGAATACAGCAGGCTCTGCGGATGCTCCGCCATTTTTTTCAGCGTGTATTTTGGATTGATATTCGTGACTATGATCGGCATGAGCTCGCGCTGTAGCGCGACCAGCACGCCGCAGATCAGGCCGTAGGCGTGGGTAACAGGGCAGGCAATGACCGGCTGCATAGTCTGCGCGATAGGAAAATGCTGGATATAGGCCCTGACTTCGCGGTCGATAGAGCGCCAGCTACGTTCGATGCACTTGGGCTCGCCGGTTGTGCCGGAGCTCATTTGCACCAGCACCGCCTCGGTGTCGCCGGATCTCAGGGTCAGCGAGATTGGTTCTTCGAGGCTATGGAACAGCAACTGGTGGCAATTGCCACGGCGCGCTTGCCGCAGTGCGGCTTTCAACGGTGTCGCCGGGTGTAGCGGCATGACCGAGCCACCGTTGGCGCGTAGATAGAGACACAGGGCCAGCCATTCAGCCGCATCAGCGAGGCAGATGGCGTAGCGTTGCCCATGGCAGCCTCTCAGACCAGGTACGGCTTCGAAGTGGCGGAAATAGCGCTGCAGGTCGTCCGCGTTAAAGAACGTGTCGTTCACATGGAACATGGGCATAGCTCCGTTTATGTTGCAGGGGCGATAAGGTGTTGGGGATCAGGTGACGCTGCTGCGCCATGCCGAGCTTCTGCGCAAGCAGCGATTCCGCGGGTACAAAGCCGGCATCGACATCCACCGCTGTCCATCGTTCAGCAGTCGTGTTCCTGGTCTGCACGTGCTGCAGCAGATGCCTGCGAACATGCTGCCAGAACAGTGATTCAGGCATGTCGTAATGGGTTTCGAGCAGCCATGAGAGATCGGCCAGATTGAAGACGAACAGCGTGTCCATCACCAGCTCGCGCAAGGCTTCGATGCTGGACATCCAGTAGTAGCGGTCCTCAGGTGCCTGCGCGTACGCTGCGTTCAGCTTCGCGAAGTCCGGCTTCAACTCGGGGCGCTTGAGAAAGCCTTCGACATATTCGACGCTGTCGTGAAAGTCTCTCAGCGCCAGTCTTTCTGGCCAGCCATCACGATGGATGAGGATCGAGTTCTGGGCATGCGCTTCAACAGCAATGCCTTCTTCAACGAACAGATGCCACACCGGCAGCACCGCGACTTCGATCAACCGGGCCAGCCAGGCGGCCAGGCCGTGCTGCACGATCCAGTGATGCACGAAGGGTTTGCCATCGGCTTCAGTCAACATGAGGGCTGTCATGGGTACGGCCGACTCATCGGGCTGCAGATAGGGATGCAGGCTTTCGCGCCAGATGGCGCCCAACTGGCCGTCCAGCGCCTCGGCTTCGCAGGCGTCGGCAGGGCAGTAGAGCAAGCCAGCGTATTCCTGCAGTATCACCAGCCCACGTTCACTGAGAAAGGCATTGGTCGCCACGACATCGCGCAGCCACTGTGAAACGACCGGTGCGGTGCACACGGAGTGACTGTCGAGGCTGCGTACCGACGAGGTGTTGACCACGTTCAGCGGCAGCTTTAGGTTGGCCTTCGACGGCCAGGCACGATTCTGCAGCGTTCGTAGCGACTGGGTGGCGCAGTATTCATCGCCCGCAAGGCCAAGATGGATGATATCGCCACGGGTGAGGGCCGGCTGTAATGCCTGACTCAGGTGCTGCCACTGCCAGGGGTGGATCGGCACTGGCATGTAGTCATCCCAGCTGGCCTGTTGCATGAACAGGGCCGTGCCGAGATGATCCCAGGCCTCGCGCCCAAGCTCCCGCTCGGCGAATGCCTCAGCCGGCTCGGGGAGGCGATGATGCAGTTGTGTCCGGCGCACGGCCAGCCATTCCAGTGCGAAACCCTTCGCCGACTCCGGCCCAAAGCGCACATGATCGCCCAGGGTGAAACCAAGCCTGGCCTTGAAGCTTGGGTGATAGAGGTGGCCCTCATGGATGGCGCTTTCTAGCGCATCCTGGTTCAGGTGCCGTCTCGCGGAATTGCCGTCCAGACTGGCGTTATTCCATGTGCACAGCCTGACCGTCTGTCCCAGTTCCGCCTGCAGCCTGGCTTTGGCCGTCGTCTCGACCGGCAACGCGTTCACGATGCTGCGCCAGTCAGCCAGTCGCGTATGGCCTTGCTGGTTCAGGAAGTGCACCTGCTCGTCCTGCAGGCGAATTCGTCCGAAAGCAGTCACCCGAACCAGGCAGACCAGTGTCAGTCCGTCCAGATCGAGGCTCACTCGTATCGATCCATTCTCCAGTATCTGTTCGTCGCTCGGAACGATACGCTCAAACAGCAAGGCCTCGAGCAGCTGACGTCGTACGCGTTTGTCAGGCGACCTCACTGGCTGTCTCCGGCAATGCACCATAGCTGAAAATGGACAGCGGATTCTTGATGCGGGTGTAGACGGCCTGTTCCAGTCGGGCGGTGAGTTCGTCAACATCGTGGATACGCGTGAGTAGATTCCCCTTGTAGGGCATCTCCCTGTTGGCGAGGAGGCCATCGACCAGTGCCCGTCCAGCAACGCGCAAAACGGGCCGCAGCGCAACGAGCCGTTTCAGCACGATTGCGAGCAGGGCTTCTTCCTTGAGTACACCATCGATGCCGAAGCGATTGATGACCGAAAACAGCTGGTTGACGACGAGGTAGTAGCCGAAGCGATCCTGAATCAGGTCGTCGGCATAGAAAAGCTCTGGTGTGGCGCTAAGGTCAGGCTCCAGCTTTTCGAGATGAGGGCGATAGGTATTGGCGAGGTAAAAGCCCTGGTTGTCACGATAGAAATAGCGGCGGGGGTAGCCCTGTGACACATCGAGCAGACTGTTCTGCTGATGCGCTTCAAGGGCAATGCCGTGCTCGTCGAGCAGCTTGATCAAAGGCTCGACCGCACATTGCAGATAGCGGCAGAACCAGTCCCGACTCACCTGATCCTTGCTGCGGCCTTCTCGTTGTGCCAGGTCATCAATCAGTGATAGCAGTCTCGATCTCCGGCCTGGCAGCGGCGCCTGAACCAGTGCTGCGATCGAATGGATGCCCCGGTCTTCGCCAGGCTTGAAGGGGTTTGCGCGAATGATGGTTTCGAAACCTGTGAGTGCGATACCTGGCAGGTCGATTGTCATCGAGGCCGGATCTTCAAGCAGCTGGAATCGTGGATGGCGCTGACAGAAGGCGCTCTTGCGCAGCAGCTTCGACATGACGACACCGGCGCGCAGCTCATGGCGCTGGTTGAAGCGGAGCGAGTTGGTGATCTTGACCGGCATGGAGAGCTTGAACATCCATGGGCTGTTTGCTGCGTACAGGGTGCGAGCGGAGGATGTCGCCGTAAATGCTGGACCAAGCGGTCCCAGGTCTCGGATCAGACCGGCTGCCAGCGCCTGTCGCACGTGGGGTTGGTGCAACAGCCACTGCGCCTGCAGCGGATGACTGGGCAGCGGTACTTCGTGGCTATCCAGTGTCACCGTATGCAGACAGCCTTTCAGACCGTCCAGCACCATCTCCTCGGCAGTCATGCGATTTGCCGAGTGTTGCAGGATCAGATCGCGCTTCGCGGCAAAATAGTGCAGCTGAAAGCATCCTGCGAGTTCAGGCGCGTAATGCTCATGGTGCCAGTCCAGCATACCCTGCCGGCTCTTCGGGGTAGGGTGGGCCCAATGACCATAGAGCATCGATTGTTCAGATTCGATGAAGCGATCGCCGTCCAGCGCCGGGTCGTCTCGACGCGCCTTGATATAGCGCGCCATCAATTGATAACTGTCCAGCAGTCGACAGGACAGCTCCAGCGACTTGGTTTTCAATAAGTCAGAGCTGTCGCCACCGATGCGGAAGTACATCTCCCCAACGAGCAATTGCACCGCCGCGAAAGGGTCTACCGTAGTCCATTCACTAGTGGCGCGCTGCCTGAGAAGTATGGCCCCGAGCTGATGGCGCCCAACCAGGGAACGATAGTGAATGTCGATCGCGAGGGTGGCGCGCTGCATTTCAAGTGACAGCTCGAGCACATGGCTACCGCGAAAGGGCGTAATCCGGCCTGCAATATCCCGCCACTCAGCCAGCCTGTGCCAGCAGCCAGCGTCTACTTCTCGAAGATAGCAATTGATGAAAGTCTGGGTCGTCTCGTTCTCTGCAATCGTCCTGGCCGATTGGCACATGATCTCACCTGTTGTTTTTGACTCGCGTGGCTGGCCATGGCCAGCACACGTTTGAGCATCAAGAGTGAGATTATTTAAATGCGAATGAGTATCATTAGCAACAAAAGTTACAATTGTTACAGTGGCTTATGCCGCTTCGGCCAAGGCAGGTGCTGGTTTGACCGGGACTAGGCGGCGTGGCCGGAAGCGCAGATACAGGGCGCCAGCGAGCAGGAAGGTGAGCCACTCGGCTACTGGCAGTGCCAGCAGTATCGGCTGGTCTGGTAGCCACCAGTAGAAGCAGAGCAGGAGCGTAATCGGCAGCACGAGGCTGCGCGAAAAGGCGACCGTCGCGGACGCCAGTGGCAGGTGCATGGCCGTGAGATAGGCAGAGATCAGCACATTGACCCCGTTGACCGGGAACAGCGGCCAGAGAATGAAAAAGAAGGATCTCGCCAGTTCAGCCGCCGCGACTGCAGAGTCTTCCAGGAACATATCAACCAACAGGTCTCCGGCGGTGAACAGCAGGCTGATCAGTAGTCCGCTCAGCAGGAGGATGGCGCAGAGCCCGGCCATCATGAAGCGTCTGATTCTTTGCAGCTTGCCCGCGCCATAGTTCTGGCTGACCAGCAGGTGCATCGCGTCGGCAATGCCATAAAACACCATCATGCTCAGAAAGATCAGGTAGTTCACCACCGTGAAAGCAGCGACACCATCGACACCCAGCTTCAGCATCATCAACCAGTTGATGAGCAGGATGACCAGACCGGCCGAAATCTCATTGATGAATTCCGAAACGCCGTTATAGGCGGCACTGCCGAGTTCACGCCAGCCGTGACGGACGAACTGGAATCGCAAACGCCGCACCGGAACCGTGAAATAAGCCAGCATCACCGCTAGCTGGATGCTTTGGGCGAGCAAAGTTGCCCAGGCAGCCCCCGCAAGTCCGTAGCCGAGGTAGGCGACGAACAGGGCGTTGAGCATGATGTTCGCCAGCGATCCGGTCACCAGTGCACTGGTGGCATGCACTGGTCGACCCTCCGCCCGGATGAAGTAGTAGAGGACTACGCTGGCCAACTGGATCGGCATCGCCACGGCGACAATGCGGAAGTAGGGGCTCATCAGCGCGAAGAGTTCCGGCGGCGCCCCGAGCAAGGTGAAAATCTGTTCTTCGAACAGGAGGCTGACTGATGTCAGACTGATACCGAAAGCCACGATTGCGATCAGACATTTACTGAATATGGCTGAAGCCGCCTCGTTGTCGTCCTCACCGAAATATTTGCCAGCACGGACGGAGCCGCCGACAGCAAGCATCAGCGCCAGGCCAAACAACAGCGTGAAAAAAGGGATCATCAAGGTGACGGCAGCCAGTGCCTCCGCGCCAACATAATTGCCAACGAAGATGCCATCGACGATGCTGGCAGTTGTAATGGCTAACAGTCCCACAATCGAGGGGATGACAAAGTAGAAAAAGGTCGAGAGAATCGGACCACCGAGTGCTCGGCTGTCGCTGGGGCTTGAAGTCACCGGAAAGTCCCTGTCTTGGGCGAGTGGCGCGCGGAGAAGAGCCAGCGCTTAAATCGAATGGGAATGATATTCATTCGCATGATGAGGGGCAAGGTGCAAATTCGGATTGATCCAGGGCATTCATTCACAAACTGGTTTTAAACAAGTGCATGATACTTATTTCAATAATTAGAGATTGCGCACGCGTTCTGACCTTTCGGCAACCCTCTGTTGACATCGCTCGACACTGGCCCGCTTATCTTGCCTTCGGGCTGATTTGCTCCTGGCTGGCAGGCGTCGGTCGCTACTGGGACAACCCGAAAGCAGAACTCTGGCAGTATCTGGGGCTGGGATCAGTAGCCTATGTTTTTGTGCTCGCGCTGATTCTCTGGGTGCTGATCAAGCCTCTGAAACCGGTGCGCTGGTCCTACCGAAGCGTGTTGATCTTCGTCACCTTGACCTCGCCTCCAGCCATCCTCTATGCCATTCCGGTTGAACGCTTTTTGGCGCCGGATATCGCACAGGCCGCAAACGCGTGGTTTCTTGGGATTGTCGCGTTCTGGCGTGTAGCGCTGCTCTTCTGGTTTTTGAAAGTCATCGCTCGGCTCTCAGGGCTGACAATTGTCGTCGCCTCGCTATTGCCTATCACCTTGATCGTCATTTCGCTCGCACTCCTGAATCTCGAGCACGTAGTCTTCAATCTGATGTCAGGTATCAATCCTGACGATCGCTCACCGAACGATATCGCTTATCAGATAGTGACATTGCTGGCGATATTTTCATTCATGTCGGCACCCTTTTTGATAATCGGTTATGTCATAGCCATCGTGCGGGCCCATGTCTATCAAGGAGGAATAGATGACTGATTCTGACCCGAAGCATGTTCCACTATTCAAACCAACGCTCAAAGGGAGCTGCCACTGTGGTCTTGTGCAGTTCGAAGTTAATCTGCCAGATGGCCTGAAAGATCTGAGCCGCTGTAATTGCTCGATATGTAGTCGACGCGGTGCAATCGTGACCTCGGTGCCGCTCGAAGACTTCAGGATCACCAAAGGCGAGGATGTGCTGACGCTTTATCAGTTCAATACCAAAGTGGCGAAGCACTATTTCTGTTCGAATTGTGGTATCTACACTCACCATCAGCGGCGGTCGAACCCGCAGCTCTTCGCCGTGAATATTGCCTGTCTCAAAGGCGTTCGCCCGTTCGAGCTTGACGATATTCCGACGACCGATGGTATCAACCATTCGTCTGACAGAGCTCATCTCAAGTCTGACCAGTGATGGCGTGCAGTGAGTTCTGCCCGCGATCTCGTAGGTCACGATCCCCCTGTGGGGGCGCCTTATCTAGCGACCTCTGCTCTTGAGCATGATGCGAGCGACGACACCGGCATGGTCTGACGGCCAGAGACCACCCGGCGTCATGTCGAACACATCGTCGCCCACCACTTTGGCCTGAACCTTCACGCGCGTTCGCTCCGGCGCAGCGAGGAAGATGTGGTCGATCCGTTCCGACAGTTCAGAATCCGGGCCGTTGACCGTCGAACTGAAACAGCAGGTCAGACCAGCGCCCGGCCGCTTCTGTTCAAGCCAGGCGTCGGCGTAGCCGCTGGCCACGGCCTGCAGATACGGCGGTACAAGGGCCAGGCCATCGAGGCCGGGTATGCCTGAGGCTGAAACGAAAGCGTCCTCACCTGGCGCGCTGTTGAAGTCTCCGACCAGAATCGTGGGGATCCCATTGGTATTTGTCATGTCCATGATACCGAGCAGCTCGGTCATCTGGACGGCCTGCAGTGATTTGAACGGCTCTGATCCTCCAGTTTCGAGATGGGTATTCACGAATCGGTAAGTGTCGCCTTTCACAGTGATATCGACTGCAGCATAGCCTCGGGTGAATTCGAGGCTGGAGCCGGCCACATCGACTGCCGCGTTGTAGGTGTAGTTGCCGGTGAGCGGGTTTGACGCCATTGTTTTTCTGCTGACCAGGATCACGTCATGGTCGACCATACGCAAATCGCTCAGCAATGGGCCGCTGTCGGATACGCCGGTGACCATGGGGACTTCGATGTCCGCGTTAGTGACAGAGGCGGCGACCGTATAGTGCAGGCCACGTGCTTCGAGCGCAGCCTGAAGCACTGAGAGATAGTCGATGTAAACGGTATCAGCAGCGCGTTCCGGGTAGCCCTGCGCGGCATAGCCGAAGTCGCTCGGTGTCTGCGTGTAAAAAATCGAAACCTCTTGCAGACCAATGGCATCCGGCCGATATCGCTTTATCTCGACTGCCAGCGCTTCGGCGCGCTCGGTAAAATCCGTCTGCTGGACTTCCTGGAAAGCTGCGGTGACGGCGAGCGGAACCGTAGTGGGATCTGTCATTGCCGCCTCCACCACCTTGAAGATGTCAGCGCCAAGATAGACGTTGCGAGTCATGACGGTGAGCTTATCGGTGCCGGCGTAGCTGAAGGGTGCGGTGAGAACTAGCGCTGCAATAAGTGGGAGGGTTGTTTGCTTGAGGTCTTCCATAGTAGCTGTACTCGTCTTGTTGTTATGGTGAGGACGAGTCTACACAAGCCAATATCTTCGAGGAGCGCAAGCGGTAGAAACTGTGATCTGTGTCACAAGTGCTCAGGCTCGAGGCGGTCCTTGCAAGCACCTCGAGCCAAAGCAGCTGCCCTCAGGCAGCCATTCCTTTACATGGCCTTTTTAAGCTCGCCGTAATCTCCATCTGTACGGAGGACAACCGTAACGTCATTGTCGTTTCGGTTGCGGAAAAACCAGCCGTGATTGCCAGTGAAGGACGCCGTCAGCTCGCCTTCATCTGCCGAGACGCCTCGACCTTTTTCGTATGAAATCGACTGGCCACTGCCGTCACCATGGGTGTCGAAGTTCAGGGGACCGCCTTCGGTTTCCCACGAATAACGGGCCACTGCATCTTTTTCCATCGTCAGCTTGTACTCGGTCCCTTCACCCGGCGTCAGTACGAAGCGCACTTCGTCCTCCCATTTGGCTTCGGCTACCGGTGCTGGCGCTTCAGCTTCAGCTTCAGGTCCGGCCGCAGCAGCGGGTTCGCTGGAATCAGGGGCCGTCTCAGCTGGGGCTGCAGCGATTTCGGCAGCAGGCGCAGCAGTAGGCTCTGTTACTGTCTCCTCACTCGAAGACGACATTGATGTTGCCAAAGCCGCTTCATCAGCCTCAGCTTCATGGGCGAGCTGCTCCTTGATTTCACCCATTTCTTTCAGGCCGAGCACGCGACCCGCGCCTGTGGGATCCAGCCCATACTCGGCCGGCATCACGACAGTCACCAGCAGCACGGCCGCTACGATGGCAGCAATGATGGTGGAACGGATCAATTTTGCAGAACTGGGTAGTTCGTTTTTAGCAGGTATTTCGGTGTTATACATGAAAAATCTCCAGAATCTATGCGATGAAATAGCCGGTGAGCTGATAGCCGATGAGCAGGAAGCCTGCGCTCATCAAGGCCACATTGGCGGTGTAGGCATGACGAATGAAACCATCGGTCTTCCGCCAGAAACTCATGACGATCAGAATCATCGCCAGTGCGATGAGCTGGCCAATTTCAACGCCAACGTTGAATGCGAGCAGGTTGGGTACCAGGCCGTCCGGCGAGATGTCGTACTCGTTGATTTTCGTGGACAGACCAAAGCCGTGGAAGAACCCGAAGATAAGCGTGGCGACCTTCGTGTTCGGCTGAAAACCAAACCAGCGTTGGTAGGCGCCAAGGTTATCCAATGCCTTGTAGACCACCGAGAGGCCGATGATGGCATCGATGATGAAGCTGTTGATACCGACGTTGAAGTACACGCGCAACAGCATCGTGGTCGAATGCCCCAGCGCAAAAAGGCTGACGTAAATGGCGATGTGTTGCATCCGGTAAAGGAAAAAGATCACCCCTAGCAGGAACAGCAGATGGTCGTAACCGGTGACCATGTGCTTGGCGCCCAGGTAGGTGAACGCGATGAGATTGACGCCGGTGATTTCCTGGATGTAGCCCTTGTCGCCCTCGGCAACCGCATGGGCGAATACCTCGGCGCTCATGCCGAGCAAACCAATGACAAGGAAAATCCAGACGAGACGGTAGCTGCGGGTCGCTGTACGCGCCCGACAACAGCCGTCAAACAAAGTTGACAACATGATGACTCCAAAAGTTTTGATTCAGATAGCTGCAATGCAGCGTGATTCAAACAGTCGGAGCAGTCTTCGGAGGTCGGTCGAGGCGGGTTCGAACAGAGCGGGGCGGATCGCCAGTGTAGGGGGTCGGCTGCTGATAGGCGGTCGACAATCTACTGAGCAGGCGTATGGTCAGATGGTGAATGGTGTCGTGCGTGTGGTTACCTGAGTCGTGATGAACGTGACCGGTTGGCTCTTCGTCGACATCATCATGGCCGTGAGAGTGCCTATCGTGGTCGCCGACCGGCAGTTCGGCCACTGCAGCAACGCCATGGGAGGATGCTTCGCCAATCATCGACAGCGCCAGTCCTGTCAGCGCGAGCAGCATGACAAGAATCGGCAGCAGCTGTCTATTATTGATGGCGATCATCATAGATATTAGCTAATGGCTCGTAGATCGAATGGGGTGAGGGTAACAAGTTCGAATGGGAGATACGAGTTGAAAGCAGGAATTGATCAGGATCGGTTAGTACCCGGGCTAAACCATGTTTGAGATCCTGAGACACCGTACTTATCGGCATCTGTTCCTTGCGCAGGTAGTCGCCTTGCTGGGTACCGGTCTTGCTACCGTCGCCCTCAGTCTCATGGCCTTCGATATCGCTGGTAGTGATGCGGGGCAAATCATGGGCACGGCGATGGCGATCAAAATGGTGGCCTATGTGCTCATTGCGCCACTGGCTGCCGCAGTCGCCGAGCGCATTCCGCGTCGGGTGACGCTCGTTACCCTCGATCTTGTGCGCGGGGCGACGGCGCTAGCCTTGCCCTTCGTCACAGAAGTGTGGGAAGTGTATGTGTTGATCGCGGTGCTTCAGTCTGCTTCGGCTGCGTTTACGCCCACCTTCCAGTCCACGATTCCGGATACGCTGCCGAACGAAGACGACTACACCAAAGCGCTATCACTTTCGCGGCTGGCCTATGATCTTGAAAACCTGATCAGCCCGGCGCTTGCGGCCCTCCTGTTGCTGGCCACCAGCTGGCAGGGGCTGTTCTCGGGTACGGTGATCGGTTTCGTGGCATCGGCCTTGCTCGTGGTGTCGGTGGCGATCCCGGTCGGTGCCAAATCGGAGAGGCGTCGAAGCATTCATGAGCGTACCTGGCGCGGCTTCAGGATCTTTATGGCTACACCGCGTCTGCGCGGACTCATGGCCCTGAATCTGGTGGTCAGCCTGGCGGGCGCAATGGTCATCGTGAATACGGTGGTGCTGGTACAAGGCAATTTTGGTCTGACCGATCAGCATACGGCCATGGCCTTCGCAGCCTTTGGTGGCGGGTCGATGCTGGCGGCATTGGCACTGCCAGCTTTGCTCAAGCGATTTCAGGATCGTCAGGTCATGTTGACCGGGGCTGGTATGTTGATTAGCGGATTGCTGTTCGCACTGCCGGTAGAGAGTCTGGGATGGCTACTTGTGGTCTGGGCCTGGCTTGGCGTGGGCTTCTCGGCCGCACAAACCCCCGTTGGCAGGCTACTGATCCGCTCGTCTCATGGGGAAGACCGGCCAGCCCTGTTTGCCGCCCAGTTTTCCCTGTCTCACGCAGGGTGGCTGGTGGCCTATCCGCTGGCCGGGTGGCTGGGGTCAATGGCCGGTATGCCGACGACCCTGGTGGTACTCGCCGTGCTGGCAGGCCTGGCCATGATACCGACTATAAGACTCTGGCCGGCGGACGATCCGGCAGAGCTTCCCCATCGGCATGACGAACTCGCTGACAACCATCCGCATATGGCACGGTCTGGTCGACAGCATGTTCACCCCTATATTATCGACAGCCTGCACCCGAAATGGCCGGAGTAGAAGGCGGCCGATTTACGCATACGCTTTCATGCAGCCCCTTCGAGTAACTGATCGCTCACCAGCCCCAGATGGTAACTCGCGTCACCAAACTGCAGATTGATCATGGTCAGGCGCTTGAACAGGTGCGCTGCGAACATTTCCTCAGTCACGCCCATGCCACCATGCAACTGCACGGCGCTCTGACCGACCTTGCGGGCGCACTGGCCGACCATGGTCTTGGCCATGGAGACGGCTCGACGGCGGCTTTCGCGGTCGTCTGAGTCCGCTTCGCTCGCCGCCAGAATGGCCATCGACTTCGCTTCTTCAGTCGCCATGAACATGTCCGCCATGCGGTGCTGCAGCACCTGGAACTTGCCGATGGGCACGCCGAACTGCTTGCGCGTCTTGAGGTATTCCAGTGTCGCAGCGTTGAGGGCTTCCATCGCGCCGACCGCTTCAGCACAGAGTGCCGCAATCGCCAGGTCAGTGGCTTTCTCGATCAGGGGCAGGGCAGCGCCGGCTTCGCCGATCAGCGCATCTGCGCCCACGCGTACATTGTCGAGCGTAAGCTCAGCCGTGCGTTGACCATCATGGGTAGCGAAATCATCGATCTTCAGGCCTGCGATTTCAGCGTCTACCAGAAAGAGCGAGATGCCGCGCTCGTCCGAGGTCTTGCCATCGGTGCGCGCGGAGACGATCAGCTGGTTGGCCTGTGCGCCATTCAGTACAGCGGTTTTCTTGCCGTTGAGGACGAAGCCCTCACCATCCTTGTCGGCAGAGGTAGTCACCAGGCTCAGGTTGTACCGCGCCCCAGGCTCGCTATGCGCAAAAGCCATGAAGTGCTCACCCGCAGTGATCTTCGGCAATATCGTCGCCTTCTGTGCCTCGGTACCGGCATCACGAATCAGACCGCCGCCCAACACGACTGTCGCCAGGTAAGGCTCCACCACAAGGGCGCGACCGAAGGTTTCCATCACCAGCATCGTATCGACAGCATCACCACCAAGACCGTCATGCTCTTCAGGAAAAGTGAAGCCGAGCAGGCCCATTTCAGCGAAGGCCTGCCAGGCTGCAGGGTCGAGTCCCTTGCCGGACTCGATGGTCCTGCCACGCTTCTCGAAGGTGTATTCATTGGTCAGGAAGCGCCGCAGCGAGTCCTGCAGCATTTGCTGTTCTTCTATCAGATTGAAATTCATAAGAGGCTCCTTTAGAGACCGACTTTTAACTTGTGAGCAGTCTGGTTACAGGCCAAGCACCATCTGTGCGATGATGTTGCGCTGAATCTCGTTTGACCCACCGAAGATCGACAGCTTGCGCATGTTGAGGTAGTCGCCGGTGGCCGGTGTGGCATGTTCGGAGCCCACACGTGCGCCTTCGTAGTCAAGTTCCAGCGCGTCAGGAATGTGCGCGATGGCGTCTGTACCCATCGCTTCCATCAATAGCTCGAACATGTTCTGGCCGATTTCGGTGCCACGCACCTTGAGGATCGAGGCCTGCGGACCAGGGCCTTTTTCGTCGGTCAATACACGCAGCACAGTGAGTTCCAGCGCCTTCAGTTCGATATCGAGCTGGGCCAGACGATCACGGAACCGTGTATTCTCGATCAGTGGCTGCTGGCCATCTTTCGTCTCTCGGGCGACCTGTTTCAGGCGAGTCATCATCGCCTTCCACTGGCCGACGTTGGCAAGACCAGTTCGCTCATGGCCGAGCAGGAACTTGGCGTAGGTCCAGCCTCTATTTTCTTCACCAATCAGGTTCTCGACGGGGACTTCGACGTTATCGAAGTAGACCTCGTTCACCTCGTGCTCACCATCGAGCATGATGATTGGCCGAACGGTCACGCCTGGCGTCTTCATGTCTATCAGGAGGAAGGAGATGCCCTGCTGCGGCTTGCCTTCGGTGCTGGTGCGAACCAGACAGAAGATCCAGTCGGCGTGCTGGCCCAGAGTGGTCCAGGTCTTCTGACCGTTGACGATGTACTTGTCTCCATCACGCTTGGCGCTCGTACGCAGCGAGGCGAGGTCGGAACCGGCGCCAGGCTCGGAATAACCCTGACACCACCAGTCCTCACCGGTGAGTATGCCAGGCAGGAAACGCTGTTTCTGCTCTTCGGTAGCGAAGGACATGATGACCGGAGCCACCATGCGCAAACCAAAATCCAGCTGACGAGGTGCACCAGCGGCGGCGCATTCCTCTTCGAAAATCAGCTGTTCGATTGCATCCCAACCCGTGCCGCCGTATTCCTTTGGCCAGTTCGAAGCGCCCCAGCCCTTGTCGCTGAGGATCTTCTGCCAGCGTTGGGTTGTGGCCTTGTCTGGTCGCAGACGCTTTTCAGTCCGCAGCCGGATGTCTTCTGGCAGATTGTCGTGCAGGAACTGACGGACCTCCGCCCGGAAAGCCTCCTGTTCGGCTGTGTAGTTCAGATTCATGCTGATTCCTCTACGTAGCGGGTTCATGTGGACGAACAGGCAGGGGCTTGACTGACCTATCCATACACATGTGTATTGTCTGATCCATACACTACTGTATGTTGACTAAGGCGGTCAAGCAGAGGTTTAGCGAAAGCCGATAAGCCGACCCATTGTGATGACGGCCAACCACAGCAATAGTGATAGTGCGGCCATGATCTGATGCCAGAGGCGGTGGGTGGTCGTCTGATAAAGCGCAGCATTGAGACCGGCGACGGCGATCAATAGCAGCTTGATGCGAAAGACTGTGGACTCTGCGTAGCTTGTGGCCTGCACCGAGAAGAGGCTCAAGCCAGTGACTATTACGAGGCCAAGACCGATCAGTGCTAAGGGTCTCAGCAGGCGCTCGACATCCGCTATGGCAATTGATCGACCCAGCCAGCCAAGAATCCTCATATCCAGCGCTGCCACTGTGCCAACCAGCAGTGCAATGCCGACGATGTGTCCAGCATTGACAAGTGGATACAGCCACTCCGACTGCGCCAGAATGCGGGCCGGCCCGCTGGCTTCAAGCCAGGCCAGAATGCTCACAGCGCGCCTTTGTCACCTGGCTGATTCATGCCGGTGAGACTCAGGACTTCCTGTCTGGATAGAGGTTGTAGTCTTTGCCATCGATCACAAGGCGCTCGGCTTTCATCAGGAGTTCGCCAGCCTCTGCAGAACGATGCCCGTGGATGGTCAATTCGGTACCGGGCTTGAGCATGTCATCCTTGAGGTCAACTCGTTCGTGGCGCCAGGGCTGCCCAACCTCAACGGTCCAGAGATCGCCATCAGCATCTACCTTGAGCTCGCCGTGCGGATTGCCAAGCCGGGCTTCCTTCACGGTGCCACTGAGCTCGAATTCCTCATCGGTGGCCCAGCGCCAGCCATGATGGGCAGCAGCGCTGGCGGTCAGGCAGCACAGCAGGATGGCCAGCCATGCCCTTGTGCCGATGTGAGTGCGAATGAGGACTGCTACCGAGCGTGTCATGAGAGATCTCCCGATTGTCGATTCAAGAATGACGGTCGTAATCTGTATGGTGAAATGACCACTGACTCTTGATACGTCGTTGGAAGGACTATCAGCGCGATCGGCAGCAGATTTTTGCCTGCCACTATCGACAGGCAAAGTTCCAGGTGCTCAATCCGGGCCTTCTGTTCAGTACAGTCTCTGAACGATGCTGGCAGTGACTGAGCGGGGTACGCCGTAATCACAGGTTGAAGTAGGCAAGGTGCCAGAGCAGTAGATCTCCTGCTCATCAAACACATTCTGCGCACTCAGCTGAAGCAGGGTCTGGCCGATCTGGTAGCGAATGCTCACGTCCGTAGCCAACGACGACGGATATTTCAGCGTGTTGTTTGCATCAGCATATGAGGTGCCGGTGTACCGCAGGCCTGCACCACCGCCGAGCCCACGCAAGCTGCCTGAGAGTACCGTGTAGTCGAGCCAGGCGCTGGCGAGATGCTGCGGCTTGTTGGTCAACTGCTTACCGTTGGTCGCACCCACGCCGCCGGCTTCGACGACTTCGACGTCCTGGTAGGTGTAGCTGACGAGACCCTTGAGGCCACTCTCATGTTCGGCAGACAGGCTGAGTTCAGCGCCCTGGGAGCGGGTCTCACCGATCTGGATGCTGCTGGCGTCGTTAGCGGGGTTTGTGGCCAGTTCATTTTCGCGGTCGATCCGGAACACCGCGGCGCTGGCCAGCAGGCCATGGTTCTCCGGTTGCCAGCGGAGACCGAGCTCGTACTGCTTGCCTTTGATGGGCTCGTAGGATTTTCCAGTGACTTCGTCGCTGCCATACTGTGGACTGAAGGCCTCGGAATAATTCACGTAGGGCGACAAGCCATGATCACCAAGGTAGACGACGCCTGCCCGGTAGGTCGTCGCTGACTGATCTTCGCTATCGTCGCCAGACTTCTCTTCAACCCGATCATGCCGTACGCCGATGGTCGTCGCCCAGCGATCGGCAAATTTCAGATGATTCTGAGCATAAAACCCCAGTTGATCAGCTTCGGTTTTTGTGGTGTTGAACTCCGTCGGCGTCTGGAACGGCCCACCATAGACAGGGGCATACAGATCCAGTGGCTTGTCCATCGGGTCGAAACCGCTATTACGGCTGTCATAAGTCAGCGTCTTGTAATCCAGGCCGACCAGGCTTGTACTCTCGGTCTGGCCAAGCTGCCAGTCGTAGGTGAGCTGGTTATCGACAGTCAGTGTCGTGCCTTCGTCGTAGCGCGCACGGTTATAACGGTTTATCGTGCGGCCATCTTCCTGAAGATAGGGCGCGAAATAGTCCCTGAAGGTATCGAGTACATCGTATTCGATGTCCCTGTAGCGGAGGTTCTGCCTGACCGCCAGCACCTCGGAAAACTCATGCTCGAAGATGTAACCAAGCGAGAATTCGGTGGCGTCATAGCCGTCGAATGAAGGCTCGCCAATGTAGCGGCTGTCCGGAATTCGACCAAACTGGCTGGGCTCTTTGGTGCCCAGGCGAGGGAAGGCCGTCCAGGGATAGCGGGTTTCGTTCTTCTGGTACTGCCCCAGGAAGGTGATGCTTGTGCTCGTACCGATGTCCCAGGTGAGCGCTGGCGCGAAGTAGATTCGGTCGTCATTGACGTGGTCAATGAAGGTATCCGCATCCTGAAACAGACCTGTCAGCCGGTATCGCAGCGTTTTGCTGGCATTCAGGCTGTCGCTGATATCGCCCTTGATCTGCTTGTGATCGTGGCTGCCATATTCGAGGCCGATTTCCGCGAATGGATCTGCAGTTGGTGTCTTGGTCACCAGGTTGATCACGCCGCCAGGCTGACCCTGACCGTAGAGTACGGAAGCCGGGCCACGTAGTACTTCGATGGCTTCAAGACCATAGACTTCGGTGGGGCTGTCGTAAGGCATTCCGGCCTGAATCTGAGTGCCATCCCGAAAGGTGGCTTCTGCTGCCGAGAAGCCACGGATGTCGATACTGAATGAGTCGATGACCGACGCACTGGCACGATCCTGAATGTAAATACCAGGAGAATAGGCGACTGCACCAGTTAGGGTCTGCGTGTTCCTGTCTTCCAGTTGTTCGTCGGTGACGACGGTCAGTGACTGGGAAGTTTCGGCAAGCGGAATGTCAGTCTTGGTGGAGACACCGCCGCTTTGTGGGACATAGCCGTCGTTACTGGCAGCGTCAACTTCCCCCGTGGCTGTGACGGAGATCGAGGGCAACACCATGGTATCGTCGGCAACAGCGACCGAAGCACCAGTGGCTGTGAAGGCCAATAAACCTGACGAAACGAGAGTTTTTACGGCAAACGCCGTTTGAGTGAGGCGAAATTGCATTGCAGATGTGTCCAGATGGTGTGGCGTTCAAATCGTTCAAGGTCGAGACCCTGAACCGCTAAGAAACGCAATGATAACCATTATCATTACCATTTGCACATCTGAAGTAAGGTGGGGGTAATACAGCTGCGTGGCGAGAGACGGATCACCCGCCACGCAGCCTCAGATCAGGCGACTTCGAACAGACCAGCCGCACCCATACCGGTGCCGACACACATGGTGACGACCACATACTTCACACCACGGCGCTTGCCTTCGATGAGGGCATGGCCAACCAGACGTGAGCCGGTGGTGCCGTAGGGGTGGCCAATGGCGATAGCGCCGCCGTTGACGTTCATGCGCTCGAGCGGGATACCCAGCTTGCGCTGGCAGTAGAGCACCTGCACGGCGAAGGCTTCGTTCAGCTCCCACAGGCCGATATCATCAACGGTCAGGCCGTGGCGCTTGAGCAGCTTGGGCACAGCGAATACAGGGCCGATACCCATCTCGTCAGGCTCACAACCAGCGACCGCAAAGCCACGGAAGATGCCGAGTGGCTTCACGCCACGCTGTTCAGCCAGCTTGCCATCCATAAGAACACAGGCCGAGGCGCCGTCTGAAAACTGGCTGGCGTTACCCGCCGTGACCACACCGCCTTCAACCGCTGAACGGATGCCGGAGACACCTTCGAGCGTGGTATCAGGACGAATGCCTTCATCCTGTGACAGCGTGACTTCCTTGGAAGACAGCTGACCAGTCGCCTTGTCGGCTACACCCATGATGGTGGTAATCGGCGCGATCTCATCCTTGAACTTGCCATCCTTCTGCGACTGGGCCGCGAGCTGCTGGCTGCGCACGCCGTACTCGTCCATGTCTTCCTTGCGGATCTCGTAACGCTTGGCCACGGTCTCTGCTGTCTGCAGCATCGACCAGTAGAGCGCAGGCTTATGCTCGGCCAGCCAAGGCTCCATCATGTAATTCTGGTTCACGGTGGCCTGCACGGTTGAAATGGATTCAACACCGCCCGCGACCATCACTGGCACTTTGTCGACCGCAATGTGATGCGCCGCCATGGCAATGGCCTGGAGGCCCGATGAACAAAAACGGTTGATAGTCACACCGCTGACGGACACTGGCAGGCCGGCACGCATGGCACCCATACGCGCCACATCGTTACCGCATGAGCCCTCTGGCAGGCCGCAGCCCATCATCACGTCTTCGATCTCAGCGGGGTCGACACCTGAGCGCTCGACCGCGTGCTGAATGGCATGACCGGCCAATGTGGCACCGTGGGTCATGTTGAGGCCGCCGCGCCATGACTTGGCAAGCGGGGTACGGGCAGTGGATACAATGACGACATCATTGGACATAACAATTCTCCTGGTGGCGCGTAGGCCTTACTGATTCTTTGAAGTGGCGTATTCGTCGAAGCGCTTGCCTTCGGCTGCGCATTTCTTCAGCAGCTCCGCAGGCTCCCAGAAACCGGGTTCTGCGTCTGGATTCTGCGCAAAGGTTTCCATGGCACGGACGACGTTCAACAAACCCACTTCCTCGGCGTAATGCATCGGGCCACCACGATAAACGGGGAAGCCATAACCGGTGAGATACACCATGTCGATATCCGACGCGCGCTGTGCGATGCCTTCTTCAAGAATGCGTGCACCCTCGTTGACCAGCGCATACACGCAGCGCTCGACGATTTCCTGAGAGCTGATCTTGCGCGGGGTGATGCCAAGTTCCTTGCGGACCTCATCGACCACCTTGTCCACTTCAGGATCGTGCAGGGCATTGCGATTGCCTGGCTCATAGCGATAGAAACCTGAGCCGGTCTTCTGGCCGAAGCGTCCCATCTCGCCGAGACGATCCGCGACCACCATCTTCTTCATGTTCGGGTTTTCAGCATACTGGCGCTTGCGAATGGCGAAGCCGATATCGCCACCAGCCATGTCCGCCATACGCAGCGGGCCCATGGCGAAGCCGAACTTCTCGATAGCCTTGTCGATCTGCTGCACGGTCGCACCTTCCTGCAGCATCAGCAGTGCTTCACGCGAGTACTGGTTGATCATGCGGTTGCCGATAAAGCCATCGCACACACCAGAAACGACTGCTGTCTTGCGAATGGTCTTGGCCAGCTTCATGGCGGTCGCCATCACGTCCTTGGCGGTCTCCTTGCCACGAATCACTTCCAGCAGCTGCATGATGTTCGCAGGGCTGAAGAAGTGCAGGCCGATCACATCCTGTGGACGCTTGGTGAAGCTCGCGATCTTGTCGACATCCAGCGTTGAGGTGTTGGACGCCAGGATCGCGCCTGGTTTGCAGACTTCATCCAGCTTCTTGAACACGGATTCCTTCACGCCCATTTCTTCGTAAACGGCTTCGATCACGAGATCTGCATTCTTCAAGTCGTCATAGGTCAGCGACGGTGTCACCAGCGCCATGGCAGCTTCGGCCTTTTCCTGTGTCATCTTGCCTTTCTTCACACGGCCTTCGTAGACCTTGCGAATGGCGGCGATGCCGCGATCCAGACCGTCCTGCTTCATCTCGACGATGGTGACCGGAATGCCGGCGTTGAGGAAGTTGATGCTGATGCCGGTGCCCATGGTGCCAGCGCCGATTACGCCAACCTGCTTGATGTCGCGGGTCGGGGTGTCAGACGGCACATCGGGAATCTTGCTGGTCAGACGCTCTGCAAAGAAGGCATGACGCAGCGCTTTGGACTCAGAAGTGTTGATGAGGTGAGCGAAGGCTTCGCGCTCGATCTCCATGCCCTTGTCGAAGGGCTTGGTCACGGCGGCTTCAACGGCATCGACACACTTCAGAGGCGCAGGATAATTTTTCGCCACAGCCCCAACAGTGTTGCGGGCAAACATGAAGAAGCCTTCTGGGTTCGCGTGCTTCGCTTTCAGGTTGCGGACCTTCTTCAGCGGCAGGTTCTCGCTGACGACCTTGTGCGCAAAGGAGAGGGCGCCGTCGAGTAAGTCGCCATCGACCATCTCATCGAACAGTGCGCTGCCGTTGAACATCTTCGCCGGCATCACGGCACCGGAAACGATCATGTTCAGGGCGTGTTCAGCACCGATCACCCGTGGCAGACGCTGTGTTCCGCCAGCACCTGGCAGGATACCCAGCTTCACTTCAGGCAGGGAAATCTGCGCATCAGGCTTGCTGACGCGGTAGTGACAACCGAGCGCCAGCTCCAGGCCGCCACCCATGCAGGCTCCACCGATGGCGGCAACCACTGGCTTGCTGCTGCTTTCGACATAGTTGATGACGGTGAGCAGGTTCGGCTCGCCCAGCATCTTCGGCGTACCGAATTCGCTGATATCGGCGCCACCGGAGAAGGCACGGTCCGATCCGATAATCACGACGGCCTTGATGGCGCTGTCGCCCTCGGCCTTCTTGATGCCATCGACGATGCCCTGACGCAGTGGCAGGCCCAGGCCGTTGACTGGCGGGTTGTCCAGCCGGATAACGGCGACATTGCCGTGGGTATCATAGTGCGCGGTATTCATATGCAGCTCCTCGTGCTTACCGAAAGTAAGTCAGATACAGGGTGGTGTTGGCCGACAAAGGTGTTTTTAAATGCCATACACTGGTGTATGTTGGTGCCATACACTAATGTATGTTTGTGGCTGCGGTCAATGCTTATGTAGAATCGCGGCCCGAATACACCCATAGGATGCACTGAAGACATGACAGAACCGAAGCCAGTAGCCCGAAGTGGCAGTAGAGCCACCGACAAGCCTCAGCTCACCAGGGACAACTGGCTCGATGCGGCTGCGGGCGAAGTCGCGTCTGGTGGGTTCAGCAATCTGCGCGTGCTCACGCTGTCGAAAAAACTGGGTGTGACCCGCGGCAGTTTCTACTGGCACTTCAAGGATCATGAAGACCTCGTGACCAGTTTCCTCAACCGCTGGCGTGACCGCCGGCTCCATGAGCTGCTGTA
This sequence comes from Allohahella marinimesophila, assembly GCF_039538005.1. Classification (NCBI taxonomy): domain Bacteria; kingdom Pseudomonadati; phylum Pseudomonadota; class Gammaproteobacteria; order Oceanospirillales; family Hahellaceae; genus Allohahella; species Allohahella marinimesophila. Next base: position 199,631 of record NZ_BAABBO010000007.1, read on the forward strand.
CTGGAAACCGGACGTCAACAGTACAGGCAATGTCGAAGCCGAACTGAAAAGCATTCTCGAGTTGCTCCTGACCGACGCCTCCCGCAACATCCGCCGCCTGCAGGTCGAGCTAGCCGTACGCGATTTCGCACGCCGGAATGACTATGTCGCCGATCTGGTCGCCGAGGTCGACGCCGCCCGTATCGATCAAAATTGTCTGCTACTGCAACGCATCAGCAGCGATCCGCGTCGGGTGCGGGATCTGTCCACGCTGTTGTATGTCGCGACGATTGGGTCGCAGGTGGTGTTGACTGGTCAGAAAGGTGATGAAGATGCGATTTCACGCATCGAAGACCTGCTGGCCAGGGTGGTGCTGGGGCAGGGTGACGCCTGATACGCGGTTCCAGCGTATCGAGGACATGACAGAGAACAGCTCCTCGACCAAAGAAGGCTACGTGCTCATCAAAGGCAGGCACTGGCGCTGCACCGATCCAAAGATTCCCGAGAACCTCCGTCAGCAACTGGTGAACGAGCTCATGGCTGCCCGCCGGGCCGTGGCCGCTGGCAAGAAAGCCGGTGACGAGGAGGGCATCGCTGCGGCCCGCGCGCGTGTGCAGGCGGCAAAGGTGGCGCTGGGCGAGCGGGGGCCGAAGTGGTGGCTGGAGATGGATGAAGCGGCGTATCTCGAGCGTGCTGAGGCGGTGATGGTGGCCTTGCTGAATGGACGGGATGACGAATCCTCGATTTGTCCTTCAGACGTGGCTCGGGTGATTGGTGGAGAAAACTGGCGTGACCTGATGCCACTAGTGCGTGAGCTCGCCTTCGAGCTCGCAGCTGAAGAGCAGATGGTGGTGATGCAGAAGGGCAAGTCTGTCGGCCCTGCGGCTCGCGGGCCGGTTCGAATCGCCAGAAGACCGTCAGCAAAAAACTAAAAACAGCCTTCATCGAAAACCTGCGGTTATCCGGCTATGCTGAAGCGATGTGTCCACCCATCATGCAAAGGCTGCTGAATGCCGCTTACGTCGACTGACGCCAGTTTTCAGGAGAAGCTGGACCGCCAACTGCTGGCGAGCTTCGTAAAGCAGACCCCGACCGTCATCACGGGGCATTTGCTCGTCGCGTCGATCAACATCGGACTGTTCTGGCAGCAGATCAGCCATGCCTTTATTACCGCCTGGATGATGTTCCTGCTGGCGATCGGGCTGGTCCGTTGGTTGATGACGCGACAATATCAACAGCAGCAACAAAGCCTGGCCCCGGCCCGGTGGCGGAGTATTTTCGCGACGAGCTCGCTATCACTCGGGCTTGCCTGGTGTGTCTGGTGCATCTACGTCAGCACGACCATCCAGTACGCCGGCACGGGGCTTTCGATCGTCGTCGTGACATCGGCTGGACTGGTCGCAGGCGCCGTAGCCTCGACGTCCTCTTCGCTACTGTCCTATATCTGTTTCTCTGCACCCATATTGCTGCCGTTCAGCGGTCTGCTGCTGCTCAATGATCAAAGCGAAACCTGGGGCATTGGGCTCCTCATGGTGCTGTTCTTCATCATTACCTGGAATCAAGTCCGGCGGATAAACGGTGTGCTGAAGGAAAGTATCATCAACAGCCTGAACCTGGAGGCCTCACAGAAGCAGGCCGAGAAGCTCGCCAACGAACTCCACCAGTTGTCGACACAGGACGCCCTGACAGGCGTCACCAATCGCCGCGGCTTCGACGAAACCCTCAGCCGTGAATGGTTGCGCGCCAGACGCGCCGGCACGCCGCTCACCCTGCTGATGATCGATGCGGACTTCTTCAAGCCCTATAACGATACCCTGGGCCATCTCGCTGGCGATGACTGTCTTCGCAGAATTGCCGCTTCGCTCACAGGATATGCCAGACGCGAAGGCGAGGTGGTCGCTTGCTACGGGGGCGAGGAGTTTGCCGTTCTGTTGCCGGGTACGACAGGGCCAGAAGGCGTCACCATTGCCGAGGCGATAGCGAAAGATATCGCCGATCTCGATATACCCCATCCAGCTTCAGGCGTCGCCAAGCGCATCACCGTGAGTATCGGCGTTCACAGCGTAGTTCCCGGCGAACTGGAGGACAGCCAAACCCTGGTGAGTCATGCGGATCGCGCGCTCTATCAGGCGAAGGCCGATGGCCGGAACTGTATCCGTCTGGCGGCATAATGGATTTGTTCTTGCAGGTCTGGGGAGGCGCCTGTTATCTCTCCAACAAGATCCTCTTCTCGGTGTCCGAAGGTCAAGAAGCTTCCACAAAACGCACCCTTAAAATCCTGGGCTGGATCATCTACATCATCGGTGTGCCAGCCTGGGTCATCATACTCGTCGCGCATGATGACTGGATCGCGGCATCCATAGAGGCCGGCGGTATCCCGGCAATGCTGCTCGGCCTGTACAACACCATCCACGACCACAGAAAAGAGCACAAGGCCTTCGGCTGGTTCGTGTTCTTCTGCACCTACGGCTCGCTGGTGTTCGGACTCGCCTACAGCCTGTATGTTTATGGCGGCATCACCTCTGTCTCACAGGTCCTCGAGATCGGCGTAATGCTCGGATTCCTGCTCGGCAGCTATCTGATGGCCAAGGGCAATCCCAAGGGCTGGCTGTTCTTCATGCTCATGAACGTCAGCATGTCGGCGCTCATGGCCCTGCAGGACAAACCAGTGCTCATGGTGCAGCAACTGGTGTCGCTCTGCTTCGTGATCTATGGCTACCGGCAGTCGTCACCAGCGAAGTAAGGCATCAGTTTTACTGCTCGCCTTCCACCATCACCATCCAGTTCAGGCCAAAGCGATCCTTCACCTAACCATAGAGTGGCGACCAGAACACCTGTTGCAAAGGCATAGTCACTTCGCCGCCATCAGCCAGGGCATCGAAAGCAGCGTGTGCCAGTTCAGCAGTCGCAACAGTAAAGGCCAAGCTGAAGCCTGCCGGGGCGGCACTCTCACCGCAGCCATCGGAGGCAAACAGCTTCGTGGTGCCCACAGAAAACTCCGCGTGCATGATCCCGTTCTCCGCGCCAGGCGGGATAGCGCCTTCCGGAATCGGGTCTGGTGACTCGCTGAATCGCATCATCATGTGAATGACGGCGCCGAGGTGCTGCTCGTAATACTTCAGCGCCTCTTCAGTGCGGTTGCCCAGGAACAGATAGGTGTTGGTCTGTGCTGCGCGCAAGGCGATCTGCTGGCGCATCTCATCCTCTTTCTTGAGGGTGTCGCCCACGCCTGGGATGTCGGCGAAGTCGGACATCTCATAGAAGGGGCGAATCTCGATCTCCGAGCTCTCAGGCATCGGGTTCGGGCAGCGCTTCACCCACTCGATAGCCTCTTCCAGATTCTTCACCTCCCAGATCCAGAACCCTGCGATCAGTTCCGAAGTCGCGGAGAATGGTCCGCGATTCACCTCACGGCTGTTGCCATCGAAGCGGACCCGGAAGCCTTCCTTACTTGGCTTGAGGCCGTCGCCATTCTGCATGATGCCGGCTTTGACCAGCTCTTCGTTGTACTGGCCCATGGCTTCCATGAGCGCCGGATCGGGCATCTCGCCGGCTTCGGATGATGCGGTAGCTTTGACGATAACCATGACTTTCATGTGCTGCTCCTGATGCAGATGATGTGTTGTTCATCTGATAGTCGAACGGCTTCGACAACTTTCGACAGGTTCACGAAAAAATTTTGCTTACAGCGCCGCCGCGCCGCCAAACAGCAGAAAATACGCGATACCCAAAACCGCACTGACGAAAATCACCGGCAGCATGCCCACCTTGAAACGCAATATCGCAATGAAGGCGCCCAGCGCCAGCACGACACTGGCAATCTGAATGCTGCTCCATGTCGGCACCAGCAGCTGCATGCCAAAGGCCTCAACCGTATTCACCTCATCGAAGGCGACATGCACGGCGAACCAGATCGCCAGGTTCAGCATGACGCCAACGACGGCAGCCGTGACGGCGGACAGCGCCGCACTCACCGTCTGATTTCCACGAAGCTTTTCGACATAAGGCGCGCCAAGGAAGATCCACAGAAAGCAGGGTACAAAGGTCACCCAGGTCGCCAGAATCGAGGCCAGGATACCTGCAGTGAAGGGATCGAGCGGACCGGCATCACGGAAGGCGCCCATGAACCCCACGAACTGCACGACCTGAATCAGCGGGCCGGGCGTGGTTTCTGCCATACCCAGACCATCGAGCATCTCGCCTGGCGCGAGCCAGCCGTAATTTTGCACTGCCTCCTGCGCCATGTAGGCCAATACGGAATACGCCCCACCGAAGGTGACGACCGCCAGCTTGCTGAAGAAGAATCCGACCTGGGTGAAGACGTCGTCGAAGCCGAGTGTCGTCGTCAGCACGATGAGTGGTATGAGCCACAATGGTAACCAGATGGCGAGTACCTTGAGCGCTCGCGTCCAGGTTGCCTGAGTATGATGCGTGGCTCCGCCATCGATCATGGCATCAATAGCGCGGTCGGCATCCTCAGGCGCATCATGACCCTTGATGACCACAAAGCGCTCCGGGTCGACGTGCCGGCCCAGCAGACCAATGACGGCAGCCGTAACGATCACGATTGGAAACGGCACCGCAAAGAAGAAGATCGCAACAAAGGCCAGGGTCGCCAGCGCGTACATATAGGCGTTTTTCAAAGCCCGTTTGCCGATGCGAATGACCGCCTGAAGCACGATGGCCAGTACCGCTGCCTTGATGCCAAAGAACAGCGCCTGCACCAGCGTGGCATCCTGATACCCGGCATAGAGTACGCTCAACACCAGGATGCTCACGAAGCCCGGCAGGATAAACAGACCGCCGGCCACGAGCCCGCCCTTGACCCCATGCAGCAGCCAGCCGATGTAGGTGGCGAGCTGCTGGGCCTCCGGCCCGGGCAGCACCATGCAGTAGTTCAGCGCGTGCAGGAATAGGCTCTCACTCACCCAGCGCTTTTCATCCACCAGAATACGGTGCATGACCGCGATCTGACCGGCAGGCCCGCCAAAGCTCAGCATGGCGATGCGTAGCCAGACATGTACAGCTTCCCGAAAGGAAATCTGGTGGCCGAATTCGTTGAGTATGCTATCTCGTGGTACTGCCGCGTCCTGAGGGTTCGAGTCAGACGGTGGAATGGGGTAGGCGGACTCGGGCATGTTCACTGTCCTTGTGTGTGGATGATGTAGAGGCTACTCGAAGCCTGCAGCGGGTTCTACAGGTTTTGATGGCGGTGCATCAGATTGCTGAGGCAGGTCCTTAATTATCTATATTTGTAGTTTTTAACTTTAAAGGTCTATAATAAGAGTAAGCCAGTTGACATGGAGGCCGGCCATGAAACCACTCAAGAACACCCATCTGCCAAAGGATGCGTCTGCCAGGCAGGACAGTGCAGCCAGACTCGCCCAGGTGGCGCTGAAGATCTTCTTCGGTATTGCCGAGGAATGGCAGCTGAGCACGAAAGAGCAGCGCATACTGCTCGGCGATTTGCCTGAAGCCACCTACTTCAAGTGGAAGAGCACGCTCAACGCCAAACCCGGGCGCGATATTCTCGAGCGCATCTCGCATCTGCAGAATATCTACAAAGCCCTCAGAATCATCTTCCCCACGCTCGAGCAGGCGACCGCCTGGCCACGCAAACCCAACGCGGCTTTCGGCGGCAAGAGCGCCCTCGAAGTCATGCTCAACGGCAGCATCCTCGATCTCGCGCGGGTGCACGACTACGTCGATGGTGCACGTGGATGGTAAAGACCGCGCTGCGCCCTAACATCGAGTCGGCGCCCCTGCGCCTACCATGGAACAAATGCCACCGCCTGGTGTCGAGTCAGTTTCCGCCGATCAACCTGTATGAAAGCATTCTCGATCCTGAGGATCTCGATGCAGCCTTTGAGCTTGAAGCACTGACCAATCCACGGCTCAGGGACGAGGCTGGCGATCTCGGCTTCGTTGCGCCGGAGGATCGGGTGAGTGGGCCTGGGAGTTCGGCTGTCATGGCCGCGTTTACGCATATTGGTGCGGCTTCACGTTTTACCGATGGTCGTTATGGTGTGTATTACGCTGGAGATTCATCGGCTACGGCCATTGCGGAGACTCGCTTTCATCGCGAGCGTTTTCTGTCTGCAACGGAAGAGCCGGATACGCGGCTGACGCTGCGTGAATACGTCACGACGATTCTCTCCGAGCTGCATGATATTCGAGCTGAGGATGAGCTGCATGATCCTGATCTTGAGAGCTACAAACACACTCAGCCGATCGCTGCGCAGTTTCGGGAGCAGGGGAGTCATGGCTTGTTGTATCGGAGTGTGCGGCATGCTGGGGGTGAGTGCGTGGCGATCTTCAAGCCGCGGGCATTGAAGGTGCCGTTGATTCAGGCGGCGCATTATCAGTACGTGTACAGTGAGCATGAGCGGCGGATTACTGATGTGTTCAAGATGTCGCGCGTGCCGGGGGTGGATTGATGCCGTTTACGCCGTTTCAGTAATGGCGACCAATATTTGACAAAGTTAAAGGCATTTCGTGAGCTAAAAGTGTGTTGCTCAGACGAAAGCCTATAAGCTAATCCGTGAAGGCGCCCGTCAGATTATACATATATCAGTCCATTAGCCGTGACCAACGATTTAGTATAAACCGTGCCGGTCACGTACAGCATTTTGTCCCGGCTGAACTTCCGTCAGATCTTACTGCTACTAATAGGTTTTAACTTGCGCTACTACAAGAATGAGAGCTCTTATCTTCCCTTGGCACGTTTAGCGATATCGACGCAATTCTCCTCTGAGTTGGAGTTCATGGAATTCTACAATGCGCTCGGAACGCCGGAGCGCAAAGATCAATTTCTCCGGGTGGCCAATTTCTATTTCTATTTGGTCCAGCGTGGAGACTGGGTCACAACGGCCCCGAACTGCAATTCGGTCGTCGACTATCTCTCCAATTCTTACAAGATGGTGGGTATTTTTGCTCTCGTTGAGTCCCTGTCTGAGGAAAGGCACGAAGATTTTTTCACGTGGCTGAATAAAAGAGATTTGGATGAGACATTTCCGATTGCGTCGAAGGAACGACTGGCTGAACTTCATCGGGACTACAAAGCCACCTACGGTTCCATCCGACGGTGCGTTGATTTCTTCGCGCGACTTCCGGTAGACCGGCAAAAGATGCTTTGCAATGCGGTGAAGCTAAATCGAAAACCGTTGCCGAATATCAAAAAATTCGCTGAATTTCTTTATACGATTCGCAGCAAGTTTGTACATGAAGCCGATCTGGTGCTCTGGCTATCCGGCAGCTCAATCCGACGGGAGGGCAGCAAGACTGTTCATACTGAGCTAACAATCCCAGTAATAATGTCCGCAATGGAGGAGGGGTTAGTAGCCTATTTCCGTGAGAAATCACCGTTGCTTGCAAAGTAGACGTGTCGTTAAGCCGACCTCAACGTAAATCTGTACATGAACTTCAAACTAATGACCTACAACGTCCAGGACCTCTTCCTGCAGACCGCGTTCCCACTAAAGCCCGAATACCTTCACACGCTCAGCGATGAGCACTGGGGGATGCTGGGCCACTCGGATCAGGAGCTCAAGCCCTTGAGCAAGTTGAAGGCCCTGGCGCAGATCATCCTGAATGAAGATCCGGATTGTGTGTGCCTCTGTGAAGTGGGCGGTCTGACCGCGCTCAGCAATTTCAATGAATTCTTCCTGTCGGGTGCCTATGTCGCCTACCTCATCCCCGGCAACTCCGATCGCGGTATTGAGAGCGGTTTTCTGCTGAAAAAGAGCCTGCCGTTTACCGCTGAGTTACAGACAAATCGGCACTGGCCGGTCCCGTTCCAGTACCTCCACGAGGAGGACCCGGAAGCCTATTCCGTGACAGCACTCATGGCAGAAGCATTCAACCTGGGCGACTCGGACAGACGAAGACTTTCACGCGATATTCCGGTGCTTCACCTGTATGACCCTCAGGGCATCTGCATCCTCTCGGTGATGCTCGCCCATCTGAAATCCGGTTACGATCCGCAGGGTTTTGATGCGGGCGGGCAGAAGCGTCGAGCCGCTGAAGTAAAGGCATTGATAGCCATCTACCAGAAACTCAAGGCTGAAAAGTCGAATGATCATCCCGTGATCGTGGCGGGTGACTTCAACGGCAATGCCTCGCGCGACGACACCTCTGCAGAATTCCTGCCCCTCTACAAAGCCACTGATCTGGAAGACGCGCTCTATCTGGCCGGAATACCCCGCTATGAGCGTCATACGCATATGACCTTCTATGGCAGAACAGCCTCTGCCAAACAGCTCGACTACATTTTCCTCAGCCTTAGCCTGCACCAGCGACTCATACCGGAAGAGACCTACGTCTACCGGTATGTGTATGACGAAGATGGCAGCGAGATGCTGGCGCCGTTTTCGTTTCGGGATCGGGATTTGCTGCCTTCGGATCATTATCCGGTGGTTTGTGTGGTTGAGCTTTAGGGCGCCTTGAGGTGCGCATTACTGCGGGCTAGCTTGCTCTTGCAGTAGGACCAGCTGCGGGTGTGGTAGCTGTGGGTGCTTGAATACCAGCGCTTTGTTGACATACTCACGGGAAGCCTAAGAATCAGTGTCACGTGTGATCAATGCTTGGCGCCCTAGACGCGGCATCGTTGACGGCAGTTTGCGGAGAAAAAGCGATGCACAACAAGCTAGCGCTGGTCATCCTGCTGTCGGCTCTTCTGTCTGGGTGTAAGAGCGATAAAGCAGGAGCCACAACACCCTGTCCAGCGGCTATATTTTCGGTGGCTATCCAGCTAAAAGATGCAATTACTGACGCTAACCTTGGCCAAGGCACAGTCGGTTTCGTGGCGATTTGGTATAAGGCTAATACTGACGGAACTACCAGAGAACTAAGTTCTGAAATCAATATAGCTTTCGAAGATTCTTTGGATAAGTATTATTTTTCTAAGGAGTCCAGCCAATACATCTATGCCGATGACATTGCTATCTATGCGCTCCACGCGGGCTATTATCCTGCCGTTCACAAAGAAAAGGACATCGGGAGCTCGTTGTCTTGCACAGATTATGAGCACACGTTCTATCTTTGTCCCACGGGGACAGTGTGCAGGTAGCCATTCTTCAGAGTTTTGCTGTTCTGGAGAGAAGCTGTTCAAGGGCCGTGGTGGTGAAAAATGGAAAGTTTACCGAGTTGGAGGGGCGGGGATGTCGAACAATCTACTAAGTGAATTCCTTCATGAAGATCATAATAGCTACGAGTCTAGCGAGTTAATTGCAGAAATTGAGGAAATGAACAAGAACGATTCTCGCGATATCAGAGAGTTCTTTTTCAACAGATTCAATGTTTATCTGCACGGTGAGAAGAAGGAAGTTAGGCTTGAGGATGAGCTTGATATCTCGACGGGCGTAGTGACCTTAAGTTTTGAGCAGTTTGTACAAGCGGTAAGTAGTTCCAAGTGAAGTCTGCGCCGTTGCGACTCTCTGTGATTGAAAGTGATTCATATGAGCTGCACGCTCACTTCCGCTGTAGGGAATATCGCCACAGAACGGCTCTGTGAAGTACCTTAAGCTGTATGAATCCATGGGCTCTGATCCGGGCGGGCAGAAGCGTCAAGCCGCTGAAGTAAAGGCGTTGATAGCGATCTACCAGAAACTGAAGGCTGAAAAGTCGAACGATCTTCCAGTGATCGTGGCGGGTGACTTCAACGGCAATGCCTCACGCGACGACACCGCTGCGGAATTCCTGCCCCTCTATGAAGCCACCGATCTGGACGATGCGCTCTTTCTGGCCGGGATACCCCGCTATGAGCGTCATACGCATATGACCTTCTATGGTAGAACAGCCTCCGCCAAACAGTTCGACTACATTTTTCTCAGCCTTAGCCTGCACCAGCAACTGATACCGGAAGAGACCTACGTCTACCGCTATGTGTATGACGAAGACGGCAGCGAGATGCTGGCGCCGTTTTCGTTTCGGGATCGGGATCTGTTGCCGTCGGATCATTATCCGGTGGTTTGTGTGGTTGAGCTTTAGGTCTCGGGCGATGAGCGGATTGACGCAGGCAATCTTGCTCGCACAAGAGAGATGAGTGGGGGAGCGGCAGCACCGGGCGCTTGAATAGCTCGACTTCCCTGACATACTCACTAAAGCAAGGTGGTGGTGTGCTGCGGTAGTAGTTGCCTGCACGGAAATGCGCTTGTATGCGGAGGTTGGTGGTGTGATAGAAGGATCGTTCGAGACGGCGTGGCCGGAATATTTCGACCTTGTAGCGGATGTAGAGTGGACGCAACCGGTCCCGCATGCGCTTCTGTTCGAGGACGGAGTGCAGGCTGACCGAACTGCTTATTTTTACAGCATCGTTGCGCGGGTCAAGCAGCACTGGTGGCCATTCTACATAGGAATGGTTTTCTACCAGTATGCGTCTGTCAGGAATCAGCAGCCTGATCACCGTGACCGGCTTTTGAAGCTCCAGAATAGCAATCCTGGGCTTACATTTGTAGTGGCATAGTGAATCTGGCCACCTGATTTTGAGTGTATGATCACTCATATAGAAAATCAGGTGAAGACGATGACGAGAAAGAAAACCTTCAGTCCGGAATTTCGTTTGGAGGCGGCCCAGTTGGTGGTCGACCAGGGATATACCGTGAAGGCTGCCTGCGATGCCATGGGAGTCGGTAAATCCACCATGGAATACTGGGTCCGAAAGCTTCGTTCTGAGCGGGCAGGTAAAGCGCCCAAGGGCGAAGCCCTGACGTCGGAGCAGCGTGAGATTCAGGAACTGAAACGCAAGCTGCGGCGAGCTGAGGAAGAGAAGGAAATATTAAAAAAGGCTACCGCTCTCTTGATGTCAGACTCCCTGAGCAATTCTCGATAATCGAGCGACTTGAAGAGAGCCATGCGGTGCAGCGCCTGTGTCAGGTGTTCGGGGTGCATCGCAGTAGCTATCGGGCATGGCGTGACCGGGATAGAACGCCCTGTAAGGCTGAGCAAAAGCTCCAGGAACAGGTTGTCGAGGCACATGAGGCCAGCAATGGGTCGGCCGGGGCACGGACGATTGCCAGCATGGTAACGCAGGCAGGAATACCGCTGAGTCGTTACCGTGCCAGCAGACGGATGAAGCAGTTGGGGCTGGTGAGTACGCAACCGCCAAGCCACGCTTACAAGAAGGCCGATCAGCCGCATCTGGATATCCCGAATCTTCTTGACCGGGAGTTCGACGTAGAGAAGCCTAATCAAGTATGGACTGGGGACATAAGCTATCTTTGGACGGGCTCGCGCTGGGCTTATCTGGCTGTCGTGATCGATTTATTCTCCCGTAAACCGGTGGGTTGGGCCATGTCCCTATCGCCGAATACGGACCTGGTGAAGAAGGCTCTGACGATTGCGTATGAATCCCGTGGAAAGCCATCAGGAGTCATGTTCCATTCGGATCAAGGGTGTCAGTACACTAGTCTGAACTTCCGGCAGCTGCTCTGGAGTTATCAGATGAAACAGAGTCTCAGCCGACGAGGGAATTGCTGGGACAATGCTCCGACAGAGCGCTTCTTTAGGAGCCTGAAAACAGAATGGGTGCCCGAAATCGGCTACCCATGCTTTGCCTCGGCGAAGCAGTCGGTCACGGACTATATGATCGGCTATTACAGCGTTCTGAGACCGCACAAACACAACGGTGGATTGCCGCCGAATGCGGCAGAGCAGGCTTATTGGGAGGCTCAAAAGACGGTGGCCTAAAATACTTGACCACTACAAATGACACTTTCAACAATTCTCCTGATTGTCCTGATATTAATACTGATAGGTGCAATTCCGGCCTGGCCCCATAGTAGATCCTGGGGTTATGGCCCCAGTGGAGTTCTGAGCATCGTCGCCGTAATTCTGATCGTCCTGTTACTTACCGGCAGGATCTGATCAACCTGGCAGTCAGGCAGTAAACTACAGGCACTTACCCCCCCCCCCCCGGTAAGTTTTCTCAATGAGACGTTCGTGTCAATCGAAGATGCAGCTGCCTCGGGTACCCTCTGACTGGCTTTGTGCTTACGCAAAGCCAGTTCTATCGCAGGTTGTTTACAAATTCGCCCCAGCAAACCGTTAGCTGTTCACAAGCACTTGGCCGGCAGTACCGCCTGATGGCAGTATTTCCCTGCTCTGACGGGCCTTCATTAGTCGTTTTTCCGCCCTCCCTCCAGCTCACCTATACGTCAACCCCACTGCTCGCCAGAACCTACAGATTCCGCATTCAGTTTTACTCAGCGAAATTGATTTCCAAATATGTTGACTAAAAACGCCAACCCGTGACAAATTAACCCCACGATGTTCTCTCCTGTGGCGGCCTGCCATGGACCCAACAGGAGCGAGGCGAAGAGGAACTCGAATGTCAGAACAGCAACAAGTCACGTCGTTCAGTAGTGCCAACGACCTCCCAGGATTTCACCGGGTCCTTGGCTATCGCCAGGCAGCGTGGGAAGAAGGCGTCGCAGTGATAGAGCTCACCGTTGAACCTCACCACTTGAACCTGGCCGGCGTCATCCACGGCGGAGTCATCACCTCGCTGCTGGATATCGCAATGGCCGAAGCGGGCACCTACTGCCCCTTTGCCGGGCGAATGCGGAAGGCAATCACCTTGTCACTAACAACAACCTTTACTGGCCAATGTTCAGGTGGGTTGATCCGTGTGACCGGCACCAGGCGAGCGGGTGGAAGTCGAATCTTTAACAGTTCAGGTGAAGTCCGCGACCAGGAGGGACAGCTGCTCGCCATCGGCGAAGGCACCTTCCGGCTGCGGTCAGGCAGTGAAAAGCCAGAGGGTGTGCCGCTGTAACACCGGTCACCTGAAGAGCACTGATAACAATAAGGACAACGACATGTTTGAGCTCTCTGAAAAAGCGAAGAAGCTACAGGATAAGTTGCAGGCCTTCATGGCGCAGCACATCTATCCGAATGAGCATGTGTTTTATGAGCAGATCGCCACGGCCGATAATCGATGGGCGCCGCCGCCTATTCTGAACGAGCTCAAAGCCACCGCGAAGGCGCAGGGGCTGTGGAACCTGTTTCTGCCAGAGAGCCAGTTCGGCGCTGGCCTGACCAACTTCGAATATGCCCACCTCTGCGAAATCATGGGCCGCTCTCATATCGCCCCTGAAGTATTCAACTGCTCTGCGCCCGATACCGGCAACATGGAAGTGCTGGCCCGCTACGGTAGCGCTGAGCAACAGGAGCAGTGGCTCAAGCCGCTTCTGAACGGCGAGATTCGCTCCTGTTTCTCCATGACCGAACCGGCCGTCGCCTCCTCCGATGCCACCAACATTTCCTGTGAGATCCGTCGCGAGGGCGATGACTATATAGTCGACGGTCTCAAGTGGTGGTCTTCCGGGGCGATGACCACAACCTGCAAAATCGCCATCGTCATGGGCAAGAGTGACCCAAGCGCAGCCCGTCACCAGCAGCAGTCGATGATCCTCGTGCCGCTGGATGCCGAGGGTGTGGAAGTCATTCGTCCTCTCACGGTGTTCGGCTACGACCATGCACCGCATGGCCACGCAGAAATCCGTTATAACAAGGTGCGCGTCCCCGCCAGCAATATGCTGCTGGGTGAGGGGCGTGGTTTCGAAATTGCTCAAGGCCGCCTGGGGCCAGGCCGCATCCACCATTGTATGCGCACCATCGGCATCGCAGAACGCGCCCTCGAATCAATGTGTGAGCGCGTTCATGAGCGCGAAGCTTTTGGCAGACAGCTGGTGAAGTTTGACTCGATCCGCAAAGACATTGCCCGTTGCCGGATCGATATCGAACAGGCGCGCCTCTTGACTCTCAAAGCGGCCTACATGATGGACACGGTCGGCAACAAGGTGGCTCGGCAGGAAATCGCCATGATCAAGGTAATTGCGCCGAATATGGCACTGCAGGTGATTGATCGAGCCATTCAGGTTCATGGTGCACTCGGACTCAGCCAGGACAGCTTTCTGGCAGCGGCCTATGCCCATGTTCGCACGCTTCGGCTGGCCGACGGGCCCGATGAGGTTCACCTCGATGCCATCGCCAAGATCGAGCTGAGCGGCTACGGCGCAGACGAACACGGAAGAAGCCACTCACAAACAGGAGAACGCCCATGACCAACCCACTATTCGATATGACCGGCAAGGTCGCGCTCATCACCGGCTCGACGAAAGGTATCGGCCGCGCCATTGCGGAAGAGATGGCGAAATGCGGCGCCAAGGTCGTGATATCCAGCCGTAAGGCAGACGCCTGCGAAGCGGTCGCCGGCGAGTTGAAGGCGGCGGGTCATGAAGCGCTGGCGATCCCGTGCCACGTCGGGCGCAAGGAAGACCTGCAAAACCTGGTCGACAAGACCCTGACAGCCTGGGGCAGGATCGACGTGCTGGTCTGCAATGCGGCGACCAACCCGGTCTACGGCCCCACCAGTGAAGTCTCGGACGACGCCTGGGACACGATCATGACCACCAATGTCAAAGGCACGTTCTGGCTGGCCAATATGGTGCTGCCGCAAATGGCCGAACGAGGTGAGGGCGCTGTGGTACTGCTTTCGAGCATTGCCGGTCTCCGCGGTAACACCGTCATTGGCACCTATGGGGTGTCCAAGGCTGCTGAAGCCGCGCTGGCGCGCAATCTCGCGATCGAATGGGGGCCGAAAGGCATCCGAGTGAACAGTATCGCACCGGGTCTGGTCCGCACCGACTTCGCCAAGGCGTTGTGGGAAGATCCTGTTCGCCTCAGACAGACCGAAGAAAAATCGCCGCTTCGACGCATTGGTGAGCCTGTCGATATCGCAGGTCTGGCGGTGTTCCTTTCCACGCCTGCCAGCGCTTATATCACTGGACAGGTCATTGTGGCCGACGGCGGTGAAACGGTCGTCTGACCGAACGCTCGAGAAGGACTTGCGCCATTTAATAATAATAGGAGTTGAGCTGCATGTTTACTCGTCATTACGAGGTCTGGCCAAAGCACTTGCCCAAACATCTTGCTGTGCCTGAAACAAGTCTGGTCGCGAACCTCGAGATCTCGGCGCTGCGGTACCCCGACAAGACCGCCATCATCTATTACGACACCAGGATGACGTATCGGGCCTTGCTCAGTGAGGTCGAGGCTCTGGCGGGTTACCTGCAGCACGAAGGTGTCAGGAAGGGCGACCGGGTGTTGCTCTACATGCAGAACGCGCCCCAGTTCATCGTTGCCTATTATGCGATTCTCAGAGCTGATGCGGTGGTCGTTCCGGTCAATCCCATGAACCGGACCGTGGAGCTGGAACACTATCTCTCCGATACTGAGGCTGCGATCTGCATTTGCGGTCAGGAGCTGGTTCCCTGTATCGCACCCCTCCTGGGCACCGGCCACTTGAGGCAGGTGATCACCACCGCGTACTCCGAATATATTCGCACCCCCACGGATCTGAATTTGCCGGCTGAGGTTCAAGCGCCTCTCGAGGCGCAGGATGTGGAAGGCTGTGTGGCCTGGCGCAATGCTTTGGCAGCCGGCTATCAGCCCGCAGAACACACAGCCGGCCCTGATGATATGTGCGTCTTTCCCTATAGCTCCGGGACCACCGGCGCCCCTAAAGGCTGCATGCATACCCATCGCTCCGTCATGGCAACCGCTGTGCATCGGGTTGTCTGGCTCGAAAGCACTTCAGAAGAGGTTGTGCTGGCGACACTGCCGTTCTTTCACGTCACCGGTATGCAAGGCGCCATGAACGGTCCCATATATTGTGGCTCGACGGTAGTCATCATGACGCGCTGGGACCGCAAGCTGGCTGCGGAACTGATCCAGCGCTACAGGATCACCGGCTGGGTCAATATCGCGACCATGGCGATTGATTTTCTGTCTGATCCCGACGTTGAACACCACGATCTATCCAGTCTCAAAAGCATCGGCGGTGGTGGAGCTGCCATGCCCAAAGCCATCGAAGAAAAGCTACGAACGCTCACCGGTCTGCCGTACATCGAAGGCTACGGCCTATCGGAGACCATTGCGGCGACACACATCAATCCCGTAGATGAACCCAAGGCTCAGTGCCTGGGTATTCCGGTATTCGATGTCGATTCGCACGTGATCGACGTCGATACCTTACAGCCAAAAGGCCCAAACGAGGTCGGTGAAATCGTCAGCCACGGCCCGCAGATCTTCCAGGGCTACTGGAAGCGGCCCGACGAAACACGCAAGGCCTTTATCGAACTCGATGGCAAGCGCTTCTTCCGGACCGGGGACATCGGCTACTACGATGAGCAGGGTTACTTCTTCATGGTCGATCGTGTGAAGCGGATGATCAATGCCTCCGGCTTCAAGGTGTGGCCATCCGAGGTCGAGAACCTGATGTATCGCCACCCGGCCATCCAGGAGTGCTGCATCATTTCATCACCCCATGAGCGCCGTGGCGAAACGGTGAAGGCCTGTGTGGTTCTGAAGTCCGGCCACGAGGGCAAGGTGCGCGAAGCGGACATCATCGACTGGTGCAAGGCTGAAATGGCGGCCTACAAGGTGCCGGCCTGTGTCGAGTTCATGTCATCTCTGCCTCGCTCACCAACTGGAAAGCTCATGTGGCGCGCACTTCAGGAGGATGAGTGGGCAAAACAGCCTGAAGGCACACTTAACAACAATAATCACACGGAGGAAGTGCTATGAACATGTTCTTCCAGCAAATCCTCAATGGTCTGACCTTGGGGAGTATCTATGGGCTGGTCGCCCTGGGCTTGACGCTTGTCTACGGGATCCTCCATACCCCGAACTTTGCGCACGGTGCGCTCTACATGGTTGGCGCCTTCGCATCCTATTTCTTCATGGTCGATCTGGGCGTGCACTACTGGATTGCCATGGTGTTAGCCGGTTTCGTCGTTGCCGTTCTGGCGGTGCTCTCGGAGCGACTGGTCTTTCATCAGCTCCGAAACTCCCCGCCGATTCACGACAAGATTGCCGCCATCGGGATATTGCTGTTCCTCGAAGCGGTCGTGCAGATGATCTGGGGTTCAGACTTCCGCCGTATGCCGACGCCTTACATGGGCATCCTCAATTTCGACGGGCTGATCATTCCAGAGCAACGGCTGTTGATTATTCTTGGCGCCTTTGCCCTGATGATAATGCTGCATCTGTTCCTCAGAAAGACCATGGTGGGGTCGACCATCATTGCCATGGCTCAGAATCGTGAAGGTGCGTTTCTCGTGGGGATCGATGCCAATCGTGTTGCCATGCTGACCTTCGCGATATCCGGCTTCCTGGCCGCAGTGGCTGCGACGCTCTACGCACCGATCAACCTGGTGTACCCGTCGATGGGGCACCTCGTCATCATGAAGGCCTTCGTGATCATCATTCTGGGCGGAATGGGGAGCGTGCCGGGCGCCATCGCTGGTGGGCTCATCATTGGCTTTGCCGAGAGCTTTGGTGGCTTCTATATCTCGACCGCTTACAAGGACATCATCGCGTTTGGACTGCTGGTCGTCATCCTGTCCATTCGACCGACTGGCTTGTTCGCCAAGGGGGCGCACTGATGTATCAGCTGGCTGCAATACTGACAGGTCGGGGCGCCAAACTGGCGGCACTCCTCATGGCGCTCATCTTTCCACTGCTCGCGTCCAATGAATATCAGGTCTACGTCATGGCCAGCGCGTTCGTGTGGGCGATTGCCGTCTATGGCCTCAATATCATCACCGGCTACTGTGGTCAGTTGAACCTGGCCCACGGCGGCTTTTTTGCCATTGGCGCCTATACGCTCGCGATTCTGACGGCGGACCACGGCTGGAGCTTCTGGCCAGCCTTTATCGCCGCTGCATTTTCGTCGGCGCTGCTTGGGTTTCTGGTCGGCATCGTCTCGCTGCGTCTCAAAGAACACTATTTCGCCATTTTTACCCTATGCGTTGGCTTCATCATTTATCTGTTGCTGGATAAGTGGGAGGAGCTGACTCACGGCGCTTTGGGCATTCGAGATATTGCTGCGCCCAACGGCTTAGGCCTGGTCGATTTCAGCGAAACCAGGCCGTTCTATTACCTGGTGCTTGGCTTCCTGGTGTTTGCGATCTGGTTCATGGGGCGACTGTCTTCCTCGCTGCTCGGCCGCACCTTGCTGGCGATCCGTAATGGCGATGATCTTGCCGAGTCTCTCGGCATCAACCTGATGCGAAATAAAGTGCTGGCCTTCGTGCTGTCGACAATCTACGCCGGTGTGGCGGGTGCGCTCTACGCGGGCATGGTTCGCTTCGTCGGCCCTGAGGAGGCGAATATCAACCATACCTTCGACATGATCACCTATCTGCTCGTGGGCGGCATCGGCACCCTGTTTGGACCGCTGGTCGGCACCATCGGCATCGTCTGGATTACCCAGTCACTGCAGTTTCTCGAGGACTACCGGATGATTATTTTCGGGCCCTTGCTGGTGCTGCTGGTGATCTTCATGCCGCGGGGGCTGGTTGGATCCTTCCTGGGCTGGAAGTACCGTAAGGACGCTGAGGCTGCACAGGCTGTGAGCGCGAAGCAGGATGCAGCATCAGAGACACGGGTCTCTTCCACCCAGTCAGATGGAGTGAATGAGCATGCTTAGAGCACTCAATCTCACGAAGATGTTTGGTGGCCTTGCGGCCATCAAGGATGTGAGCGTGACGTTCGAAACGGGCAAGATCAACGCCATTATCGGGCCCAACGGCGCAGGCAAGAGCACCTTTTTCAACCTGGTGGCCGGCGCGTATAAACCCACCTCTGGCTGTATCGAGATCGACGGCCAGGACGTGACCCATTTGCGATGCGACCTGATCGCTCGACTTGGGGTAGGGCGCACGTTCCAAACCACCAATCTGTTCGATCAGTCCACAGTACTGGACAACCTGATCGTCGGTCATCGACTGCGGACGCAGTCGGGCTTGTGGGACGTGTTGATCAACTCCAGCCGCCTGCAAAGGGAAGAGCGTCGCTGCCGTGAAAAAGCCCGCGAGGCCCTGGATTTCGTTGGCCTGTCGCACCTGGAAAACCGGGTGATTGCCGATATCTCCCAGGAGGAGCGCAAGCGCGTGGCCTTTGCGCTGGCTTTGGCTACCGAGCCTCGCCTGGTGCTACTGGACGAGCCAGCGGGTGGGGTGAATCCCGAGGAAACCGTTGGCCTTGCCGCCCTGATCCGCAAGATGGTCGACCACGGCCTGACGGTGTGTCTGATCGAGCACAAGATGGACATGATCATGAGCATGGCCGACAAGATCATGGTGCTGAACCACGGTGAAAAAATCGCCGAAGGCACCCCTGAAGAAATCAAAGCCAACCCGATTGTCATTGAAGCCTATCTGGGGAGTGATCACGATGCTGCAGCTTGATCATGTCGAGGTCTGTTACGGCGCCTTTAAGGCGCTCAAGGATGTCTCGATGACAGTCGGGCAGGGGGAGTTGGTCGTGCTGCTGGGCGCCAATGGCGCTGGCAAAACGACGCTGTTCAACGCCATTAGCGGGCTTATCAAACCCAGCGCTGGTGACATAACAGTGGAAGGGCAGAGCCTCACCGGCGCGAAGCCGTCTGCGGTGGTCTCGGCCGGTGTGGTGCAGTGCCCCGAGGGGCGCAAGCTGTTCCCACAGATGTCTGTGATGCAGAACCTCTTGTTAGGCGCCTACGTTCATCGTCGCGACAAGGCGGGCATTCAGCAGAAATTGCGCGAGGTATTGGAGCTGTTTCCAATCCTCGAAGACAAGAAAGATCAGCCAGCCGGCTCACTCAGCGGCGGTCAACAACAAATGGTCGCGATAGGTCGTGCATTGATGGGACGGCCGCGCCTACTGCTACTGGACGAGCCCTCGCTGGGCTTGGCGCCTTTGGTGGTAAAGCAGGTCTTCGAAACCATTAGCCGAATCAACCGCCAGGGCACGAGCGTTCTCCTCGCAGAGCAGAATGCCTTTGCCGCTTTGAAGATCGCCCACCGGGCCTATGTGATCGAAGGCGGGCGGCTGGTCATGGAGGGCGATCAGGCCGCCATGCTCGGTAACGAAGACGTCCGCAAAGCCTATATCGGTGCCTAGAACTCTCGAATAAAAGAATGGCCTATTCTGGGCCGGAAGTAGTGAGCCAAGGAGAAAACAATGAAAATACTCAAAAAGCTCGGACTGGCAATAGCAGCGGCGACGCTGAGTGTGAGCACCGCGACGCATGCCGCTGATGACAAGATCAGTATCGGCTTCACAGGACCGCTGAGTGGTGGTGCGGCGCTGTACGGCGAGAACACCCTGTCTGGCCTGAAAATGGCTGTGGAGGAAATCAACGCGAGCGGTGGCGTTAAGTTTGGCGGCAAACAACACACGCTGGATCTGGTGTCGCTCGATGATCGATATACTCCGGCACAGGCGGCCACCAACGCCAAGCGACTGGTGCAGGAATCGAAGGCACCGGTTGTATTCGTGCCGCACTCAGGTGGCGTTTTCGCGCTTCAGGATTTCAACGAGAAATCGAACTTCCTCTTGATGGCTTACACCAGTGTGCCGTCGGTCACTGAAAAGGGTAACAAGCTCACGGTGCGTATTCCGCCAACCTTCGACGGCTATGTTGAAGCCTTTACCGATTATGCCCAGACCAACCAGGGCAAGAAACTGGGGATAGCTGGCGCGACGCATGAATACGCCAAGATCTGGACCGACATGATCACCGACTACTGGAAAAAACAGGGCGGCACGATCGTTGTCAGCAACCCCATGGATTACAACAAATCCGCTGACTTCTATACCGGCGTCAGCAAGGTGATTGCCGCTGACCCTGACGTTATGTTTGTAGGTGGTGCGTCAGAGCCAACTGGTCTCGTGGTTCAGCAAGCGCGTCAGTTGGGCTATCAGGGCGGCTTCATTGTCATGGACCAGGCCAAGATTGACGAAGTGGCAGAAGTCGCGGGTGGTCTGGAGATGGTAGAAGGGGCGATTGGGGTCATGCCGCTTTCGGTGTATGACACCAAAGCCGCTCAGGATTTCGTCAAGCGCTACAAGGCGAAGTTCAACAAGGTGCCAGGCTCTGAAGCGGCCTATAACTATCTTGCGCTGAACGCCGTCGCCAAGGCCATGGAACTTGCCGGCTCCAGCGATCCGACGGCCATCCGCAAGCATCTGGGCGAAGCGCTCAAGACCATGGACGACAGCAAGAATCCCTATGAAGTGGTCGAGATCACCGACGACGGTGGATTCGTGACTGAGACCCTTTTGGCCGTCGTTGAGGATGGCAAGATCGTCCGCAAGCCCGTCGAGCCTAAAAAGTAGTTTTGGCTGCGTGGCCTGAAATAGGCGGAGCTACACGACGTAGATCGCGAGATTTTCGGCCACGCAGGCTGGACGGTCAGCGCCTTCAATTTCGATAACCGTCGAAAAACGGGCCAGATACCGACCGCCATCCTGTGCCGTAACATTCAGCAGGCTGAGCCGGGAACGGATGCGGGCGCCACTGATGACCGGCGCCGGAAACCGCAGCTTATCAAGACCGTAGTTGATAACCGCTTTGACGCCCGAGACCTGCATGATCTGTTGGTTCAGGCAGGGAATCAGCGACAGAGTGAGATAGCCGTGGGCGACCGGAGCACCCCAGGGCGATTCGTTGCGAGCCCGCTCCACGTCGAGGTGAATCCACTGATGGTCGTCGGTGGCATCGGCGAACGCCTGGATGCGTGCCTGTGTGATTTCGAGCCAGTCACTGACACCGATTTCGGAGCCGATGAGGCCGGTCAGTTCTTCGATACTTTCAATGCTTTTCATGTCGATACTCATATGCTCGGCCAGCCCCCATTCTTACGTACCTGCGCTACGACAGCAACACCCCCACTGGAGAGAATAATGGAACAGAACCAACGCTATAGCCTGGTCGAACGACCGGCCGGTATGCCTGATGAAAATCACCTGAAACTTGAAGACGCACCGATGCCAACGGTCGGGGATGGCGAGCTGCTCCTCCGTACCATCTATCTGTCGCTAGACCCATATATGCGTGGCCGCATGAACGCAGCGAGCTCCTACGCCCAATATGTTGAGTTGGGTGATGTGATGACCGGTCGCACGGTCTCGGAAGTGGTAGCGTCGAAGAGTGACGACTTCAAGCCGGGCGACATCGTGCTCAGCGAAAATGGCTGGCAGCGCTATGCTGCGGTTCCAGTAGCCTCAGTGCGCAAGCTCGATCCCGAACAGGCACCTGTAAGCACAGCCGTGGGTATTCTCGGGATGCCGGGATTGACCGCCTATGTCGGCTTGCTTGATCTGGCGCAGCCAAAGGCCGGAGAAACGGTGGTGGTATCGGCGGCGGCCGGTGCGGTCGGACAGGTGGTCGGACAGTTGGCCAAGATGAAGGGCTGTCGGGTCGTGGGCGTGGCCGGAGCGGAGGACAAATGCCGCCACGTTGTTGAAGCCTATGGTCTTGATGCCTGCATCAATCACCGGGACTCGGATTTTTTCGATCAGCTCAAGGCCGCCTGCCCGGACGGCATAGACGTCTATTTCGAGAACGTAGGTGGGCACGTCTTCGATAGCGTCATGCAGTTGGTCAACGATTTCGCTCGAATACCGGTGTGCGGCCGGATAGCGCATTACAACCAGACGGAACTGCCAACCGGCGCGGATCGTCTGATCCCGTTTATGGGTAAGGTGCTGATCAAACGCTTGATGATTCGTGGTTTCATTCAATCGGATCATTGGGACCGGCTACCGGCGTTCCAGGCCGATATGAGCCGCTGGATTCGAGAAGGCAAGGTCAAGTATCAGGAGGATATCGTGGACGGGCTGGAGAATGCGCTAAGCGCTTTCCAGGGCCTCCTTGAAGGCGCAAATCGCGGCAAGCTACTGGTGCAGGTGAGCTCAGATCCTACCCAGCGATGACCAATTGCTGTACAAGATCAGATGGCATAGCCGGGCGATCTGCTGTCGAGTAACCTCAACAGCGCCGGCCAGGTGAGTGTCGCGGCCTTGCCCAGTTCTTCCGACTGCACGCGCGTGGTCTCGATGGCTTCCTCTGTAGGGAGATAGGTAGGGCCGCAAGACAGGGTCCGGACCTGGATCTCGCAGGCCTTCATTAGAAAGTACATGTAGGTGAAAGCTTCTGCCACCGTACGACCCACCGTAAGGGTGCCGTGATTGCGCAGTAACATCATCCGGGCGTTACCGAGATCGCGTGTCAGTCGTTCACGCTCATCGAGGTTCAGCGCCACACCTTCGTAGCCGTGATAACTCAGATGCCCCAGGCACAGCATCGCGGTCTGGCTGAGCGGTAGCAGACCGTCCCGGTGGGCTGATACGGCGACGCCGTCCGGCGCATGTAGATGCACCACGGCGCCGGCATCTTCACGACTCATGTGCACGGCACTGTGGATAGTAAAACCGGCCGGATTGACGCGGTGCACACTGCCACTTTGCACGATGGTCCCGTCCTGATTCACTTTGATCAAGGAGGAAGCGGTGATCTCGTGAAACAGCAAACCGTAGGGGTTGATCAGAAAGTGATGCTCGGGTCCGGGCACGCGGGCTGAGAGATGCGTGAACACAAGATCATCCCAGCCGTACAAAGCAACGAGCCGATAGGCGGCGGCCAGGTCCTTTCGAACCTGCCACTCTTCGAGTTTCTGCTGATGAGTATCTGCTTCTTTCATTTCGGACTGCATTGTTGTTGTCTCCGAGTTCCAGCGTGTAGCGCTGAGGGTTAAGCCGTCTCCATCAGTCCGCTGAAGACTTCGAGGTGATGGTCATCGTCGCCCAACTGGTGATTGATCATGATCAGGCGCTTGGCATAGTGAGCCAGACTATACTCCCAGGTCATGCCGATGCCACCATGCAGCTGTATAGCCTGTTCTGCTACATACTGGCCAGACCTGCCGATCACATGCTTTGCGGCCGAGAGTACACGCTGACGCGCCACACTGTCGCCATCGTCCGCGACCGAGGCCGCGAGCGTGGCCATGGACCGCGCCTGCTCGAGCTCGGAACTCATGTCGACCATACGATGCTGCAATACCTGGAACTTGCCGATAGGCACGCCAAACTGCTTGCGCGTCTTGAGGTAGTCCAGCGTCAATTTGACCGCTTCCTCCATCGCACCAACCGCCTCTGCACAGAGGGCCGCCATCGCCCGACCGGCCTGATAATGGATCGCAGGGCTGGCCTCGTCGAGCGTACCGAGTAAGGCCTCCTTGGGTACAGTGACATTGCGGAGAAATACATCGCAGCCTTTGAGCCCGTCGACAGTCGGATAAATCTGGCGTTCAACGCCATCAGCGTCCGCATCAACCACGAAGAGGCTGATGCCTGCCGCATCGCTTGCCTCACCGCTGGTGCGGGCTGAGATGATCAGCTTCACTGCCTGATGCCCCCCGATGACCACGGCCTTTCGGCCATTGAGGCGGTAGCCGTTCTCGAGGCGTTCAGCACGGGTCTCGACGTCGTCCAGGTTGTAATGGCTCTGCGGTTCCTGCAGGCCCACGGCTGCGATGAACTCACCGCTGGCGATGCCTGTCAGCAGTGTCTGTTTCTGATGATCGCTGCCCAGCTGATCGATCAGCCCGCCCGCGAGGATCACCGACTGCATGTAGGGCTCCAGGCACAGGCCGCGCCCCAACTCTGTCATTACCACCTGCGTTTCGACACCGCTACCGTCGAAACCACCGAATGCCTCGGAGAAGGGCACGGCTGTCAAACCGAGTTCGCTCAGCTGCTTCCAGAACGCTTTGCTGAAGCCTGGCTCTGATTCCCGGTATCGTTCGCGTTGCTCGAAGGTATACTCGCTGCGCACCAGGCGAGCCGCGGTTTCCTGTAGCATCTGTTGTTCTTCAGTCAATCTGAAATCCATGGCAGTCTCTTTCTCTCTCGCTGGAATGTTCAAGGCTCGTCGTGTTAAAGCTCGAGGATCATCTTGGAAACGATGTTCTTCTGGATCTCGTTGGAGCCGCCAAAGATCGAGAGCTTGCGCATATTGAAGTACTGGGCTGCCAGCGGCGCGGCGTCGATGTCCGACAGGTAGTCACCTTCGTAGTCAAACGCCATTTCTTCTTCCAGGAAGGGCTGCGCGTAAGGGCCGATCGCACGGCGCAGCAGGTCGGTGATCGCCTGACGGATTTCTGTGCCTTTGACTTTAAGCATGGAGCTTTCGGCGCCCGGCATGCCACCGCCTTCGACTGTCGCGATGATGCGCAGGTTGCTGATTTCGGCAGCCATCAGGTCGATTTCAAGCGCTGCGATGCGCCGACGGAACGCGCTGTCTTCAATAAGCGGCTTACGGTTCTTCTGGACGCGTGAGGCCAGCTGCTTGAGATGATGCAGCGCCGCTTTTGAGCCGCCAATACCGGCAAGCCCGGTGCGCTCGTAGGTCAACAGGTACTTGGCGTAGGTCCAGCCACGGTTCTCTTCACCAACCAGGTTCTCGACCGGTACTTTGACGTCGTCAAAGAACACTTCGTTGACCTCGTGTTCGCCCTCAATGGTGATAATCGGGCGAACGGTGATGCCGGGGGTATCCATGTCGATGAGCAGAAAGGAGATACCGCGCTGGGGCTGCACTTCAACGTCCGTCCGGACCAGACAAAAGATCATGTTGGCGTGCTGCCCCAGGGTGGTCCAGGTCTTTTGACCATTGACGATATAGTGGTCGCCATCACGCACGGCACGGGTTTTCAGTGAGGCCAGGTCAGAGCCCGCGCCAGGCTCTGAATAGCCCTGACACCACCAGTCTTCGCCGCTCAGGATACGCGGCAGATAGTGCTGCTTCTGTGCCTCATTACCAAACTTGATGATCACCGGTGCGACCATGTTGACGCCGAAGGGAATGCTGCGTGGCGCCCCGAACGCCGCGATTTCCTCATCGAAAATGTGCTTCTGGATCGCCGACCACGCGGTTCCGCCGTGTTCGGTAGGCCAGTGCGTGGCATACCAGCCTTGCTGACTCAGCACTTGCTGCCATCGCTGGTGGTCTGCCTTGCTGAGATATCTCCCGCCTTTGACCTTGGCAGCGATGTCAGCCGGCAGCTTGTCTTTCAGAAAGCCCCGGACTGTCTCCCGGAAGGCCTGTTCCTCGGCCGTGAAGTTGATATTCATCTGACAACCTCTTTGCGTCTTTAATGTTTATTGTGAAAGAAAATACCGCACAGCAGAATTAGACGATCATGCAGCCTCATAACTTGACTGTCAATTCTCTTCCGGTGCCCTCGAGAAGGATCTGTGACAAATAGTTCGTTTCATCAGATGAAGGCTTGTTGGATGCTCAGTGTTTCAGTATATTTTGAGGTGCACGGAATGGTGGTTCGCACAGTGAAACCGATATATGCAACAGGTCCGCACAGCGAAATGCGGTAGTCTTCTGGGCTGAGCCTCTTGTTGAGGTTCGCGATCACACCCTCGTTGCGAGGCCGGGTCATCAATAGCTGATATCCCGGCTCGCATAGAACAACAACAAGAGGTACATGACATGAAAACCAGGAACAGCACAGCCAAGTCGAATCTTGGCGTCCACATCGGAGCGGCAGCAAGTTTGCCTACCATGGCGCCGATCATTGCAATGCTAGGCGCACCCGTCTGGGCTCAGGACGTGGCCGATCTCGAGCGGCGCGTTGAGGCTCTACAGGCTGAGGTAGAGACGCTCAAATCATCTCGCGCCCCGGAGGCAGAGGAGGACAACCCCTACCTTCTGAAGGATGGCGACGGCATTCGGATTGGTGATACGACCGTCTCGTTCGGCGGCTTCATCAAGGCTGATGCGATTATCGGCTCCAATGGTGATGGTACCGAGAACGCCTATTCAGTCGGCCTCCCGCGCGCGTTCGCAGCCTATGCCCGTTCAGATGAGAACGACTGGCAGGTGGGCTTTACGGCGCGAGAAAGTCGCTTCAGCTTCGGTACCGCGACCGTCGATGTGCTCGACGCCGTGCTCACAACCTATCTGGAAATGGACTTTAACGACAACGCGAGCGGCGATGGCAACGAGATCGTCTCCAACAGCTACAATCCGCGTTTGCGCCAGGCTTTTGGTTCCTGGAAAGGCTGGACGATTGGCCAGACCTACACCACCTTTTCAAACCTGGCCACGCTGCCGGAAATCCTGAACCAGGGGAAAATGGCCGGCTTCATCTATACCACTCAAGCCCTGATCCGCTACACGATGGCAGTGCCAGGCGGTAAGCTGCTGATGTCCCTGGAGAACCCCGAAGATGCGTCGTCGTCCTTCGAGTACGCCGACGAGTTAGCCTTCGCAGGCGACACGCTCTACGATGACCAGTCGATCCCGGACATCGTGGCCCGTTATGACATCACGGGGGATTATGGCGTCTATTCGGTGGCAGGTCTGGTGCGCCGTATAGACTCCCGCACCGATGAAGCCTGGACTGGCGCCGGGTCTTTGAGTGCACGTATCCCCACGATCGGTAAGGACGATGTGCGATTGCAGTATTCCTACGGCGCGCTTGGCCGCTACATGGGGCTTTATCTGTACCCCGACTCCAACTACATAGCAGAAATGGCAACCGGTGGCGATGTGGACCCCTTCGACTCACAGGGTATTACCGCTGCCTATCGGCACTTCTGGACGGCAGCCTGGCGCAGTACCCTGAGTGTGTCTCACACGGAGGCAGTGGATGATCCGTTTACGACAGGCACCCTTGGCGGTCTGGACTCGGCGACTTCGACCCATGCGAATCTGATCTGGACGCCGCATCCTAATATGACCTACGGCATCGAGTATGCCTACTGGGATTTCGACACGTACAACAAGCCGGGCAGCGATCAGTATCAGCAGGCCATGCTCTCTGCACAGTTTCAGTTCTAGGCGACTGCGGTCCAGGAACGATACGAAGAAAGGGAGCTGAGGCTCCCTTTCTTTGTTGAGACTAGAAGAATGCCTGGAGGCCGGTTTGCCCCTTGCCCAGAATCAGCGCATGGACATCATGTGTGCCTTCGTAGGTATTGACGGCTTCCAGGTTCATCATGTGGCGAATGACGTGATACTCATCAGAGATGCCGTTACCGCCGTGCATGTCGCGAGCGACCCGGGCAATGTCCAGCGCCTTACCACAGTTGTTTCGCTTCAGCAGGGAGATCGCATCAGGACTCGCCTTGCCGGCATCCATCAATCGGCCCAGCTGCAGCACGCTTTGCAGGCCAAGAGTAATCTCGGTTTGCATATCGGCCAGCTTCTTCTGAATCAACTGATTCGCGGCCAGTGGCTGCCCGAACTGCTTGCGTTCCAGGGTATACGTGCGCGCAGCGTGCCAACAGAACTCCGCGGCCCCCAGGGCACCCCAGGAAATCCCAAAGCGCGCTTTATTGAGGCAGCTGAGCGGGCCCTTCAAGCCCTGGACATCGAGCCGATTCTCCTCTGGTACAAACACCTCATCCATGAAAATGGAGCCTGTGACGGAGGCCCGCAGTGAAAACTTGCCTTCGATGGTGGGTGCATCCAGGCCCTTGGCGCCACGCTCGATCACGAAGCCAGTCACCACGCTATCCAGCACGGCCCACACTACAAACACATCTGCAATCGGCGCGTTGGTAATCCAGGTCTTCGAGCCGTTCAGCACATAGCCACCATCGGCTTTCCTGGCGCGGGTTTCCATGCCACTGGGATCGGAGCCGTGATTCGGCTCTGTCAGCCCGAAACAGCCCACCCATTCGCCAGACGCCAACTTTGGCAGCACACGCTTTTTCAGCGCTTCCTTCGCGTAACTAAAGATGGGGTACATCACTAATGAGGACTGGACGCTAAGCGCCGAACGGTAGGCAGAATCGACACGCTCGACTTCCCTCGCAATCAGCCCGTAGCAGATGTAATTGAGGCCAGGGCCGCCGTATTCTTCAGGCAAGGTCGCGCCTAGCATGCCGAGCTCGCCCATCGCAGGGAATATCGAGCGGTCGAAGCGCTCGTGGCGATTGGCATCGCGGATGCCCGGCATCAGGCGCTGATCGCAGAAACTGCGGATGCTGTCGCGCACCTGGCGCTCTGTTTCGCTCAGTTGTTCGTCAAAATGTAAGAGATCATCCCATGGGGCCGAAGCCATTGTGTTACTCCTGAGTCGTGTCTTGAATGTGTATAAGTGTAGAACCTTTATCCATTAATCCCTCACGCGCTCGATGATGGTCGCGATGCCTTGCCCGACGCCGATACACATGCTGATGAGTGCGTAGCGGCCCCCAGTCCGTTCAAGATGACGCACAGCCGTCAGGGCCAGCCTTGCGCCTGATGCACCGAGTGGATGGCCAATGGCGATTGCACCACCGTTCGGGTTGAGGCGTTCGTCGTCACCAGCAATGCCCAGTTGGCTGGCACACCCCAGCACCTGGGCCGCGAAGGCTTCATTGATTTCGATCAGGTCCATGTCGGACAGGCTGAGGCCAGCCCGCTGCAATGCCTTTTGGCTGGCCGGCACAGGCCCGAGGCCCATCACTCGGGGTGGCACACCACTGATGGCGGCGGCAACGATTCGCGCCCGGGGTTTGATGTCATACCGCGCCCCAACGGCCTCGGAACCGATGATGAGAGCGCCAGCACCATCGTTGATGCCGGATGCGTTTCCTGCCGTGACAACACCACCAGGAAACAGCGGCCTCAAATCGGACAGGGCTTCAAATGTGGAGTCGGGGCGGGGATGTTCATCAGTGCTGATGGCAATCGGTGGCTTCTTTCGGCCCTGTGGCACTTCGATCGGGAGGATTTCATCGTCATAGAAGCCGGTCTTACGGGCGGCCTCATAGAGCGCCTGGCTTCGGGCGGCGTAGCGGTCAACCTCTTCGCGGGTTAGATCCAGATCCTGCGCGATATTGTCGGCAGTCTCTGGCATGCTGTCGGCACCGAATGCTGACTCGAGTCTTGGGTTGGGGAAGCGGGCGCCGATGGTGCTGTCGAAGGCTGAGATCTGACGGCTGTAGGGGGAGTCGGCCTTGGCAATGACGAAGGGGGCTCGGCTCATGCTCTCCGCACCACCGGCGATAAACAACTCGCCTTCCTCGCATCGTATGGCTCGCGCAGCATCCATGAGCGCGGCCAGGCCCGAGCCGCACAGCCGGTTGACGGTCATGCCGCCGGTCTCAACGGGTAGTCCGGCAAGTAAGCCAGCATTTCGAGCAATGTTACGGGCATCCTCGCCCGCCTGGTTGGTGCAGCCGGCAATGACATCCTCAAAGCGTGCGGGGTCAAATCGGTTGCGCTCGACCAGTGCCTTGATGACCGTGGCCAGGAGGTCGTCCGCTCGAACTGCAGCTAATCCGCCGGCATGGCGTCCGAAGGGCGTTCTGAGACCGTCATAAATATATGCGTGCATTTAATCTCCTCCATTTCGAGCGTAGGGCGCCATTTCGTGCTTGCTAAATAGAAAAACGCTTATATAGTTCCGTACTGCGAAACACAGTTTTATAAAAACGAGGTTAATTCCAAGCGTGTATGAAAGCAAGCCTTTGTTCGCCTCTGAGAGCGTCGCTGGATTGACGCCATGCGGTGCTGTGAGATGAGCAGAGTAGTAGTGCCTGCGGGCGTGCTCTGCGAGCTGATGGCCATCCTCACGGGCTCACCGCTCTTGAGCTATATGGCCTGCAGCCTGTTCGTCTTTCATTTCACGCAGGTATTTCTGCGGCTGGAGTGGTATGCCCGGATACTGGCTTCGGTTACCGTCGTGACCTTGGTGATGCTCGCACTGCTGGGGAAATTGACATGGCCTCTGCTAGGTAAGGCTGCGGAATCTGCTGCATTTTTTGCCACCTTTCTGGGCAGCCTCGGGTTGATGCAGTTGCTGGTGCGACGCTTCGAGTTTCTGCGACGTATTCACGACGCGCTGCTCAGTGGACGGACGACGCTCCTGTATCCGAAGTATGCGATTACCAGTTTCGGCGTCGCCTCGGTACTCAGTTTCGGTGTCTTGAATATGCTCTGCGGCGGCCTGGCACAGACCCTCGATCAGCGTCAGATCGAAGGGCAGGCGAGGCTCGACTGGCTACGGAGCCTGTTAGGCGTCACTTTGAGAGGGTTTGCGCTTGTTCCACTCGTTGCGCCGACCAGCGTTGCTGTGGCAATTATCACGCGCGAGGTGCCTGCGTTGTCCTGGAGCAGCCTGGTGCCTTACACCGCTGTGGCAGCACTGCTGTTTCTGGCAGTGGGATCGGTTCTGGAGCGCCACCGCTTCAAGGCAATCAGCGGACAGCGCGTACATTTGGGCGGAATACCCGCGGGGACGAGTGTATTACTGGCTTTCGTGGGGACTTTGTTCGGGGGCATAGGTCTGCTGGTGTTCTGGACACCCCTGAATGTCTCGAGAGCCGCTATGATCCTCGTACCTGTCCTGACAGTCTTCTATCTGCTCGTTCGTGAGCGGCGTCCAAGCGCGCTCGCCCGGGAACTAACCAGCAATATGCTGTCACAGTCCAACGAGATGATGATTTTCGCCAGTTCGGCGGCCTTGGGTGGCACGCTGGCGTCGCTAGTCCCGGCGCAAGTTATCGGTGCGGCATTCGTCTCGCCGCAGGGGGAGTTTGCTTTCGCAGTGACAGGCATGCTGATCCTGCCGGCTGCAGCGGCAATTGGCATTGCGCCCATGGCAGTGCTGAGCTTCCTCGCCGGCATTCTGGCGCAGTTTCAGTCCATGGGACTGTCGCCCCTGACTGGCGGCGCAGGGCTGGCGATCGGGTTTTCTCTGGCAATGATGCTGTCGCCCTTCGGTCCTTCCGTCATGATACTGGCACGCTTTGGCCGTATCTCGAAATTCACCGTGGCCTTCGGTTGGAACGGGTTCTTCACGCTGGCCGCCTTGCCGCTGATGCTGGTGCTGCTTGCCTGGATGGCGTGGTAAGGTTTGTCTCCGTCTATCAGAGCTGGCGGCGCAAGTCTTGGACCACTAGAATGTAATTCAAACACCTGTTGGGTCCTTGACTCGGTAAGGCGCGTAGATCTCCTGAAGTGAGCTGATGAGTGATCACCGGACACGCAGTCCGTCAGGAATGCTTTCTGACATAAGAAGAAGATGGAAGAATATGAGTACAGCAAAGAAAAATCGGCCTGCAGCAGCAAAAACCAGTGCCTCAGCAAAAGGCAGTGCTGCAGCGAAAGGCAATGCCGCAGCGCCCAGGGCCAAATCTGCATCGACCACGCCCAAGGCTGCATTGACCAAGGCCAAGGCTGTTCAGGACATTGAGGCGGTGGAAGCGCCAGGTAAGGACCGCAAGTTCGTCGAGGCGCTCTCGCGTGGCCTGGATGTGCTAAGAGCGTTCACACAAGGCTCAGTCATTCTCGGTAATCAGGATATTGCACGGATCACCGGTCTGCCCAAGCCGACAGTATCCCGAATGACCTACACCTTGACCAAACTCGGCTACCTCAGCTATTCCACTCAGCTTGAGAAGTATCAGCTCAGCTCAGGTGTACTCGCGCTTGGCTACGCCTATGTCTCGAACCTCAAAGTGCGCCAGCTTGCCAAACCTTATATGGATGAGTTTGCCCGCCGTACGAATACCACCGTGGGCTTAACCTGCCGCGACAGGCTTAATATGATTTACGTCGAAAACCGCCTGCCGCCGGGCGCCTCGATGATGCGTATGGAAATTGGCCTCAAGCTGCCGATCGCCACTTCGGCGGCCGGTCGTGCATACTGCTCGGCAATTGGCGAGGAAGACCGCGCGCACCTCTTCGCCTCGCTGGCAAAAAAATATGGTGAAGAATGGCCTAAACATGAGAAGGATATTCAACGCTCGCTTGAAGAATACCGTGAGAATGGCTTCTGCCTCTCCCTTGGTGAGTGGGATCGCAACATAAACGCTGCAGGCGCACCTGTGTTTCTGGGTGACGGCACCGTGATGGCGCTGTCATGCTCGGCGCCGACCTATCTTGTACCCCCTGAAGCCATGCGTAGCTCCATAGCGCACCAGTTGGCGATACTGGCCAGCGACATCGAATCGCTGGGCGTCTAACAGCCTTGCTCGAAGCAAAAAGGGCGCAGTCGTAACGACCGCGCCCTTTTTTGTTATTGCAGGCGACTCGCCAGCTGGCTCACCAGTTGGCTCACCATTTGGTCAGGGGCAAACAGGCATACCCGGCCGATCTTCCGACGTATAGGTACAGCCGTAATTGGGGTCCGAAACAACAGCTGGATCCAGCATCACGTCGCCACCCGGTTTCACACCGTTCTGCTCCCACTCAACCATGGCGCTGAAAGCCGCCTCTTCTTCCGCAGGCATGAAGTCACAGTGACCGGGCGCTCTGATGGCACGCTGCACCAGCAAGGCATCGCTGCCATTGGCCGCTGCACGACGCAGATATTCCTGCTCATGAACAAAGGGCACGTAGAGATCCCCCAGGCCATGAATGGTGACGACCGGAACGGTGAATTCACCGCTGATTTCAGGGACCCAGCGGAGGCCGTCGGCTCGCAGACTGTTCGCCTCAGGGTTGCCATCGATCCTGAAGATGTTGCTGTTGAAGGCGGTCTCTTCGGCCGAGAGGGCCGGTTCAGCGTCGAACTGGTACACGGTGTCCGCATTGCCTGGATAGTCTTCGGTAAGGATGCCGTTGATCTTGCCGTCACGTCCGCCGGTGCCCATCACGACATTGTAATAGGGGCCGCGAAAGCCGTATTCGAAAATGGGGCGATCACCCCCTGAAAGATTTCGAACGACATTCTCGAGCAGCAGGCCTTGCTCGGTGGGTACGCCAAGCTGGGTTTGCGACGGCACGACATCCCACAGTACGGCGTTGATCGCCGCAGCGTCGAAATCAGTGTTGGGATATTGCGTGGGCCCCATCCCGGCAATGTGCTGTGCTGCGAAGGTGAAGTCCTGGAGATAGTCGAATTCTATTGGGCCGGCGACAACGCCGCACATCGGCACCGAACCATCGTAGGAGACAACATTGTTGGCCGTGGAGAGGGTTTCCTGCTCGACGGCAGCCGCCGCGATATGGCCACCCATGGAGTGACCCGTGATATAGGTCTTGACAGGGGCGGTGAGGGTCCTGCCATTCTGTGCGGCGATGTCGTTGAAGGCCAGTGCCAGTGCATTCGTGTCTTCGAGGCCGGCACGCACATCGTAAAAGTTCTTGCTGTAACTGGAGGCTGCCCAGGCGTAGCCGTTGTCCACCAGCCATTTTCGGATGCTCGGTGGTGTGACAGTCAGCTCTGAACCTTCGCCGCGATAGCCGTGAGCATACATGACCAGCATGCCATTCCAGTTCTCCGGCACTTCAATGAGATATCCCGCGCCGCTTTCCATGACACCCGTCCAGGTGTCAGTCTGCGTGTCTTCCAGCGACTCAAGAGCGAGCTTGGACTGATCGACGGAGAACGTACGTGCATCCTGCGCGCGCGCCGGTTCATCAGGTTGTGGCGTGGAGTCATTATCATCATCGTCACTGCAACCTGAGAGCATCATGCCAGCCATGAGCAGGGCCAGCGTTCGTGTAGAGACTACATGTTTCATGTGATCCATTCCTCTGTTGTTGTTATTGCGGTGATTCAGCAAGTCTGCGAGCGCTGCGTGCATCCAGCACGCTCGCCTTCTATTCCGCAGAGCGGTATCTGGTACTGACTCCGAATCTAAATAGACCACTAAATTTCGCTAGCGTCAACCGACTATCGACGAGAAAACGGCGGAGATCGCGTCAAATACCGGTTGAAAGGGTGGGCGATCTAGAATTTAATCGTATTCTATTCCGCAGTATAAAATTAAGTTTCATTGAGGATGTGCCATGACAGAGGTCGTAACCTACAGCCGTGACGGAAATATCGGTGTATTGACGGTGAGGTACCCGCCGGTGAATGCCCTCAGCCATGAGGTCCGCAGTGGACTGCTCGAGGCACTGGAGAAGGGGCAGGCAGATGAGAACGCGAAAGCATTGCTGCTGGTCTGTGAAGGTCGCACTTTTATAGCGGGCGCCGATATTCGTGAGTTTGGCAAACCTATGCAGCCGCCAAGTCTGCCGGATGTTATCAATGCGTTCGAAAACAGCAGCAAACCCATTGTCGCAGCGATACACGGCACTGCGTTGGGCGGCGGGCTCGAGCTGGCCTTGGGCTGTGACTATCGGGTGGCCGTGTCGAGCGCCAAGGTGGGGCTGCCTGAGGTCAAGCTGGGGCTTTTGCCTGGCGCTGGTGGCACACAGCGGCTGCCGCGCCTGAGCGGTGCTCAGAAAGCGCTGGAAATGATCACCAGTGGTGAGTTCGTCGGCGCGAGCGAAGCCTTGAGGTTCGGTATCGTCGATGCTGTTGAGGAAGGCAACGACATTCTCTCGGTCGGTAAGGCCTATACCGAGAAAGCCATCAGCGAAGGCTGGCACTTGCGCCGCGTGCGGGACCTGACGGACAAGCTCACAGCCGAACATGACAGTACCGTGTTCGATGAGTTCAGGGCCAGCCTCCAGAAGAAGGCGCCCAACCTGTTCTCACCATTCAAGTGCGTAGACGCCGTGGAAGCTGCCTTCCAGCTGCCGTTCGAAGCCGGCCTTGAAAAAGAGCGTGAGCTCTTCATGGCATGCATGCAGTCGTCTCAGCGAGCGGGCCTTGTCCATGCGTTTTTCGCCGAACGTGAGGTTTCCAAAGTTCCTGGCCTGGCAGCCGAGACGCCAGTCCGGGAAATCAATCGAGTGGGCATTGTAGGTGCTGGCACCATGGGTGGCGGTATCGCAATGAATTTTGCCAATGTCGGCATCCCGGTTCGACTGCTGGAGGCCAGGCAGGATGCCCTCGACCGCGGCCTTGCCGTCATCCGCAAGAACTATGAGAACACCGCGAAAAAGGGCCGCATCACCGCAGCGCAGGTTGAAGAGCGAATGGTGCTGATCGAGCCGACGCTGAACTATGATGATTTCGGCGATGTTGATCTCGTCATTGAAGCCGTGTTCGAGGACATGGGCATCAAAAGGGATATCTTCGCCAGGCTTGATGAGGTCTGTAAGCCCGGCGCGATTCTGGCTTCCAACACGTCGACGCTCGACATTGACGCGATCGCCTCAGCAACTAGGCGCCCCCAGGACGTCGTCGGCATGCACTTCTTCAGCCCCGCCAACGTGATGAAGCTGTTGGAGAATGTGCGTGGCGAAAAAACCGCCGATGACGTGAAGGCGACGGTGATGGCGGTCGCCAAGCGCATCAATAAGGTCGGGGTACTCGTGGGCAATGGCTATGGCTTCGTGGGTAATCGCATGCTGCACAAGCGGGGTGCCGAAGCCGTTGCTCTGGTCAATGAGGGGGCCTCTCCGCAACAGGTCGATCAGGTGCTCACGGACTTCGGCTTTCCAATGGGGCAATTTGCCATGTCGGATCTGGCGGGTATCGATGTTGGATACCGTATTCGACAGGAACGACGGAAAGCCGGTGAAGACGTACCAGTGAGTTGGCTGGACAAGCTTGCCGAGCAAAACCGTCTGGGCCAGAAAACCGGTATGGGCGTCTATCGCTATGAGGCGGGTAGCCGTGCGCCCATTCCAGATCCGCAGGTCGATGCCCTGATTGCCGAATATCGTGCAGAGCAGGACATTACGCCGCGAGCGGTCAGCGACCAGGAGATTCTCGAGCGCTGCCTGTACGTCATGATCAATGAGGGCGCCAGGATTCTTGAAGAAGGCATCGCGGCCCGCTCACTCGATATCGACGTCATCTGGATCTACGGCTACGGGTTCCCCGCTTACCGTGGCGGCCCCATGTTCTTGGCTGATGAAATCGGTCTCGATGCGATACTCGCGACCATAAAGGACTTTCAGCAGCGCTTCGGTGCTTCGCGGTGGCAACCCGCATCCTTGCTGGAGAAGCTGGTAGCCGAGGGTAAACGCTTTAGCGATCTGTAATCAGTCCTGACTCCCAAAAAAGCCGGAGCCTGAGCTCCGGCTGCGGCAGGCGCCAGGTGCTTTAGAACAGCGCGTCCGGAAGGTAAGTTGCGATCTTCGGGAACACCATGATCAACGCCAGTCCAACTATTTCAATCGCCACGAAGGGTATCACTGAGCCGTAGATATCCTTCATGGTGATACTCGGCGGTGCGACCCCTTTCAGGTAGAACAGATTGAAGCCGAACGGCGGCGTCATGTAGCCAATCTCCATATTGATCACAAAGAGGATGCCGAACCACACCGGATCGAACCCTAACGACGTCACGATTGGCATGAATACCGGCAGGGTGATCAGCATGATCCCGACAGGGTCGAGCACCATACCCAGCAGGAACACAATGAGCATCATGGCAATGATGATGCCCCACGGGCCGCCCGGAATGCCCGTCATCAACCCTTCAATGAGCGCCTGTGCGCCCATGCCCTGGTAGGCCGCGCTGAAGGCGTGGGCTGCAAACAGAATCCACATGATCATCCCGGTCAGCTTGAAGGTGCGGAGCGAGGCCTCGTGCAGCATTTGCCAGCTGAACTTTTTGTACACGATCGCGGAGATCAGCGCCCCCAGCACGCCTACGGCCGCAGCTTCGGTCGGTGTCGTGATTCCGCCGATAATAGATCCCAGCACCATCACCACAATGAGTATCGGCAGGATGACCGCCTTGAGGGCACGTAGTTTTTCCGGCCAGGTACCGCGCTCTTCCTTGGGCAGCGCTGGTGCAAGTTCTGGCTGAAAGTAACAGCGAATGATGATGTAGGCCGAGACCAGCACCATGAGCAGCACGCCCGGGAGGACGCCAGCGGCGAACATCTTGCCCACAGACACGCCCGTGATCAGCGAATACAGAATCATCAGAATGCTCGGCGGGATCAGGATGCCCCAGCCACCGCCAGTGTTGATACAGCCCAGCGCAATATTCTTGTCGTAGCCGCGCTCAAGCATCGATGGCAGGGCGATGGTGCCCATAGCCACCACGGCTGCACCGCTTACGCCACACATGGCCGCGAAGATGGCGCAGATCCCGAGCGTGCCGATGGCCAGGCCGCCACGAAGGCCACCCCACCACAGGTGCATCATGCGGTACAGATCGTTGGCGACACCCGTTCGTTCCAGCACCATCGCCATAAACACGAACAGCGGGATCGCCACGAGAGTGAAGCTCTCCATGGTGCCCCACATTTGTGAAGCCACGAGGTAGAACGCGTCCGGGCCCCAGGTAAAGTAGAGAAAGATCACCGACACACCGCCCAGCACGAAGGCCAGCGGCAGTCCGAGTACCAGGAACAGCAACAGTGTCCCGAAGAACAGGAGGGTCATCATCTCAATACTCATGAGCGGTCACCTGTTGTCGATGATGGGACTGTCGTAGACGATGAGTCAGCTGTGCTGGGGTGGTTGATCGCGATCGCGATGTCCTCGAACAGTTTGGCGATCCCCTGTAGCAGCAGTAAGAAGGTCGCGATCGGGATGGCCATCTTGACTGGCCAGATGGCCGGATTCCAAGCTGAATAGGACGTTTCCCGACTGGCGAAAGACTCCCACGCCATCGAGCCGCCGAAGTACAGCAGCGCCGCCATAAACAGAAAGAAGATGATGGAGGTAAAGATATCGACGCCGGCCCTGACACGCGGCGGGAGGTGCGAGTGCAACAAATCGACATTCACGTGCTCTCTGTGAGCCATCACATAGCCGCCAGACATCACGGTATACACGCCGAAGAGGAGCTGTGTCAGCTCATTGGTCCAGACGGTGGGTGACTCAAGGAAATAGCGGTTGAAGACTTCGAGCAATAGAAAGACGAACATGGCGAAGATCAGATAGGAGATCCAGCGGCCAATACCGTCGTTTAAACGGGTAACCCCTTTGATGAACGCATGAACCACGCGCATGTGAACTCCGCAGGACGTGTGGGTAAGGAACGAAGGCGGACCCGGATGAGCCCGCCTGAGGGCTTAGAGATAACCCAGATCGGTCAGGAAGGTTCTCAGTTGCTGGACTGCCTTGGCAGCGTTGTCACTGCGCTTGGCTTCCTCATGCCAGGTCTTTTGCGCAGCTTTCGCCAAACGCGCCTGTACATCTTCTGGGAGCGTGTTCACCTTGACGCCGTGTTCTTCCATGGCCTTGGCCAAAGCAATCTGCTCCTGATACTGATACTCATTGGTGCGGAACCAGAACTGCTCATCAAGCGCGTCGATGACGACTTTGCGGATATCCTCAGGCAGCTTGTCCAGCGCCTTTTGGTTCACGATGAAGGCATCTGTTCCGGCAATATTGAGCGCCGGTTTGACGTGGTGCTTGGCTACCTCGTATAGCCCCATGCTCGATGCCCCTTGCGCAGCGCCCCAGTGAGCGCCATCAACGACACCGCTGGACAAGGCAGGGTAGAGCTCACCGCCGGGCAGATAGGAGGCAGCCGCACCGGCTTCCGTCAGAAACTTCTGCATCGCGCCTGAAGAGCGAATCTTCAACTTGGTGAAATCCTCCCAACTGTTCACGGGCTCCTTGATCACCATTTCAGTCGGATAGACTTTATCGGTTGAGTAATAGACCCCGTGTTTGGCGGCTTCTTCGCGCAGCATGTCTTCAAAGCCCAGGTTCTTGTGAAAGTAAGCCGCTTCCCAGACGTTCCGGAACGCGAACGGCAGGCCAGAAGCTATGCCGGCAAGCGACATTTTGTCTTGCGCGTAGGCTGGAGAGATGGTGCCCATCTGGACGATGCCACGGCCGACCGCATTGAAGGTTTCCTTTGCCTTGAACAGCGCGCCGTCTTCA
The DNA here is from genome assembly GCF_039538005.1 of Allohahella marinimesophila. Lineage (NCBI taxonomy): Bacteria > Pseudomonadati > Pseudomonadota > Gammaproteobacteria > Oceanospirillales > Hahellaceae > Allohahella > Allohahella marinimesophila. The sequence continues at coordinate 239,095 of NZ_BAABBO010000007.1, forward strand.
AAGAGATCGAGTTGCAGACGCCCGTCAGTACGCTCTTCGATGATCTTCTTCAAGCGGACCAGACTGTCCTGATAGGAGCTGCTCGAACTCGGCCAGTGAGATTGAACTTTCCACTTGATGGTGTCTGCAGCCAATGCTGATGGCACAAAGGCCGAGGAGGCTGCGAGTGCAACAGCCGTTGTGGCTGTGACGAGTCTCTTGCGAAGATGGGATAAAACTTTCATACGAAACCCCTGTTATTTTTGTCTTGGCGGCTAAACTTTCCACGGCGGTGACTGAACTACAGTTTCGCATAGCGGTACAAAAGGCTGCACAACGAATCTGTGATCCCGAATTTATCACACGCGCGTTTTTTTTCAATTGGTTTCGTATGGCTTTTCGTTTTAGCTGGCTGCGTCTACGAAGAGTGGGGGCACTACATGGCGTATCCGGGAGGAAATAGTTGTGGCGCTATCTCCATTCATGGCAGAAGCATCCAACCTGTGCGTTTCCGAACAGCGAAGACTTGCACGCGATATCCCGGTGCTTCACCTGTATGACCCTCAGAGCACCTGCATCCTCTCGGTGATGCTCGCCCATCTGAAATCCGGTTACGATCCGCAGGGCTTTGATCCGGGCGGGCAGAAGCGTCGAGCGGCTGAAGCATCTGAAGAGTATTCGGCTCTAGGCGGAGCCTGCTGGCAGGCCGACTATACTCTCAGCGATCCGGCTACGCGCTCTAGATGCGCTCCATAAGCCAGGTGGGCAGTTTCATGGCGGGTTCCGTCAACACCGGTGCACATTCTGCCAACGGTATAACGGCCGTATTCATGGCGACTGGGCGGGACGTGGCGAATGTAGCACCACGCTTTGCCTTGTGTCGCTAGCCCATACGGGCAAGCAGCCCAGTCGGCAACGCCTTGAGAAGCGGACCCAGAAGACTTGAGAGATACACCGGAACCGTGGCCCGTTTGACCTTCTTTTCGATGAGATCGGCGAAGACTTTTGCGCCTTTTTCCACGGTGATCAGAAAGGGACGCGACTTGAGGTGACGGTTTATCTCGGTGTCGATATAGCCAGGATGCAGTACGGTGACGTCGATTTTTTCCTTGAAGGTTTCGGCCCTGACCGCCTCCATGAAGGTCGATAATGCTGCCTTCGATGCGCAATAGGCTGCATTGCGTGGCATGCCTCGGTAGGCTGCGAGCGATGAAGTCGCTACAAGGTGGCCGTGGCCCTGCTGACGGAATATGTTCAGAGCCGCAGAGACAGTGGCAATGGCGCCGTTGACGTTGGTATCGATAGTCAACAGATTGTCCGCAAGAGGCATCTTGCCAACCTTGCCACCCCTGGCAATGCCAGCGTTGGCGAGCACAATGTCGATTTTGCCGAGGGCGCTAGCCAGCTTGTCAAAGACTGGCTGCACCGTCTCATAGGCGGTGACATCGAGCGCTTCTACTGCAATCTGTGTCTGGGGGTAGCGCGCGGCAATGTCGTCCGCTATAGCCTGTAGCCGTTCGAGCCGGCGAGCCGTGAGGCCAAGATCATAGCCGCGCCCTGCCATTTCAAAGGCCAAGGCCTTGCCTATGCCATCGCTGGCGCCAGTGATCACGATACTTTTACGGCTCATTTTTCCGGTGCTCCTCATTCATTCCTGCCTGTTTCCTGCGGAGAGCTTACGAGGCCTGTAGCGGACGCACAAGCGCATGGGCGGAATCATCTGTCTAGGCCTTTATCGGGGCCTTGAGTACTTGCAACAATCTGCTCAACTAATTCCTGTAGGTCGCCGAAGTGTCCATCACCTTGGGCCGGCTGATTGGGGTTGGAGGTCATCACGATAGACAACTGCCGGCTTGGCACAACCACCAGCAACTGGCCGCCATAACCGCGTGCATAGGCAGCTTCCTGGCCCGCATACCGGGTCAGGAACCAGCCATAGCCGTACAGATCACCGGAAAAGGGCGAGCGCCCCCGCGGCTGCCACGACGTCTCGAGCCAGCTTTCGCTGACCACTGTCCGTCCATCAATCTGGCCGCCGTCAAGTACCATATCGCCGAGCTTAGCAAGCCCTAGAGGACTGATCGCCATGGCGTTGCCTCCCATGTAGCGCCCGTCAGGATCGGTGACCCAGGGCGGGATAGCAATGTCTAGGGGGTCACCCAGCCAGTCGTTTGCTAGCCGATGCAGGCTTTGCCCGGACGCCCGCGAGAGTACTGCGCCGAGAATGTGCCATCCACCTGTAGAGTAGATGAACTCACCGCCCGGGCGGTCTACCAGTGGACGATTCAGTGCATAGCCCACCCAATCACCGCTGGAGACCCAGGCGCCATAATTCCGGCCTGATGTGCTGGCAAGCCCAGTCTGCATCGTCAGAAGATGTTTGATGGTCAGCCCGTCGCGTGGGTAACCGAATGGCTCTAGCCCTAAAAGTGGCAGAATGCGTTGGTCGACGCCCTTGATGATACCTTTGTCGATAGCGATGCCTGTCAGCAGCGCGACTAAAGTCTTTGATACCGACTTAATCTGTGCCGGTTGCTCTAGCGCTGGGCCTCGAAAGGCTTTGGCAAATACATGACGCTTATCTTGATGCACGACAAGTGAATGAAGTTGGTCGAGTCGACCGGCCTCCGCGGCGATCGATCGTAGCTCACCTTTGGCTGATGCGTGGCCGCCGAGTAGGGCGGAAGCCAACAACGTTGCGCCAGTGATGAGTATCATTCGTCTGGATAACTGCTGCATGAGTGACTTTCCAATCGGCTAGAGACTGCAAGGCAAAAGCGCAACCCGGCAGTCCAAACGGCATAGCTTGTGTACTACGGCGGGGAATGGTGGTTAGCCTTCGTTACTCAATCGCCCGTGGCCGTGGGGCCGCGAGAGACGCATCCAACTCCGGCCGAGCTGGCGCGAAAATGCGTATGCGCTCCAGATGTGAGAGGACGCTTGATGGCTTCATTCCGACCATGGTACGGAAGGTGTTGGAAAAGTGAGATGAGTCGGTAAATCCGGCTGAAAGCGCTGCTTCGGTCAAGGATTTTCCACCGGCAACCCCAACCGCTGTCACGTACACCCTGTGCCACTGCCGGTAACGACGAATGGGCACGCCTATCTGTCGCTTGAACAATTGAATCAATCGAGGCGCCGAGAGTTCGACCGCATCTGCCAGGTCCTCCACCAGTAGATTAACTGTTATTGAACGTTTAATGAGTTCCACCACCTGTACCACTCTAGGGTCCACGGCCAATGGCGTATCGCCACGCTGATGAAAGAGTTGATCCAGAATGGCGTACAGGGGATCCGGTGTGGGCGTCTCACGAAGCACGTCTGCAAAAATTTCCTGAAAGCGTTGCTCTTCCGGGAGCTGCACGTATATGCCATCCCGAACTTGAGTCATGACAGCCGACAGGCTCGCGTAATCCTGTCCGAAAGGATCCAGGAAGCACATGGCTATCATGGCGTTGCCGGAATCGATATGTGCCTCCTGACCGGCAGCCAATAGCAGGCTTCGACAGACGATCTCCTGGCTAGGGTTTCCATGCTGCACTCGGAATGGCCCGTCAAGGCTAACGGTCAAAATGGCGGCAGCCTGAAAAATATGGCGTGGGTCCGATAGCACCCCGAGAAAGAAAGTTCTTCGATCCCATAAATACAGCAAGCCCGTGGACGACGGAGTATCCATACCAACACCTTTCTGACATGGCTATTGTTCTTCGCAAGCATCAGTGAGTCGAGCTGATCATAGAGTGTGCACGCTGAAACGTCCTGGCTCGAATCCAGCTTTCGTGACTGCTCGCTCATTCCCAACAATGAAAGAAAGCAGCAATCAGATCGTCCAAGTAACTCGAGCAAAGCCCTGTTTAACTTTTCGAGTGGCTGCAAAGTGGCAGTCCACGGTGAACACGTGGCGCAGGTAGCCAAAACAAGAATGATCCAACACCTAAGGAAAACCCATGAAGAAGTTGCTCATACCCGCAGTAATGATGTCCATGCTATGCGGCAGTGTTTCCGCCCAAGCTGGCTGGCTGGATTTCGGGAAGAAGAAGTCTCAAACCAGGAACCCGATTGTATTGGTGCCTGGAATTTTTGCGTTCGATACCATTTCCGGTGTCGATTATTGGTACAAGATTCCGGCCGCGCTGGAGTCCCAAGGCGCCAAGGTTTTTATCCCGAAAATCAATTCTTTTGACAGCTCCGCCAGTCGTGGCGAGCGGCTGATAGAGCAGTTGGAAAACATCCGTGCCACTTCCAATGGCAAGATTCAGAAATTCAACCTGATGGGCCACAGCCAGGGTGGTCTCACCGCACGCTATGTCATGAGCGTGCGTCCAGACCTGGTGGCCTCTGTCACCTCCATGCATGCCCCGCACAAGGGCTCGCCGCTTGCCGATGTCGTGACTGGAATGGCGGAGCCAGGCACATTGCAAGGCGTCTCCTTCGAAGTGTTCTCTAATGCAGTTGGCGACCTGGTCAATCTGATGTCGGACAACAAGCAGGACAAGGCCGATGTCAGGGCAATGCTGGCCGAATTCGACAAGGCTGGCGCAGCTGCCTTCAACAAGCGTTTTCCTGTCGGCATCCCCACTTCTGATTGTGGCCAGGGGCCAGCCAAGGCCACTGTAAGTGGCCACGACATTCGCATGTACTCATGGAGTGGGACCTCGACTGTGACATCAGGTATTGACCTCTCCGATGGTCTCTTTGCCATTACCTCAACGGCTTTTGACGGGCCGAATGATGGCGTTACCGGTCAATGTTCAAGCCACTTCGGGACAGTGGTGAAGGACAATTACAGAATGAACCACCTCGACGCGAACAACCATGTGTTGGGGCTGGTATCGCTGTTTGAGACCAAACCGGTAACTTTGTACCAGAATCACGCCAACCGTTTGCAGAACGCAGGTCTGTAAGCATAGTGCCCGCTTTGCCTGGCGGCGAAGCGGGCGTTCGAGACCGAGTAGATTGAGGTCAACATCTCCCCAAGGAAAAATCATGTCATCACCTGATCACCGGTTTGTTCGGTATGCCGTCGGCATCCTTGTCATCATTGCTGTTGTTGTGGGCCTGGGATTTTCGTTCCAGGCGGAGGTGCAGACAGCTGCATCATCGGAGGCGGCGAGTGCACCGAATCCGCCTTCGACTACCGTGGACATGCCCTCCAAAGCCCCTGTCATCAATGACCAGGCGTTTACTCGTCCTCTGGATAGCGATGTGGAGTTGGGTCCGCCGCCTGCATCTTTACAGGGCGCCGCTCCCGAGATCGTGTTGACAACAGACAAGCAGGGTAACCTGGTGCCGGAGCGTGATCTGATGACCTTGTTTGATTTCTATTTTTCTGCGATTGATGAGGAGCCACTCGATCGACTACTGTCCAGGATTCAGCATGCCCTGGATGATCAATTGGACGGCCAGGCTTTGGCTCAGGCCCGGGATCTGCTGCGTCGCTACGTGGAGTATCGAATCGCACTCGGCGAGATCGAGGAGACCGATATGCAAGTCGCCTCGAACGGTATGGCGACAGCGGCATCGCTCCGCCAACGTTTTCAGGCGGTGGCTGCCTTGCGTCAGGGCTTGTTCTCATCAGAAGAAGATGACGCTTTCTTTCAGCTGGATAACGTGCAGGATGAGTACATGCTGCAACGCTTGGCGATAGAGCAAAATCCTGGCTTGAATGACCAGCAGCGTCAACAAGCGGTGGCTGCCTTGGATCGAACACTTCCCGAAGAGATCCGCGACTTGCGCCAGCGTGTGACCCAGGATGCTGCACTCTACACCACCACGGAGGCCATGCGACAAGCTGGTGCTGGCCCTGAGCAAATCTACAAAGTGAGAGCTGAAACCCTGGGTGACCAAGCTGCCGCAAACCTGGCAGAGCTGGATCGCCAGCGGGCGGAGTGGGATCAACGACTGTCGGATTATAGCCGTCAACGGAATGCGATTCTTGAATCAGATCTCAGCCAGGCCGGCCGTGAAGCCGCGTTAAATACGCTAATCGAAAGCCGCTTTACCGAACTGGAGGGGCAGAGGGTTAGGGCACTTGATGGGGATTTGTAGCTCAGTAAAAAAGCCCGGTGGCAGTACGAGACCATCCCCCGGGCAAGGCCTCACAAGGGGAATTCACGCGAGGCTGAGGTATTGCTGCTCGCGATCCTAGTCAGATTTGGCGGGGCACTGGGAGCGTGCGTGGTTGACCTGGTCAAGGGCACTGCTGGTGGAAGCCTGCTCACTGCCGCGCTAGTGACCGGACTGCGAAAAGCCTTGAGCGCATAAGCACTGAGTGTTCGCATACAGACGACACCGACGCAAGGCAGCTCAGTGCCGACATTCCATGTTGGGTTGCGTGCCTCGAAAAAGCCGATTTTAGGATGCTTTTGGCGCAGTTCATCAGAGATCTCGGCTACGTCATCGCGCAGGCATTGCGCATTCTCTCCGAACTTTAGCAGCCCCGAGTCGTCACGTTTCCCTGGAAAAAGCGCCTCGCAATAAGAATCCGTCACCTTCTCCAGTTCAGCATCGTGATTATCCAGGTTTGGATAGTAGCGCCGGAAATTATTGGCGAGCAGCAAGTAAGTCTTGTAGCCCTTGGATATCAGCAGCCAGAACACAGGCTTGTGCGGTGAGCGGAGTTTTTCCAACAGCATATAGCGGGCAAAACAGGACTGCAGCGCACGAGAGCCCCAGAACTCCCGTTCGATAATGGTGTCGCCACTGAAAATGCCCGTGCCTCTTCTGTTGCCGAAGGTCACCTCCAGGGTGGCGACGGTAGAAAAGCCAACCACACGGTTATCATCGTTTGCTCGTACCAGGATAACGCCACTCTTTTGGCTGATATCTTCCAAGAAGGTGTTGAGGTCTGTGTTGTCGTAATAGCGCTGAAACACCGAATACATGTGCTGAATATCAGCAATGGTTATCTTTTTCATCGCGACGTAACGAGCGTTGATTCCTGTTGAGGACGCGTTGTTCATAAGCAGTTCCTTTGATCACTTCAGTTATTCTTATTGGCGGGTCATCTGCACCGCGGGTTTGCTGTGGAGGGCGACTCTGCAGCCATTCAGGAAGTTAAACAGGGCTTCAGCGAAGTTAATTGAACGAACTGATAACGAGCTGTTTACTGCGGCGAAACTGAGTTGGCAGTCACAGATATTGCCTTTCGTACTTGAAGCAAAGCGATATAAGGGAGTTGGGAAGTGCCGAGCCACTGGTCACGGGTGAGTTCGAGGTGGACGACAGCTCACAGGGCTCATTCCGTCTGATTCAGAACAATCCCTGAGGGAGGCTCAAGTGGTCAGGTTCGGCAAACTCATGCGAGAGCCCCTGTTTGTCTTCCTTGCCGGTGGTAGCGTGTTGTTCGCCCTGGACAACGGCAATCGGGGTAGTGGGGATAGCCGCTCTGCAATGGTGATCGAGGTCGATGAGCAGGTACTGGCGCTGGCGGTAGACAATCGTGAGCGCCTCACCGGCAGGCCAATTTTGCAGCTTGAAACGAAGCAGGCTCTGGACGTCTACATCGATGAAGAAATCCTCGTGCGGGAGGCTTACCGACGCGGTCTGCATGACGATGGCGTCATTCGTACCCGGCTCATGAACAAGATGCGGCTGTTGCTTGGTGCGGGTTACGCTGAGCCATAGCAGGCTGATTTGGAGCGCTGGTACGTCGAACATCTGGAGGCTTATGCCGAGGCTACAAAGTGGACACTGGAACAGGTGTATCTGCCTCGAGATCAGAGAGCGCCTGACAATTTTCTGCAAGCGCTAGAGCAAAATAGGGTCGGTGACTTCACGTGGAGCGAGCACTCGCGTTTCCCCAGGTATCTCCAGAATCAGGATATGGAAGCCATTGCCGCTCGCTTTGGTCAGCATGTCGCCGATGCTGTCGCTGAAGCCAGTGCGAACAGCTGGTTCGGACCAGTGCTCAGCCCTCATGGCAGCCATTATCTGCGGGTAGTGGCTGAGAAATCAGGTGAAGTGCCTGATTTCGAGAAGCTCTCTGGCTATATCGAGCGGGATTGGCGTGAGGCGCAGATGGAGAGGGCAGTTGATCGCGCGCTCACCAGCTTGCGCGAGCAGTATAGCGTCCGGCAGGTCGACTGAGCATGACGGTGTTCGTATGCAGAAACACGCTTCTATCTTTTATCATTGCGCTTTTGATCGCGGCCGGCGCACTAGGCGCGTCAGACACTGCGAAAGCTCATGACCTGGGGATGCTGAAAGCTGAGCTCGTGGAAACCGACACTGCTGCAGGTTCTGCTTACCACCTGATGGTATGGATAACGGCGACGCCGCTGCAGCCCGCCTTCCAGACGCCGGACTTGCCGAGCCGTTGTACCATGAGTGAGGTCAGGCCTGATACAGTCGAGGGGCGCCAGGATTTTCGCTTCGAATGCGAAAGCAGACTCAACAGCCTGGATGCTCTTATTCTGCATTGGCCAATCGACGGTCTACTCGTTCAGGCCAGCTGGAAGGACGCGCCCGATTCGAAAGCCCTTTTTGCTACCGACAACGGTGAAATTAACCTTAAGCTGTCGGCACTGGACGTCTATTCGGCCTCCACCATTGCTCAGGTTCGCAGCTACTTCGAGCTCGGTACCGGGCACATCCTCAGTGGTGCAGATCACCTGTTCTTCGTCAGCGGACTTTTGCTTCTCATCGCATCCAGGCGTCAGCTGCTTGCGGCTATAACGACGTTCACCGCAGGGCATAGCGTAACCTTGCTCATCACTACTCTGGGTTACGTGCATGTGCCGGTCAAAGCCCTTGAAGCGTGTATTGCCTTATCAGTCGTCGTTATGGCCTTTGTGGCTGTCCAGGCGCAGGATGGTCGCGCGGGGCTTTGCACCCGATATCCATGGGTAGTGGCCGGTGCATTCGGACTGCTTCATGGATTCGGCTTTGCCGGCGCGCTAACCGAGCTGGAGCTCGAGGCATCAGATCTGCCACTCGCGCTTCTCGGCTTTAATCTCGGTGTGGAAGCCGGTCAGCTCATCTTCATTGCCCTGGCACTGCTCGTATGCGGGTTGGCGCTCAAAGTTGCGCCGTCGTTCAACAGGGCCAGCAGCAGGCGTGCCACAGCGTATACGCTCGGTATCGTAGCCACCTATTGGACCATGCAGCGGACGCTATTGCTGGTATAAATCCTGGAGCGGTGCTGACGGGCCAAAAAATCCAGGTCAAACCCACATAATCGAAAACTCCGTAAGCTCAATGCTGCCGTATTCTAGAACCGACGGCTGGCGTTTCTCGTTGCATGGTGTCCTCTACGTTCGGTTTTGGAGTCGACTACCACCACTCCCATGGTCTGCGACACTTGGACCACTTGCGTGCCAGCTATCCGCGATGAAATTATTTCAGGAGAACAGCGACATGAAAGCAATCACGCTCAAGGCGTTCGGCGGACCAGAGGTCATGACGCTGGGCGATGTCGACAAGCCCCAAGCTGGCGCTGGACAAGTTCTGATCAAGGTCGTGGCTACGTCTGTTAATCGCGCCGACATCGTGCAGCGCAGAGGATTTTATCCAGCGCCCCAAGGCGAGTCAGAAATCCTCGGCCTTGAAGTCGCAGGGATTGTGAGCGCTGTTGGCGATGGTGTTCGTAGTCCAGCCGCTGGCGACCTGGTAATCGCACTTGTTGGCGGCGGCGGTTATGCAGAGTATGCCGTAGCTTATGCTGGTCACTGCATACCGCTGCCAGAGAATATGGATTTTGACGCGGGCGCATGCATCTGTGAGACCTATATAACAGCGTTTCTGAATGTTTTTCAGCTGGGCGCTCTGGCAGATGGCGACGCTGTCCTGCTGCACGGGGGTGGTGGCGGTGTAAACACGGCGGCCATCCAGATCTGTCGGGCCCTGCGACCCAATAGCACGATCTATGTGACAGCCTCATCGGGAAAGCTGGATCGTGTCGCTGAACTCGGCGCGCATCATGTGATCGATTATAAGCATTCAGACTTTAGTAAGGAGATAGAAAGACTGAGTGAAGGTAAGGGCGTCCCCATGATTCTGGATCATATCGGAGCCGATTATCTGCAGCAAAACCTGCACTGTCTTGGCAAGGATGGCAGGCTCGTCGTCATCGGTGTCATGAGTGGTGCTGTTGGTAAAATCGATCTGATGAAGATGATGGCCAAACGGCAACAGATCATTGGTTCGACGCTGCGCTCGCAGCCGCCAGAGGACAAAACCAGGCTTATCAGCGATTTTCGCGAGAAGGTCATGCCCCTGTTTGCCTCGAGCAAATTAGAGCCGCTCATTCACCTGACCTTTCCACTGGCCGACGCATCAGAGGCACACAAGGCTATGGAAGAAAGTAGTCATTTCGGTAAGCTAGTGCTGAAAGTCCAGGGCGCCTGACGAGCCTGGCCATATATCGTTGCTGTTGCAATAGGTGCCAACTTGGGCGTGCTAATGACCTTTGAGTCCGGTTTGCCGACGTTGATGATCGGCACATCGGCGAATATTCCTTACCTACATTTTTGATGGTATCGGCGCCGCTTCCAAACTGAACATTTCCTGTTACTATCGACGTACAAGTTGAACATCCGACAATAACAACAATCTAACGAAACGCGTCCTCTCCGGATGTTCAATGCAAGGCTTAGTTGCCCATGCTCGGACCGTTTCCAGTGGAGTATCAGTATGATTCTACGGACAAAGCTATTTCCGAGTACTTTGCCTTCTGCAACCATAATCGCTTCAGCCTTGCTGTTCAGCTTCAGCACCCAGACACTAGCCGCCTGTGAGCGCGGCGCTCTCGACAAAAAATACTGCGATGAAAACGGCGACATGGTGGCCGACCTGCCGAAGGATAAATCGGAGTGGGTCAATCCCGACACATTGATCTTTGCCTACACGCCGGTCGAAGACCCGGCCATCTATTCGGACATCTGGCAGCCCTTCATTGATCATCTCTCCAAAGTCACCGGTAAGGACGTTCGCTTCTTCGCTGTGCAGTCCAACGCGGCACAAGTGGAAGCCATGCGCAGTGGACGCCTGCATATCGCCGGTTTCTCGACTGGCCCTACACCGTTCGCAGTCAATCTTGCAGGCGCGGTGCCTTTCGCGCTGATGGGCTCGGATTCAGGGCAGTTTGGTTACACGCTGCAGGTCTTCACCCAGGATGATTCCGACATCAAGGAAGTGAAAGACCTCAAAGGCAAGCGCGTCGCGCACACCTCACCAACATCCAATTCTGGCAACCAGGCCCCCATGGCGCTGTTTCCTGAACTGGGGGTCGTGCCTGGTGAAGACTACAAGATCAACTTTTCGGGTAGCCACGATCAGTCCATGCTCGGTGTGGTCGCTGGCGACTATGATGCCGCGCCGGTGGCGTCTGAAGTGGTCGATCGTATGGCCGCTCGCGGGCTGTATGACCCGAAGGATGTGCGGATGATCTGGGAGTCAGATCGCTTCCCGACAACCTCCTACAACTATGCCTACAACCTGGATCCTGCCCTGGTCGAGAAGATCAAGGAGGGTTTCTTTAGCTTCAAATTCGCTGGCACCGAGCTGGGCAAGGAGTTTGAAGGCGTCGAGAAATTCATTCCGATCAATTACAAGGATAACTGGAAGGTCATTCGTACCATCCAGCAGGCCAATGGCGTCGACTACACCCGCGATAAAATCGAGTAGGCCATCAGAGGCCTCTGGCTGCCCGCTGCAGGCTTCATCCGGAGTGAATACATGTTAGAGATTACCAATCTCGTAAAACGCTACGGGCAGAACGAGGCTGTGCTCAAAGGTCTGGATCTGACTGTTGAGGGGAGCAGCGTGGTGGCCATCGTCGGCGCCTCAGGTGCCGGTAAAAGTACGCTCTTGCGCTGCATCAATGGTCTGGTCGAGTCCACCTCGGGCTCGATCAAGCTGAACGGCCACGAGCTGGTCGGCCTTCGCGGTAGCGCATTGCGCCGCTCGCGCCAACGCATCGGCATGATCTTTCAGGGCTTCAACCTGATTGATCGCCTGAGTGTGATGGAGAACGTGCTGTCCGGGCGCCTGGGCTATGTGTCGTTCTTCCAGGCATTGACGCGACGTTTCCCACAAGTTGACATCGACCGAGCCTTCCATCTGATGGAGCGGGTGGGCATCGACCAATACGCCGACAAACGGGCCGACCAGCTATCCGGTGGTGAGCGGCAGCGGGTGGCTGTGGTACGAGCGTTGATGCAGGAGCCGGAGATCCTGCTGGCTGATGAGCCCACAGCGTCACTCGACCCGAAAACGTCTCAGCAGATCATGAGTCTGTTACAGAGCCTGGCCAGTGAGATGTCACTGCCGGTCTTGATCAATATCCACAACGTCACACAAGCGCGACTATATACCGACCGGATCGTCGGCATGCGCCATGGGCAGATGATCTTTGACGGTGCGCCCAGTGAGTTTGATCAGGCCGCGCTGGATGCCATTTATGGTGGTATTGAAGCACCGGATGAAACAGGTGGCGAGCCAGCTCGTGACGGTTTTCAGACTCAGGAGCCTGTGGCATGACAGGCAGGGTCTGGAAAAAGCCACCCTTCATTGCCAGCCCCTGGCTTCGTTACGGCTTGATCGCAATAGCGCTGACTTACCTGTATTGGGCGTTCTCCACCTTGCCGTTCAATTGGGAGCGGATTTCTGAAGGCTTGCCGAGAGCGGCGCGAATCTTTGGTGGCGCCTTTCCGCCTAGCTTCGAGCGAGGCAGCCTGTTATGGACAGGCTTCAAGGAAAGCTTCCAGATTGCATTTCTGGCTACGCTGATGGGTGTTGGTCTGTCGATACCCATCGCGGTAATGGCTGCCAGGAATGTCGCGCCACTGCCTGTCTATCTGCTTGGGCGCGCCATCATTATCGTGTCCCGCAGTTTCCACCCGGTCATCGTGGCCATCCTGCTTGTGGCCGCCGTTGGCTTTGGTCCGCTCGCTGGAATTCTTACGCTGACACTCTACTCCATCGGCTTTGTCGCGAAGCTACTGGCTGAGGAAATCGAAGAGATCGACTGGGGGCAGGTCGAGGCCATGCGGTCGGTAGGGGCAGGGTACTTTAAAGTGCTCTTGTATGGCGTTTTACCACAGATCATACCCCGTCAGATCGGCTTGTCCATGTACCAGCTCGATAGCAATCTTCGCGCCTCAGCGGTAGTCGGTATCGTTGGTGCTGGCGGTATCGGGAGCACGCTGATGAACGCCTTCGGGCGTTATGATTATGATTTTGCACTGGCTATTCTACTGATGATTATTGGCATTATTCTACTCAGTGAAGGCTTCAGCGGATGGGTCAGGAAAAAGGTATGGTAGATCACGCTGCAAAGTTGTCAGATCGAGTCTGGTCACGTTATGACCGCAAGGAGCAGTTGATCCGCTACGGGATTTACCTGGTCACTGTGGTAGCTGTCGTTTGGGCGGTAAAAGATATCGATATTTTCTGGCCCTGGGTATGGGACGCGCCAACCCAGATTCAGAACCTTGGGGCCAGGATGTGGCCGCCCGAACTCGCCAGGTGGAACGACATCTTCCAGGCGATGCTCGAGACCGTGCATATCGCCACGCTCTCAACCGTGCTCACGATATTCATCGCCTTGCCGGTGTCTTACATCGCGGCTCAGAACACTACGCCGAACAAGGCCACGCTGTGGCTCGGCCGGTTCATTCTGGTCTCGAGCCGTTCAGTGAACACCATCATCTGGGCACTCCTGTTCGTGGCCATATTTGGCCCAGGCGTACTGGCAGGGATACTGGCCGTGACCTTTCGTTCCATTGGCTTTATCGGCAAGCTGATGGGTGAGGCCATTGAAGAAATCGATCACCGTCAGGTAGAAGCCATACAGGCGACGGGTGCCAGCAAGATGAAGGTGGTGCTCTACGCGATCGTTCCGCAAGTCATGCCCGCCTTTTTCGCGATTGTCATCCTGCGCTGGGATATCAATATCCGCGAATCCACGGTCCTGGGTCTGGTGGGTGCTGGCGGTATCGGCGTCTTGCTGCAGGGTTCCATCGATCTGTTCGCCTGGCAGACCGTCGCCACCATCTTGCTGGCTATTCTTGTCCTGGTCATCCTGGGCGAAGCGATTACCAGCGTGCTTCGCAAGAAAGTCATGTAATGGATAACTTCGACTTCGGCGGCGCCGACATTCTGTTCACCGATGTGGACGACACATTGACCACGGGCGGGCAGCTCTTGCCAGAGACCTATCTCGCGCTCTGCCAGCTGGCGTCAGCCGGCATTCGTATCATTCCTGTGACCGGAGGCTGCGCCGGCTGGTGCGACCAGATCATTAGAACCTGGCCGGTAACCGCCGTGATCGGAGAAGGCGGCGCTTTTTACGCCCATCGTACAGCACCACAGACAATTCAATGGCACTACTGGGATAACCAGGCCTCACATCGCGCCGATCAGGCGAAGATATTAATGGCTGTTGCATCGCTGGAGCTGGACTTTGAACCAAAACTGGCGAGCGATCAGGCTTTTCGCTATGTCGATGTGGCGGTGGACTACAACCAGCAGGAATCGCTGAGTCCAGAGCAGGTGGAAAGCGTCCATGACCAGCTAGTCGCGCAGGGCTTCAATGTCCGGCAAAGCTCCATACACCTGAACATCTGGCTGGGGGACTTTGATAAGTCCACCATGGCCATTCGCGTGGGCCGCGAATTATTCGATCTGGATATGGAGGCGCTGCAGCAGCGGTCTGTGTTTATTGGCGATGCGCCCAATGATGACAGTATGTTCAGGAACTTCCCCCTGAGTATCGGTGTGGCGAATATTCGGAAGCATCTGTCGGTGATGGTCCATCAGCCGGTCGCTATCACCAGTAAGCGTTCGGGTTTGGGGTTTGCTGAGATGGCGGCGACGTGGTTGGGGCAGCGGGAGAGCTCGGCCCGAGCAAAAGTCCGACCGGACTAAGGGTCAGCTGTTGGCCAAGCGCGCTAATGACCTGATCCCGGATATCGGCCTCCTGTTCACGTCGGGTTATATCCAGAGCAACAGGTGCCAACGCAAGGTAGTCTATTCCCGTTACCAGCCAGGGGCTTTTCCTGGCAACAGGCCTATGCAGTACGTAAGATGCAGCTAGAAACCTTAAAAAATCAGCACCCGGAGAATATATGCAGGAGAACTCAAGTTCTACACTCAACCCCCCGGTATTCTTCTCTTCCGCCGTTCTCATTATTGCCCTGGTACTTTACAGCGTTCTGTTGCCGGCAAATGCACAAGCCGTATTCAGCGCGATACAAAGCTGGATAATCACTAACGCCAGCTGGGTGTATATTTTGGCGGTGGCAATGATTCTACTCACCGTAGTCTCCCTTGCCGTCAGCCGCTTTGGTAACATCAAGCTTGGTCCCGACCATAGCGAACCTGACTACAGCCGCGCCACCTGGTTCGCCATGCTCTTTTCAGCGGGAATGGGCATTGGTCTGATGTTCTTCGGCGTAGCTGAGCCTGTCATGCATTTTCTCGATCCGCCAACAGGTGAGGGTGGGACAGCGGCAGCGGCCCGCGAAGCGATGAAGATCACCTTTTTCCATTGGGGGCTACATGCCTGGGCCATCTACGCCATCGTTGCCCTGGTGCTGGCGTACTTCAGCTATCGACACGGGCTACCACTGACACTGCGATCTGCGCTCTTCCCGTTGATTGGCGACCGAATTTACGGCCCAATCGGTCATGCCGTCGATATCTTTGCGATTATCAGTACTGTACTCGGTGTCGCCACATCCCTGGGTTTAGGCGTCAGCCAGATCAACACCGGCTTGAACCATCTGTACGGGCTGCCAATTTCAATTCCGGTACAGATCGGTCTCATTGCCATTACCACCGCATTGGCCACGGTATCAGTGGTGACAGGTCTTGATAAGGGAGTGCGCAGGTTATCCGAGATCAACCTGACGCTCGCGGTCATCCTGTTGACCGTCGTGCTGCTCACGGGACCTACTGTCTTTATCCTGACCACATTCGTACAGAACACGGGTGGCTATATATCGAACCTGGTAAGCACCACTTTCAACCTCTATGCCTACGAGCCGAACGATTGGATAGGCGGTTGGACGCTCTTCTACTGGGGCTGGTGGTTGGCCTGGTCACCCTTCGTTGGACTGTTCATCGCTCGCATTTCACGTGGTCGCACCATTCGGGAGTTCGTTACCGGTGTTCTATTAGTACCGACGGCTTTCACGTTGCTGTGGATGACCGTCTTCGGCGACACAGCTATCCATATGATTTTATGGGGGGAGATTGAGGGGCTGGCTCAGGCAATAGAGATGAATTCAGCTCTAGCTTTGTTCGCCTTCCTCGAACACTTCCCGTTCGCCTCGGTATTGTCGATGGTGGCGATTCTGATGGTGGTGGTTTTCTTCATTACCTCCGCTGACTCGGGCGCGCTTGTCGTAGACATGCTGGCCTCTGGCGGCCGCGAGCCTACGCCTGTGTGGCAGCGTATGTTCTGGGCGATCTCCATGGGGGTGGTTGCGATAGCGCTCCTGCTGGCAGACGGATTGACGGCGCTGCAAACCGCAACCATCGCCAGTGCCCTGCCGTTTACGATCGCCTTGATGTTCTCTGTGGTTGGTCTGTTCAAGGCACTGCAACTGGATGCGACCAAGCGGGAACTACAGCACCGTGCGCCGCAAACCTCGCCCGTAGCACCTGCGTCCTCTGGCAGCTGGCGACGACGACTACGAAATCTGGTGCGATTTCCTGATGAACAACAGGTGGATCAGTTTCTAAACGAAGTGGTGTTACCAGCCTGCGAGGCGGTTAGTGAAGAGCTTGGCGCAGAAGGTTACATCATCCGTGTGCAGCGTGGTGAGGATCAACGTGTACGTCTGGAGATCGATCATCAGGGCGAAGCTGAATTCGTCTACGAGGTCAGGCCCAGGCCCTACCTTAAGCCGAACTTCACGGCCACAGGAGGCGAGTCACCTGCCATTGACGGCGAGCAAAGTTATTACCGGGCCGAGGTGTATCTCAAGGAAGGCGGTCAGAACTATGACTTGATGGGGTGGACCCGTGACGAGATCATCGGCGACATTTTGGATCAGTATGAAAAGTACCTGCACTTTCTGCACGTTGTTCGTTAAGTTTGTAGTTGCGACTCGCATTTCGTGCGTTGCCTTACCGCGGAGCGTGTTCTCAGACACGCTCTGAAGGCTCGTTGTTTCGATTGGCTAGGGCTTGTAACAATCTGTATCGGCCGGACTTGCATCGCCTTTGCCCGCGCTCATAAGGAGTAGAGTACGCACAGTCCCTGCTGCCGCTGAGAGCCAATCATGAATACCGGTCATTCGACGCCAAACCTCAAGCCCTAAGTGCTCTATGAGGTTCCGCGAGCCATCTACTTGCCCGTAGCCGGGCACTTCACGCCCGGCTGGTCGCTGCATATCGCGAGCTGAAATCAGGTGTTCCCGTAAATGAGATAACAATCACGCCCCGCATGTTTTGCCTTGTAAAGCGCATCATCGGCCCGTTTGATCAATAGCTCTGGAGCCTCATCTACCTGCGGGACCATGGTGGCAATGCCCTGACTCACCGTAATGGCGAGCTCCTCTTTTCCAATCGGAAACGGGTGCATCGCCAAGCGCTCTTTGATGCCACCCGCAACAGTCTCTGCGCCTTCAGAATCAGTGCCAGGCAGCACCACCGCAAACTCCTCACCGCCATAACGCACCACGACATCGGTGGGCCGCAGCACGGCCGCATTCAAGTGCCGCACCAGGAATATGAGGCAATCATCACCAATCTGATGACCATAGGTGTCGTTAAACAATTTGAAACGATCGATATCCAGCATGATCAATGAAATCGTGGTTTGCTCTCGAGTAGCCCGCTGCCATTCCGACACGAGCTGCTCGTCAAAGTAGCGACGGTTGAGTGATCCGGTCAGCGGATCCAGGTTGGACAGTTGCTGGAGCTTTTCATTCGCCTGCTCAAGTTCCCGTGTTCGCTCTTTGACACGCACCTCCAGCCGCGATGTCGCTTCGAGTTGTGCCTCTTCCGTCTCGTCCCGGAGCACCTTGATTCGGAAGGCGAGGGCAAATGACAGCAGCACGAGCTGGGCCAACGAGCCAATCTGTTGGCCATTTTCGGTGAGCGGGTTCAAAGGGAGAAGTCCGAACTTGTTCAGAATCATCAAGGCCGTGCCTATGAGAAGCGCAGCGAAGGCAATGCTGTAATGGACAGCCGGTTTGTAACCCCGGTACCAAATATAAAGGCCGGTGCCCAGCGCGACCAGAACGGACACAAAACCAAGTGCTGCGGCCAGCTGGATGATATAACGATAGGGGGCGAGCAGGGTGAGCAGGCCGCCGACTCCGGCAATCGCGGACAGACCCCAGAAGAGTCTGCGCGAGTAATACCGCACATTCAGAAAGCTGATGGTGAACCAGATGCCGAAGAGCGATGCCATGGCGACGAACACGCCGGTAAGTTTGTCCTGAAGCCAGGGCGATTCCGGCCAGAGAAACTGGTAGGCGAATCCGTGCAGACTCAGCTGGAAGCCACCAACCGCCAGAACCAGCATCACATACAGCAGGTAAGCCCGGTCGCGTGTCGAAAACAGAATAAACAGGTTGTAAATCAACATGACCGCAATCACGCCAAAGTACATGCCCTGGAGGCCGAGTAGTGTTTGCTCGTTCTGGAACAACGCCGCCGGGGTAGTGATGGCCAGCGGCATCTGAACCGCACTCGAAGACTGAATCTTCACGTAAACGCTCACCACTTCTTCAGAACCCAATGTCAGCGGAAACAGAAAGTTTCTGTAGTCTATCGGGCGCTGCTTGAATGGTCGTCTGTCGCCGGTCTGATAATGCTCCGTCAGGCGACCATCCTGTAGAAAGTAGACGTCGACGTAATCGAGAAGCGGATAACCCAGCTCCAGTATCCACGCTTGCTCGATAGCCTTCTGCTGAAGGTCGGCGCGAAACCAGTACGTGGCTTCGGAGAAACCAAAACTCGCGCTCGTGGCCTTTACCTCTTGCCACTCGTCATTCGGGATGGCTTGAATCGAATCAATATCCAGTTTGGCCTCTGTATCGATCAAAAACTCAAAATGGCCGCCAATATTGTAAGGCAGGGCATCCGGAGGTAGAGATATCGAATGAGGGGCACCGATCACCGACCCTGCATACAGGGTAAAGACGGCCACTATCGAGACCAGAACATGGCGGAGAGATGTGTTGCGCATTCTTAACCTGTAGTAGATAGCGAATGATATCGAATCGAGAATGGCCGAACTTTCAGCGAAACATTGATTCAGTTTAGGCAGACTTCTTCATGAGCGCGCAAGGAATGATTTTTTCATGGGCAAAGATCGCATTCGCGGATCTTAGGAGTAGACCCTCTGACAACCAGCCTGGCACCCATGAGCTGTTAAAACGATGTAGGATTTTTGCAACGGTGAGTAATGATGAGTATCGCCCGGACTTGCATCGCCTTTCCCCAAGGCAAGAACGGATACAGTACGTCGAGTCCCGTAGTTGCCGCCGAGAACCCAATGATGAACAACAATCTACCCCCGAAGAGCCTCAAACCTTATATGCTTCACGAGGTTCCGCGGTCCATCTATGTGCCTGCTCCTGGTCATCGTCAATCGAAAATCGATAAGGCCGA
The DNA here is from genome assembly GCF_039538005.1 of Allohahella marinimesophila. Classification (NCBI taxonomy): domain Bacteria; kingdom Pseudomonadati; phylum Pseudomonadota; class Gammaproteobacteria; order Oceanospirillales; family Hahellaceae; genus Allohahella; species Allohahella marinimesophila. The sequence continues at coordinate 258,646 of NZ_BAABBO010000007.1, forward strand.
GAGAGCCTCATTTCTGAAGATGTTGAGACGCAAAGACGATAGCGTAAAGTCCGGCCAAACAGTCGCAGAACGGCCGGTGAGGATCACGTTGAGTGTTGCGACATGGCTGCGTGTGAGTTCCCAGGAGGAGCAACGAGCGACCCTGGTCCTCGTAGTGCGGCAAGAGAGCGGAGATTCCGGAATAAGAATTGACCAGCAGCTGTGCCGGCCCAATCAGTCAACGCTGTTCAGCGGCGAAGTAGAACTCGATACGAAGCGCCCACCGCTCAGTGTGCATCTGGCCCTGCTCGGCATAGATACTGGTCAAGCGGTCTATGTTGACGAACTCTTCGTGCAGCCAGTTCTGACGGAAGTGATGTCTACTGCTCAGCGTGCCTGATCCAGGTCCCGCTCATCAGGGATTCTGGATAGCTGTGCCAGTTCAGACCTGTCAGTCGACGTAGACGCTCCAGAGCATCCCCTGGTCGTTTCACCTGCAAGTGCAGGACCTTTCTGCTATCCGGATCCTTTCTATCGCTCATCGTTCTCTCCATGCGAAGACCATGACCCGCCAGGTCAGAATCTTCGCACCATCCCTAACCCTGCGAGAATATGATTCAAATATCGGGCCAGAATTCAAGGCGTTGATTTCTAACAGCGTAATCTCGAGCAGTAGAGTGTCTGGTCGAATATGTGTCGCAGGGCGACACATTCTGCCGAGTTGCGGCTCACGAGCAGCTTTTTTATGAGAGGCTAAGCTTGAAGTAATATGATCGTCATCATGCTGAGGAGCCAAAGAGCGATTTCATGGTATATTGCTCCTGATAAGCCTAGCCAAGGAACCCGTACCCAATGACCCAACAAGACCGACCGCCTATCAACTGGCCGGCCACCCTTATGTTCATTATGACGACATTGCCTGTGCTGTTCGTTCTACCCTGGTATCTATGGGAGTTCGAGGTCAGCGCTGCCGCTTGGATCGCCGCAGGCCTCCTGTGGATGGCGACCGGCATGGCGATTACCGCTGGCTACCATCGCCTATGGGCGCATAAGGCCTATAAAGCCCACCCGATAGCCAAGTGGGCGCTCGCAATCTTCGGCGGCATGGCGCTGCAGAACAGTATCCTGATCTGGGCTACTGGACATCGCAGTCACCATCGGCACGTGGACCATAAGGATAAAGATCCCTATTCGGCAGAGCGGGGCTTCTGGTTCTCACACATGGGCTGGATGATCCGGAAATATCCTTCGTCGGATCTCGATTACAACGGCATGCCGGATCTTGTCAACGACAGGGTGGTGATGACGCAGCACCGTCACTACCTCTGGTTCGCGCTGGTGCCGAACTTCGCCATTCCGATGGGGCTGGGGCTGGCCTTCGGCGACTTCTGGGGCTTCGTGCTGATTGCCGGCTTCCTGCGTATTGTCGTCTCCCATCACGCGACCTTCTTCATCAATTCGCTCGCGCACATGTGGGGCCGCCAGCCCTATACCACGGCGAACTCGGCGCGCGACAATGACCTGCTGGCGCTCTTTACCTGGGGCGAGGGTTATCACAACTATCATCACATCTTCCAGTATGACTATCGCAACGGTATCCGCTGGTGGCAGTTCGATCCCACGAAGTGGAGCATCTGGGGCATGTCCAAACTGGGCCTGACCAGCGAGCTCAAGCGTGTACCTGAGATAAAGATCGAGCAGGCGCGAGTGAACCGTGAGCTCGAGCGCATGAACGAAGCCCTGCAGGCCAGAGAAAGCCACAGCCTCATCGGCGAATGGCGCCATCAGATCGATACCGAGTGGGTGCATTTCAAGGACACGCTCGCTCAGTGGGCCGACCTGCAGAAGTCGCGAATTGAGGCCGCCCGCGAACAGGTCCAGGAAACCTGGGAGCACAGCGACATCAAGAGCCGCATCGACGCGATCGATATCGAAAAGGCACTGCGCCAGCAGCGCATGCGCTTGCGCACCTTGTACCGCGAGTTTGAGCTCGCGACAGCTGACGCTCGACCTGCATAATCATCCCGGGCCGTGTGCGCTGATGCCGCGGCCCGGCAGTTCCGTCTGTTTCCTTTTACACTAAAAGCGCTTTGTATAAATTGAATACTGATATCCCGCTGATTAACATCCCGACCAGTACTAGCAGGGTTCTGGTCGAGAACTTTTTGCACGCGTAAGCTGCAAACGGCGCGGCGAATAAACCACCCACAATCAAACCCGCTACTACATGCCAGATGGTTTCATCGACCAGGATGAAGAGCGATGCGGCGCTGGCCAGAGTCAGAAAAAACTCAGCGAAATTTACCGATCCGATCGTAGTGCGTGGGTCGTGGCCTGTGCCGACCAGTGTCGTGGTCACTACGGGTCCCCAACCGCCTCCGCCATAGGTATCGACAAAACCGCCCAGTAGCGCAAGTTTGCCAACATGCCTCGGCTCGTCCTTCCTCGTTGCAATGTGTTTGCGGAAGGCTTTGCTCAAAACATAGACACCCATCAACAACAGATATGCCGTGATAAAGGGCTTGAGGGTGTTACCGTCGATCTGGGTGACGAGTACCGCGCCGAGCAGGCCGCCAACAATGCCGGGGATCAACAAGCGGATAAATAATCTTATATCGACGTTGCCAAATTTAGCGTGAGACACGCCCGATACCCCGGTAGTAAAGACCTCGGCCATGTGAACCGAGGCCGTGGCCAGCGCAGGAGAAGCGCCGGTAGCGAGTAGAAAGCTAGTAGAGGTGAGTCCATAAGCCATGCCGAGTGCTCCATCGACGACTTGAGCGAGCAAGCCAACCAGAACTGCATTCCAGAACATTGAGTCGTTGAAGGTGTTGCCGATGGTAGTGACACCTGCATTCCAACTATCGCCAAATACCTGTGCGGTTCCGGCAGCGACAAGTCCAGTCAGTGTCAGTATTGCAAACCACATGGCAGTGCGGATAACAGGGTGCAGCGGGATCTGCTCTATAGGCGGTATGCCGAGCGCCTCGTGTTCCTGGTTGATGACTGTGTCAGATAGATCGAGGTTGCGAATTTTCATGATAGCGGGCGTCCGCGCCTTGTGTTGAGTCAGCGTATGCTATTGAGATCGCGGCATTTCGAGAAATACTGAAGAGCTATCAGGGTATATCCAAAAGAGATAACAAGAAATTTATTTATAATCGAATGGAACAAGTGAGGCAATTAGCTGCCACAGCAGCTCGCGAGCAGGCTCTGCAGATGTTAATTTGCTTCAATCTGCTCGATAGACGAACTGGGAGGAGATCCCCGACCGAGCGGGCGTCTCTGTATGGCTTGGGAAGCGGACAGGTGGATATATCTTTACTTGCCTCTACGCTTATTACACCAAGTGTTCAGTTGTGGACGCTGGATAAGCATTTTCTTCAAAATGGCCCAACGGTTCGCCATTGCCTACGAGGTCTTATGAGTTTAAATCCAGAAACCGAGCAGAGAAAACTCCCTAGACTCCTGTGCTCCGAGGGCTTCAGTGCCAGCAAGGTCGTATTCGGTGACCAGACATTCGAGCTCGAGTCAATTAACTACACCCACGACGGCATGGCTCTGTTCAAGTCTGATCCGCTGCCTGAGGTCGATACTTTTTTTATCAGCTTCAACTACCCGGTCGACGGCCATCTCGTGGAGATTAGCGAATTACCTTGCATCCTCGTGCACGTTCGGGATACAGATAACGGTTTTTACTACGGCGCGTCCTTTGACCTTGAAGCAGCCACTTCGCAACAGATCTCTGATCTGATCCGTATCGAGGAAGAAATTGCTGTTGAACAGGATCGCGCCAGATAGAATTCCCGCATGAATCAATTCGACGATATTCGGCCCTATTTCGATGAGGAAGTGCGCGCCGTCCTGAACAACCTGCTGAACGACGCCGAATTACTTCGCTTGATAAGCCGGTCCAACGCGCCGTGGTTGGCAGAGAAAGTACCCTCGCTTGCCCGGTGGGGCACTCGGCTTCTGCTTTCGGCCAGGTTGCGGCACGTTCATAGCGTGGCTGATTTGCAGCGGATAGTGGCTGTTTATATGGCACAAACCGTCGCGAAGACCACTACATCGCTGACAGTAAGCGGCCTTGATAAGCTCTCTCCCACCCAAGCCTATCTCTTCATCTCGAATCACCGTGACATCGTACTGGATCCCGCTCTGATGAACTTTGCGCTGGATCAGGCCGGGTTTGCGACTGTTCGCATCGCGGTGGGCGACAATCTCCTCAAGAACCGACTGGTCGGTGAGATCATGCGGCTCAACAAGAGCTTCATCGTCAAGCGTACGGTCAGCAGTCCACGAGAACTTCGCGACACTTTCATGACCTTGTCGAGCTATATCAATGGCTCGATCGCCGACGGCCACTCTATCTGGATCGCCCAGCAGGAGGGCAGGGCAAAGGATGGCATCGACCGCACCGATCCCGCCATTATCAAGATGTTCAATATGAGTCAGAAGCAGACCGGGGCCACGTTCAGTGACGTGATACGGCGGCTCAATATCGTACCGGTAAGTCTTTCCTATGAATATGATCCCTGCGACACCGCCAAGGCCCGAGAGCTCGAGATGCGAGCCCGTACAGAGGTGTATGAGAAAGCGGAGAACGAGGATATCGACAGTATTATCAGCGGCATCACGGGCTTCAAGGGCCGAGTTCATATAGGCTTCGGTGAGCCGCTGGCCGAGATCTACGAGTCACCCAGGGCGGTGGCAGAGGCCATTGACGCTCAGATTCTGCACAACTATCTGCTCTTTCCATCCAATTATCTGGCCTATCAGAAGTTGCGCCAGGCAAATCCAGAACGCGTCCTGCCAGCAGTTGAGGCAAGATACAGCGCAGACCAGATGCTCGCTGAAACAAGAACTTTTGAGCTGAGGTTGGCACAGTGTGCTGACAATTTGAGGCCGTATCTGCTGGCTATGTACGCCAACCCAGTCATCAGCGCGTTGCGGTAGTGCCAGTTTAATTGACGGTGGCGGACCGCAGTCATCTGGCAATCATCGATTGAGTATATAACCTTTTCCGTATACCGATTCGACAGAAGAGGCAGGTCGCGAAATGAAATTGCCTCGATTTTTCTGCACCCAGGGTTGCCCGAGACTCTTTTGTACCTTCTGCTACACTCAGAACAGAAGATGTGAGGCGTCCTGTATCAACTCAGGCCCGAAGCGTGTGCCTCCTCGCCAGATGCCAGATGCCAGGTATGAGACGAATGTCGGACCAACAATTCCTCATGGGTAAAGTTCTGATTGTGGATGACAATCCGCAGCTGATTAAGATGTTGAGCGCCATCCTTCGGGGGATCTGTACGGTCAGTTTTGCCTTGAGCGGCGAAGAAGCTCTGAAAGTCGCAGCCCAACAGAAGCCACAAGTCATTCTGCTCGATATGCAGTTGCCGGGTATGAACGGTTTCGAAACGTGTAGGGCGCTCAAGAGTTCGGCAGAGACCTGCAATGCTGCCATTTTGTTCCTGACGGCGCACTCTGAAAGCGATTTTGAAGTGAAAGCGCTCGAGCTGGGCGCCGTCGACTTCATCGCAAAGCCTTTCAACTCAGCCGTTGTTATGGCAAGAGTCAAGACGCAGCTGCTATTAGCCGCACAGACTGAGACTTTGCGTCAATACGCTGAGCGTGACGCGCTGACTGGCCTCTACAATCGTCGCTATTTCGACAAGAAGCTAGACGAGGAAGTCGCCTGGCATCGGCGGCAGGCCTTGCCGATGGCTGTCACCCTGCTGGATATAGATCACTTCAAACTTTACAACGACGGCTATGGCCATGTGGCCGGAGATCACTGCCTGCGGCAGGTAGCGGAGATTCTGTCTGAAAGCTTGCGAAGGCCAGGTGAATTTGTTGCACGCTACGGTGGTGAAGAGTTTTGCACTGTACACCCTTATAATGATAAGGAGCAGGCAGGAAAGATAGGCCAATACCTTTGTGAGCAGGTGAGAAAGGCCCAGATTCCCCAGGAGTTCTCGCCGACAGCCTCGTTTCTTACAGTTAGCGTGGGCACTGTGAGCTTCGTGCCAACTCTTGACATGAAGCTGCAGGATGTGCTCGCGTGTGCGGACAAAGCGTTGTACCTGGCAAAGCAAAGCGGCCGCAATACTGCACGGACCAATTCTTTTGCATAGGTCGGGCTTGAGTTCTGAGGAGCGGACAGGTCCGGCGCCGAGCTCGCCTGTCATGCGGCTCACAGCACTAATACTGTGTTGTGCATTGGTCTACTTTGTCGTTGGCTTTCTGAGCCTGCAGATGGCTTTCGACACTACAAATGTCTCGCCAATCTGGCCGCCTTCAGGACTTGCTCTCGGAGCTTTGTTGTTGCTTGGGCAACGTGTATGGCCAGCCATCACCCTCGGGGCATTCTGCGTAAACCTGGCAACATTTCAAAGCTACGGTGAGCTCTCCACTGTCATTGCCTCACTAGCAATTGCGGTAGGCAATACGATGGAAGCGCTTGTGGCGCTGTGGCTCATTTGTCGGTTCACGAATATCAAAAAAGTTTTCAGTACAGTTCCAGGTGTCTTCATATTCTTACTGGCGAGTGCATTGGCCTGTATGGTGAGCGCTGCAGTTGGCACAGCCTCCCTCGTACTGGGAGGTTTTGCGCCTGGTGCCGCTGCGGTCAATGTCTTTAGTACGTGGTGGGTAGGGGACTGTACCGGCATATTGGTATTGACGCCGTTTATGCTGGCGTGGGGACGGAGACTCGACTGGCAGCCAGACAAAAAACCTCGGTTGGTTCTTGGCGTTCTGGTCGCCGCTGTTATTGCAGCCACGATCTTGACCTTCAGCAATATCCTGGCCTCGGACATGTTGGGGTTCCTCGTTCTGTTCCTGTACGTGCCCTGTGTGGCTATAACAGCCTATTTTTATGGCATACGAGGCGTGACCCTGCTGATCGTTGTCACCGCCGGCGTGGCGGTGATCATGACGGCCAAAGGTCAGGGGCCCTTCGTCTTCGGCACAGGCGCCGATAATGCCTCGCTGATTGCGCTCGACAGTTTTATTCTACTGTGGGTGGCCAGCGGACTGATGCTCTCAGCTGATTTGACCGACCGGCAAGGTGTAGGTGCTGTCAGAGCTCCGGTACTCATGCTGCCATGGGCGCTGTTTATTCTGAGTGTCGGCTTGTCAGTTTGTGCCTGGCGACTGACTACCCTCTCAATAGAGAATACGGCCCGCGACGAATTCGCCTTCAATGCTCAAGCGATTCAATCTCGAATCTTTGATCGGATGCGCGATTACGAGCAGGTGCTGCGTGGCGCCGCTGGATTTTTCAATGCCTCGGCTTCGGTCGAGCGTGACGAGTGGGAGCGTTACGTGTCTACCCTCAAGCTCTCAGAAAGCTACCCCGGTATCCAGGGGGTGGGATATGCCGAATATTTGAGGAATGAGTCTGAGAAGCGTCGCTTTGTGCAGGCAGTGCAAGCAGACGGTTTTCCCGATTTTGAGGTGAAGCCGCGAGGCGATCGGAGCGCCTATGTGGCTATAAAATATCTCTCGCCATTCGATTGGCGTAACCAGCGGGCACACGGCTACGACATGTTTTCCGAAAGTCTGCGTCGAGAGGCCCTCACTGTCGCTCGAGACAAGGGTATCACCAGTGTTTCTGGGAAGATTGTGCTGGTGCAGGAGACGGAAGTTGGGCAGCAGTCCGGCTTTCTGATGTATCTGCCGATATTCGAAGGCGATACGCTTCAGCAAACAGCTGATCAAAGGCGGGCATCTTTCAGAGGTGTTGTATACAGTCCGTTCAGGATGAATGACCTGATAAACGGAGTGCTCGGGTCAAGTCGCGCGACACTGGCCTTGCAGATCTATGACGGGAGCGAAGCGCTCCCGGAAAATATCATGTACAGTGATTTTCCGTCTGAACTGCCTGAAAAGTCATCTTTCCTGTCGAGTTTGCGCTACGAGAAGCCCGTAAAGATCTCTAATCGCGACTGGCTGCTCGTCGTAACGCCCACGCCAGATTTCGGGATAACCATCGATCGCGGAAAAGCGCATATCGTGCTGATAAGCGGCATACTGATAAGTCTTCTGCTTTTCTCATTTATCCGCGCGCTTGTGGTTACAAGAAGCCGTGCCTTGTCGCTTGCCGAGCAGATGACAATGGCACTACGAGAGTCCGAAGCACGGTTTACATCGCTCGCAAAGGCGGCCCTGGAAGCAATATTTATTGTGAATGGCGATGGAAAAATTCTCTACTGCAATCCTGCTGCTGAAAGAATCTTTACTTACTCCACAACCCAGCTAATGAAGCGCTCATGGCTATCGCTGATTGCGGATTCGGACCGCCAGGACGTTGAGAAAAACCTGCAGGCCCAGCGCAATACTGGAGCAGAGGCTGCAAGAGAAGGTGAGTCGGTTCGAGCAAGCTGCGTGAGAGCGACTTCAGAAACTTTTCCAGCCGAGTTTTCTCTTTCTTACTGGGAAAATGACGGACATCATTTCTACGGCATCATTCTGCGCGATGTCACCGAAGCGCGCCTTGCCAGTCAGCGCCTGACAGAAGCCCGAGAAGTTGCTGAGTCGGCAAGCCTCGCAAAGAGCCAGTTTGTAGCCAATATGAGTCATGAAATCAGAACGCCGATGAATGCCGTTCTGGGCATGACTCAGCTTCTCCTGCGGACCTCGTTGGACACTGAGCAGCGCAAGCAGCTGGAGATCATGCTTAGGGCTGGCAACTCGCTCATGGACATTCTGAACGATATTCTGGATTTTTCGAAGATGGAAGCGCAACGTCTCGAATTGCGTAAGAAGGTCTTCAATCTCGACCACATTCTCAACGAACTTGCGGCTATCATGAGCGTTGAGGTAAACGACAAGCCGCTAGAGCTTGTTATCGGCGTCGAGTCCACGGTGCCCCGGTCTTTGATAGGTGATGAAACCAGAGTACGACAGATACTGTTGAACCTGGTCGGCAATGCTATCAAGTTCACTGAAAGCGGCGAAATTTCATTACTTGTCGAATTGGCTGAATCCCTGGGCAGCTCAGTGACCCTGAGGTTTATCATTAAAGACACTGGCATTGGAATCGCCGCCGAGAAGCAGGGCGCACTGTTTACGGCATTCTCACAAGCAGATGCTTCAGTTACTCGAGAGTATGGCGGCACAGGGCTTGGGTTAGCAATTTCCCGAGAGCTTGCTCAGCTCATGGGTGGTGATATCACTTTGTCCAGTGAACAAGACAAAGGCAGCACCTTTACTGTTCGCCTACCTTTTCAGATTGCTGAACAACATGATCTTCCTGAGGGGCAGCAAGAGGCCTTGACGACTTCGGAAGGTCGCCTATTGGGTATAAACATTCTGCTTGTAGAAGATAACTCATTCAATCAGGCGGTGGCGAAAGGGCTTCTGGAGCACGCTGGTGCAAAGCTTGCCATTGCGGATAATGGTGACGATGCCATCAAGTGCTTATCATCGAAGAGTGAGCATTTCGATCTCGTACTGATGGACGTGCAGATGCCAGGAATGGATGGCATCACAGCCACCAGGATCATACGTCAGGAACTAAAACGTTCTCTTCCAATCCTGGCAATGACGGCTGGAGTACTGGAATCCGAACGAGCGGCCTGTATTCACGCTGGCATGAATGGCCTCATTCCGAAGCCTGTTGTCGAACATGAAATGCTAGACCTGATTGAACAGGCGCTTGAAGGCAAGGTGGCCACTACGCCGGTTTCCGCGCCTATGGAATCGGATCTTGAGCAAGCGAGCATTTCAAACACCCTCGATGAGCTCGTCAAAATCGCGAAGGGCAATGTAGCAACCGAGCGCCTGGTCCTGGAAGCCGTCCGTCAACTTCTTGAGCAGGGCGATGCTCCGATCATGGAAGCTCGGCGCGAATGGCTTGGCCAAAATTACAAGGCGTCAGCAGCAGTGCTACACAAGCTCAGAGGATCCGTCAGTCAGCTTGGCGCTGATAGCTTGACCAGAGGCCTGCTCGCCCTCGAACAGCGAATCACGGATTCTGAGATGCAAGCGGACCTGGAGCAGGACTGGATTCAGGCACGCCGCCAGTGCGAAGTCATGCGTGCTTCAATCTCTCTGTGGTTCGAAAATCGGCAGCGAGGCCGCATCGCCGACAGTGAGCCGGCTTCGACTGCAGTGCCTGTGGAGAATCCTGAGCCTGAGCTGGCAACATTGAAGCAGATGCTTGCAGACAGAAATATCGATGCCGATCAGCAATTTGAGCGACTCCGAGCCTACCTGGAGTCGCAAATGAGCACGAGCGATCTACAGACCCTCGTTATGGCTATCGATGCACTGGATTTTGCGTCAGCTTTGGAGATCCTCGAACAGGCGGGCAAACCCGAATGACAGAACCCCGCTTCCAGGCACCACCGCTGCCCGTCAATGAGCCCGAACGTCTCGATGCGCTACGCAGCCTGAACATCCTCGACTCGCCTCCTGAAAAGGAGTTCGACACCCTCGTTCAGCTGGCGAAAACGATCTGTGACGTGCCTATAGCCCTGGTCTCGCTCATAGATCAGGATCGGCAGTGGTTCAAGGCCCGCTGTGGGATCGATGCTACGGAAACAGAAAGAGCCATATCCTTTTGCGGCCATGCCATTCTTCAAAAGGAAATCTTTGAGGTGCAGGATGCGCGCCTGGACGAGAGGTTTGCAGAAAACCCACTGGTGACTGGTGCGCCATTCATTCAGTTTTATGCTGGGGTGCCGCTTGTTTCAGAGCACGGGCACTGCTACGGCACACTATGCATCATCGATGCTAAAACCAGGACGCTGGAAGAGAGCAAACGATCGCAGCTGATTCAACTCGGTGACCTTGCAGTCCACCTCATGAATACGCGACGGAATCAGCTCGTAGCCGAGGCCGATGCTGCAATGGTTGATACGCTGCTCGAGCATATGCCGAATGCAGTAGTTGCCTGCGATGCAAATGGCAAATTGAACCGGTTTAATCGGCTGGCCCGCCAGTGGCATGGCATCGACCCGCTGGAGGTTCCACCCGAGGAGTGGGCCGAGCACTTCGATCTGTATGAACCAGATGAATCCACTCTGCTACCCACGGAAAAAATCCCTCTCTTGAGAGCCTTCAGGGGCGATGCCGTGGATGGCAGCGAAATCGTCATCAAACCAAGAAACGAAAGACCGAGACATGTTCAATGCCACGGGCGCTCAACGTATGCCGCCGATGGAACTCATGTGGGGGCTGTGGTCGTCATGCAGGATTTTGGCGCTCTCAAGGAAGCCGTCGCGCAAAGCGCCAGAACCAGTGCACACCTGAAAGCCATAGTCGATGCTTCGACTGATACCTCAATCATTGCAACCGACAAGAGTGGATTGATTACCCTCTTCAATACAGGCGCGAGCCGTCTACTTGGCTACAGTGCCGAAGAGCTGATCGGCATTGAGACGCCGGTATGTTTTCATCTGGCGAGCGAAATTGAGGCTCGCGGAGAAGAGCTTTCCGCCAGAGCGGGCAGATGCATCGACGGCTTCGATGTGTTTGTCTTTGAGGCGCTTGAAAGTTCTTGCGAGAGCTCTAACTGGACCTATGTTCGAAAAGACGGCGCTCATCGGCAGATTCATCTATCGATCAACGCTTTACAGGATGGCCGCGGAGAGGTTACCGGCTATCTGGCGGTGGCCGTGGATCAGACTGAACAGCTGGCTGCGCAGCGCGAAGCCCGGCTGCAGGCGGAGCGATTCGCTGGCGCCTTCGACACTGCCGCTATAGGCATGGCGCTGGTCTCATTGGAAGGCAGGTGGACTGCTGTGAACGATTCTCTATGCCAGATGCTTGGCTACTGTAGAGAAGAGTTGCTTGCGACCGACTTCCAGACGATCACTCACCCTGAGGATCTCGATAGTGATCTTCATCTGCTGGATCAACTGCTGGCGGGGGAGATTCGCAGCTATAGACTGATCAAACGCTACTGGCACAAGGACGGCTCGGTTATCTGGGCTGAACTATCCGTCGCCCTGGTACGGGATGAAGAGGGCGCGCCACTGCACTTCGTATCGCAGATACGGGATGTGACCACGGAGAAGCAGGCAAATTTTGCACTGCAGGCTAGCGAGACGCGCTTGCGGGGGCTGTTCCAGCTGTCGCCGATCGGCATTGCGCTGAATGATGCCGAGACCGGCGACTTTCTCGACGCCAATCAGGCGCTGCTGCAGCAGACCGGTTACGACCATTCGGAGTTTATTCGCCTCAGCTACTGGGATGTTACACCGAAAGAATACGAGGCCAAAGAGCAGGTCGCCCTTCGCGAGCTCAAGACCCTCGGCCGCTACAACCTGTTCGAAAAAGAATACTACCGAAAGGATGGGAGCCGCTACCCGGTTCGGCTACAGGGTATGATGATCAAGGGTATTGATGGGCGAGACGTGATCTGGTCGCTGGTTGAGGATATCAGTGAGCTGCAGCGAGTGGAGCGTATGAAGGCAGATTTTGTATCCACAGTCAGCCATGAGCTTCGCACGCCGCTCACGAGTATCTCAGGTGCCTTGCAGTTGTTGAGCCATGGCATCGCCGGTCCAGTACCGGACAGCATGCAGGAGATGCTGGAGATTGCTGCCAAAAACAGCCAGCGACTGGTGTTGTTGGTGAACGATCTCCTCGACATCGACAAACTAGCTGCCGGCAAGATGCAGCTTCAACTCGCTGGAGTCGATCTGTGCGCTCTGCTTGAGGAAACCGTGCAAAGCATGAAAGCCTTCGCCCTGCCGATGCAGGTCGAGATCGCACTTGGCGGCGACCTGGAGGGGCAGGTGTACGCCGACCGGGCGCGCCTGATTCAGGTACTACACAATCTGCTCTCCAATGCCTGTAAGGCCTCGCCCGCCGGCAGTCTGGTAGAGCTGATATGTGAGCGTACAGCTGATGATGCTGTCATTATCGAAGTTATCGATCGCGGCCGCGGCATCCCAGCAGCCTTTCGTCCGCGAATCTTCCAGAAGTTCGCGCAGGGAGACGAGAGGGACTCCCGAGCTTATAGCGGCACGGGCCTTGGCCTTGCTATCAGTCAGCAATTAATCTCGCACATGGGCGGCGTCATCGGTTTTGAATCCATGGAGGGTCATGGCAGCCGGTTCTGGATCAGGTTGCCCAATCACAGCTCAGGCTCGGCAAGATTCCGTCCCAACGGACCGCCGCGTGTTCTTCACGTCGAAGACGATGCGGATCTTGGTGCGGTCATTCGCACACAACTGCGCGGGATTGCGGAGGTCGAACAGGCGCTAACACTACAGCAGGCCAATTATCGGCTGCGCGAGAAACACTTTGATCTGGTCCTGCTGGATCTCAAGCTTCCGGACGGCTCAGGCGAGAGTCTGTGGGAGGTGTTCCATCAGGCTCAGCCTGACATCCCGGTGGTGGTGCTTTCAGGCCACGAGGTCCCGAGGGCGCTTGCAGGCAGGGTCAGTGCTGTCATCACAAAGAACCAGGAGGCTGGTGATCAACTGACGGAAACAGTACGTCGATTGATAGGCGGAATAGGAGCGGCAGAATGAAGCCACTGAAAAAGGTGCTCCACGTTGAGGACGACCCTTCGATTAGAACGATAGCCAGGCTGGCGATTGAGGTAGTAGGCGGACTGACGCTCTTGAGTTGTGAAGACGGCAGATCCGCCCTGGTGCAGGTAGAAGAGTTTTCGCCAGATCTTATTCTTCTCGACGTCATGCTACCGGATATGGATGGGCCGGCCATACTGAAGGCCTTGCAGGCGCAAATGGATCTTGCTCAGACTCCTGTGCTGTTCATGACCGCCAAGGTTCACAAAACAGAGCTCAATCGCTTTCAAGCGCTGGGGGCATTCGGTGTGATTCCAAAACCCTTCGATCCGATGACTCTGGCGCAGACCCTGCGCGAACATCATAAGCGATTTCATTCCGGCTGCTGAGGCGATCAGAAATAGAAATGGGCCTGTATGACACAGACCCATCGAAGCAGAACTCAGTACTGACTAATTACTTGAAGCGGCGCAACCCAAAACCCAGCAAGCCCAGTACTACCAGCCCAAGACTCGCAGGGGTAGGCACTGATGCGATCACACTCACATCGTCGATGAAGTTTCCGACGGTGCCAGTCTCGGGGAAGATCGAGGTAAACCTGAGTGTGGAAAAGTCCGATATCGCGAGGAAGCCGCCGTCGTAGATGCTCCAGCCGTTCGTCGTGTGGTCATCCAGAGTCAGGCTAAGGCCTGCGACATCGACGGCGAAACTTTCCTTGTTTGACTGCCGTGCGCGATACGCGAAGCTCAGGTCATACCATTTGCCTACAGTAGTGCTGAAACTCTGGAAGATGCTGAAAGCACCGCCGCTGGATGGATGAGCATTCAGTTCGGCGTGCTGGGCACCCTCGAAAGCCACGACACCGTTGTAGCTATCCCAGATTTCGATATTGCTGCCTTCCCATCCGGCGACATTGCTGGAGGCGAAATATTTCCAGGTGCCTGCTTTGACGTCCGGCTGCTCGAAACCTCCGTTCTGGATGAGATTTGCGCTTGCCGGAGCAGCTATGAAAACACTGACGCTTAATACACTGATAGTGGTGAGTCGACTGAACAGAGACATCTGAGACTTCCTTCTGAACATGGAGATACGCTATTCATCGTTTATAAGCAATATTTAGGCCATTATAAAAAAACTATAAATCCCAGTCTATTACTGCAAATAGAAACGCGGTTTACAGTAGGAGTGCATATTAGATCGACACTTGTGGCTGCCATATTGTGGTCTCGATGCGGAGTTCCAGACCGGATGTCAAAACTAGTCAGCGAGACATGGCGACGACTCCGATTGAAGATTTTTGACCATTGCCTTGAGGGAGTCCGTACAAAATTCGAGATCGCGCTGCGGTTTCGCTGATGTGACTGCTTGCCTGGCGCCTCATTCACTCCGACAGGACCATTTACCCATGGGCACTCAATCTTCACCTCCCGCTGGCTATTCAGACCTCAGTGCTGTTTTCATCAACACGACCTTAAAGCCTTCCCCGCAAACATCTCACACGGAGACGCTGATGCAGGCGTCGCAGGCATTGATGGAAGCGCAGGGCGTCAAGGTAACATCGATTCGAGCAGTGGACCATTTACTGGCGCCTGGTGTTCAGCCCGATATGACTGAAAATGGCTTCGATAACGATGAATGGCCGGACCTGTACGCAAGCGTGAAGGCTGCAGATATTCTTATCCTCGGTACACCTATCTGGCTCGGTGAGCGGTCATCAATATGCTCTCGTGTTATCGAACGGCTTTATGCCCATTCAGGTGATTTGAATGACTATGGACAATATATCTTCTACGGAAAGGTCGGCGGCTGCCTGGTTACTGGCAATGAAGATGGCATCAAGCACGTCTCGATGGGCATCCTGTATAGCTTACAACATATTGGTTACACGATACCGCCTCAGGCAGATGCTGGCTGGATTGGTGAGGCGGGCCCTGGACTGAGCTACGGGGACTCGCGAGAAGACGGCTCACGGGCTGGCTTTGACAATGACTTCACACAGCAAAAAACCGCATTCATGACCTGGAACATCCTGCACGTGGCGCGAATGCTGCGTGATGCGGGCGGAATACCTGCGCACGGTAATCAGCCTCGAGCCTGGAAAGACGGGCACCGCTTTGGCTATCCAGGCCCAGACAAGCGCTGACGCGGCGCACGGTTCAAGGCGCCGAGCTTACCGCAGTCTCGACATTGTCCGGATCAAGTAACTTATCATCCGAATGCTCCTCCTTGGCCCACACCTGCATCTCTGGGCTTTCGGCGTCTCCACGGATAGTACTGAATGCAACATCAGCTGCGTCGCGACCGGTGCCGATGCGGACGAACCCACCCACAGGGGCGAGCCGCGTGGCGTCGAACAGGAACCAGCGACCGTCCAGGTAGGCTTCGAAAAAACCGTGAAAGTCTGGTGGGTTCAGGTTTACGGCATATCCGGCTACGTACCGGGCTGGGATGCCCAGCGCTCTGCACAGGCTAATGCTGACATGCGCGAAGTCGCGGCACACGCCTTGTTTGAGTTCGAGCACATCGCAGGCCGTCGTTGTGGGTCCAGTACTGCCAGCGGTATAGGACAGCTCTTCGTAGACCCAGTTGCAGATGGCCGTCACCCGCGAGTAGTCCGGCACCAGCGAACCAAACTGCTTCGTCGCAAATTCCAGAAGCTTATCGGATTCGCAATATCGGCTTGGGTTGAGATAGGGAAGAATATCGGCCGGCAACTGTTCGTAAGGCGTCTCGCTTACATCTGTCGCCTGCGCCTCTTCGACGTTGAGGTTGACGGTTGCGTTGTAGCTGACAGTCAGGTCGCACGGTGATACGGACAGCCGAACCAGTCGATTTCCAAGGGGACTGACAGCGCATTCTTCGATCTTGAAGAATGGTTCGACCTCGAACAATTCTTCAACAATTTGCTGATGTTCGTTTCGCGCTACCGAGATGTTGAACAGGAAGGTCGTAGGGGCATGGACCTGGTAAACAATCCGGCTACCGACTTTGATCTGATTCATGAGTTAGGCCTATAGGTTTGGGGCTGGAGAGAGGTCGAGAGGGTTCTCGAGAGACGCATGACCCATGCTAAGCTGAATCGTCGCTGCTTTACCAGACACCTTCCATCACCTTCCAGAATCAAACACCGACCACTCGAGAGACTTTGAAAGCGCTTCGAGCGCTCGCGTACCGAGCAGGGAGTTGCCTTGCTTGTTCAATCCGGGTGACCAGACTGCGATGGACGCCTTGCCAGGTAGAATGGCCAGAATACCGCCGCCAACGCCGCTTTTGGCAGGAATGCCGACCCGATAGGCGAACTCGCCAGAACCGTTGTAGTGGCCGCAGGTCATCATGAGCGCATTGATGCTGCGCACATTGTCTCTCGACACCAGGCTTGGCGAATGGCTGAAGCCTGCGAGAAAGCGACCAAAATGCGCTAATTGCTCACAGGTCATTTCGATAGCGCAGTGGTGGAAGTAGACGCCCAGCGTCCGCTCGCAGGGGTGTTCCAGATTCTTGAAGCTGGCGAGAAAATGGGCAAGTGCCCAGTTCTTGTGGCCGGTGATGGTCTCCGATGCGGCGACAGCCGGATCGATGAGGATGTCATCATCGGACGCAGCCTGGCGAACGAAGCGCAGCATTTCACCCAGGGTCTCAGCTGGCGTCGAACCAGCAAGAATCATATCTGTCGTGACGAGCGCGCCCGCATTGACGAACGGATTGGGCGGGATGCCTTTACGGAGCTCGAGCTCCTGCACCGAATTGAACTCATGGGTCGATGGCTCTCGACCAACCCTGCGCCACAGGCCGTCACCATAGCGGCCAAGCGCAATAGCCAATGTAAAGACCTTGGATACACTCTGAACAGAAAAACGGGCCGTAGCATCGCCAGCGCTGAACTGTTGCCCGTCGGCAAGGCAGACCGAAATGCCGAAGCGATCCGGACTGACCTTGGCCAACTCGGGTATGTAGTTCGCAACCGCGCCTTTGTCATTGCAGCCTGCCATGTCTGCGCAAATGTCCAGCAAGGTCTGGTGCAAGTCTGTTTTACTCATGTGGTCCTAGCATCTGACTGATCGCAAATGAAATTCGACCTGTCAGAGTATGGCAGCAGGATGAAGATATCTCGACCGATCCATGTGGGCTACTCCACCCAATTACTCGTAACCGCCTACTGTGGTTGTTCTTCAACTAGATCAATATTCCTCGCACCCCATAACAACAACGGTTAAGGACGGATTGATGGCAGACGCAAAATCCCCCAAATCAACGCTACTCATGCCGGTCTTTTTACCCGCCGTGATCATTATTCTGCTGCTGGTGATCGGCACCGTCAGCGCTCCAGAGCTGGCGGGCGAGGCATTTGCAGACACCCTGGCATACATTACCCAGACCTTCGGCTGGTTCTACATGCTTGCCGTCGCTTTTTTTCTCGTGTTCATTGTCATCATCGCGCTGTCCTCCTGGGGCAACATCAAGCTCGGGCCAGACCATGCAGAGCCGCAATATAGCTTTCCAGCCTGGTTCGCGATGCTGTTCTCGGCGGGCTACGGTATCGCGCTGCTCTTTTTCGGTGTGGCAGAACCGGTGCTCCATTATGCGAGTCCACCTGCGGGGGCAGGGGAGACGGTCGATGCAGCGAAACAGGCGATGCAGATTGCCTTCTTCCACTGGGGTTTCCATATCTGGGCCATCTACGGCCTGGTGGGACTGGTGCTGGCGTATTTCGCCTTCAGACACGGCCTACCGCTATCCATCCGCTCAGCGCTCTATCCGCTGATCGGCGACCGCATATATGGCCCAGTCGGTCATGCAGTGGACGTGTTCGCTATTCTCGGTACCATGTTCGGTATTGCTACCACGCTTGGCCTGTCGGTGGCGCAGATCAACGCAGGTCTGAACTATTTATGGCCAGTCATTCCGGTGGATGTGACCGTTCAGATTATCGCCATAGCGATCATTACCGGACTCGCAATTTTCTCGGTAGTGGCTGGACTGGACAAAGGTGTGAAGCGACTGTCCATCCTCAACATGGGCCTGGCTGTGCTGCTGATGACCTTCGTGTTCTTCGCAGGGCCAACTATTCATATCCTCGAAAGTTTTCTGCAGAACACAGGCAGCTACCTGAACAATATCATCGAGCGCACCTTCAATCTGCAGGCCTACACACGCAGTGACTGGATTGGCAACTGGACCCTGTTCATCTTTGGCTGGACTATAGCCTGGGCGCCATTTGTAGGCCTGTTTATAGCGAAGATCAGCCGTGGACGAACCATCCGCCAGTTCGTTATGGGCGTGATGCTGGTACCCTCGATCTTCACCTTTCTGTGGTTCTCCATTTTTGGCGACACCGCGCTGCACCACATCATGAATGAGGGCTATAGCACGCTGATTGGCTTCGTACAGGAAGATCATGCGATCGCGCTGTTCAAGCTCTATGAAGTGCTCCCGCTCACATCCATCGCGTCATTCGTCACCGTCATTCTGATCATCACATTCTTCGTTACTTCGTCAGATTCCGGCTCGCTGGTCATTGACTCACTGGCTTCCGGTGGCGCTAGCGTGACGCCTGCCTGGCAGCGCGTATTCTGGGCGTCGGCAGAGGGTATCGTGGCGGCCACTCTGTTACTGACCGGTGGACTGAGCGCCTTGCAGACAATGACCATTGCGAGTGCACTGCCGTTCTCCATCATCATGATGATCTCAGCCCTTGGTCTGTGGCGCGCTCTGGTGATCGAGGGGCATCAAAAGGAGAGCCTGCAAAGTTATGTGCAGAGCAATCGTTTATCCGGTACCTCTGGCCGAGGCTTGTGGAAACGTCGTTTGGCCGGGCTGGTGAATTTCCCTGATCGAGACGCTGTACAAACATTTGCGGATACCACAGTTGCCAAGGCCATGCGACGTGTACAGCGCGAACTGGAGAAAAGCGAGTGGCCAGCACAGTTTCATCAGGACGAAGCGAATTCACGTCTGTATCTGGAGGTCATCCGGGAAGGTCAGCTGGATTTCATTTATGAGGTACGCATCGTCGAACATCCACTCCCGGGCTTCGCGTTTCCGGAAATGGCGCACGATAATAGTCAGGAGGAATTCTATTATCGGGCAGAAGTGTTTCTGCGACTTGGGGGCCAGTCCTACGATATTTACGGCTTTGATCAGCAGGACATCATTACAGACATCCTGGATCAGTTCGAAAAGTATCTGCACTTCCTGCACATTTCCCCAGGCGTTCTGCCCTGGAACATGTCGGAGCACGATGACATGCTGTTGACTGAGGCAGGGAATTTGAAGCAGCCGAGCTAGGCATCATCGCATTGCAGGTGAGCCGCTGCAGAACTTTGGTTGCTGCAGCGGCTGACGTTTTTGCCTGGCGCCCTCACGCCACCTGCTGCAGTCTTGCATTCTCGAACTGACTCGCAGGCGTCACCAGCCAAGATATAATAATCCTTCAACGGCGGAAACCCATTGAACTCTACAGAACTGTAAGAGGTCGTATAGGCGCCAGTAGACAGCCAGTACAGTCGATCGCCTATCGCCAAATTAAGCGGCAAACCGTATTTGTAGTTTTCATACATAATGTCCGCGCTGTCGCAGCTTGGACCGGCAATCACCACATCCTCGACTTCGCCTTTTTTCTCGGTATGAATTGGAAACTTGATCGCCTCGTCCATGGTTTCCACGAGGCCGGAAAACTTGCCCACGTCGGTAAAGACCCAGCGAACCAGGGCTGTGCGCGACTTGCGTGAGATCAGCACCACTTCGCTGACCAGTACGCCGGCGTTGGAAATTAATGAACGACCCGGCTCGATGATGATCTCGGGAAAGTCTTCGCCAAAGTCCTCCCGGATATAGCGGGTGATTTCCTCAGCATAGGTCTTCAGGTCATTGGTGCGGGTCAGGTAATTGGCTGGGAAGCCACC
Source organism: Allohahella marinimesophila (assembly GCF_039538005.1). Taxonomy (NCBI): domain Bacteria; kingdom Pseudomonadati; phylum Pseudomonadota; class Gammaproteobacteria; order Oceanospirillales; family Hahellaceae; genus Allohahella; species Allohahella marinimesophila. The sequence continues at coordinate 279,017 of NZ_BAABBO010000007.1, forward strand.
GCCCATGTTGATCATTTTCAGCTCTATGCCGTCTTCCTTCCGCAGCCGCTCGAAGATGACTTTGACCTTGGCGAGGGCCGCATCCCAGGCGCCGATATCGCGTTGCTGGGAGCCGACGTGGAAAGACACGCCATAGGGCACCAGGCCCAGATCCCGAGCCAGAATCATCAGATCCATGGCCATGTCGGTCTGGCAGCCGAATTTGCGTGAAAGTGGCCAGTCTGCGGTAAGGGTGCCTTCAGTGAGGATTCTGACGTAAATTTTCGATCCTGGTGCTGCCTTGGCGATATTGCGCAGGTCCGCCTCGGAGTCCGTGGCATACATGCGTACGCCTTTTTCAAAGAAGGCGCGGACGTCACGGGATTTCTTGATAGTGTTGCCAAAGCTTATGCGATCCGGGGTGACGCCCAGGGCAAGCACCTTCTCCAGCTCGTAGATCGATGCAATATCGAAGTTTGACCCTTTATCGCGCAGCATCGTCAGGACTTCCGGTGCCGGATTGGCCTTGACCGCGTAGTATACGTTGGCGTAAGGGAAGGCGTCCGTCATCTCGTCGTACTGGCGGTTGATGGTAGCAGTATCAATGACCAGGAACGGTGTTTCGCGGCCCTCAGAGAAGGCCTTGATGCGCTTGAAGGTATCAGTGTCGTAGTAGTCGCTTACATTGATCGAAGTCTGGTCGCTCATGGGCGTAATGGGTCTCTCGAAAAGAGTTGATAAATCCCGGGAGGCGCCGTCTGATATTTGAGCTTCCAGGGGCTGCGCGCATGTCGTCACGAGGCGCATCACTTGTCAGCAAATGTAGTCTGCCTTCGAAAGAAGGGCAAAGGCGTGCCTGAGGATAGTCGATGGTCGTTCAGCTCACTTGCTGGCTAGTCAGTCTCACTGGACAACAGCTCGAACAGATACCCCGGCAGTTTCTGATTGAGTTCGTCCCGAGCGCGCTGTTGAACCATGCCAGCGTCAGCAGCAGAGACCTTTACCGGCCAGCGCTGCTTGGCCATCACGGTCTCGTTGCGTTGCAGCATCAGCTCATAAGAACCCCGCAGCCAGAACCAGCCCTGCTGCTCCGTGACCGGGGCCATATCCGTAAACCCGCGCAATACATACTCAGACTCGGCCACGGTCTTCACACCGAGTTTGGTCAGGGCGCGCTGAAGCTCGGCTTTCACCGACGGGTCGTCGGCTTGCACTGTAACCGGCAAGGTGCCCAGAGCATTGCGAATGAGCGTATCCACGGCCGCCTGATCGTACTGACTCTTGATGCCCCGGCCATCGGCAACGATCATCAGGCTCTGGTTCAACTGGTCACGTCGAATCTGGGCACTGCGAGCGCGCTTGAGGGCGCTCAGCGCCGATAGCGGATTGTTGGCAGTGACACTGGCGTATTGTATGAGGTCCTTGATCTCGCCATCAGCCGCTAGTATGGCCTGGCGAAAGCGGTTGGAGGCAGGTTGCTTGGCCAATACGGCCAGGGCGTGAACCTGCCCCTGTTCGTTTTCCCAGTACTCGACAACCTGAGCGCCTTGCAGCACCTGTCTGGTCTCGGTGCTCACCGCTCGGGTGATTTTCTGTTCATTGGTGATCTGCTGCTGCCCCTGGGTTGCGTTGACCTGGGCGCTACTGAAATCGGTCGACGTTTCCTGAACGTTTACTTCGAATATTTTGGCCAGGTTACTGATGGCTCGATCCGAAGCGGTTTGTCGGTCATCGGCTGATCCGGTCGCCGTCAGATGTGTGGTGGCAGGGTAGGAAGATTCCGGGCTATCCAGCCAGTCGGGTCGTTCGGGTGTGGAGCTACACGCAGTGATGACAAGCAGGCTGAGCCACACCACGACACTGGCAAGTGCCCTTGGCTGAATCACAGATGAACTGAGTACAGGCTTATTGTTCATTCGGCTGTCCTTCATTTGATTTGATGCCTTTGACAGGCGGATAACTGAGCAGGCGATTATTCAGGCTGTTCACCAGTGCAACACCGTACCGAACTGCCCGGCTACGGCTCGCGCCAAGCTCGTTCAGTGGCGGCAACGCTAGACCCTTTCCTACTATCTGCACCGGGGAGTCCAGGGGCGCTACTGTCCGCGCGACCTGAATCGACGAAGGCAGCATATTCCAGCTCCGCACATCCGCCTGCTCTGAGAGCACGCCGGCAATATTGGCCAGTAGACCGCCTAAACCGCCCCCGTTTTTCTGAGCTTCCTTCACCATCTGGTATTTGGCCACTGCACGTACAGTGGCCGCTGCCATGATCTTGGCGCTTTGATCAGCAAGGTCTTCGCGTGCCCGACGCTCGATCATCTCGATGACTTCGGTGCTGTTCACATCAGTGCCGGCCCCGACCTTGCCATTCCCGGACTTGATGGAAAGACGTCTGGGCTGGTAACGCGATGGCGGATACTGCGGGACCACCACACTGATCAGAGACCTCAGCTTTGGCTCAAATACCGAGAGTCGGGCTTCAGTCTTGTTCGTCACCACGCCATCGTGATAATACACAATCCATTCGCCTTCGTTGGCCTTGGGCAATGAGGCCTTGCGACCAAATTCGGCGACGTGTTTTTCATATTCTTCATCGTTGTTCTGCCGCAGACTCACATTCAGCAAGCTTGTCGCGAGGGCATCAGGTACCTGCTCACCACGAGTCTTGATGATCTCATGCGCGCTGCGGTAGCTGATCAGGGCGTCGTCCAGCTCACCGTTCATTTCATAAATCAGCCCGGCGAGAAAGCGCACGCTCGCCAATTGCCCGCTGACAGATTCTCTTTCGCCCAGGCGGCTCATTGTCACGTTCGCCTGCAGCATTTCGACCCTTGCACCATCGAGATTGCCACTGAACAAATAGCCCATCGCCAGCATGGCATGCACCAGCACCTGCTCACTCGGCGTGCCGGTATAGCTGCGAAGCGTCTCGTTCGCCGTCAGCGCGCCAAAGTTCTCGGTGAGACTGACCGCCTGTAAGGAAGACATGATGACCTTGGCCTGCTCGAGATCCTGTCGACTACCGTCCAGATCGCCGCTATAGAGCTTCAGCACGCCACGGTTTAACAGGTATTGAGTTCTGTCGCGATCTGACGGATCGATCTCTTCGAGCTTTTTCAGGGTCTCCTCGGGACCCGCTGTCGGGAGGGCGGTCGAGAGCTGGTTGATCTGCCAGGACGAACAGCCCTGCAGATACAGCAAGCCTAAGCCCAGCAGTGGTGTCGCCAGAAACCGAAACATTCGCATCCCGGAGATCACCTTAAAGCGGTCTAGTAGCGAATGGACGCGTTTTTAACCAGCTTCTTGATTTTCTTCTGGCCCAGCCAGACCTTGCGGTTATCAGCCATGCTGATCAGGGTCAGGTCGACCTGGTAGAAGCGAACCTGCTCGTTATCCTCAGCGTCGATGATGGTGTTGACCTGGCCTGTCAGCATGAAATCAGCGCCTAATTCCTGACCGGCTGCATTACGTGTTTCTTCGCGTGCATTCAGATCCTGATCAAGTCGTTCGTCACGTACTTCACCACGCTCGTCTCTGGACGCGACGAAGTCCACCCGACCAGAGTTGACCAGTTCCCGCTCCATATCGGCGACAAAAGTCTTCAGGTTGATGTGCTCATGGCTCAGGTTACGAACCGTACCGACGATAACAGCAGGCCGCTCGCCGGTTCGACCGGTGTAATCACTGATCCAGGGGCGAGACAGGGCATCCTGAATCATCTCCTGGGCGACCAGGCGCGAGTCGCTGTCGTTCCAGGCGCCGCTCAGATCGACTGTAGTATCGCTGTCTATTCGCTCGACCGACGTACTGCAGCCGCTGAACAGCATGGCTGCAAAGATAATGGCCCATATTTTCATCATTTATTTCCTTCCACGAACCGTTCAAAATTGGCATTCGCATTATTGCTGTAGAACGCCTTGAAGTTTTCGGACAGTTTGCTGGCTGTCTGGATCGAGTCATCCAGGACATCCATATCCATCTCTGCGAAGGAATAGATGTTTCCGGTGTCTTCATCTTTCCAGCGGCCTTTGATCTTGGCGCCGTTCAGAGCCGTTTTCGTTGAATTGACGATGGTCTGTTCAATGTTCGCGACAGCAGTATCGCCCGTGCTGGCTGTGTAATCGTTCAGGGTGCTGTCGACGAAGCTGGAGACCACTCTGGCGACTTCGGCCCTGGCCCTGCCGTCGGCTGTCGAGGTCTGCAAAGACTGATCATTCAGCGGCGGCGCATAAGCAACGCCCTGAATATAGCGGCCGTCATCGTCATCCACTGCCTGTGTGCCTTCATTCACCCAGTCCGGCGCATCTGACATACCCATATCACTTTCAATGGTTTCTTTGCTGCTGCACGCAGCCAGGCCCGCCAGAACTGAAAAGATCATGGCTGCCGACAGTGAACGGTTCAACATACGCGCTGTGCTCCTATTGTTTGTTCCGTACATGCTTGCTTACCTAGATTAGGCTAAATCAATGCTCGCGGCGAGACGGGAATACCAGTAGACAACCAGCAGGCTTGCAAGATCTTGTAGTTTGACGGCTTTGGGCGGGCTCGGACTGGCGGCCCTCGATGGACGACCATTTGGCATATTACGACACAAAGGACCCCTGTATTTGGGCGAAATTTGAGCCGTCTGGCCTATGCGCGTGGCACGCCTGTTCATTTAACATGCGACGCAAGGTAGAGACAGCCAGCAAGAGTTTGCTTTGCCCGATCGAAGAATTCGCTTCAATCAGACAGGGATAGCAATCTTGAATATTCTCTTATCGCGTGCCCCAGCGGCCATCCTCGCTTGTTTTTTCACTACACTCGCTGCCTGCAGCGATGAATCCTCGAACGGCGGAAGTGTCTCTGCCCAGACCGAGGCACAGACCTTCGCCACAGCAGATACGGTCGAAGAAGCCGCCAGCGGAGTCGATGCTGAGGGATCTGTCGACACAGGCAGTACGTCTTCGCCAATCGACTATGAAGGCACCGTCGACGAAGGCCTGCGACCGGCAGCGAATCAGGGCGGAAGTGGCGGGTCTGGCTTCGCCGGGAACCTGGAATCAAACGGAGGTTCCAGTTCGAATGGGGCGGGTAACGCTTCAGGCTCTGGTAGCAGCAATAACCCTTTCAACAAGCCGGCGCCGCCGGTAGCCTCGCCAACGCCAACGCCAACGCCAACGCCAACGCCAACGCCAACGCCAACGCCAACGCCAACGCCAACGCCAACGCCAANGCCTGCAGCACCGGCGCCCACACCAACTCCGCCTCCTGCGCCAGCGCCAGCTGAACTGAAGGTGGAGTCGACTAGCCCAGGCCAGAATAGTCAGGATCGGGCGTTGTCCACCAAGGTGACCTTGAATTTTTCTGAAGATCTGATCCCGGCTACTGTGAATACGGACAATCTGGAAATTCGGAAGTCGGGCAGTCCAATCGGCATCAAGGTCGAGTATGCCGCTGGCAGTGATCAGGTTCGCCTGGTTCCACAATCAACACTGTCACCTGACACGCTTTATCAGATTGTCATCAAGAGCGGGCTGATGTCGGCCTCGGGTGATGAGGCCACGTGGCAGAGCTGGCAGTTCCGTACCGTGGAAAGTGCAGGGGAGACCTCGCAAGGCTCGATAGATGGGTGCATGAGTTCTGTCGACGTCGAAATGCTCCGGGCAGTCAATGCGGCGCGGTCCAACGCCCGTAGCTGTGGGGGAACACACTATGCTGCGCAGTCTGCCCTGCGCTGGAGCTGCAAGCTTGATTCGGCTGCAACGACGCACGCCAGGGATATGGCCAGCAACAATTTCTTCAGTCACACAGGCAGCGACGGCTCGAGAATGGGGCAGCGAATGAACAATGCCGGCTATCGCTGGTCTTCAGCGGCGGAGAATATCGCTGGTGGTCAGTACACGGTCGGCAGTGTGATGAACGGTTGGTTGTCCAGCGCTGGACATTGCCGCAATATCATGAGTTCGAGCGTGACTGAAATGGGCGCATCGCTCATCACGACGTCACCTGGTTCTTCGGGTTACAGCCGATACTGGGTGCAGAACTTCGGAAGACCTGCCAACTAGAATTTTACCGGCCGTTATCAAGGTCGGTCGGCAGCTTATCAAAGGCGTACTGTTTGGCGGTGGACTACATCGATCATTTGGCTCGGGCAGCGCAGTATGCGCTATGCTCGGGTATACAAGTCATCAAGCTGTTGTCTGAATTATGTCCGTTGATCTGCAAGCGCTATATCCCAAGCTCATCAGTCTGCTGTTGGACCCAGTCTTTGTGGTCGACAGGCATAACCTGATTGTTTTCGTCAGTGACGCCTGTGAGAACTTGCTTGGCTACAGTGCTGAGGAATTAACTGGGACCGCCATCACCGACTATGTACACCCTGAGGACCAGGAGGCTTCGCGTGCCTCTATCGTCCGGGTCATGAGTGGCCAGCCCCATCGTGATTTTCGCAACCGTTATATCCATAAAGACGGTACTGTGGTCTATATCCTCTGGTCTGCGCAGTGGTCCGAAGAGGATCATGTGCGAATCGGGGTAGCCCGGGATGTGACCGCCCTTCGGCATGCAGAAGAGAAACTGAAATTCCTGGCCCATCACGACCCACTCACCGGTCTGACCAATCGCTCTCTGTTCAATGATCGGCTCGCCCTGGCGTTGCGTGCCGCCCCACGCCAACAGCATCGCTTGGCCTTACTGTTTCTGGACGTTAATGACTTCAAACTCATCAATGATACGTATGGTCATGCGGCTGGTGATCGTGTGCTCTGCACCATTGCACGCAGGCTTGAACTCTGCGTGCGTGAAACGGACACAGTGGCTCGGCTTGGTGGCGATGAATTCGTTGTTCTATTGACGGACATCCAGGCGGGGGATGCAGTTACCCAAAAGCTTGAACAGATTGTCGAGGTCATGACCGAACCCTTGGGCCCTGATTTTGGCGGGATTAATATGCCTTCCATGAGCATCGGCGTGGCGTGTTATCCGGAAAACGGGGAGGATGCTGACCTTCTGCTTAGTTATGCGGATGAGAATATGTACCACCAGAAAGGGACTTCACGGTAAGGGCCTTAACACAGGTGCGGAACAGCTCGCTTGAAAAGTGGCTATGATCTCCCTCTGTGTTCGCCACATACAGCCCCCCTCCGGACTCCGCCATTCCGCACTCGATCATCAGGTTGTCGCTGAGTTCGAAATCCTCGATGGTGTGGCCAGTGATCCCCTGAGTTGCCGCGCCAGCCCTGTGAAGATAAGGCCGCTTGTCCATGGTGAACCCGAATGCCGGTTTGCCGTGACCGATCATATAGCCAACTTCAAAGACGGTGCCTGGGTCGGCGCTGATGCCCCGGAATGGCGTCAGGTTCGCTATTATCGCGCTGCAGCTGTCCATGAGATCGCGGTTTGCCCTGTATATTCGCAGAGCATGAGCCTGCTTCGTTTCCTGCTTGTCAAAAACGAGATCGGCATCCAGAGGATCTACACCCACAAACCCTTGCGCCTGAAGAAGGCGTTTTTTCTCCGCGACGATGGTCTGGTGCTCCTCTTTCGGAAAGAAGACTTCCGGTCCAGCGAGGTAAATGCGGTGAGGGTGTTCCATGGCGGGTGAACCTCTGGCTATATGATTGACTCGGTCAGCATGCTAAAACGTCACGTCCAGCTGTGGCCAGCGTATCTTCAACGCTTGAGCCGATGATACCAGGAGGAAGGCGATGATTATTTGCGGAGTTGAGTTGACCGGTAGCGATGCGGTGGTCTGTTTGCTGGAGCTGGACCGGGGGCAGTTCAGCTTGCCCGAAAGCAAGATACGCAAGTTGACCCTCAACAAGAACCATACCCGGGAAGACCTGAAGCAGTTCCAGTCGGACTTTGCGGACATGCTGGCCAGAAATGAGGTGAGCTGTGTTGCGATCAAGGAACGAATGACGAAAGGCAAATTTGCTGGTGGCTCGAGCAGCTTCAAGCTCGAGGCGGCTATTCAGTTAATCGCCGATGTTCAGCTGGAGGTGAAATTGATCCCTACATCGCTGGCAAAGTCTACACTGTCAGCCAATCCACTGCCGATAGCGTTTACTGAGACTGGCTTGAAGGCTTTTCAGGAAGCAGCCTTCATCACCGCTTATGTGGGGCATATGGCGAAGTGAGTTTGTCAAATGAAGGCAGCGAATCAGATCTTCTGCGGTCCCAGTACCCGCAGCACTTCTTCAGCCATAGCGTTCCGATCGTTTTCTTCGGTCGGCGGATAATCACCCTTGAGTGAGCTTTTCCCACATTGGCTATCCATCGACACCACAAACGCCACCATCAACATGATGCTGCTCGGCGTCATTCTGTCCGCCAGTATTTTCGCGGCTGCGATTGCCCGCCGGACGAACATTCCGCGGATATCCATTCTGATGATGGTGGGTATTGGCATTGCCTTCATTCAGCAGGTATGGCTGGGTGCTCCCGCTGACGATTTGCTGAAGGGGCTGAGTACGCCTTTGATTCAGCTGGCCTTGGTCATGGTGGCTTTCCTGCTCGGTAACGAGTTGGAGTTTGGGCAGTTGCGGCAGACTGGTCGGCTGATTCTGGTGACTTCTCTCAGTGTCGTCCTCATGAGCGACCTATTGGTTGGCGCGGGCCTGCTAATGCTCGGGTTTCCCATTGTTGTGGCTGTCTCGCTGGCTGCCATATCAGTAGCGACGGATCCCGCTGCTGTCAGCGAGTCGGTGCGGGATAGTGGGCGCACTGGGTTGGTGCCCAGGGTTTTGCTGGGTGTCGTCGCTATCGATGACGCCTGGGGTATTGTCCTGTTCGGCGTCAGCATGTCGATTCTCGGCTGGATGGTGGGTGCCGAGGGCCAGCTGGCCTTGTGGCATGCCATGTGGGAGTTGGGTGGTGCGATACTGTTAGGCTTTGCGGTGGGGCTGCCCGCGGCCATGCTGACCGGTCGTCTAAAGCCGGGCGAGCCGACTCAGATCGAAGCTATTGCGATCATTCTGTTGTTGACCGGGCTGTCATCGTTTCTGGGCGTATCAGCCCTGCTGGCATCAATGGTCGCCGGAGGGCTGGTGGCCAATTGCTCCCATCACCATACCCGCTCGTTCCAGGAAATCGAGCTGATCGAGTGGCCATTTCTAGTGTTCTTTTTTGTGTTGTCCGGGGCCAGCATCGATTTGTACAAGGTGGACGATGCACTCATGTTGACGCTCGCCTATATCGTTCTGCGGCTGGCAGGCCGGTTGGTAGGTGGGCTTCTGGCAGCCGTACTCACTCGACCAGGGCACGAAGGGCTGCCCCACAATATTGGGCTGGCCCTCACACCCCAGGCTGGAGTCGCTATCGGCATGGCCTTGCTCGCGGCGGAGCGATTCCCGCAATACCGTGACTCCATCCTGCCGGTTGTAGTCGCTTCTACCATCCTGTTTGAGTTGATCGGGCCCTTACTGGTACGACGGGTACTACGTTGAGTGGAGGCCTAGAATTAAAAGAAGCCATCCACCAACTGGACACCAGCAACAATCATTTCGCCAGGCTTTTTGACACCAGCTTGTAGGCCACAGCAGGCGTTTTTATCGGCATCCTAATCAGCCGAAAGTGCTCTCAAAAAAGCTACCAGATCGTCGCGTTCTGCGCTCGTCAGGCGCAGCGGTCGGATATCAGTATCTGCCATCGGATCGCCGAATCCACCGTCGTTATAGGCAGAGACCACTGCCTCCAATGAACCCAGGCTGCCATTGTGCATATAGGGCGCGGTCGAGACCAGCTCTCGCAAAGAGGGCACTTTGAACAGTTGGAAATCCCTATCCCGCCCGCTGACTTCGGCGCGACCCGGATCGCTGTCCGTGGTCAGGCCGTTATGGCGGAAGGTTTCATCGGTGAAATTGTCACCTGCGTGACAGCCAGCGCAACGTGCCTTGTTCTGGAACAGATCCAGGCCACGCTTCTCAGCGGGATTAAGAGCCGAGGCATTACCGGCCAGGAACGAATCGACCCGGGTTCGAGGCGCAAACTGAACCGCCTGGAAGCTAGCCAAAGCCTGGGCAATGGTATCGGCGGACGGTGCCTGGCCAAACACCTGCTGAAAGCGACTGTTGTAGCTGCTGTTTGCGCGTAGGCGCTGCACCGCTTCGGTCATCGGCAGATTCATCTCATGCGAGGCCTGAATCGGTGTCAAGGCCTGTACATCCAGCGTTTCATCCAGGCCGCTCCAGCCCTGCATCGATGAGAACAAGCGGTTCAGAAGCATCGGGGTATTGCGCACACCGGCATCGGTGGGCTCATTGCCTTGCGCTATTGGTAAACCGTCGGTAAAGGCTTGCGTCGGATTATGACAGGTGGCACAGGAGGTCGTGCGCTGCCTGGAGAGGATGACATCGTTGAACAGTTCTTCACCCAGGTCGGCTGCCGCTGAGCTGAAGTTATCTACGCCGGTGACATTGAAGCGCAGGTCGGACAGGTGCGAGGGGATGCTATTCATCAACGCGCTGTTTGCCGCCTTGTTGGTTCGAACATTCGCATAGTGCCCGATTTCATAAGCCGTTCGGGCGACATTGGAGACCTTCACTTCGTCCAGGATCAACAGGGCATTCGAGCTCTCAGGTCCGACTCGGAGCGATCCGCTGGTTCTCACCGAGCCGAAATTGGATGTACTGCGGCTGGCGACCATGCGGCCATCGACATACAGTTGCATCTGGCTGGAAGCCGAGTCCACCGTCAAGGCGACATGCGTCCAGCTATTCGTGGCGATGCTGCTACCGTTCAGCGACAGACGGGTATTCGCGGTATCGGTAACCGTCGCCGACAAGGTGCTGCCATTGAGCAGGGATATCTCAATACCACCGTTCAGGTTGAATAAGCGAACGGTACCGGAACCGTTCATCTTTCTGACCCAGAAATCGACGGTAAAGCCCTTGTCCAGCGTGTCCCAGCCTCTATTTTTAGCCACCTCGACATACTGACCGTTGCCGAAGTAGATCGCTTGCCCAAAGCGTCCTACAATTTCATCCCGATTGTTGTATTCCAGCGGGAATTTTGCACCGACCAGGGTTCCATTATTGAAATTGCCGGAGGTGTCGGGGGTACGCGTTCTCTGATAGCCGCCATCCCGGTCAATCTGTTCGTTCATGCCAAAATACAGCACGAAGTTGCCATCCAGATAGTCATCGAAACCTACTTCAGTGTAATCCCGGGAATTGGAGCCAAAAACGGGATAGCTGGGCCCTCTGACCGAGTAAGGTATTTTCAGATCATCGACATCTTTGTACGGTGTCCACATGGTGGTGAAGGCACCCGGGGATGAGACGAACAAACGGTTCCGGACGTGACGATAAGGATTGATCGGCCCGTCAATGTGCCGGAAGACCCCGCCAGTCCAGCGCCCAACGACCGTGGTGGCGGTGCGCCGTGCGTTCACGCCTTCCCTGGAGGCCTGATAGAACAACTCAGAACCATCATGACTGATCCAGGGGTAAGCACCCTTAACCAGGTCATTGCGCCTGTATTCGTTGCCGGCTGCATCGAGCAATGGGCTTTCTGCGATAGGGAAGCGTGTGCGGAATGGCATGCCGCCGACTGTCTGGTTACGGTCATCCCAGTACATGTTCGCGATGGAGTTCGGGGTTCGCCAGCTAGCTGTCGCGTTAGCTACCGGGTTCCAGCTATAGACCAGGTTATCGATTCGACCTGGATCTTCCGGATGCCCCTGACAGACTATCAACATGCCATCCAGTGTGACTGAAGGCTCGATGCACATGAACTGGGCACCACTTTGCAGTCTGAGACTTCTGAAAGAACTCGTGAGTTCGGCGCTGCTCACCTGGGCATCTCGCGTATTGGCATTGCTGACGATGAATGTAGCTGTGCGGTAGCCCATGTTGCGAGAATGGCCATCCCGCTGAATGGTGTGGTAGACGATCGCCTTATAGGTACTGTAACTGCCTGATGTCGAAAAACGGCCTGCTGCGTCTGAGGGATATGGGTTTTCTCCGCTGACGGCACTGTCGGGCACGATGGCGAGCCAGTTAAGGTTTCCGCCAGGCGCATCGCTTTCGAGCTCGAGCGTGACTCTGTTACCAAAGGCATTTTGCCGCGTAAAATCTATCGAGCCATCACTGTTACGCTCAATCCGTTCCGGACGAAAGGCCTGGGCGTACCAACCACCAGTTCGCTTGGCGACAAAGACACGGCCATCCCATGTTTCTGAATGACCATTACCTTCAAACGGGGTGTTGATGACTCTTGGAAATGCACGACTGCGTGAATCGTTCAGCGAATATAAGGCTGCATTGGGCGAAGAAAATTTACCGGTGCTCTGCGCCTCATTGACCGGGTTCGGATTGTCGTTACCGTCATCGTCAGAAGGCGACACCGTAATCGCCCTGCTGGCCGTGGCCGCTGCGTTACCGGCTCATCAGACACGTTATAACGTAATGTGTAAGTACCGGGTGTTCCTGTATTGACGGAACCGGAGACAGCTATTCGGCTGCTGATATCGCCATCGACATCATCGGTCGCCGTCGCGCCGGGATCGCGATAAGCCATGCCCTGGCTGACCATTTCATTACTGGCGCCATTCAGCCTGATCACTGGGCGCGTAGTATCCTGACCTACTGTTTCAATCGCCTGCCAAACCACCGAGCCTGTTGAAGTCAACAGGACTACATTGCCTTCGTTCAATACCTCCAACCTGACCGCTCCGGAATCATTGGTGCCACTCGACCAGACCGACGAACCGGCGCTGTTGCGCAACACCAGGTTACCATCGCCCTGCATACGGGCACGGATGGCACCTGAACCGTTGGTGCTTGTCGCCCAGAGGGCCCGACCGGAATCGGTATAAAGCACCAGGTTACCATCCCCCTGCATCGCCAGATAATGACTGCCGTCCGCTGAGGTCAGACGATCGTTAGTTCTCAGCTCCCGATCCGATTCCAGCGTACCACTGGCTCGCGCTATGACTTGTACCGTTCTTGAAACAGTAGCCGCCGCATTACCGGCTGCATCCTGCACGTTGTATTGCAGGGCGTAATTGCCCGCTACAGATGTATTGACCGAACCGCTCACCACAATGCTGGTACTGATGTTGCCATCAACATTATCTGAAGCGCTGGCACCGGGATCGGTAAACGTGCCGCCCTGGTTGAGGCTGATCGTGGCATCGCCGTTCAGCGTAATCACCGGCCTGATCGTATCAGTTGGCGGTGCTTGCACAGTCCCAGTGGACCAGACTGATGCACCACGACTATTGCGCATGACCAGGTTGCCGTCACCTTGCATGACGAGACGGACCCCGCCCGAGCTGGCGGTACTACTGGACCACACCGCCCGACCACGTCGGTCACGCATGACCAGATTGCCATCCGGCTGCATTCTTACCCGAACGCCACCCTTGCCATTGCTGCCAGATGACCACAGTGAATTTCGCGTCGACCAATCCCTCAACACCAGGTTCCCGTCACCTTGCAGATACAAACGATAGATCCCGTTATCGGATTCCAGGTATTGGTCCAGCGTCAATTCCTGATTCACGGTCAGGGTGCTGGCAGCCTGCAGCCACTGACTTGACAGCAGCATCAGAAAAGCACAGAGCCACAATGGCAGGCGAGGTCGGTTTTTCATGAGGATGGTCCTAAGGTATTTCTAATTTTTGTAGAGATAGGTTGCTATTGCCAGCCACCAACCCTCTTGGTCATAGGCACGCAGGCCTCCCCACCTTGGCTTAGAAAGAGGCCTCATCGCATGAACTTTTTGATAATCATCTTTGAGACAGGAACCAGTTCACGTTACTGTTTCTGTCTGTATCACAGCGTGGGGAAATAGCGGCGACAATCCGTAGCCTGGCGAAGTCCGGCCCAGCTCAACTCTGTCGATAGAATTGCTTGATGGCCGCCAGCAACTGATCTACGGCCGCACGGTCCACATCGAGATGCGTCACGAAGCGTATCGGGTCGCCTGCAGTGATCAAGATGCCTTGCGCTGCCAGCGCCTTTTTAAGCTCAGCCGCCCGACCGCTTCGACAGCGGGCATAGACAATATTGGTCTGGGTAAGAGAGGGGTCGATCTCCAGTGCTGGAACTTCGGCGAGGCCAGCGGCCAGATAGGCTGCATTGGCATGATCCTCATGGAGGCGAAACGGACCCTGCTCCAGTGCGATACGTGCCGCTGCTGCCAGCACGCCTGCCTGGCGCATGGCGCCGCCCAGCATCTTCCGGAGCCGGATGGCCCGGCCGATAAATGCTGCATCACCTAGCAGTAAGGATCCGACCGGCGCCCCGAGGCCTTTGGAAAGGCACACGCTGACAGAGTCGTAACAGCCGGTGATGGCAGTGACGTCACAACCGGAGGCCACGGCAGCGTTGAAAATGCGTGCACCATCGAGATGCAGGCGCAACTGATAATCGTCACAAAATGCTCGCGCCCGATTCTGATAGTCCAAGGACAGCACCTTGCCGCCTATCGTGTTCTCCAGCGACAGCAGACGAGTCATCGCAAAGTGAAAGTCATCCGCCTTGATCGCTTTCCTGGCCTTCTCCAGGTCGATCGAGCCGTCCGCCTCGTTTTCGATCGGCTGCGGCTGAACGCTCCCCAGCACAGCAGCGCCACCACCCTCATAGCGATAATTATGGGCTGACTGACCACAGAGATATTCTTCGCCCCGGCCGCAATGGCTCATGATGGCGAGGAGGTTGGCTTGCGTGCCGGTAGGCGTGAACAGTGCGGCCTCAAAGCCCAGACGATCAGCCGCGTAGGCCTGCAGACTATTGACCGTGGGATCATCGCCATACACATCATCGCCGACCTCGGCATTGGCCATGGCCTTTCGCATTTCGGGAGAGGGGCGGGTGACGGTATCACTGCGGAAGTCCAGCATCAGCCCTTGAACCCCTTGGCTACGAGATAGACTTCACGGGATCTCGATCGTGAGGAGTCAGGCTTGCGTATGACCACCTTCTCGAAGAGGCCACGTACGGCCTTGATATAGTCATCGTAACCCTCGCCATGAAACACCTTGGCTACGAAGCTGCCCTTGGGCTTGAGCACCTGGCTGGCCATATCCAGCGCCAGCTCCAGCAGATACATCGACGCTGCCTGGTCTGCCACGGCCACGCCACTGATGTTGGGTGACATATCGGAGATGACCACGTCCGCGAGGTTGCCATTCAGGGTGGCCATGATCTGGTCGAACACCATCTGCTCGGTGAAATCTCCCTGAATGAACTCCACGCCAGCGATGGCGTCCATAGGCAGGATGTCTGACGCCACCACGCGTCCGTTATGGCCGACCAGTTTGGCGGATACCTGCGACCATCCTCCAGGCGCCGAGCCCAGATCGAGCACCAATGCGTTGGGGTGGATCAGGCGGTCCTTGTCGTTGATCTCCAGCAGTTTATAGCTGGCACGGGAGCGGTAGCCGTCCAGCTGCGCCTGTTTCACAAAGGGATCGTTGACGTGCTCATCGAGCCAGCGTTTGCTGCTTTTGGAACGGGCCATGGGTTTATCATCTGTTCACTGCGGAAAACGCTGCATTGTACGCGGCTGCCAGCCTTGCCGCAAAAGCAGTTGCGCCGTCTGCGCCTGACAAGTTCCCGCCACGACAGTACAATGGGCGCACTTTCGAACAGCAAGCTGCCAGGCCTTTGCCGGGCAGCCAGGACATATCATGATTCGTGTTACCGAACTGGCCTTACCCCTCGATCATCCCGATGAAGCGCTGCGCGCCGCAATTCTGCAGCGCTTGCACCTGCGCGAGTCTGAACTGCGGGATTTCACCGTCTTCAAGAGAAGCTACGACGCCCGCAAGAAAAACAGTGAGATCAAGTTCGTTTACATCATTGATCTGGCGGTCCATGACGAAGCGGCGGTATTGGCGCGGTTTGCTGATGACGGCCATGTTCGGCCTGCACCAGACACGGCCTACTACCCCGTTGCGGAAGCGCCTGCTGGTTTGTCAGAGCGTCCGATAGTCGTCGGCTTGGGCCCTTGCGGTCTGTTTGCAGCGCTGCTGCTGGCTCAGATGGGTTTCCGGCCGATTGTGCTTGAACGAGGCAAGGATGTGCGACGCCGCACCAAGGACACCTGGGCGCTGTGGCGTCATAAACAGCTGTCGCCGGAATCCAATGTGCAGTTTGGTGAAGGCGGTGCCGGCCTGTTTTCGGATGGCAAACTGTACAGCCAGATCAAGGACCCGAAGTTCTACGGTCGCAAGGTCATGGCCGAATTCGTGAAGGCTGGCGCGCCTGAAGAAATTCTGTTCGTCAGCAAGCCCCACATCGGTACGTTTCGCCTGACTGGCGTGGTGTCCCGTTTGCGGGAAGAGATTATCAGTCTCGGTGGCGAAATTCGCTTTGAGCACAAGGTGACCAATCTGCTGCGGGAAGAAGGGCAGGTCCGGGGCGTGGAACTGGCCAGTGGCGAACAGTTGATGAGCCGCCATGTGGTCATGGCCCTGGGTCACAGCGCTCGGGACAGCTTCCGAATGTTGCATCGGCGGGGCGTTTTTCTTGAAGCCAAACCCTTTGCTATCGGCTTCAGGATCGAGCATCCACAAGGCCTTATCGACCACGCCCGACTTGGCAAGTATGCGGGCCATCCTGCGCTGGGTGCAGCGGATTACAAGTTGGTGCATCACGCCAGAAACGGTCGCGCTGTGTACAGCTTCTGCATGTGCCCGGGTGGGACGGTGGTAGCCGCAACTTCAGAGCCGGGGCGGGTGGTCACTAACGGTATGAGTCAGTATTCGCGCAACGAACGGAACGCCAATTCTGGCATTGTGGTCAACATCGAGCCTGAGCAGGACTTCCCGGGCGATGCACTGGCAGGCGTGGAGCTGCAGGAAGCCCTGGAAGCCAGGGCTTACGTGCTGGGAGGCAGCGACTATTGTGCGCCCGCCCAGCTAGTGGGGGACTTTATCGCGAGAAGGCCATCCACAAGACTTGGCGAGGTGGAGCCGTCCTACCAGCCAGGCGTTCTCCTCGGCGATCTTGCGCCTTCGCTGCCGGATTACGCGATCGAAGCCATTCGTGAGGCACTGCCAGCTTTTGGACGGCAGATTCGGGGCTTCGACCGGGCCGATGCGCTGCTGACAGGCGTTGAAACCCGCACATCTTCGCCAGTCCGTATCACCCGTGATCGCGAAAGCCTGCAAAGCCTGAATACTCGAGGGCTGTATCCTGCCGGTGAAGGCGCAGGGTACGCCGGCGGCATCCTCTCAGCCGGCGTGGATGGCATCAAGGTGGCCGAAGCTGTGGCGAAAGCGATGCTGGCGGACCTTGAGACGGCCCCAGAGGTCAGACCCAATGTCCAGGCCGGAACCAGACTGTGAAACTGGACGACGTCAGGAAGCTTCACCAGAAGAAATATCGCCAGTCCCTCGGGCACTTCCTGGTGGAAGGTGAGCACCTGGTGCTGGAGCTGGAAAAGGCTGCAGTAGCTAGCACTCACTGGCAGCAGGCTGAACTGTTCGTCACCAGTGCGTATCAGGATTGGCCCAGCCCCTGGCCTCGGCACCTGATCAGCGACAAACAGATGGCTCAACTGGCGGATACCAAATCGCCGCAAGGTATACTTGCGGTCGCGCCTTTACCATCTGCCGCTAACAGACAAACACGAGTGAGGGAGAAGGCCATTTACCTGCACGAAGTGCAGGACCCCGGCAACCTGGGCACCATCCTGCGAACCTTGGCCTGGTTCGGCGGCCTTCGCTGCCTGCTCAGCCCAGGCAGTGTCGACCCATACAATCCGAAAGTAGTGCGCTCGAGCATGGGTGCCATTTTTCATGTGCCATTGGAAACGGATGTCACGCTGGAAACGCTGGGCAGTCGCTACCCCCAAGTGGCCTGTCTGGATATTGGCGGTGATGCCATCACCAGCGTGGCGTTCCAGAATCATGATTGCTATCTGTTCGGCAACGAAGCCCGGGGGGTCCCTTCCGAGGCGCTGGCCAGACTCAGTGCCCAGCGATACACAATTCCCGGTGCCGCTGCGGTGGAGTCCTTGAACCTGGCGTCTGCGGTCAACATGGCGGTGTATGAGTTGAATCGCAGTGTGGCTCAGTAAGACTGGACGCTCATTCGCAATCTTCAAGCCAGGGCTTCGGGTTCATGCTACCAATATCGTTGCATTGGTTCATCATCATGATGGCAAGACCACTTAGGACGACCGCGGCACCAACCGCAGCCTTTTCCTCCCAATTCGCGCTCCGCTCCAGCCGGCGCCGAAGTTGTTCTTTTGCGCGCATTTGCATATTGGCCAGACGCCGTCCCGTCTCGTCGTCACGGGTCAGTAACTGAATTCCGTCATCGAGAAAGAGCAGGGACGCCGTCATGATCGACTCCTTGTTCCTGACGGCGACGAGCTTCATCGACGCCGGCAGGTTTGAGCACTGCGTCATTCGAACGCCCATGATGCCGCGAATAAGGGACGCCAACCTGTCCCCCTTGTCGGCCCGTTGACTCAAGGCGGCATAGCTGAGCGGTGACTCAGCTGACAGCTTGGGGTCATAAAACTCGTCCAGTTCGATCATGACACCGAGGGCAACAGGACGGGTGGGACCGATGTCAAAGCGGATCTCTGGTTCCTGCGTGCACATGCGGCCGATCAGACGAGGGGAGGTAGTGTTGAAGACGACCGGATATTCATTTTCTACCGGCGGTTCCGAAAAGCGGCCACAGCTTCTGTTGTGATCGACATAGGTCGGTGGTTCTATCACCACGCCATACATTTTCCTATCGATGTGGGGTGTTGCTTCCAGGGCCGCTCGCATTCGGCCTATCATCGTCTCAGCGTTTTCGGCGCCGCGCATTTCGGCAATTTCGAAGGTTCGCATCAACTCACGATAGTCTCCGACGACGACTTCGTTGTGCTGATAATAGGTTTGCCCGATGCCTCTCTTATGCTTGCCAACGACGCAGACATCGGATTCCGCAGGCTCGGCCAAAACCGGTGCCGAAGCAGTCGTGATGGTCATCAATGCGAGATATGCGATTACGCGGGGGCGCCCAGAGAACGATATCATCGCGAAGTCTCCTGTATCGTATACATCGAAGAGGTACATGGTCGAAAGACAGACTCCTCAATTTGCACCCCATCTGCAAGCTTCATTTTACAGATGATGCGACACCAACCGAGATATTGCTGCCATGCTTGATCAGGCTCACATCGTTGTATTTTTAGTGACTGTGATCACCACGGTACTGACGGTGATGTTGCACTACGAAGCTTTCATTCTGTTTGGTCGCATAGTCGGACAATCCAAGCTTTCACATCGACGCCGCATGCTGTTACTAATATTCGGCCTGCTCCTGGTTCACATTGTCGCCATCTGGGGCTTCGGAATCAGCGCCTGGTGGCTCGTAGAGATCAACCATGCCGGCGAGCTCACCGGCTACGATGGACTCTCATTTCTCGATTTCATATTCATGTCGGCGGTGACCTACACGACACTTGGCTACGGCGATATGATTCCGCTGGGGCCCATTCGTTTCCTCTATGGCACACAAGCACTGGTTGGTCTCGTTCTCATCACCTGGTCGGCGTCGTACGCATTCCTTGAAATGCAGAGAAACTGGAATAAGCGTGGTTGATGAGCTTGAAAACACCGGCCTCGGGCTCCCTCCATTTTGTGACACGTTTCTCCATCCCGCCCCTGCGGAGCACTGATCGCACCCAAGGCATTGACACTTTCTGACAGATCGGTAATGTAGAAGTACGCATTCAATCTGAGCCTGTGAAAGGCTTGCCCATGTTGTACCGGGTTACCCGTGCCAGGCTTGGCCAAGGGAGAGTACAATGAGTGACCCACGGTATCGAAATCTTCTGGTTGGTGTGATGGGCACCATCCTCGTTGGATGTGGAGGCGGTTCATCGTCATCTGGCTCATCGAGTGAGGATAGTAACGCCTCACAGGCTACCCTGTCTGGACGCGCCGCTGTGGGAGCGCCAATTGTCGCGGCTTCGGTAGTGGCCCGGTGTGCTGACGGGAGCGGCTTCACCAATGACGTGGGTACTGACGGCAGTGGGCGCTTCGAAGGGCAGGTCGCGAGTGCGGCCTTACCTTGTGCGCTTCGCGTGAATGGCAGCACTGCTGAGACGACACTCCATAGTTATGCTGTAGTCGGCGGTAACGTCAACATCACCCCTCTGACCGATCTCATCATTGCCGTCGCGACCTCAGCCAGTCCATCAACATGGTACGACCAGAGTGGTCAACTGCCGGATGCAGCAACGCTTGCGTCGGCCCAAGCCAGTTTCCTGAATGCGCTCCGCTCCGAAGGGTACGGCTTGCCCGGTGAAGATTTCGATCCTTTTCGAACGCCATTCTCGATAGGGGACAATGCTGACCAGCTGCTGGACAATCTGATGGCCGCTGTCAGCATCATGGCGAACGTCGAGAACTACGCCGCATTCGTCGACCTCTTGAGCAGCGGTAACCTGGCCTCGATTCCACAGGCCCCGGGTGCGTCTGCTGATGCCGGTACTGATGACGGTGATACCGGCGACGGTGGAGGTAACGGAAACGTCGACCAAACCGGGAACGCAACTGCGTCGGCCTGTATGGGCAGCCTCCTTGACCAGGAAGGCAATATCCTCGAATTGCAGCAGCGCCAGTATGATCCAGTCAGCGGAAACCAGATTGGCAACGTGATTGATCGCCAGGAAGTCGGCGGACTGGTTGATTTCAGAGGGGACACTGCGCGCGTCCTCGTCACTGAAACGAGGTCGGACTACCTTGGTGGTCAGCCGCTTACCCTGTACGGACGCCGATATTTGAGGCTTGATCAAACTGCAGCGCTCGTAAGCGTATATGGTACGGAGTCGTTAGATAGCTTTAATGGAGCCTCCACCGACACTTTTTGGTATGAGCCTTCCACTGTCAGTCGTTTCGACCTGGCGCAAGGTGAAAGCTACCAGCAGCTGTATACCAGCTATGTGGCTTCCGGTGGTGGCCAGCCCGTCGTTCAAAGCGACAATGATCTAACGACAACCTACGCCGGCAGAGAGACGGTTACCGTGCCTGCTGGCACCTTCGACACCTGCAAGTTCTACTATGAGGACAGCGGCAGTCACGGTGGTTGGGCGGCGATTGCGTGGGTGAGCGTCGGTAACGGCATTCCGGTCCAGGGTGGCGGAGTAGGCAGCGATGGTGCTGAATTTATTACCGAAAGACTGCAATCGTTCAGCCTCAACGGCGTGCAGCAGGCGCCCTGAGCTGACGCCAGAGTATCTGGTGGCCTGGTGTTGGCCTTGATACCTTCATTTGTCGTGACTCAGCGCGAGGCTTCATGATCCAATATCTTCGATTTGGCCGATCCGCCCGCCTTGCAACAGCATTGCTGATGTTATGCACTGTCAATCAGCAAGCCGCTGCGCAGGTTGGCGAAGACGGCTGGATCATGTTTGCCGCCCCAGCGCCATATCGCGCTCAAGTCTCATATATCGAAGATGGTGAAACACTGTACGCGTTTACCTGCAAAGTTGGCGCCCAGCGTGAGGTGCAACATTGGCTTGGAGGCAATGAAAGGGAGATACAGACCGGAGTCTATTTTACCGGGCAAAACAGCAAGCTCACATTCAGTTCGATAGACCACTCGCTCAGCCCAAAAATCAATTTCCGTATGTTCCGGGACGACGATATGGTAGAGGTCATATCAGGCCAGGGCGAGATCAAAGTCTCACCGTTCACCATGTCGGAATTCACGACTGCCTATCTGGGTTTTTACAAAAGTTGCCAACGAGGGTATTCCAGCGGAGCAGCTCCGGCCTACAATTGCAGGGTATTCCTGAACCGGGAAGAACGCACCGTTTGCAAGTCTGCCGATCTCGGCAGAGTTCAACGCGCCACAATCGAACGTTACGAACTTGTTTCCCGAGGGCTGCCTTCGATCGAGGAAAAAGTCGAGGTCTGGCAGCGTTATGCGGCGCATATGGACGACCTGGCCGCCTGCAGTAATGATCGAACCGGAAAATGTTATGCCGCCAGCTATCAGAAGTTTCTGGCGGAACTGAATAAATACGAAGTCGACACGGCAGGTCCTGCAGCAGGGCTCGAAGCCTCGCTTCCGGATGCTGAACTGGAAGCAGAATTATCGCGTCACGGATTTTCATCTGCTCGGGGACAAGGAAGGATAGATGAGTTGCACTTCGTTGAGGCGGCAATCGGCGATCGGGAATTTTTCGTTGTGCTTCACGACGTGCCAGTCGATCAAGACATCAATCCGGTCGATGAGAGATTGCTGCGGGCGGCTGCAATCCTTGCCGATGAACTGACGCCACCCCCTCATGTCACGCTCTACCACATTGTGAAGAATCACCCGGTTCCCGCGACTATAACGAACAGACCGGATGAGCCGGGGATTGCCCTGAGTAAATTGATCGTTGCTTGGAAAAAGCCAGACGTCGACACAATCGTCACCGACTTCGCCTTCGCATTTCCGCCAACGTCGGTCCAGGCCGTCTTGACAGCGGCCGGAGTGCGGGCCGTGGAAGTTCAGGACTACGAGACGAGGGTGAATGAGGCGCTTGCTCAGGTCGATCAGACGCTTGAGGCTTCGGTAATCGCCGAGGAGCGGGAAAAAGCGATGCTTGCAAGCAGGCAAGGGCTGGTTTATCGAAACCGGGCTTTCTGGTCCGACATTGCTCAGGCTCAAGCACGTAAGGTATTCGAGGGGGAGCAGGTGCCTCCAATTGTAGGCTTGCGGTTCCTCGCGGGCTGGCTGGCGGCGAACGCGGCATCCTGTTCGGCTTCAGGAGAGACTGCAAGCGAAGTGGACTGGCCGGATGGTCCAGCGCTTCATCAGCTGCTTGCGGGGCAGCCCGAAGCTAAGCTGTTTCCAGAAAAGCCAGTTCTGCTCGTCAGTGAACATTACGTCGATCTATTTTCGGCGGCGGCTGAACCCGCGTTGTTGAACAATGACATCCTGGCTCGGTCGAAGCAGTCCCCAGCGCTCATAGAGCGGATGGCTGGGCCGGAAAAAGCTGCTGCGCGGCTTATGCGGCGGGCAGGGTGTGATAGTGCTACGAGCAGACAATTCGAAATGAATCTGGTTCGTCTGTTACGGGGTGATCCGAGCCTGCAAAGCAGCGGGACGCGCATCGAGCAGGCAGAGAGGGAAAGCGATGCACCACCACACTAGAGTCGTCGATCTGCATCGGTTGATCTGCGGTATATTTGCCGCCTGTGCCATATTCTTTGCCGCCAGCACTGGTGCACAGGAATGGCCAGCACCACCACCGGTCAACGGAACCTTCGATGCCGGTCACATGGCGAAAGCGAAGTCTCTGGAAACCGCTCTGTCCTGCCATCGTGACAATATTTATTGCTCGGATGCGCTGGTTCAGGACTTTAAACAGAGGCTTCTTGAATCGGCAGCGGCAGCGCTCAACCGAATGCCAGACGTCGAAGGGCGACGTGACATCGCGCCGAGCAGTCTCAACCTCTTTCATCAGAATCTTCTTGCATGTAACAGGGAGGCGGTCGTCGAATGCTCGAGCCGAGCGGACAAGGTTCAGGACAAGTACGATGTTTTGACGACTTTTCCTGCTGGAAGCGTCCAGGGCGACTCGTGTCAACCGGCCGTGGAAAAAGCCTGCACAATTAGTTTGTTAACTGAGCGTATCGAAGCGTGGAATAAGCGCAATACCGAAGAAGATAGCAATCCGGTCCTGGCAAGCAATGATCCTGGTTTTGACTGCAAGCGGAGACTGTCGGCTGCCATGCAGACCGTTTGCCGCGATGCCGAACTCAGCGCACTTCATCGCGAGATGCTCGAGCGATTGAATTCGCTGCCAAAGAAGTTTGATCGTAACAAGCTTTCGCGTGAACGAGCAGAAGTGCTCACAGATCACTACTGGCATACCGCGAGCTACCGTTGTCAGGACGACAAGACCTGCATTCGCGCGAAAATTGAAGAGCGTATTCAGGATATTGCGAACATCGCGTCCGAGATGGGTGTTATCACTGAGAAGATAGTCGCCCACGAAGGCGAGCTTGAGACTGAACGCCGGCTTGAGGCGCTCGCGTCCCACAGGGCGCAGCTGTCCGAGTTTATGGGAGGGATTGTCGCAGATGCAACGATGCCATCGGGTTCATCCCTCCGTACCCACGAGAATGTTCGCGAGTTTGAGCGCGCGATCAGGATAGCTGACATCGAGCAGGGCCTCAGTGAACTTGCCTCGCGAGAAGGGCGTGTATACCGCGGCTTGTGGTTCTGGAGCCAATTTCGCAATCCGAGCGCGATGCGATCGGTGTTCCGTGGCAATCGCAGCGTTCCGTTTACTGCCGAGGAAGGCGCAATCTACTTCCACAATTCATATGCACTCGAGCGCGGCAATGTTGATCAGATGGGCATGCTGACAGCCTGGGTCCGGGTTTACGCTTCAATGTGCAGCCATCTTCTGCCAACGCCCCCGGATGAGCTTCGGATCCAGACTTTCACAACTTCGGGGCCCCTAATCAACCGTACAACAAACCTCACAAGCACGGATGTCCTCAAGTTTCAGGCCGGTCTGATGCGGCCCTACAGCGAATCTCGCAAAGCGCTGGAGGCGAAACAGCTGGCAGCTGCTCAGAACAATCTCTGGGGCAGAGCCTTCGAAATCATGTCAGGCGGGCTTGGCGCAGTGTCTGCCGAAGCTCGCTCGCAGCTTGGGCCATATATTTATGCGCAGGACGATTTCATTCGTTTTCTGGATGCCGTCGGCTGTGACAGCCCCACAGCACGACAGATGTCACAGGGCATTTCTATGCTCGCACGTGGTGGATCGCTCCCGTCTGAAACCACTGAAGCCGCTATTGCGGGCGCGGAGTGGGTGAGCGATGTGCCGCAGGCCGCTGGAGAATTTCGCCACCATAGTGAAATCTGCTGGGACTACGAGATAGGGGGCCACAATGCTTGTGGTTGTCTTGTGGACGTTGCCGGTGAACGGCTCGGGGAAAAGGATGGTCTGTCTGCAAGTGTTGCCTATCCCGATGTCCATAAGGCATTCATGACAGCTCCGGAGGCCAGTCAGAAAATATGTCGAGATCCAATTGGTGCCATTAGTGGTGGCCTGTTATCAACACATCGTTAGGCGAAGTGCTGCATCTTGACCTCTCCATCAAGGGCGACTGATTGGATCAACAATGAAGCGAGCCTTACTTACCCTGTTGCTGGTCTTCTCTGTTTCGGCTGGTGCAGCAGAAACATGTTTCTATCCGAGCAAGCAGGATGACGGGAGCTATGACCATTTTGACGCTTGTGGCCTGATCGAGGGTGATCAGATAAAGCTGGCAAAGGCTCATGCCGAGAATGTTCTTTTTAACGAGCATGGGCTGGCCTGCGTGATCATGTCACCTGCAGATACTTTTTACATCCACGACAGCGGACGCTCTCAGCGAGTGTATTTTTACGACAATGGTTGTGACTATTTCAAGGAGGGGCTGGCGCGAGGCCTTGTCGACGGAGAGATGGTGTTTATTAATCCTGCACTGGACACTGTGTTGGCCCCAGGTTTTGAACTGATTTCACATTTCAACTACGGGCACTCTGTCGTCTGTAATGGCCCATTTGAAGAGGAAAAACACGGCGAGCATACTTTTCTCACAGGGGGAAAATGTGGCCTCATTGATAAACAGGGTGATCTGGTAGTTGAAGCCCGATACAAGATAGAAGATCGAGATGTGTTTCAGACCTACCTCAATACCCATAATCATTGCCCGCCGCCTCCGGTGACCTCAGAGAATTCGGCGCTGTGTCATGCGAAGCGCCATGTCTCGAACATGGACTACCAGACGGGCGAATGGAAGCGACATACCATTTCTGACCAGGGCGAAATCTGGATAATCACGTTCGTCGAAGTGGATGAGCCCGATGAAGAGCTCACCTTGATCTTGCAGTCGGCCAGTGCTCAGTGGGACTCCCTGATCAAGGAGTCACATGATGAAGCGCTGCAGCGCACAAAATATTAATCAGCTATATATCTGCCACCAGGGCAATGACATGAAATTCAGATATCAAATAGGTAAAATCCTCTCGCGGAACGAACCGTATTTCATCGATCGTTAACACTCAAGTTTTCTGATGGATCTACTTTCAACTGACAAGAAGTCGCTACTATGAACCCACTTCAAAATACTCTCCTGACAATCGGAATACTGCTGTCCTCAACCGTGGCATCCGCAGTCGAATTAGCGAAATATCCCAAAGCCTATACTGCCAATCCTGGCATTACGGTCATCGTTGCGCCGACACAGGATGGACAACAGGCCCTGGTGCAGATGTCTGGGCTGAACAGCGAAAGAGACGACGTCATGTTTCTGACTGACATAGAATCAATTGGAAACAGTAGTGAGGGGTACAGGACAGAGTTTGATGGTCGCCGGATCAATCTGATCATAAAGAATCAGGGGTGGGGCGGTGAGTACCTTGCTATTTTTCCTGGTGGCGAGAAGACCATTCTGTACTTCGATGAAGACAAGACCGAGCCACTGAAGCCCGAGCATCTTCTGGCTATCTACAATCAACAGAAAGCGGATGGTGTTCAGGAAAAACTAGCCAAATTTGATCGTGAAAAGCATGTGAATCTCGCGGTCGAGGGCCTGAAAGAGGCCGATGCCGAAGCGGCGGCAGCATGTGACAGCAACATTCAGACGAATGTCATCTGGGATAGCGTCAGTGACGATCTTTTGAAGAGTGTGAGTATAAACGGCTACTGCAGAACGGTCGTTTCGGAGCTCTCCAGTTTGTGCGCTGAGTCGAGTGACATCAAAGCATTGGCGGCCCAGTTGGAAACGGTAAACTGCCGCTTCGGTGATAGTCTGAAAATCGACCACGACAAGAGTGAGGTGGATTTTGTGACGGCGAAGGATGAGCCTAATCAGCAGGAATTCGTGAAATCCTATTTCCGCAACCTGTAGGTCAGCAAGGCATTCTTTCTGGTGGCGCTTCCCTGATAGTCCGCAGCCCGCCCGGTCGTCCTTCAAAACCACGCTAGCCCGTGTATTTATCTCGCAATGACGTCTTTCGCAAAGATTACATTATGGTCGTTGTTCTTGTAATCGAAGCTGCGCGGGCTCGCTTCAGGATTGAATCGACTTCAAGCGACCCAGCGCTACCGTTGGGCTCAGGCCCAGGTTTGATGGTGGCGCGGTCATTGCATTATCTCACTACTCCTGACGGCCCAAAAAAGCCGCGACTGCCATCAGCAGTTGTCGGCGTTATGGAGGTATTCAATGAAGATTCTAAGAACAGTCGCTATCGCAAGCTTTGCAGGCATCATGCTGGCAGCAGCGGGTTGTGCTGAAGAGAGTGATAACGAGGTAGACATTGTGACGCCGGAGCAGGCGGAGCCATTGGAGGAACGTACTTCGCCTGATCCGAGACTCAATACTCAGGAACTGGACGATGCGAAGAAGCGTGACAGTGTTGTCGAACCGGATCCCGATGAGGATTCAGATGCAGTCGAAATTCCTCAGCCAGCCATCGAGTACGAAGAGTACGATGAAAACCAGTAAGACCGGCGGCAACCAGGTAGAAGCCGAAGCGTAGAGGATCCGCTTCGCTTATCTCTGGTTCAGCACGAATGGCTTAGCTTGTCCTACTTGGCGAACAGCTGGCTCATATCCGCGAAGGCCTTGAACTCCAGTGCATTGCCACAAGGATCCAGCAGGAACATCGTCGCCTGCTCCCCCGGTTCGCCCTTGAAGCGGATATAGGGCTCGATCACGAACTGCGTGTCGCGTATCCGCAGACGATCTGCCAGCGCTTCCCATTCGCCCCATTCCAGTACGATGCCGAAATGTGGTACGGGTACGTCATGACCATCCACCGCGTTAGTACGCGCGTTCTCCTGAGACGGGGTCTTCGGGTGTTCATGGATGACGAGCTGGTGGCCATAGAAGTCGAAATCGACCCAGTGATCGCTGGAACGACCCTCGGCCAGGCCGAAGGTCTCACCGTAGAATTGCCGTGCTGCCGCCAGGTCGTGCACCGGAATGGCGAGATGGAAGGGGGAAAGCGCCATGACTCTATCTCCTGAGGATCGGTCGATAACTGAAGTTTATTCACGAAGACTGTAGCTGGGCTCTCACTGAAAAGGAATCATTTGGGGCCGCCCAGCAATAAGGTCGATAGTAGCTTAACGATCGTAAGATCAAAGAACGATGTCGTATCACCAAGAGGCTACACGCAATATGTTCGTTGATGAACCAACGCTGGATCTATTTCTAAGGGGAGTTTTGCTGACCGTCCTCACGCTGTGCTGGGTGGTCTTGCTGGTGCGGATCAACGGGCTCAGGTCGTTCTCGAAGATGACGAATTTCGATTTCGTGATGACCATCGCTGTTGGCTCTCTGCTTGCGGGTGCAGCCCAATCGACGAGTTGGGGCGGCTATGCTCAGGCGGTGGCCGCCATGGCTGCGCTGTTTGCGACACAATATTCAGTCGCTCGCCTGCGTCAACGATTCGATCCCTTCGAAACCCTTGTGCAGAACACACCTGTACTGCTCATGAGAGATGGCAAGATCATCGACAAGGCTCTGATGGAGACGCGCGTGGCCAAAAGTGATCTGATTGCCAAGCTTCGGGAAGCGAATGTTCTCGATATGTCAAAGGTCCGAGCGGTGGTGCTTGAAACTACAGGAGATATATCGGTACTCCACGGTGATGAATTGTCGGAGTCTCTCCTGCAAGGCACAAGGACTGTGACACGTTCTTGACATCGGCAAAATGACTAGATGCGTGCAGCTAGCCATCGCGATACTGCGATGGCGTCACCCCGAACCGCTTTCGGAATGCCCGACTGAAATGGCTGTGATCACCAAACCCACACAGTAGCGCAATCACTGTAATTTTCTGTCCGGACTGACGCAGCAAATCACGTGCGCGTATGAGTCGCTGCTCGAGCACATATTGATAGGGTGCACAGCCAATACTTGCCCTGAACAGGCGAGCAAAGTGAAAAGGGCTCATATTCACCCAGTCTGCCATCCGTTCAAGCGTCAGATTTTCAGGCAAGGCAGCATCGATATGCGCCTGCAACAATCGAACTTGCTGTCGGCTCAGCTTACCGCTGACATCCGGAGCAGGCATATTGACAGCAGAATGGCGACTGACCATCTGTACCATCAGCCAATGTGTCAAATGGTCGGCTGCCATGCTGTCTTCGGCGGTATCCCACCCACTTATGTCGAGCAGACGACCGCTCTGGGCGATCAGCTGGTCTTCAAACTGATAACGTTCGTTCAATTGAACACTGTTGGGCTCGCGATCCCAGACCTTCGCCCTGCACCGTTGCAGGTCCAGATCAGTGAAGTACAGGTGCACGAACTCGAAATCTTCCTGAATTCGCCACTGTGATTGACTGCCGGCTGGAAACAGGCAGATCGCTCCGGGGAAGCCATGGCTCACCGCCTGCCCTTTGACCTGTCGAGACGTGCGTTCGCCGCCGCGCGTATAAATGCTCATCGCGTGGTGTCGGGGCCGTTCGTACTGCGCCTCGCCCTGATGATTCTGCCAGTGCACCAGTGCCCGCCCACATTGCAGTTCGAGCGATCGCCGTGGTGCCGCGCCGGCAGCCTTGAGTGCATCGATGATGTCTCGGGCCTGAGTTGGCGTCTGAGCGGATGAATCTGAAGAGCTGAGTTCGGTCATGCGTATCTCCGGAGCATGGCAAGAATCATCCATGCTTCCGCAGGATCTGACAAGTCCCAGCAAGCGCAGCACACTATGCTGAGCCTTCCATCAACAATTGCGACCGGAATGTACGCTATGCCAATTGGAATACACTACTGCCTGACTGTGTTGATCTGGGGCCTGACCTGGACGGCGATTCGTCTGCAGGTGGAATCTGCGCCCGTAGACCTGTCGGTGCTCTATCGGTTCGTCATGGCTTCGTTGGTAGCGCTCGGCGGGCTTGCGTTACTGCGCCGTTTGCCAAGGATGTCATGGCGCCAGCATCGCCTGTTGATCCTTCAGGGAATGACGCTCTACAGTGTCAACTTCCTGCTGATTTACCGAGCAGCTGAAACCATGACAACGGGCCTGCTGGCGGTCGTGTTTTCCCTCGCAGCCCTGTTCAACGCCTTCAATGGCTGGTGGATCATGGGCCAGCGGCCCAGCCTGCGCATTTATCCAGCTGTGGCACTCGGCGTCACGGGGGTGGCTTTGCTGTTCTGGCACGACCTGACGCTCGGTAATGCCACTGTTGCCGCTATTCTCTTCGCTGCAGGCGGCACCTTCTGGTTTTCGCTCGGAAACCTCATCAGCCTGAAGGTGCGTAATGCCGATATCCCGCTGTTCGCTGGCAATGCCTGGGCCATGGCCTATGGCGCTGTCGCACTCGGCATCTGGTGCCTGATTCAGGGTGTGCCCTGGCATCCGCCTCAGTCAGAAGTGTTCTGGGGTGCCACAGTATTCCTGGCGATTCCGGGATCGATCATTGGGTTTTACAGCTACATCACCGTGATCAGGACTCTTGGCGCAGACAAGGCCGGATATGCGACCGTGCTGTTTCCAATCGTCGCACTGTCGGTCTCGACCTGGCTGGAGGGTTTCGAGTGGACGATCACAGCTGTGATCGGTGCGCTGCTGGCACTGCTTGGCAATTATGTGCTGTTTCGCAAAGCCGCAGTACCCGTGGCGCCGAAGCCCCTGTATGGTAGCGACTGACCGCAAAGCAGAGACCACGATAGTGAGGCCAGGTGGGTACTTTTAAAAATTGGAGAACAACTTCGTTGCTCGCTGGCGCGATGATGGTCGGACCGCTGTTGGCCAGCGCCAATGACACCTGCCTTGACGCAGCCAGGACTGAATTGGAAAGGGCTTACTGCAGAGTCGTGAAAGGTGGAGAAGGCGCGGGCCTGCCATCCTTCGAAGATTTCCGGCGCAACGATGTCCTGGTGCAGGCCCTGTTGTTGAAACGCCCTGCAGAGCGTCTTGGGCTGACCTTACCCGGCCGCAGCAGCACGCCGTCTGTGCCGCCCGGATCAGTCACGGCACCACCGCCGATGCCGGCTCTGCCAAAACCACCGCCCCTGGCCCCTGCGTCCGCGAGCATGTCATCGACCAGCCGAGCGACCAGTCCAGCGACCAGCCCTGCCGCCAATGCCGGGATGGATGAATGCCGCCTCACCGGGCAAGGTGACGTCATCACCTGTGCGAACAGCCGCTACGTACTCGCAGCCAACAAGCAGAACAGCGCCCTGGTTCGAGGCGTGCTCGAAGATGCCAATCGGCTCGACCTGCCATCCTACCGTGGCCCCCGCAGCGACAACGACGCGGTCATTCGTTATCTCAGCGACGTCTATGCCATCTACGTCCAGAAGATGCTAGGCATCGGACTCGGCGCGGCTACCCTGAGCTTCACCGAGTTCCACCACGCCTTCCATACGACAGAGTCTGCTGGTGTTGATTTCGCCAGGCGCTCTGAGGAAACCTTTCAGCTTCTCAAGGCGGACCGCAAGACCATGGCGGTGCAAACGCGCCTGCATGACAAACTTCCTGACAGTATCGACGCCTGCATGGATATCAGCAGCGAGATCATCGTGTGTGACGACGTCGGCACGAACTGGGTTTTTATACGTTCACCTAACGAGATTCGGTAGGGCCCGCCCTGTCGACTTCGCCCTCGCAGGATGCCCTCTGGTCCGCCGCCTGTTTTATGCGTAGGATGGCGGCCTCCAACGCATTGTTTCAAGGAAAGAAATATGCATCTGCTCGCGAAAAAGCGTGTAAAAATCAATCGCCCCACTTCCGTTGTTTTTGACTACGTAACCGACATGGAGCAGTTCCCCGAATGGTTTCCCGAGATCAGGGAAGTCAGATCCGGTAATGAGCTCGCTCATGGACAGATTGGCAAGACTTATTTCGAAACCGTCAAGATGCCGTTTGGCAACACCCGCGAGATCCGCTTGATTGTGCGGGATTCAATAGCTGATCGTCTGTTCGTGACGGAGGCCCACTTTCCTCCCATCCTCCCACGTATGGAAGTCATCTTTCATGAGCTCAGTGAAGAGCAGTGCGCTATCGACTGGCAAATGTTCAGTAGAAGCAGGTCATTTGTCATTTGGCTATGCCTGCTGCCGTTGTTGCGGCGAGTGATGACTCGGCGTGCCGCTAGAGCCATGGTGCAGCTCAAGGCAGCATTGGAAGCCGAACGGCCACATTTGCAGATTTTTGACGAAACAGGCTGAACGCTCCAGCAGTGTGGTTGGGCATTTACAAAGCCGGCATCGCGGCCCATATTGAGGACAGGCTGGTGCTTTCGTTGCCAGCCATGGCTTCCAAGGTGTCATTGGCTTCATGTCTACTCGATTGTGTTGTTGCCTGATCTTTTGCCTGGTGCTGCCGACCAAGGGCTGGCAGAGGAGCCACTCGTACTTCAGGCTGCTTATGTCGAGTTTCCTCCGCTGACGTTTACCGACAATGATCCGGCCACCACGGTCTACGCGGCACCGGGTCATCATGAAGGTCTTCGAATGTTGACGATGGGGCGGGGCAGTTATCTTCTCGATTATGAAGAGCCCATGGCCGAAACCCTCAAACTTTTCCCTGACCTGACAGTTGAATCCTCGCCATTGATGAAATCCCGTCTCACCTACGTGGTGTCCCGCAAGACGCCTCAGGCAGCCGAAGTCATTCGCCGCCTGGATTCAGCCTATGCCAAAAAACTTGATGCAGGCTTTGTGCTTGACCCGCCACAGTGAATAGGCTGAACTGATGCTTTCCTGGTGGCCACGGGTTTCGTACGATCCAGGTATGCTGAAAAGACAAGGAACGATGAGATGTATATATCCATGAGCCGGGGGTTTCCTCTCTTCGCCGCAGTACTGGTGATTGGCGCCTGCACGGTCACATCGGAGCAACCGACCGCTGAAGCCGAAATGATAGAGGGCTTTCTCGCCGGCTCAGCAGTTCGTTATGCCGTACAGGACTATGCCATCGAACACGGTAGCCTCCCTGCCTCTAACGCGGATCTTGGCCTGCCTGAGCCTGAGGCGTATGCCCGCGGTGCCCTCGCCGCGGTCGCGGTGGGCGATCGTGGCCGTATCACACTGACGTTCAACGATAGGTCAGGCGTCGATGGTGGCACCATCCAGCTGGTGCCCATTGCCAGCGATGCCCTGTACGGCATGCAGTGGGATTGCCGAACGGCCAGCTACGAGGGCATACAGTCGTGGGCGCCAGCGTGTCGATATGCGCCTGCTGAGCAATGATGACGGAAGAGAACAGCATAAAAAAGCCCGGCAACAGTTCGAGACCATTCACCGGGCAAAGCCTCCGCTAGAAGGAGAAGTCACGAGAGGCGCTAGCGCGTGGCCGGTCGGAGAACCCCCGCCTCGCACTCGTCAGTAAAACCAGCTTCCCAGCTGGCGTGCAGAACCTCGTTGATATAGGGATTGGTGGCAGTTCGGTTCTTCGAACCCGTGATGCGACCATTCTGGTAAGCCTGTTCGACATCATCATTTTCCGAAGCCTCCGGAATGCGTGTTTGTATGCGGTGTACGAACAACCTGGCATCCTCACCGATGAGATAGAGGCAGGGCACGATCAGCAGTGTAATCACAGTGGCAAACAGCACGCCGAATGCCAGTGAGATGGCCATCGGGATCAGGAAACGTGCCTGTGAACTATTTTCCAGTATCAATGGAGCAACGCCGATAAACGTGGTCAGCGAGGTCAGTACGATCGACCGAAATCGACTGCAAACGGCCTTGATGATTGTGTCCCTGATGCGCTCACCGGCCTTCGCAAGGTCGTTGACGGCGCTGATCAACACCAGATTGTCATTTACCACGACCCCACTGACGGCGATGATGCCGACGATCGACCACAGGGTCAGTTCATAGCCGAGTGCGGCATGGCCGAGGAAAGCGCCCACCAGACCAAATGGAATGGCCAGGAGGATGAGGATCGGCTGCCAGTAGGTACCGAAGGCGATGGTGAGTAGACAGAACATGCCTATCAGCGCAAGCAGGTAGCTCAGCCCCAGGTAGTCGATGAACTCGGCTATGGCCTTGGGTTTGCCAGCGACCGCCCAGCTGGCGCCGGGGTATTGCTGTGTCAGATCACCGAGCCAATTCGCCTGCAGATGCGCCATGACCTGGCCGGGTGAGGTGAGGTTGTCATCCACGAGCGCAGTGAGGGTAGCTGTGCGCCGCCGATCGTAGTGGCTGATCAGCGCAGGCGTCTGCACTTCCTTCAGGGTGGCCAGAGCAGACAGGGGTGCTGTGCTCCCATCCGACAGGGTGATCGGCAGTTGCTCCAGATGCCAGAGACTGTTGCTCTCTGCTCCAGGCAGGCGAAGAATCACAGGCACTTCATGCTCATCTTCCGGCAGGCGGTCCACAATAACACCACGAAAGGCGGCAGCCACTTGCTGGCCGAGCGTTTGTTCGGTCAGTCCATAGTGTCTCGCTGCGGGCGTTGCGCTGACCTGAATCTGGGTGAAGCGCGCATTCATGCTGTTACCAATCTCGTGCAGGCCGTCGAGTTGTTCAAGCTGTGTTTGCAGCTCGCGTCCCATGATCTCCAGGATATCAAGGTCAGGGTGATAGAGGTTGATATAGATATCCGGCTTGATCTCGGTGAGGCTGGCGTGAAAGCGCACTGACAGTGCGTCTGGAATACCTTGATGCAACGAGCGCCAGCGGTAGGCGACTTCGTCGGCCGTAATGGGCCGTTCGCCCGGAGCCAGCGCGAGGCTGACACGAGCCCTGCGGTGGGCATCAGGATCACTGGCGGTAGAGACCTTGCGGCGGTGGCCCTGTTCCGCCAGGACGTCGACGATGAGTGGCTCGTCGAACTTGATCATCATCTGCTCTGCGAGCGTTTGCCCGGAGTGCTGCAAGGCCTGCACAGTGTCGGCTACGCGCTGGGTACTGGTACCCTCCGGGAAGACGACGTCAGCCATGACACGATCACCCTCGACACGGGAGAACATGACCAGGGTCAGCCAGCCGCTGTGCACCAGGGCAAGGCTGAGCAGAATGAGGCC
Organism: Allohahella marinimesophila; assembly: GCF_039538005.1. Classification (NCBI taxonomy): domain Bacteria; kingdom Pseudomonadati; phylum Pseudomonadota; class Gammaproteobacteria; order Oceanospirillales; family Hahellaceae; genus Allohahella; species Allohahella marinimesophila. The sequence continues at coordinate 313,931 of NZ_BAABBO010000007.1, forward strand.
CGCTGCCGCGGCTACCAGCGTATAGCGCCAGTGCAGGGTGAACTCGAGAACGGGCACGAAGAAGCGCGTCATGAGTCGGTCGAAGCGCGCATTCATCCGCTCGCTGAGACGGTCGAGCCGGCCCGGGGTCTTCGCTTCACTATTGTTCAGATGGGCCGGCAGTATCCACAACGATTCGATCAGCGACAACATCAAAATGCCGATGGCTACGATGGGAATAACGCGCATCAGCTCACCTTCGGGGCCGGGTAAGAACAGCAAGGGCGTGAAGGCGAGCGCTGTGGTGAGCACAGCGAAGACAACCGGCTTGGCCACCTTTTTCGTTCCGCGTGCAATGGCCTGGCTGCTATGGCCAGTTCTAGTGATCTCATCATGCACACTTTCACCCACGACGATGGCGTCGTCGACCACAATGCCCAGCACGAGAATGAAGGCAAAGAGCGATATCGTGTTGAACGACTCACCCAGCACAGGCAACAGGATGCAGGCCCCGAGCATCGAGACGGGTATACCCACTGCGACCCAGATCGACATTCGCAGCCCGAGAAACAGGGTCAGAATCAGTACCAGTACCAGCAGGGCCTGTGCGGCGTTGCGCCAAAGTAGCTCAGAGCGGCCGCGATATTCTTCGGCGTCGTCCTGCCACAGCATGAGCCGCATGCCGTGCGGAAGCGGCGTTTCAGCCATGAACGCCCGGACAGCATCCGCCACGTCCAGAACGTTCTGATTGCCGATGCGATACACATCCAGTGCTGCCGCAGGCTGCCCGTTCAGCCAGGCGCCCATGGTGTTCTGGGAAAAGCCATCGGAGATGGTAGCTACTTCTTCGAGTCGCAAGGCGTCACCAGCGCCACCCTGGCGCACCAGAACCTGACGGTAGTCATCGGCCATTGCGGGCTCTTCGCCAGCCTGTATCAATGCGTCGGACTGTGGCGTTCGGAGCAGGCCGCCGGTTACGCGCTCTACATCATTGCTGATGGTGGTGGCCAACTCGTTGAACGACAGGCCATAGCGGTAGAGATCCGATCTCGAGACTTCGACCGCCACTTCGCGCGCCGGCAGACCTTCAATTTCGACCTGTGAAATTTCGGGGTAGTCGAGCATGCGACGGCGCATTTCCCGAGCAGCGGTATACAGGTCGCGCGGTGAGAGATCACCCGTGAGCAACACCTGTGAAACACGATTGCGAAAAATCAGTTCCTCGACCAGCGGTGTGCTGGCATCTTCCGGAAGATCATTCAGGGCAGCGACACGCGAAGCGATCTGGTCCCGGACATCCCGGGTCACATAACCTTCGAGCACGTCAACGGTAATGGCGCAACGGCCTTCCCGCGCATCGCTCATCAGGTCAGTGATGCCATCGATACCATAAATGACGTTTTCTATGGGCGTACACAGCAGTTGCTCTACCGTCTGCGGTGAAGCGCCCGGCAGCAATGAGACAACGCCGATCCGTTCAAGCGGAACGTTAGGCAGGGTTTCCTGTCGCGTTTGTGGAATAGCGAGCAATCCGCCCAGGACCAACATCAGTGCCAGCAGGTTGGAGACACGAGGATTGTTGATGAACCAGTCGATACTGTCTTTCACAGCGAGGCTTCCGCGCGGGCCGTGAGCGCATCGTCAGCTTCAACAAGGGCTTCTTCTGGCACCGAGCGTGCAGGTGTGCCGTCGAGGAGATGGCTGTGGCCTCTTCTAACGACCTGTTCACCGACATTCAGTCCCTTGGTAACATAGACGTGCTGTTCGTCACGGTGCAGCCATTCTACCGCTCTTCGCGTCAATACCTGCTCACTGCCGATCACCCAGACATGGCTGTCGCCGACCAGCGCCGACCGCGGCAGCGCGACCAGATCCTCGATATGACGGCCACTGATCAGCACATCGACGTAGACACCTGGCTCAAGCGGTGCATCGTCGCCATCCAGCTTCACTTCAGCAATCAGCCAGGTCATGCGGTTTGCGTTCAGTCCACCTTCACGGCGAGTGATCGTGCCGTCCCAGGTCAGTTGACGACCGCCGAAGCTGCCACTCAGTCGCACAGGAATCTTCAGGGGAACAGCCTGCAGTTGCAGTGGAAGTGAGAGCAGTTGTAGGCCCTCGTCCTGAATGGGCAAGCGCACGACCATTTCGTCGGCGCTGAACAGAGTACCGAGGGCTTCGCCCGCTCGCAGGTACTGTCCTTGTGCCAGCGATATATCAGCGAGGCGTCCCGAGAAAGGTGCTGTCAGCGTTGCCTGTTCGAGGCGCCGTTCGGCGATGCGCAGCGCCGAGCGTGCAGAGCGCACCCGACTTTCGGCCTCGGCGAGCTGCGGCTTGCGCAGGGCGAAATCGTTGGCTTTGCTGGCGGCGAGACGTCTGGCTACGACCGCGGTGGCACGCACTTCTTCGAGATGCAGCTTTGCGGCATCAAGCTGGTGTTTCTGTTGCGCGATCTCCAGCGAGAAAGGTTCCGGGTCCAGCTGTAACAGTGGCGTGCCTGCTTCGACCCAGCGGCCACTTTCAAACTCCGCTGCGACGGATATGACGCGTCCGCCAGTTTCGACGGAGAGCGAAACCTGTCGACTGGCTGCAGCGATGCCCTGGCTATGCAGGTCGAGCCGCAAGTCTTGCGGTTCGACAACGACGGTACTGAATTCCGGCACCTGTTTGAGCAGAGGCTGTTCGTCTGCCTCTGGCGAATATCGATACAGAACGGTCAATATCATGGTCACGATCAATACGACCGGGATCCAGCCACGAGCAGGTGAGAGGTACTTCATCATGAACTCACTTGGTCTCAGAGCCTTGCGGCATCAACATAGGGCGTTAATCGACCGTTCAGGCCGAGCCTCGGGTCACCACTGTGCGCCAGTATGAAGTGCTGGCTACGGATAGTTTCCCGGCGGAACTTTTCAAGTACGGGCCTCAAGGCATCCTGTTCGAAAAGACCACAGACCAGGGCGTCGTAGTGACGTCCCATACTGGCGTGGATGGTGTCCAAGAGCGCTTTAAAAATGGTTGGATCGTTGTCTTTTACAAGCATGCTGTGCAGGGTCAGATAGACCAGTTGGCCGCCGGGCTGCGGCAGGCGTGGGCCTCCGCGAAGCTGGTTTTGCAGGTTGTACAGATGGCGCAGGGTCTGCAGGCCATGGGTATAGGCAAGAACCAGGGTCTGCTTGAAGGCTTTTTGATCCCAGGTGCCGATGATGCCGACCAGCGACTCTCCATCGAAGGCCAGCCAGTAGTCCTGTGGTCGAAGCGCGCGAAAGTAGGGTTCAGACCTGGCCAGCTGTTCGAATTGATAGCACGGGAAGAATTGCTTTTTCGGACCCTCGTCATCCCAGAAGGCCTGCATGACTCCCAGGTCCTCTACCTTGGCCTGGCGGATGTTGAGGCCGGTGTTGGGTTTTCGCGCCAGCCTCGAGCCGAATAGCAGGCTGGTTTCAATCATGCCATAAGGTAAAAAGCGCGGAAGCCCAGGACGATGTTTCGCGACAGCTTTCAGGTAGGGTTCGTTATCTGCCAGTATGACCGCCTGCAGCCAGCCGTTCTGGTAATCTGACTCAGGAATCTGTCGATAAAGATCGAACAGTACGTGGCCGCCGCGGTAGGTAGGCTCTACCCTGAGATCATGGGCATAACGAACGTAGCGAGGGCGGCCGTTGACATGGAGTCTGCGTTGTCCAATATTGCCAACCCCGACTATACGCCCGCTATCATGCTCTTCGGCCACGAATACGTCAGGCTGCTCACAGCTCACATGAGCGCTATGAAAGTAGCAAGGGCTACGCTCGAAGTTCAGCGTGATCTTGCCGGCTTGCGGTGTACGCCGAAACAGTTCAAGAATGGCCTGGCTATCCTCCAGCTGGGCCGATCTCACCTGATAGCTCATGATATGGCGCTCAACGCAGGGCTCGCGACAGCGACGGGCGGATCCAATGGTAGTCGGCCGGTCCAGTGTCGTAAAGCCTCAACCTTGATATTGCCCTCTATCATGCCACGCCGGCTGCAGGCTTCGAGAAAATGGCGGCGCGCCTCGGGGTGACAGATGCAGCGGACAGGGCCGAGCTGATTCAGATTTCTCGCCACCAGATAATGAAAGTGCTCAAGCAGACCGGCTTCGAGTTGTTGACCGAGTGACTTTTCATGGCGTTTGCGCCAGTAGCTGCTGATCGCCACATCGGCTTCAACCATTAGCACATAGGCCGGTCGCCCGGATTTGCAGCCCTCATCAGCAGCCAACAGGGCAACCGGCTGCAGTCCGGATGGCCAGTCGAGCCCGTCCAGCAGCCTCTGGGCCAGAATCGTACTGATTTTTTCGCCGGCTATATCGGCGCCATCGTTGCGACCGAGGAAGCGCAAGGCTGGCAGCTGCCCCTGATGCCCGGTCACTTTCAGCACATCGTTCATGCGGTAGCGCAACAGTCCACTGCCGGTCGACAGAATGGGGGTGACTTCCTGGCCAGCTTCTAGCGCCCAGGGTGGGAGCACCTGCTTGCTGGCGATATCTTCGAATTCATACACATGGGAGCCAGCAGCCAGAACGAAATCATCCTTGTATGGAATGGTGACCACGCCCTCTGTCGACCAGAGACCCTTGCCCTGAAAATCGGCTTGTGGCAGCAGCGTCTGTAATCGCTGTGCCCAGGGGGCGGAGGCTGCCGTGTCCCACGCGCTGATCAGCGAAAGACGTGGCCACAGATTGACGAAGAAGGCTGCGGATAGTTCGCCATCCCAGTTGAGTAGAAGATCGGCTGCGGCCTCTGATTCAGGGCAGGGTAGGTAGCCGAGACTGCCCTGATGTGAGCACCAGTGACCGTAGACCAGAACGGCTGCGACCTCCTTGCGCCAGAGTGACAGCTTTTCCAGCAAGCCCAATGCGAATGTCGGGCTCCAGATCGACATGGCTGTCAGGTCACTTCTCGCTGCCAGATAGGTCACTGTTGCGAAGAGAGAGTCATCAGAGCTTGGCGCCAGCGAGATCGCATCCGGAACGGCCTGAGTACTGCTGACTAACCAGCGCTTGCCAAAAGACAACAGTTTCATGTCATCGTTGATATGACCCGTCGTATGGGCCCGCATCTCGGTCGGCACCCAGGACAGCGACCAATAGTGGGCGCCTGTGCGTATGCCGGGATATCGATGATACATGTCACTGATCCAGGGACAGATGGCGGCATCGAGCTCCTTCAGGAACCTGCGTGTATACGGAATCCACTTGACTGCCGAAGTCGATCCACTTGTCGGCTGGTAGCGTGCCACTGGTGAGTCGATGAGTCTGTTTTCAGGCTGTTCCCGCTGAGCTGCGATGGGCTCAGCCCAGTCACTGTAATTCGTCATCGGTACATTATTGGCGAAATCCTCCCACGAAGTTCGAGCGGATAAGCCATGCTGTCTCGCGAAGGCAGTCCCGTCGATCGCCCCCATGAGAGAAGCCAGTTTTTCCCGCTGCAAGGACTGCAGGCTCGCACTGCTGCGATCGTATGCAAATCTGCCAGGCTGAACGCTGGCACGAATAAGCCCATGTGCAAGGCCAGACAGACGTCTCATTGCAGCGCGCCTGCCGAGCCCGGGTTGTTGTTAGTCACACCGGCTATATTGCGGGTCCTGCCCGATGGGAGCTTCGTCCCCTCCGATTTCGCTGCGGCGCTGGTGAGAGGTTTGCGAAACGCCTTGAGTGCAAACGAGCTGAGCGTTCTGGCACAGACGACCCCAACGCAGGGCAGCTCAGTACCGACGCTCCACGTCGGGTTGCGGGTCTCGAAATAACGAATCTTCGGAAACTGCTTGCGCAGGTCATCGGATATGCCAGCGACTTCGTCACGCAGACGCTGAGCACTGTCGCCGAACTGTAACAGCCCTAGCGGATCGCGACTGCCGGGAAAGAGTTGCTCGCAATAGAGCTGCACCACCTGATCCAGTTCATTGTGCCGATTGTCCGGATTCGGATAGTAGCGCTTGAAGTTATTCGCCAGCAGCAGGTAAGTCTTGTATCCCTTGGAAATCAGTAGCCAGAAAACGGGGCGGCGAGGTGAGCGTAATTTTTCCCACAGCAAATAACGCGCGAAACAGGTTTGAAGTGCACGGCTGCCCCAATACTCGCGTTCGATGATCGTGTCGCCACTGAAGATACCCTTACCCTGAAGTCCGCCGACGGTCATCTCCATACTGACAATTGTGGAAAAACCGACGACTCTATCATCATCTCTTGATCGGACCAGAATGGCGCCACTCTTTCGACTGATATCTTTCAGGAAAGTGTCCAGATCAGTGTTGTCATAATAGCGTCGAAAAACGCCATACATCTGCTGAATGTCAGCGATGCTGATTTTTTTCAGAGCATGGTAGCGAGCGTAAATTCCCGTTGAACTGGCGTTGTTCATAAGAAGTTCCCTTGATCAGTTCAGTCATTTTTATAGGTTTGGTCCTCTGACGATGATCGCCAGGACGCACTCAAAAATTGACCTGTTCACTTTGCGTGCTGATCGGGAGTATATGGATAAGGCGGGCCCAATCTATAATCAATGTGTACAACTGTGCACTAGATCTCCTATTTTCCTTTTCGGAAAAAAATTTCTTTGTCAAAATAGGCAAATCCTTGAAAGTGGTAGGGTTAGAGGCCGTTTTAGTTGCTGAAAGCCCGCGCAAGCCTCTGAAAAAAAGCTCAAACGATCAGTTCTTTCAAGTTTTCATACGCTTCTGGGCGATAATGACAACAGCATTCTGGCCCGAATAATTTATCTTATAGGGGTAATATTTGATCTGATTAGGCCGAAGGTTGAACGCCGTTTGCACTGAATCAATGTGCACATATGTACACTGAAAATAAGAAAAGGAGTATGCGACGTGGGAATCAGCCAGTCTTTCGCCACGGCCAGGGACTATCCATCACGTTCACTGGGGTATGGGGAGCAACTCTGGCTGAAGTTCAGTGAGCTCACCTCAAACAACTTTGTGATGGTCGCTCAGTTAGATGGATCGATGGACGTGCAGCGATTGTGTTCCGCGATGGAGCGCGTCGTTTTGACTTTCCCGATATTGCGGGCCCGGGTGTCGACGAATGCTAACGCGCCGCAACTGATCTTCAGTCGTGTTCCGCGGGTCCCCTTGTCCATTGTGCCAGGCAGCGCCGATACTGACTGGGCCAGGCTTGCAGAACGGGAACTCAATAATAGAATCCCATTTGACGCAGATCTGTTGTGGCGGGCGACCCTTTTGCAGGACGCTCGAAAGACCGTACTGATACTGACATTCAATCATGCGGTCAGCGACGGGCACTCGGCGTATGTCATCATCAGGGAATTGCTGCAGTGCTATGTCGACCCCTCAGCCGCAGGGTCCGCAATGCCGCCTCCAGCAGCCTATGACGATCTGTTGCCGCCAGGCCAGACCTGGCGAATGCTTACCCGGTGTATGCCAGAGTTCATAACGACTGTTCTGCGGCCGGGATCACCTGCACTTGGCGCACCACGCAACGTCTTCGCTCAGGCCGATGCATCTGTTAGCTCGCGTTTTATCGAGCTGTCGCTTGATCCACACACGAGCGCAGGTGTCGTCCGTCGTTGCAAGCATGAGGGAGTTGGGATGCATGCCCTGCTGAGCAGCGCACTGCTGCAGGCGACCCACTGTGCATTGGGAGGCGAAGGTACAAAGGAGATTGTCCTGAGCGCCGCCGTCAATGTTCGTCCTCGACTTCAACAGGTCTCACCACGTGATGTCGGCTATTTCGCTACTGGTATCGAGGGTCGATACAGCCTCACGGGTAACGATGATATCTGGCGGCTGGCCGAGCGGGTAGCTGAGGATGTGAACGCGCAGTTCACCACCGAAAGGATAGCGTTCAGCCTGCAGTTACGCCGCCTTATCCTCGCCTGGAAAAAGGATCCGCAGGCACTGGTGGATGCACTTGCAAAGCGATCCCGAGCGAGTATTCACCTGACCAACCTCGGACGGCCAGCGCTACCGCAGCACTACGGCGATCTCAATCTGCGAGCCTGTTTTCCCATACCGAGTGTGCATTTCCTCAATAAGCCTGTCCTGTGTCTGGCGAGCGTCTTCTACGCCGACCGTCTCAGACTCGTGTTCAGTTATGTCGACCCGTTGACCGATCCCGGTTTCGTCGACTGCGTCATGTCTCAACTCAGGCTGCGTCTCTGTGAGATCGCAGAATAATCAGAAGATGGAGTGTATCCAGGAGGCCAAAGTGTCAACAGTAATTAACAGTCTCGACCAGCTCGACATCGATGAGCGGCATGACTTCATAACGATCTTTAGACCTAGGCAAGCCTGTGACATGGCTAGCTTGCTGACAATCCTTCAGGAGAACCGTGAGCTGCTGCGGGACAAGATCGCGAGACGTGGCGTCTTGCTATTCCGGGGGTTCGCACCGGCTCACACAGATGACCTGTATGATTTGGTCACGAAGGGCATGGCACTTGACCCATGGAACGCCTTCAATCTCAAGAATACACCTGGCTTCGCTACCAGTTGGCTACGAAAGTATATGGAAGGTTTACTGGGCGGAGGTGACTATCGTCGCTATCTGGACAAGGATGCGGTCCAGCTGGGGCCGGTCGAATCTGCCGTACAGGGCCCTCATGTCGAAGGCGGTATTCGCTCTCAGCGATCACGCTATATCGCCCTGTGTTGTTTCGAGCCTTCGCCGAGCCGTGCTGAAACAGGCATGGTGGATCTGCATCAGGTGTATACGAATCTGCCACTGGCCGTACAGAAAAAGTATAGCGGCGCCTGGAATCGTTTTTACTACATTTCCCGCCGAAAGGTACATGCGCTGGATCGGGTCTTGCTCAAGCAAAGCCCTTTCGAACTGATTGAACGCGTCGATGGTAGAGCCCATCTCGCCTTGCCCCCATGTCCGGCCGTCTGTGCTGTGCCGGAAACCGGCGCGCTTTGCATCCAGCCCTGGGCTTTTGCCCGCAACACCAATGGCGCTGTTCATGCGGCGGCGGTCGCTGCATTCCCAGGGCGCGGTGATATCCGTCCGGACTCAACAGCCGAAGGCATGGATTTGACCTGGGAGCTCTGCGATGAGCGCGGCAATTCGATAGAGTGGACGCCTGAAGAGCAGACTCGACTATTTCACGACATCTTTGCCCGTGCTCATCTGATGGCCTGGCAAAAGGGCGATATCGCCTTCGTCGACAATATCCGTATAGGGCACTGGCGCATGAACGGAGAGCAGGGAGAGCGTAAGCTGGTGCAGATACAGGCCACCGCCTTTGATGCCGACCTGCATCACCCGGCCTATCTCAAGCGGACTGGTGTGCTCGCCCGGGTCTGACGCCCGAAAGCGGACCACAAATTCGTCAGGTAACGTACAATGAGGCCTTGGTGAGCATCAGGGCGAGACAGCAATGGCGATTCAATGGTATCCGGGGCATATGCACAAGGCCCAGAAAGAGATGAAGCAGATCCTGCCACAGGTAGATCTGCTCATCGAAATACTGGATGCGCGCATTCCGTTCTCCAGTGAAAATCCAGCCATTGCAAGACTCCGCGGCGACAAACCCTGCATCAAGGTGCTGAGCAAGTCGGACCTCGCCGACCCTGCTGCTACTGAGGCCTGGCAGGCTTCTCTCGAGCAGGCGCGTGGCGTGAAGACTTCTGCGACCACTACTGAAGAGCCGGGTCGTATCAAGGGGCTGACCGATCTCTGTAAACGAATGGTGCCCGAGAAGGCCGCAGGCGTACAGAATATTACCGCCATGGTCGTCGGCATTCCCAATGTCGGCAAGTCTACCATCATCAATACGCTGGCAGGTCGCACGGTAGCCAAGACCGGGAATGAGCCTGCGGTGACCAAAGGGCAGCAGCGCATTAACCTGGGCAATGGCGTCATGCTGCTGGATACGCCTGGCATACTGTGGCCCAAGATCGACAATCCGAACAGCAGCTATCGCCTGGCGGCCACCGGCGCCATCAAGAATACGGCGATGGAGTATGATGATGTAGCCTTCTTCGTGGCGGAGTACCTGATAAAAGCCTATCCCGAGCTGATCCGCGAACGCTTTCAGCTCGAGACAATGCCGACGTCCGACGTCGAATTCCTGGAGATGGCGGCTGCGCGCCGGGGCGCCTTACGCACCGGTGGCCGGGTCGATTTCCACAAGATTTCCGAAGTGCTCATCAATGAGTTGCGAGCCGGGAAACTTGGCCGTATCACGCTGGAGACGCCGGCTATGATAGCAGCCGAAGATGTCATCATTGCAGACACCCTGGCGCAGAAAGCTGCGGACAATGCGGAGCGCAAACGCCGCTTCAAGCAGGGCAGTCGCGATGCACCGTCGTGATCACCCTCGCATATTTGTGGTCTGAGCCTTACACTTGGTCTCTGATGACCGCTTCCTGTCAGCGCCGTTCTGAAGTTGACTCGCACCTGTACGGCCAGTTCCAATGATGAAGCCCGACGATTACCGCCTGTTATTTGATTCGACACCTTATCCCTATCTGGTCATGGCGCCGGATCTGACGGTGATCGGTGCCAATGCTGCCTATCTCAAATCAGTGGGGCGAACAAAAGCGGATATTGTCGGTCGCTATGTCTTCGATGCCTTTCCAGTCAATCCAAACGATCCCGAGTCGACCAACGTTCAGGAGGTGAAATCGTCGCTCGAAATGGCGATTGCCACCAAGCGTCCACATTCCACGCCTTGTCTGCGCTATGCGGTATCCACTGACACCCCTGCAGGGCCAGGTTTCGTAGAGCGTTTCTGGAGAGCAGTACACACCCCGTCGGTTGATGAAAAGGGCGAAGTCGTCTTCGTGACCCAGAGCTCGATCGATGTGACCGATCTCTATACCCGAGACGGTCTGGCGCGTGACCCTTCTGACATGCCAGGGCCACGCCCGGAGGATGAAAGCGAAGTCTTCAGCCGCGCGCAAATGCATGAAGCGCTGGCCAGCATTCTCAAGGACGAGCGAGGACACTTGCGGAACCTGTTCAACCAGGCGCCTGGCTTCGTGGCGGTACTCACCGGCCCGGACCATGTCTTCAACATGGTCAACGAAGCCTATTACCAGCTTGTCGGGCACCGGGACATTATCGGCAAGCCGCTCAGGAAGGCGCTGCCGGAAGTGCTTGGTCAAGGCTATGAAGAGCTGCTGAATCAGGTGTACCAGACCGGGGAGCAATGGCAGGGGCGCGGCATGCGCGTCAATCTTCAGCGTGAGGTGGATGGTCCGATCGTCGAATGCTTCATCGATCTGTCGTACCAGCCCTACCATGGCGTTGATGGCAGCATCATTGGCATATTTGCGCAGGGCTACGACGTCACCGATGCCTTTGAAGCACAGGCCGCACGGCGGGAAAGTGAAGAACGGCTCAAAGACGGCATGCTGGCGGCGAAGATGGTGGTCTGGGATTGGGATATTGAATCCAGGAAAATGGTCTTTTCAGACAATGTAGAAGAGGTGCTGGGTCGCACGGCAGATTCGCTCGATGACCTCTACAGTTCGGTCCACCCGGACGACCGCGCGAAGATGAGGCTGGTGCATGAGCGAGCCTTTGCCGAACGGTCGGGTTACCGTGAAGTGATCAGGTTTACCCGCCCTGATAGTGCCCGACAGATCTGGATCGATGTTCGTGGCAAAGTACGATGTGACGAGTCAGGCAAACCTTTCGCAGTCCGTGGCGTGACCCTGGATATTACAGAGCGCGTGAATGCCGAAGAGGAGTTGCGCGAAGCAGATCGACGCAAGGATGAGTTTCTGGCCATGCTAGCCCACGAATTACGCAATCCGCTCGCGCCTATCAGCTCTGCCGCGCAGCTCATGAAGATGGTCAAGCTCGATGAGACCCGTCTGCAACAGACCAGCGACATCATTACCCGTCAGATCGGGCATATGACCGGCCTGGTTGATGACCTGATTGACGTGTCCCGGGTGACCCGTGGTCTGGTCACGACTGAAAAGCAGGCGCTGGACATGAAGCGCATCATTTCCGATGCTGTCGAGCAGATCAGCCCCATGATCGAAAGCAAGCAGCATCACCTGATATTGGACCTGGCGGCAAAGCCGGCCCGCGTGCTGGGCGATCAGAAGCGGCTCGTTCAAGTCATCACCAATATCCTTAGCAATGCTGCGAAATACACGCCCACAGGTGGAAACATTACCCTGCAGATGGAGGTTGAGTCAGAGCATGTGGCTGTGATCATCACGGATGATGGTATCGGTATCAGGCCAGACCTGCTGCCGCGGGTTTTCGAGCTGTTTACTCAGGCTGAGCGGACTTCCGATCGCTCGCTGGGTGGACTGGGTGTCGGCCTGGCGCTCGTACGTAGCCTGGTGGATCTGCATGGTGGCCGGGTCCTGGCCAGTAGTGATGGTTATGGAAAGGGCAGCAAGTTCGTGGTGTGTCTGCCCCGTCTGGACAAGGAAAATCCTGCATGTGATTTACCGCCCCTCGGCGAGACCGAAGACAGTGCGGGACGGTCGCTGAGGGTAATGGTCGTAGACGATAACGCCGATGCGGCAGAAATGCTGGCGATGTTTCTCGAGGCTTCAGGCCACGAAGTGCATACCGAGCATAGTGCGCGAGCGGTGTTGAACAGCATCGACCGGCAGGTGCCTGATGTGTTCCTGCTGGATATCGGCCTGCCAGAGATGGACGGGAACGAACTCGCACGCCAGCTGAGGCAGCGCCAGGACACGGCAAAGGCCGTTCTCATTGCCGTCACTGGTTATGGCCAGGCACAGGACAGGGAAAAAACCAGAGCAGCTGGCTTTGACTATCACTTCGTCAAACCGGTCAACACGCTGGAGCTTCTGGAAGTCCTCGCTACGATTCCTACCTGCTAGACAGAGGGGACCCTGGCGGCTGGTCTACGGCGATCAACTGCCGCTCGTTCCTGCCGAAAGTCGTTCCAGTTCGCAGGCGATAGGCTGTGCCTACACCAGCACACACCGTTGCGATTCCAGAATAGTCTGGTGCCTGCTCCGTCAGCTTCACACAGTCATCGAGCCTGACCGTCCCATTGGTGTACTCGGTGCGCCCCAGTACCGTATACGCCACCTTGATGGCGCTGTTGACTACAGGCTGTTGCGAATCGGCCTTGCCGCAGGGACGTTCGTGGGCAAAATCCGTGACGCTGGCAATGCGTTGCAGCTGATCACCCTTGTGCGCCACTTCAGGAAATACCGAAAGCCATTGATAACGTGTTTTGTGTCTGGAGACACACTCACCCAAGGCGTCATACCTGGTGACTTCCTCCAGCGTGATATGGCCGCTGTCTGATTCGAGTGTTTCATAGCTGGTGACTGCACCATTCGACTGAATTTCCCGGGTCAGGGAGGGCTCGCTGGTATCAATGATCGTGATGGCATCCCCGGTGTCGGCAATATACTGATGTTTCAACACGAAGCCTTCGCTGGCATATATGTCGAAGCGTGAAAAGTCGATAGGGTCGGGGTCAGCATCTCTACTGCTGCCGACGTCGGTCGAGTCCTTTGCGAGAACCACTGGTCCATGAGTGCTGAGTGTGAGCAAAGCCGCGATCACGATCACGCTGACTATTCGGCCGGGTTGATGAAGAACACTTGAAACAGCTTGCATCGAGGGCACCATCTTATTCATCGCGCGCGGAAGACACTTCAAGCATGGCATCACTGCGCGCGAGCGCGATAAGTGTGAGGCCACAGGCCTGTGCCCGATCGACAGCCAGCGACGTCGCTGTCGATACCGTGACCAGCAAGGAACAACCGGCTATGACGGTCTTTTCGACCAGCTCATAGCTGCAGCGTGAAGTGAGCAGGAAGAACCCTTCCGCTGGCGATTGTCCGGCACTTGCCAGTGCCCCGATCAACTTGTCGAGCGCATTATGTCGGCCCACATCCTCCCGTAATAGCTGTATATGCCCATCCCGGTCGTAGAAAGCGGCGGCATGGGTGCCGCCTGTTGCGGCGTTAAGTGGCTGATGCTTGCGCAGGCTCGCCAAAGCAGAGAACAGAGCTGTGTCGCTGACCGACGGCGCTTTCTGCACTCGGGGTAGTGGCCGGTGAACCTGAGCCAGGCTCTGCAGCCCACAAAGCCCGCAGCTGCCTTCCGCCGTTCGCAGTCGTATACGCCTGATAACGCTAGCAGCGCATTTCTCTTCCAGCCAGAGCTTCACGAGCCAGCCATGTTCGGTTTCTCTGAGGTTGAGTTCGAGGATGTCACTCGACGTATGCACGAGTTGTTCAGACAGCACAAACCCTAGCGCAAAATCTGCCAGATCGACGGGTGATCCCATCATGACGGCGTAGCTACGGCCATTGATCTCGAAGGCGATGGCGGCTTCTTCCGGAAGGGCACGGTGTGCAGCCGTACGTTCATCCAGGCCAATCCTGACGACTTCGGTGACAAGAGACCCGCCGAGTGCTTTGGCTGGAATAGCTTCGGCAGGCTGGTCGTTGCTGGCAGGCACTGATGTCATGGTGTGATTCTGCTCCTGAAATCATTTTCAGACTGATGAGGACTATACGCCGACGTCATGGTGGCTGCTTACTCGCCAGTCAATCCTGACCTGACGACCTGCGTCGGAGTCTCCGACGGTACTCGCCAGGCGTACTACCAGTCCAGCCCCTGAAGGCCCGATTGAACGCGCTTTGTTCAGAATAGCCCAACAGCAACGCAATCTCTGCTGACGCCAGACGCGAGTCAGCCAGGTACAGGCGTGCAAGCCTGAGCCGTACATCTGCCAGTACATTTCGATACCTGAGCCCATGTCTGGCGAGCTCGCGGTAGAAGGATCGCAGTGAATAATCCATCTGGTCTGCAAGCCTGGCAGCATTTGGCTCGCCTTCATGCAGTGCGTCTGCGACTAACTGCTGCAGCCGACTCAGAAAAGCATCCGGTTTTGGCTGCTGCACGAGCATCGCCGCCGCCTGCTGGTCCAGCAGATCTCGCAAATGTGGGTCACTGCTTGCAATCCTCATGGCAAGCAGGCTCGACGGAGTTTCCAGTCCGATGGCGGCCGCATCGAAGCGAACAGGGCAGCCGAGCAACACTTCATATACGGCGGCCTGTGCCGGTGCAGGGTGTGGAAACTCGACGAGCGTCGGTGGAATGGTCTGGCCGATCAGCGCCTGGTAAAGGTTGAGGAAGACCGCAACACCGAACTCGGTCGCGAGTGCCGTCAACGGCGTCTGCTCATATCCCCATTGAAAATGTATCCGTTCACCTTGCTGCTGGACCTGTATTCGCAGGTCCGTGGCCAGCAGGCTCTGAAATCGCCGGTAGCGCATCAGGGCCTGGCCAAGACTGCTACAGGAGCTTGCCAGATAGCCGACGACACCAAAGTGCTCAGGTTCGGCGCATCGGCCAATCCGGAGCCCGAGGGCCGGTACGGGGTGCAGGTGCTGTATTCGTTCGAGCTGTTGCGTGAACAGATCTGCAGGCATGCGCTGACTGATGGAAAATGAATCGAGGACTTCGAGTACATCCGCAGCGTCGAGGTGGTTCCTGTAGATGTACCTGCGCAATACATCAGCCAGCGCGCACGATACCAGGGCTTGTTCAATCATGGTCGATCTCGTCTTATCCTGGCACAAAATGTCAAACACAGGTGGCTGTTGTCAAGCTTCCTCAGAGGGTGAGCGCTAAGCTGCGGGCTCTTTCCGGTCCGGAGTCATCACATGACCTATGTCGTCACGCAGTCCTGCTCAGACAGTCAACTCACCAACTGTGTGGATGTCTGTCCGGTCGATGCCTTTCGTGAAGGACCGGAAATGCTGTACATCGATCCCGATGTCTGTATCGATTGCAATGCCTGCCTCAGCGAATGCCCCGTGCGCGCGATCTATCCCGAGCAGGCTGTACCCGAGGCGATGCTGGATGATATTCAGCTCAATGCCATTGAGTCCAAACGCTATCCGGTCATCAGAGAAAGTCGAGAACCCGAGCCGGGCGTACGCGTATCAGATCCCGTCGTGGCGAGCAGCGTCGAGGCTGCTCCTGGCACTGGGCAGTCCAGCGGCAAGAGACGCTTTGCCGTTGTCGGCGCAGGGCCTTCCGGTTTTTATGCCACTGAGGAAATCCTGAACAGATCGCGGATGCCGAAGTCGACATTTTCGATCGACTGCCCACGCCATTCGGGCTGGTGCGCTACGGGGTGGCCCCGGATCACCCGAAGATCAAATCCATCGCCAATAACTTCGACAGCATTGCACGATCTGCTAGGGTTCGTTTTTTCGGTAATGTCGAGGTAGGCCGTGATATCAGCCGCAGTGACCTGCTCGATCATTATGACAGTGTGCTTTACGCGACAGGCGGATCCGTCAGCCGCAAGCTTGCTCTGCCCGGGTCCGATCTGAGCAATATTTTCGGCGCCTCCGAATTTGTCGGCTGGTATAACGGCCACCCTGATGACAGGCAGCTGCAGGTTGATCTCTCCGGCACCACGGCTGTCGTCGTGGGCGTTGGTAACGTCGCGCTCGATGTCGCACGTATCCTCACCATGCCCATCGAGGAGCTCGAACGAACTGATATTGCTGATAACGCCCTCGAGGCATTGCGCAGCAGCCAGATTCGTGAAGTCTGTCTGGTGGCACGCCGCGGTCCTGTGCAGGCTGCATTTACTCCAAAGGAGCTGCGTCAGCTGCTCGGGCTGAGTAATGTCCGCATCGAGGTCGACCCGGCAGATCTCGAACTCGATGCAGCCAGTGAGGCGGAACTGGCAAAGCCGCTCAACACTGAAACCCGTGAAAATCTGAGCCTCTTGAGAGAAGTTCAGACGAAGCCTCAGATCGGCGACCGCAGCATTCGATTCATCTTCAGCCACTCTCCAACTGCCTTTGCGGGTAGCGCCAATGTCAGCACCATGACGGCCGTAGTGAATAAGCTTGCCACCAACGACAGCGGTGCCATTAGCGCTCAGGCCACGGACGAATGGCGTGAGATTCCTGCCAGTCTGGTCATCAATGCCACAGGCTACCAAGGCCTGCCGGTCGATGGGTTGGGCTTCGATGAGCAGCGCAGCGTCATTGCCAATGCCGAAGGGCGAGTCATCTCCAGCGAAGGTCAGCCAGTGGCTCGCGAATACGTGGCTGGCTGGATCAAGCGTGGCGCCAGCGGCGTGGTTGGCAGCAATCGGCAATGCGCCGTTGAGTCGGTGAAGCATCTTGTCGCCGATCTCGGCCCGGCACCCCTGCGCGCTGACGATGATATTCTCGCTCAACTGAACAGCCGCAAAGTGAAATTTGTCAGCTATGACGACTGGCTGCTGCTGGATCAGCATGAGATCGAGCAGGGCGGGCGCGAGGGACGGCCTCGACGAAAGGAAACCGAGGTGTCTGCGATGCTCGAAATCATTCGAAGCAGGAAGGCAGATGCCAGCCCTACCACAGGCTCACCAATGGTGTCGTCGAACGAGGCAAGGCAAGGCGCAGTGGTAAACACCTCCGCTGCTCGAACAGACGTTAAAACCCATTTCAGAACCTGCTCGTTGTGCGAAGCCATGTGCGGCATCAAAATCGAGTATGAAGGCGAGAAAATACTGTCGATCGCCGGCGACCCTGAAGATCCTCACAGTCAAGGTCACATCTGTCCTAAAGGCTATGCCCTGCAGGATCTGCACACCGACCCTGATCGCCTGAAAACCCCGATGAAGCGCATTGGGCATCAGTGGATCCCGATACCCTGGGACGAAGCCCTCGACGAGGTCGCTGAACGTCTCGTCGGCATTCAGGCTGAACACGGTAATGACGCCGTCGCCGCCTACTGGGGTAACCCAACCGCCCACAATCTGGGCATCATGCTCACCCTCGAGAAATTCAGAGCTACCTTGCGATCGCGAAATCTGTTTTCGGCCTCAAGTCTTGACCAGATACCGCACCAGCTGGTGTCCTACTTCATGTACGGCCACAGCCAGCTGTTCACCATTCCTGATATCGATCGAACCGATTATATGCTGATGCTTGGGGCTAACCCTGCCGCATCGAACGGTAGCCTGATGTCCGCCGGGGATGTGCTCGGTCGACTTCAGGGCATTACCGAGCGCGGCGGCAAGATCGTGTTGATCGACCCACGCCGCACCGAAACAGCCATGTATACCAGCGAGCATCAGTTTATCCAGCCGGGCTCTGATGCGCTATTCCTGCTGGGTCTGATTCAGGTGATCCTGGCCAAGGGGCTGAGCAAGCCCGGCAGGCTGATTGACCTGGTCAAGGGCTGGGATGAGCTGACGGTGCTCATGGATCGGATTCCGCTCGACCGCATCGCCAGCGAAACCGGTATCCCTGCAGACGTGATCGAGCGCATTGCGACTGAATTCGCAGCAGCTGAACGTGCCGTCTGCTACGGCCGGATGGGTGTGTCGACACAGGCCTTTGGCGCCATGAACCACTGGCTTATCCAGCTTCTGAACATACTGACCGGGAATGTCGACCGTGAGGGCGGCATGATGTTCACCACCCCCGCCTTCGATCTGGCAAAGATGTCCGGACGCGGTGGTTTTGACCGCTATCAGAGCCGTGTACGCGGTCGTGCGGAGTTTGGCCGCGAGTTTCCAACCGCGATTCTGGCAGAAGAAATGCTGACGCCGGGAAGTGGGCAAGTCCGGGCCTTCGTCAGCATCGCCGGGAATCCGGTCCTTTCTTCCCCCAATGGTCGACAGCTCGAGGAGGCTTTGTCTGGGCTCGACTACATGGTAGCGGTCGATTTCTATCTGAATGAAACCACGCGCCACGCAGATATCATTCTGCCACCAACTGGCCCGCTCGAGCACGAGCAATACGATATTGTTTTCAACCTGCTTGCGGTCCGTAACGTGGCGAAATACTCAGAGGCGCTGTTTCCACACAAGCCAGGTACACGATCAGATCTGGACATATTCACGGGACTGATCAAGCGCATGCAAGCGTTGAAAATGAAGCGTAAATCACTCGTCAAGCGTCTGAAGCATATGGCTACCGAGCAGGTGACTGATCTTCTGACCCCGCAGCGTGTATTGGATCTGGCGCTGCGTACAGGTCCCTATGGCAAGGGGCTCAGTCCGCTGCGTCAGCTTAATCCCTTCAGCAAAGGGCTCGATCTGGCGACCTTGAAGAAGCATCCGCACGGCCTCGATCTGGGGCCGCTTCAACAGTGCCTGCCCCAGCGACTGTTTACTGCGGACAAGCGCATACAGTTGATGCCGCCGCGTCTGGTGACGGATCTGGACCGCTTGTGCGAGCGCTACAGTGAAAAGCGTCCGAACGCAGGGCTTCTGTTGATTGGCCGACGTGATCTGCGAACCAACAATTCATGGATGCACAACAGTTATCGGCTGGTGAAAGGCAAGGATCGTTGTGCGCTATTCATGCATCCCGAGGATGCCCGTGCCCAGCAGCTGGAGGATCGCGATCAGGTGAGGGTGATGTCATCGCGTGGCGAGCTGATTGCAATTGTGCGGACCACAGAGGATATCAAGCCTGGCGTGGTCAGCCTGCCTCACGGATGGGGCCACCATCGGGAAGGCATACGTCTGAGGACAGCCCAGGCGCACCCCGGCGTGAGTATCAACGATATCACTGATGAGCGCGTGCTGGATGAGCTCTCAGGCAACGCCGTGCTGAACGGCGTCCCCGTTCAGCTCGAACGCCTGGCTGCTGTATGAATCGTGTTTCATGCCAGCAAGGCCAGGCCTCCGAGCGTACCAGGCCACCATCGCTCTAATCCTCTGCACCGTGCAGCCAGCCTACAATCCTGCCGTGCTCATCGCGTTCAAATTTTCTTGAGCGATACGCCGGCGTCCGTACCAGTTTTCTCATGCCGATGACACTTCTTGTGGGGATGTCTTCGAGTAGCTGATTGATCAACCATACCGGAATGTCGCCAGACGGATCGAAATGCTGCTCGGAACGGAACAGCGTACTGGCGTCGGACAGTGGCTCCAGATGGTAAAAGCCATGAGCGGCAGTTACCCGGATATTGTTCGTCGAGGGCCACTCGCTGGCCTGATTGACCAGCCTTATCATGAAACCGCCAGATTTCGTCTCTTCTATCCTGAATGTCAGCACCAGGTCCCGGTCCGTGACCGGCCAGGGCATGTTGCTGATCTGGTAGGCGGTAAAATCATAGAACCCTGCCGAGTCGACGAGTTCGGCCCAGGTACAGTTGTAAATCCATTTTGGGTACTGCTCAACATCGGCAAATACCGCCATCACAGCA
This sequence comes from Allohahella marinimesophila, assembly GCF_039538005.1. Lineage (NCBI taxonomy): Bacteria > Pseudomonadati > Pseudomonadota > Gammaproteobacteria > Oceanospirillales > Hahellaceae > Allohahella > Allohahella marinimesophila. The sequence goes on from NZ_BAABBO010000007.1 coordinate 334,053, forward strand.
GTGATTGGCGCATCGATAATGGCTTCGATACGCACCGCCTTGATGGCAGAGTCCGGATAGTCGAAGGTCTCTACAAGAATGTCTTCACCGGGTTCTGATGCGCCTAGCGCGATGACACCTGCGCCCATCATCCCGAGCGCAAGTGCGGCTTTTCGCAAGTTGGAAGTGGAATTGCGGTAACTCGTCATTGGCGGCCATCCGGATTGGCGTATGCATTAATGTCTGCGTGGAGTATGGCGAAGGCTCGTTCGATCGATATTGATTGATATCAAGAGGCACCGCGTGCTGATCCGCAAAATCTGCTTTGATGTTCTACACTTGGGTGAAATTGTCATGTCTCTCAGCCAGGGGCGTGGCGCCTCTGCTTATTCCAGCATGCTCCAGGGAGTTGATCTGTGAGAGACATAACAATAAGAAACTGCATCCTGATAAGCTTCACGGCAACCCAGTTACTGATGGTGACCATGGGGCGGTCGAGCTGAGTAAGCTTCAAGCTCAAAGTGAGCAGACACTGATCCCTGCTGATCTGGAAATGCAAAGCCTGAGCAACATCGACGGCCTGACCGGCGTGAATGAGCGGGCCTGCCTTTCAATATTGATGGTACATATCTATGAGTTCAACCCGTTCAATGATTCCTAAGGTCATCTCAAGAGTGACCGAGGGCTGTGTGCGGTGACGGAGACTACTCGCCAGGTCCGCCAGCGACCCGCTGATCTAGCGGCGGGCATCGCTGGTGCAAAACGAAACGGCAGAAATAGCGTGGCCGAGGCTCAGTAATGGTCAAGGCTTTTCTCAAGTCACCCCTGGGGCGTCTCGCCATACTCTTCTTGCTGCTGACTACACTAGCGCTAGTCATTGCCAGCCATTACAAATGGCAGCACCTGCAGCAGGATCTTCGCAAGGAACTTGCGAACGTTCACAAGATGATGGAGAGCTCAGCCGCTGACCGGTTTCATCAACAGGAGGCCATGTTCGAAATAGTCGGGCAGCGCCTGTTGGATATGGACGCCGTCAACAATGTGCCGGCTGCCCTAACGCTGATGAACGGGGTGATCGAGAACAATCCGGTCTTCGTGGCGTACAAGCTCATTCGGCCTGACGGACGGGTGATCGGGACTTCGGAGAACCTCGCCAGTGTGCAGCATTCGAATCTGCTGAAGACGCCCCATGCAGCGGAGACCTTTCGTACCGCACTCGACTCAAACCGGCTCACGCTAGGGAGGACCTGGTTCAGTGAAGCGCTGGATCTATGGGTGTTTCCAGTGCGCTATGCTGTTCGTGATAGCCAGGGGACCGTCAAAATGGTCATCTCCGCAGCGATAGCCCTCGACGGCGAATACAATCCCTGGACGGTCAAGACCTTGAGGCTTGGTATCGACGTATTCGTCACGATACGTGAACCTTCGAGTCAGCGTTTCTATCCGCTTTACTACGAACCGTTTTCCTCGTTCGGCGCCAGCAAGCAGCAGGCCTATGCCAATCCGCTCCCCAAATCCTTCGTTCAGACTGTCATTTCGAAGGTGGAAGAGGCCACGGGCCAACCATTCAGCGAATTGCTCCAACGTGATTTCTCGGCCAGTTTTCTGAGCGATGCTCCGAATCTTGCGCCAGCAATGGCTGTGAGTGGCTACGATAAGGATCATCAGTACTTTCTTGGCATAAGGGAGACCATACCGAATCTCAGGAAGGATTTTGGTGACTGGCTGTTTCTGGTTCTGATCGTTTATCTGTTCGTCAACGCGCTGGTCGCGGTCACGTTCTATCGCATGTTTCTCGTCGAGGAGCGGCATAAGGCGAAGCTGCGTCACCAGGCTATGCATGACTCACTGACTGACCTGCCAAACCGTTATTATCTCAAGACGCACTATTCCAGCTGGGTTGAAAGTACCGGTGGCGACTATGCCTTGTTTTTTCTTGACCTCGATAACTTCAAGTTCATCAACGATCATTTCGGCCACTCCGTGGGCGATCTGGTGCTGCTCGAAGTCGCACAGCGACTCAAAGTGTTCTGCACGCCGGGCATGCTGCTGATCCGCCAGGGCGGCGATGAGTTTCTGCTGCTGATGCCGTGTAGGGACAAGGCGGGCTGCATGCTGACCGTCGATCAACTGACTCACCGCCTCAATGAAGTCATGGTGGTCGATAATCTCAAGATTTCTGTTACCGGTAGTATCGGCATCACCTTTTGCAGCCAGGCTGGGGAGGCGCTCGATGCACTGATGGTCAAGGCAGACATTGCCATGTACCAGGCCAAGAAACTTCGAAACAGTCATGCTGTCTTTTCAGAGGATCTGCAGAAAAAAAGCGACGAACGGGCGGTGATGGAGTCCGAGCTTCGGGGCGCCATCGACAATGGCGAACTGTACATGGTGTATCAGCCCCAGGTGGAGGCTGTTACCGGCAAGGTTAGTGGTGTAGAAGCGCTTCTGCGCTGGAACAACCCTCTGCTGGGTCTGGTCCCGCCAGACCGTTTCATTCCGGTAGCTGAGGACTGCGGGCTCATCAACCCCATAGGGAACCTTGTAGTCGATACGGCACTGAAGGAGATTGCGGGGATTCACGGCGACTACGAAAGGCTCCGGCTTTCGATCAATGTCTCGGTGCAGCAGCTGGTGCATGGCGGTTTCCGCGACTACATCAAGCAGAAGTGCGCCGACTATGACCTGCCCAACTCACTGATCAAGATCGAGATTACAGAGAGCCTGTTCATCGAAGATTTCTGGCAGATCGAAAATCTGCTCAAGCTCCTCAGCGGCGACGGGTTCAGCATCTCTCTGGATGACTTCGGCACAGGCTATTCGTCACTCAGCGTGCTCAGGAAGCTGCCGATCAATGAGGTCAAGATAGACAAGAGTTTCGTTCAGGACATCCTGAGTGATCCGCATGATCGGGCGCTCATCAAGAGCATCATCAGCATCGGCCAGAGTCTCGAGATTCCGACACTGGCGGAAGGCGTGGAGGATATCGATCAGGCGCTGCTCCTGCGGCAATACGGCTGCAACCTGTTTCAGGGCTATCTCTTCGCCAAACCAATGAAGCTGGAGGACCTGAAGATTTATCTCCAGGGCTTCGAGCCTTACCCCTTCGATGCAGTCAGGTGAAGCGCTTGCTGCTAGCAGTCTGCAGCTTCACCCGATTGCCGGGCAGAAGCTCGATCAGTCTCATCCAGGCGGTCTGACTCAGCGCCCCGGACTGCTGCGCACTCTCAGTCCGGGGTATACCGCGAAGTTATCGAAGCGGGAATACACTGTTCTCGGTGGTGCCCACGACCAGTCATTGCCGCCGAAGAAAGTGCTGAGCAGGAAATTGGTGATCTCCGTCCGGCTACCGCCAACCTCACGCAATTGCACATTCTGATGAGAGGCTGCCTTGCGACCATCGATGTACAGATCGATCAGACCGTTGGCCTGCCATGGATCATTCACTTTTACGTGCAGGGAGATCGCATGGTAGCGCCCGGTCTCGAACTGGCGCGATGAATAGTAGTCATCGCCACAGGGGTTGGCGCGGTTCTGGTGGTAGGAGTAGATGACAGGCTCGCCATCCCTGCGCCACATCACCCGCGCACTCCAGCCATTGTCCACGATAGGCTTGCAGCCTGAGGTCGGGTTGTCCGGTCCCAGGCCCGGCAGCTTGCCGCCCTTGACGAAGCCAAAGCCGCTTTCGAACATCACATCGTAGTTGAGGGTGTACTCCCGTGCCGGGGGCAGGCTTTGCCTGCCTACGATGCGGGGGCTGCCAGCACTCGATCTGACGTAGGTCATGCGCACGCACTTGCTGCCATCGACACCGCAGCCGTTGCGAACTTCAGTATAGGGTTCATTGAGCCAACGGCTACCGGCGGATAGGCCATCAAAGTTTTCGTTCCAGACTGGCTTCGCCGCAGCGGTAGTCCGTGTCGAGCGAAAGGCGAAGCGCTGGCTGTCGCCACCCCACCATGTCCACTGCTTTACGTTGCCACCGTCAGCGGTGGAGCTCGCACCTACCTCGACGACTTTTCCGCTATGCATGGGGCGGATGCGATAGTATCCATCGCTCTGCCGTTCAATGTGGAAACGCTGGTTGGCGCCGCTGCTGCAGCTCCACTGCTGCATCATCGCTCCGTTTGCCTTTGATACGCCGGTGACGTCGAGACACTTGCCAGAATGTATCGCTTGGACCCGATAGCCGCCATCCATTGCCGTTACGCGCCATTTCTGGTTGTCGCCAGCGTGGCATCGCCATTGATGGACCTTTGCGCCGTTGCTGCCGGACACGCCAGCGACGTCCACGCACTTGTTACTGTGCTTCGCCGCAATCTGATAGGTGCCGTTGGCAATGGCATGGGCGGCCAATGGCAGGGAAGTGCCCAGGAGAAGGGCGCATACGCTGAGTAAACGATTGGACAAGGTCATAGGTGGGCCTGTGCGGTATGGTTTGGCGCCATCCTAGTGTCGGGCCAGTCCTAAAACATCGGCTATCAGGCTCATATTTAAAGTGAATTCACCGGAGTGTGATTCAGGTCGGGTTCACAATGCCAACAACATGAGAAAAGCGCTGTGCCACTGGCGCAGTGTGTCCGTCCCTCTACTACATCGGCCGCACTGTCCCGGGCGCCGGCCCAATCAAGGAGTGATTATGTTGTCCCTATACCACCGAACGATATCTTTTCTGGCCCTTCTGATGCTGTCAGCAGGCCTTCACGCTGACGAAGTCCTGCCCATCAACTGGAATGACGAGCAGCTCGACTGGCACAGTTACGAAGCCGGCGTAGACGAAATCCGCCGCACTGGCAGCGTCGGGATGCTGGTGCTATACGCTGACTGGTGTCCGACCTGCAAGGCCTATGGCAAATTATTCGGTGAAGAAGCGGTAGTCAACAGCCTGGTAGGGGTGGTACTTATCCGGGCAAATGTCGATACCGAAATCGGCTTGAGCAGTCGTTACGATATCGATGGCGACTATGTTCCCCGAACCTTCGCGCTGGATAGCAAGGCGAGGATCATCGAGGCGCTTGACCCGAGTACTGAACAGTTTTGGTACTTCCTCCCGGTATCGAAACCGGACTATGTGGTGAGCTTTGCGGAAAAGCTGAAAGGCCTCAAAGGCGACCCGTCAAGTGTGGAACTGACTGCGCTCGAGTAAGGGCGCAAGCTAAACGGGATGACTGGCCTGATGGTCAGAAGCTGAACGGTCATGCTATGTTTGGCTGAACAAAAGCAAGATGCAAGCCGACAGGCGGAGGTCTCATCCGTGCAGCCATTTCAGTTCAGCACCACACCGACCATTATCAGCGAGCCTGGCGCAGCCGGGCGGCTGGCTGCCTTATGCAGTGACTATCAGGCTTCGTCGGTTTTTCTGGTCACCGATGCAGGTATCCTCAAGGCAGGTCTGCTCTCACAGGTTCAGCCAGGCTTCGACGAAGCGACCTTGAAGCTCACCGTCTTTAGCGAGGTGGAGGCCGATCCTTCAGAGCAGACTGTGCTGGCCGCTATCGATCAGGCCCGTAGCGCTGGCGCTGATGTCGTCATAGGTTTCGGCGGTGGCAGCTCGATGGACGTGGCCAAGCTGGTGGCTTTACTGGCCTCGCCGGATTGTCAGCAGTCGCTGCCGGATACGTATGGCGTAGGCCAGGCAAAAGGCAAACGCCTGCCCCTTATACAGGTGCCCACCACTGCAGGCACCGGATCGGAAGTGACGCCGATCGCCATCGTCACGACTGGTGAGACCACCAAATCCGGAATCGTCTCGCCACTGTTGCTGCCCGATGTGGCCGTGCTCGATGCTCAACTCACACTTGGTCTGCCCGCGCACGTCACGGCAGCCACCGGCGTCGATGCGATGGTCCACGCCATCGAAGCCTATACCAGCAAGATCAGAAAGAATCCGCTCTCCGACATGCTCGCGAAAGAGGCTCTGCGCCTGCTGGCGGGGAGTATCAGAACAGCGGTCAGCGATGGTGGAAATATCGAGGCCAGGCAACGCATGCTGCTTGGTGCGACCCTGGCAGGCCAGGCCTTTGCCAATGCGCCCGTCGCGGCGGTACATGCGCTGGCCTATCCGCTCGGAGGACATTTTCATATTCCACATGGGCTGAGCAATTCGCTCGTCTTGCCGCACGTACTGCGATACAACAGCGATTTCGCTGAAGCCCATTATGGTGAGCTCGCGCCAATCGTTCTTCAGCGCCAGCTGGAAGGCCATGGTAGCGATTTGGCTGAACAGCTGGTCACTGGGCTCGAGCAACTTATTCGCGAGCTCGGGCTGCCTACTACACTGAGGGAGCTCGATATCCCTGAAGATTTCCTTCCGCGACTCGCTGCTGATGCGATGCTGCAGCAGCGCCTACTGGTCAACAATCCACGGGAAATGACCGAGGCCGATGCGCTGACCATTTACCAGAGTGCCTATTGAGCCATGACGGACCGTCCCCTTAGCCGAAGCGACTATGTCGAGTTTCACAGCATCACGACCCGCTGGATGGACAACGACATCTACGGCCACGTCAATAACGTGACTTACTATTCCTATTTCGACACAGCAGTGAATCATTACCTGATCAAGACTGGTGGCTTGAACATAAAGACTGGATCGGTGATCGCCTACGTCGTCGATTCGAGATGCAGTTACCTCAAGAGCATTGCCTATCCTGACGAGCTTGAAGTCGGCCTGCGGGTCAATCGTCTGGGCAACAGCTCGGTCGAGTATGGACTGGCCATCTTTCGCAGGGGCGAGACTGAAGCCTGCGCGTCCGGGAGTTTTGTCCATGTCTTCGTAAACCGGGCTGAAGAAAAGTCGGTGCCCATACCGGAAGGAATACGAGTAGCCTTGCAGCGTCTGAAAAGTGACTGACTGAATGCGGCACTGATTGACAGTGATGCCTGACTCGCCCTATCATTTCGGAATACAGCGAAATGAGGTGTTATGCCGCTCTCTCCAGCGTTATACAGATTCTTGCAGGCTCTGGCAAACGAAAACCGACAGCGCATCATGCTGCTGTTTACCGAGCAGCCTGTACTGACGGTCGGCGAGGTTGCCGATCGCACCGGTCTTGGCATGTCCACCGTGTCGGAGCATCTCAAGCAACTCAGGGAAGCCGGTCTGCTGGTATCGACCAAGTTGGGCAAGGAGGTCCAGTATCGGACTGATGTGAGCCGAATTCAGGCGACACTCAAAGATCTCAATAGCTTCCTGGGGAAGTGCTGTTAGATATTTTTTTGATAATACATTTCGTAAATTCGCGAAATAACGGAGTATAAGCATGCTGGATGTCATTGTCATTGGTGCTGGCCAGGCTGGACTGGCCACCGCATATGCGCTCAGGTCGGCTGGCCTGAGTTTTGAGATGCTGGAAGCTGCCGCTGAGCCCGGTGGTGCCTGGTCCAATTATTATGACAGCCTGAAGCTGTTCTCTCCGGCCCGATATTCATCGCTACCGGGTATGCAGTTTCCGGGGGACCCAGCGCGTTATCCTGCTCGCGATGAGGTCGTTGAGTATCTGCGCACTTATGCGCGTCATTTCTCTTTTCCTGTGGTCTGTAACGTTCGCGTGAAGGCTGTCGAGGCTATTGAGGGTGGGTTTCAGCTTATGGATGAGCAAGATCGGCGATGGCTGTGCCGGGCTCTGGTGGTGGCGACCGGTAGTTTCGCCCAACCGCATCGGCCCTGGTTCGAAGGCAACGAGAACTTCGCCGGCCAGGTATTACACGCCGCTGACTATCGCAAGACCTCTGATGTGCAAGGCAGGCGAATCGCTGTCGTCGGGGCGGGAAATTCGGCTGTTCAGATCGCTTAAGAACTGGCAGCTCATCGAGAAGTCATTCTGGTATCACGTAAGCCACCCGTCTTCCTGCAGCAGAGACCAATGGGGATGGATCTTCACTTCTGGCTACGTTTTTCTGGTGTTGACCGCGCACCTCTCGGTGCCTGGTTCGGCTGGAAGTTCAGTGAAGCAGTCCTGGATCAGGGGCAATATCAGGCTGCGATCAGGGATGGACGAATTGGCTGGAGACCCATGTTTGATCGGCTCAGCGAAGACGGTATGCATTGGGGCGAGGCCAGGGAGGCCGTCGACGCCCTGGTACTGGCGACAGGCTATCGGCAGGCGCCAGCCTTTCTCGCTTCGCTGGAGCGCGATGGTCGCTCCGCAGTGGCTTCGCAGAGAGGCGGTATCTCTCGAAGCTTTCCGGGGCTGTATTTCGTCGGAGTGCCGTGGCAGCGTTCTCACGCCTCAGCGACGCTTCGCGGGGTCGGGGCAGACGCAGCCCATGTCGTCAGCCGGATAAGGCGACACTTGTCATGAGCGATGCCGTCATGATCTGGCCCGCCATGAACACAGTGCTCATCATGTTCGCGATGGGACTGGCCCGTTCTGATACTTCAGGCAGCGTTGCCGTGTTGAGCTGGCCCATGGCGCGGGTGGTGCTTGGCTATAACGTGGTCATTCCATGGGGTGTACTGCTAGTGGTGGCTGCGCGCGACCTGTTTTCGCGTTCAGTAGTTGCCGGCATGGCGCTCTGTATTGTATCCGCGGGGGGCAGCTCTACCGGTGCCTCCGTGCTTGCGGCCAGGGCGCCAGCGTCTTCTGCAGCGAAGCTTATCCTGGTGCTTGGCATCGTCAGTCTTTTGATGATCCTCGCCTTGTCCCTGGCGCGAATCGAGTATGCCGAAGCCCCATCAACCGCATTCGTGAGCCTGTATCTACTGTTGCTCATGGCGATGCCACTGGCGGCGGGGCGGTATATTCGGCAGCGCTATCCTCAGACTAGCGGGTCCCTCTCCAGCGTAAGCGGGCGTCTGGCGAGTGTTTCGATAATTGCTTTGATCGTGATGCTCGCTATTGATCATGGCAGGCTCATTATTCTGGGACCGGTTGAGCCGCTGATGGCAGCTGCAGTGCTGGTTCTCAGTTTCACTGTCCCGGCAGGGTTCGAGCAGCAAGGCGCATGGCGACGCGTCGCACTGCTGGTGACCCTGACGCGGAATCTCGCCTTGGCCTTGTCGCTGGCTGCTCTGCTACCAGACCGGGCTGAGATTCTGCCTACGGTGTTGGCCTTCGGCCTGATGATGTATATCGCAACCGGCGTCATGCTCCTGTATTGGCGCAGCTCAGGCAGTTCAAGAGTTCGCCTTGGGGCAGCTTACAAATTATGCTGCTATCCTCGGGAGTAGACAATGGAGGAGGTTGTTGCCAGGTCTCACGACGTGACAGCAGCCGTTGAAAGAACGGCTTCCGATGCGTCCGCGATGGCAGAGATTGCCCAGGATCTCGAAACTGCGGTGGCTCGCTTTCAGCTTTGAATCGATCTAGGCCGGGTTGGTATCACCCGATCTCCTGCCAGGTCACCACCCGGTTGCGTCCTTGATCCTTGGCCTCATACAGAGCCTGATCGGCGTTGGCAAAGAATTTGGAACTCTCGCTGGGGCTCGTTGGCGTCATGGTATGAACCCCAACGCTGACAGTGACGTGCAGTGTTTTTGAAGACACGCGGAAGTCGGATTGTGAAATCTGCTCCCTGATCTTCTCGGCGACTTTCACTGCGCCATCGAGCGGCGTGTCTGGTAGTAACACCACAAACTCCTCACCACCATATCGTGCGGCAAGATCCTGCGGCCTGGTTACGATTTCCCTGAGACAGGCCGCCATCATCTTTATGCAGTCATCGCCGACCAGATGGCCGTGATCGTCGTTGAAATGTTTGAAGTGATCGATATCGATGATCAGCAGCGACAGTGGTCTACCGTAGCGGAAGGCTTCAACGAAGCTGGTTCTGAATGCGCGATCGAAGTAGCCACGATTCTTCAACAGCGTCAGGGTATCTGTTGCGCTGATTTCGAGCAGACGCTGGTTCAGTTCTGCGAGCTGGCTGGTGCGTTCCTGCACACGGGTTTCGAGCAGGTTGTTGGCTTCGACCTGAATATCGAAGGCCTGTTTTTGCGCGCGAAACAGGGCGTGTTTATCCTTGTTCAGCCGATCGGCGAGCGCTATGGAGAACAGAATGATGGCGAAAGCGGAGCCGACCTGGGTGGCGTTTTCGGTGAACAGATTCTGAGGCAGTACGGTGAACTTGCTCAAGGCCAGAATGATACCGCTGAAGAGCATGAAGGCCCAGGCTGCCGTATATAGCCTGGCGGAGGGATCACCTGCCCACCAGCGGATTACGCCAGTACCGAACAGTATCACGCAGCAAATGAAGGCCAGCACGATGGTGGGGGCGACAAGCACGCGATAGGGCACAATCACGGACAGACAGACCAGCAGGGTCGACAGCACGATCATCACCACGGCAGCTCGATAGGCGATTGGATGGCGCTGTTGAGTTATAGACAGGAAATTCAGGGTGAAGAGGCATCCAAAGGCGAGGGTACCATTCAGAAAGAATATGATGGACTGGTCATTCCACCAGGTGCCGCCAGGCCAGAGGTACTGGAACGCGAGGCCGTGAAGACTCGCCAGAAACAAGGGCATGCAGGCGATATAGCCGATATAGTATAAAAATCTTCGTTCAGAAACAGCAAGATACACGAATAAGTTATAGAGAAACATCACGAGTGCAATGCCGTAATACATACCCTCGAACAACAGGCGCGATTGATCCGCTACGTCGAAGGCCGTCTGTGACCAGAGCGTGAGTGGCACCTGCAGGGCGCTCGTGGACTGCACGCGCAAATAGATGTCGTGTTGGCTATGGGGGCCAAGCCTGACTGGGAACAGGAAATTTCGGTGATGAAGCGGACGCTCGACGAAATGCAGCTTGTCGCCGGTGCGGTAGTCAGCGACCAGTTCACCGTCGCTGATCTGATAGAGCTCCACATGGTCGAGCACTGGATAGCTGAGCTCGAGCAGCATGTCACGGCTGACGTCGTCCGGGTTTCGAATCGATGTGCGTATCCAATAGGGCGTTTCGACATAGCCAAAGCTGAGACCGCTCTGACCGTTGAAGGTCCACTGCTCAGGCGCCAGCTTCAGCACGTCTTCAATTGTCGCTGTGTCTGTGTCTGCTTTCCAGAAATAGGTGTGATGGCCAAGCTGCAGCCGCTGTACCGAAGGCTCGAGTAGAACCTCACTGGCCAACGCGCTGGACATGGTCTGGAAAAGAAGCAGGAATGTTATCAGTGCTCGATATTTCACTCGGACTACCAGAGGACATACCCTGAAAGTATGGGTGAATTCCGGCAGGTCGCAAGTCGGCAGACCTGGCCGCTGGTAAAGGGGCCACGACGTGTTCACCCGAACCGGATTGCAGTGACGCCGGCTCGGATTTAGCAACCGCCTGATGCGGATCATAGTCTGAAGGGCTTGACGACATGCGCTCGAAGGGTTTCTTGCCTGTGGTAATGCAAGCTACTGGGCGATAGCATACCAATCCTCATCATTGACCGACCGTATGGGCGGAGATGAGGACTTAATCTAATATTTCCAATGCTGATGCAAGGACAACCCTATGCAATGGACCGTTTACCTTTCAGGCGAGATCCATACGGACTGGCGACAACAACTCATGAATGGCTGTGAAGCCCGAAATCTTCCGGTGAGTTTTACGTCGGCGGTGACGGATCATGAGGCCAGTGATAGCGCCGGCGATGTGCTCGGCAAGGCCGAGAATCAGTTTTGGCGCGACCACCGCTCTGCCAAAGTAAATGCGATCAGAATCCGGACCTTGATATCCAACTGCGACCTTGCCGTCGTGCGTTTTGGAGAGCAGTACAAGCAGTGGAACGCTGCCTTCGATGCTGGCTTCTGCGCCGCACTCGACGTCCCTTACATCACCCTCCATGACGAGAGCATCGTGCACCCACTGAAAGAAGTCGATGCTGCCGCGATGGCCTGGGCGACTACGCCCGAGCAGGTTGTCGAGATCCTCGAATACGTAACCAGTCAGCAGTGAGCTTCATGCGATCGTCAAGGGTGGATGCTTCCGCAGGGTCAGAGGCCCTCGGTACTGAGTGGTGTTTATTGCAGAACCAGTTCGATAGCTACGAGAAGTATTCGCTGCTGCTGAAGATGGGCAATATTGCCCTAGTCGCTCTGGCACTGATGGTTGGCGCGCCGGGCCTCTTTTTGCTGGCGCTCGTCATCATTGTCTGGCTGCAGGATGCTATCTGGAAAACCTTCCAGGCCAGAATCGAAGTTCGACTCTTGCAGATTGAAGTCAGTGCGGCAGACAGAGCGGCGGAACCAGCGGCCGACAGCCCCGGCAGAGTGCCCTTCCAGTTCAATAGCGAATACAACAGGACACGGGGAGATACGGCCAGCCTCATGGCGGAGTATGCTCGTCAGGCACTTCGGCCCACGGTAGCCTTTCCTCACGTCGTATTGGCAGTGCTGTATTGTCTCTATCTTTTTTCAAGCCTTATCTGAAGTATCACCTGCGAGCTGTAAATGTTGACTCTCGATGAATTGACCACCTTCTTCAACGCGGAATTCCCCCACGTTACCTGCACTGTAGAATCTGTCGGCAATATGGGGGCAGTCATCCGGCAGCGGGTCACCCCGACCGAGCTGAGACCAGGCGGGACTGTCGCCGGGCCTGTGTTGATGAGCATGGCGGACATTGCCCTGTACGCGGCCATTCTTGGTGAAATTGGTCTGGTGCCGCTTGCCGTGACCACAAGCCTGAACATCAATTTTCTACGCCGCCCGTCACCAGACGCCGATGTCATTGCCGAGTGCCGCCTCATTAAGCTGGGGAAAACGCTGGCCGTTGGCGAGGTGAGCCTTTATTCGGAAGGCATTGATGCACCGGTGGCTCATGCCGTTGGTACCTATTCAATACCACCACGCTAGTCGTTATCTTTTAGAAGGGAATTGGCTTGTGAGACTTGCCATGATTCATGAAGGCAGGGTATATCCTGCTTCTTGACAGTTCGCACGACTGGCAGCAGGCAGTGCTGCCTGACCATGACTAAGGAGGGTTTTATGCATTACATGATGTTTTACAATCTCGCACCTGACTACCTCGAGCGAAGAGACGAATTCCGTCAGGCTCACCTGGCCCATGCCTGGGCGGCTCAGGCTCGCGGGGAGCTTATACTGGCTGGTGCGCTGGCGGATCCGGCTGACGCAGCCATGCTGCTGTTCAAGTGCGACACCCCTGAAGTGCCGAAGCAGTTTGCGCTGGCTGATCCTTATCTCGAGCATGGCTTGGTGACTGGTTTTGAAGTGCGATTGTGGGCCACAGTCGTGGGTGAAGGGGCTACAACGCCCTTGAAGACTTCATAGTAAATAGCTGAATTGCCGTAGTTTATTGCAATGCTACCGAGCTGGACTATCGTAGGTGGGCAAAATCTGAAATCCATCGGAGCCCCCGGAGTCTTGTATAGTGCGTCAGTCGGTGAGTGCATTGGTATTTCTGTTCGGACTCGCCCTTTGGAAGGGCGGCTTCGTTCAGCCCACGTATGCAGACATTCTAGAGTCGGAAGCCTCTCAACATCGAGTTCAACTGTTCATCGAGTTATCGAGGCTTGGCTAGTTAGCCAGATACCTGGCTATTCAGGACAGGGGAGGGGATCACCATGATAATCGCCGAAACGGACCGTTTGCTCATCAGGGAATTCGTTTTTGACGATGCAGAGCGGCTGGCACCCATATTGGGTGACCCTGCGGTGATGGAGTACTCGATCAACGGGCCTTTGAGCGCCGAAGCGACCACGAGGTTCATCAATGCCTGCACGGAGTCTTACAGCCAGCACGGATTCGGCCAGTGGGCTCTGGTCGATCTCGACACCCAGGCCCTGATCGGCTTCTGTGGCCTGAGTTGCGTGACCATCAATCAGCGCCAGGACGTGGAAATCGGCTATCGCCTGGCGCGATCGGTGTGGGGCAGAGGACTGGCATCGGAAGCTGCCTCTGAAGTGCTGACCTATGGTTTTGGGAAGAAGGCGCTGTCATCCATCATCGCCATCATTGCGCCAGCCCATACGGCCTCCATCCGCGTGGCAGAGAAGGCAGGCTTCTCGGACTTTGAGACGACACGATACCGTGGTTGGGATGTGCGGATGTACCGGCAGCGGCGCTGATTGTTTTGGATTGAAACTACTATACCAGACCCGACGGGCCCTGTCTGGCTCGTAGCGTCGGCAGCTACCGCGATCCAGATAGACAATCAAAGCCGGCCAAGTCCTTCCACGCTCTATCGCTATCTCACTACTATACCAGACCGGTTAAGCTTCTCAGATCAGACGTAATGCCAACACCTTCGTGCCGCCACTTCCAATGCGCAAAACGGTTATAAAACCACGAGGCAGATCTCAAGTTCTCTAACGATATGATGGGCGCTTTATGTGAACCAGTTCCACTTTATGTGCCAAATCGTGAAAGTAGCAGGGGCGGGGGTCTGTTAGCTTTGATGCTGATCGTCGATGTACCAAAAACCAACTACAACTACGACAGGTTACTCTCATGATGAATACCGTTATGGACCGTTTTACGGTCGCCGCAAGTGCGCTTCTTTTTTCGGCCAGCGCCTGGAGTTTTACGCCGACCCCAGACCCCGATCCAGATCCCAACCCGAATCCCGAACCCTGCCAGGTGGACTGCGATTTCACGCGTGGCCCTGATCCGACCTCAAGCTATCTCGAAGCGAGTAGTGGGCCGTACAGTGTTCGCACTATCGATGTATCACGATCGGTGAACGGCTTCGGTGGTGGCACGATCCACTACCCAAGCAATACCACCGGAAAGATGGGCGCCATTGCCATCGTGCCTGGTTTTGCGGCTCCTGAATCATCCATCGCCTGGTGGGGGCCGCGTCTTGCCTCACACGGCTTCGTCGTGATCACCATTGCCACCAATTCCAGCTTTGATCAGCCGGCAAGTCGCGCTACCCAGTTGGGCAGTGCGCTCGATTATGTGATCAGTCAGAGCAACAGTAGCACTAGCGCCATCTCGGGCATGGTTGATAGCACCCGAGTCGGTGCGATGGGCTGGTCAATGGGTGGGGGCGGAGCACTGCGGCTGGCGTCAGGCGCCAGACTCAGCGCTGCCATTCCGCTCGCGCCCTGGCACTCGGGCAGTAATCCCTTTGATCAGATCGAAACACCGACCATGATCATTGCCTGTGAAAATGATTCGACGGCGCCAGTCGGCTCCCATGCCTCACCGTTCTACAACAGGATTCCAGCCAGCACTGATAAGGCCTTTCTCGAGATCAACAACGGCAGTCACTCCTGTGCTAATGGTGGTGGCAGCAATGGCGGCTTGCTAGGTAAGTATGGTGTATCATGGATGAAGCGATTCATCGACAAGGATACCCGTTATCAGCAGTTCCTTTGTGGCCCCAACCACGCAGGCAACAGTGCAATTTCCGAGTATCGTGATACCTGTACCTACTAAGCGGATGCCTTAGAGCAAGACATGGATTCAAGCCCGGGAAGTGCCAAGCTGTATATCTGGAGTAATCAGCTTCTCTTCCTTGGGGCTACCTGCATTGCCTATCGCTCGCATTCGGTAGTGTCTGACAAACTGCTCGTCAGTCTCGAAGGCGACATGATCATCACCCAGGTAAATGGCCAGAACCTGCTAACCCGCAGTGTGCTGCTGAGAGCCGGGACAAGCTTTGCGAGTCTCAATCTCGACACCAGTGCCGCAGTGGTGGCCATCTACTATCTTCCAGCGCTGAGTCAGGACCATGCCGCTCTCGAAAGCGTCATGACTCGTGTTTCAGACTGCCTGCATTACGGTCATCCCCAGGAAGCGGAGCTGATCAAGCGGCTATTGCACATCCGCGAGGCAGGACTTCCACCAGGTGAAGCTCAACTCATGCTTCGTGAATACCTTATGCCGCCAGAACTTGAAGGCATTATATTCCGTGAATATGATCCGCGAATCGTTTCGGTTATACAGAGAATCAGGGAAACGGTTTCCGAAAACCTGAGCGTGCAGATGTTTGCTGCTGAAGTGCATCTGTCAGCTTCCCGTCTCGAAAAACTGTTCAAGGAACAGATCGGCGTTCCAATAACACGTTATCGGCTTCGTTACCGGGTTTTCGTGGGTGTCATTCACCTGGCGCTCGGTGAGTCGATCACCAGTGCCGCGCTCGCAGCAGGATTCGCGAGCTCAGCGCATTTTTCCAAATCGTATAGTGCCATTCATGGTATTGCGCCGTCCGCCCGATTTCTGAAGCCTCCCATGCTGGAGGTATTGTTGGCTGATGAGATATTCGGCGCAGGCGTGCCTGTCGTGAATGAATCCGCGCCCGCACGCGCCGTTTGAGGATGGTCTCATGCCAGCAAAACAGACAAGCCCGCTACTGATTTCTCTTCTCCTGATCGGTGCAGCTTTGATAGCGGTTGCCGCGGTGGTATATCTTGATGCCGATTCAGGCTCGAATGAAGGCTCAGCTACATCAGTGGCAGACACGGTCGGCTCGCAGAAAGTCGATCAGGATCAACCGCAAACCGATACCATAGCCGCTGTGTGGCGATGGGAGTCGGACCAGCGCAAGGAGACTTCGGGCATGTCGTCCGAGCGCAAGACGCCGTCAACCGCGATGCCGTTCACACCCGAATCCGTCTTTGAGGCACTTCAGGCTGTAAAGCTCGACGACAATGGTGATGTCATTACTGATCATGATGCGCTTCTGGCGCTGGAAGCGACGCTGCGCGATGGCGACGTGAGCCTGACCGCCAGTCAGATTGATGCCTTGCAGGGGCTTATTCGGGAGCGTCTGCCTGGAAAGGCCGGAGAGCAGACTGCCCGTATCGTGGGAGATTACGCCGAGCTTCTCAAGGCCGAAGCCGAATTCAACGAGCTGTATGGGAGTGAGAATGGCGCCTACGTCGTCGATGCCGAAGCTCAGAGTGTAGATGACCATGAGATGCAGTATCAGGAGCTGCAGGCCCTGCGCGAGCTCTATCTCGGCAGCGAAGTCGCTGAGTCGCTGTTTGCCACGACTGATGCCAATGCCCGCTACATGTTCGACAGTCAGCGTATCGAGCAGGATCCGGCTCTTTCAACCGAGGAAAAGCTGCAAAGGGCGGCCGAGCTCGAGCGTCAGCATCTCGAGCAGACTACAGGGATCCGGGATTGGAACGAGCGCTACAACAGCTTCATGGCAGACAAGCAGCGGGTGGTCAGCGCCGCACTGAGCGAAGATGAAAAGCGCAGGCAGATTGCTGCGTTGATGCGGCAGCATTTCGACAGCCGTGAACTCGAGAAAGTGAGTCATCTGCCACTTGGCGATGTCTCTGATATCAACTAGGGGCTGGCCTGCTTGATATTGACGCCACCAAGGCGAGGACTTGCTGCGCTCGCCATTGTCTTCACGCTCGCCGTGCTGGCGCTCTATCTGGCGCAAACAGGTCGGCAGGATCAACTGAGATATGACCTCAACTGGCAACAGCCTGAGCCAACACCGGGAAAGCGCCCGATCTCGCCAAATAGCTGGTCTTTCGACTTCAGACCGCTTGGCGATATTCTGCAAACAGCCAGGCTGGATGGTGAAGGTCGGTTGATTGTTGATGCTGATCTGGCCGATCTGCTCGAAACAGCCACCAATACACTGCCTGATCACCTCGATAGCGACAATCTCGAGCGTGCGGGGCTACTTGTCCGGAAAAACTTCCCCGGCAAGTCGGGTGAACGACTTTCGCACCTCGTAGAGGGTTATTACCGGTATGGACACATGTCGAGAGAAGGGCGGCAGCGCTTCGAAGCCCTGAGTGCCAGAGCTGCGCTCGCAGAGCAGACGGCGTTACAGCATCAACACTTCGATGAGAGTGATGTCCGGGCGCTGTTTGGCAGGAAGATGCTGTTGCAATCCTATCTCCTGAGTCGGCGGGACATTAACGAAGATGCTGCCCTGAGCACACAGGAAAAACAGGCCCGCCTGGCTGAGCTCAACGCCAGCTTCAGCCAGATATTGCCGGACAGGCAGTGAGCGAGCTGCTGACTCGTCCACCGTCACTGCCCGCGGGTGTACTTGCCCTGTCGTCGGGTATCCTGCTGGCGCTACCGCTGCTGTATCCCACGCTATTCTTCCTTATGTGGTTCGCATTCGTTCCGCTACTGCTGGTTATCGGACGCTCGACCCTGCTGCAGTGCTACGTCTTTGGCATGCTGGCCGGCCTTGTATTCAGCATGGGCGTGTCCTATTGGATCATCGATTTTATCATGCTGTCGAAAGGGTATGGTGTCTTCCAAAGCCTCGCCTGGGCCTGTCTGTTCTGGCTGTATGGCGCACAGCTACCAGCGTTCATCATGCTGTTGTTTGGCTGGTTGAGGCAGCGCACGCGGCTGCATGATCTCCTGCTGTTTCCTGTGGTTGCCGCTACACTGTGTGCAGTGTTCCCCATGCTGTTTCCTGTCCGCCTTGGCGAAAGTCAGAGTGGCTTCATCATCGCATTGCAGGCCACAGCGCTGGTCGGCGTCAGCGGGCTCGACTTCATTATTGCCATCGTCAACTGCATGCTGTTTCGATGCCTGATTCGCGAACACCGGTCCTGGCTCATGCTGCCAGCTGCTGCGCTAGTGCTGCTGTGGTTCGCTTACGGCTGGCACGCAATGCTGAAGTGGGATGATGTGCTGGCCCAGCAGCAGACGGTCCGTTTCGGGCTGGTACAGCCGAATGAAAAGCCGACATTGGAGGCTCCGCCAATCTATGCTGGCTATAGTCGAGCCTTTCCCCCCGAGCTCGAAATGACTCAGCGCCTTGCGGCTGCAGGTGCCGACATCGTGGTGTGGCCCGAAGCACGTCACAAGGGCTATTTCGATATGGCAGCTGTTCAGGCTGCATTTGCTGACACCGTCGATGAGCTGGACGTCAAGCTGGTATTTCAGGATATCGAGACTCGCCCAAGCGTTGATGAGCAGGCAGTTTCTGTGCAATTCAATACTGCGGTCATGATTGATGCCCAGGGCGAAGAAGTTGGGCGATACCGGAAAGTGATGCGAATTCCCTTCGGTGAATATGTACCACTGGTCAGCAATGTGCCGTTTGTGAAAGCACAGGCCGAGCAGTTTCTGGGCGCCTTTCTCAATGAGATAGCGGCAGGGGATGCCCATGAGGTGTTCACAGATGACGAGGTGCAGTTAGTCCCCTTGATCTGTTATGAAACGGTCTTCCCGGCTTTCGCTGCCAAAGCCGTAGCTACAGCCGGGGAAGGGCCAGGGGGGCTCCTGCTTGCGCTGTCGAGTAATGGCTGGTTCGGAGCCACACATCAGCCTTATCAACATGTTCATAGTGCCATTTTGCGTGCGGTCGAAAACAGGCTGCCTATGGTGCATGTCGTCAATAACGGGCCTTCAGTCGTGGTGCTGCCAAACGGGCGTGTACTGTTCAAGTCGCCATCACAGCAAGCTGGCGGCTGGCTGGTCGATGTGCCCATAGCCGAACAATTCGAGCCAGCACCATTTACTCTTTATCCTAACGTCTTTACTGGCGGCCTGCTGACTTGTCTGTTCCTGTTCATGCTGGTCGCCACCTTCTTGCCCCTACTTTCGGACAGGTTTGCGGGCAGGCAGGCAGAAATTCGTTACAGGCAGTGAGATTCATCACTATCGTGACGAATTGTTAATGGTACACTCGCGCCGTTATTCGATATGGCTGGAAGGATCCTATGAAAAAATTGTGCTTTTTGGTTCTGGCGATAGTGGTCTATCAGCACTGGGATACCGTTCAGGAACTGCTGCGGCCACCTCCGGCCATGGCAGCCGATCCCGGTGAAGTCATTCTGTACGCGACATCCTGGTGTAGCTATTGCGCCCAAACCCGACATCTGCTGGATCGGGAAGGTGTCGAGTATCTCGAGTACGACATCGAAACTTCGGCCGAAGGTCTTGAAAAATTCAAAGCGCTCGGCGGACGTGGCGTGCCTGTACTGCAGGTTGATAATAGCGTCGTGTATGGCTATAGCGAACGCAAGATGAAGGCTCTGCTGTTCCAGTAGTCTGCCATGCGCTGTGGTCAGCGTTCTCGGCTGACGGGGCGTTCAGATCGTCGAGTATTTCTCGGCGCCATAGCAGACGATATCGGTTGGGGTGAGCCAGTGCGAAGCTGATGACCGTCTCGGCGAATACCATTATGCGCTCACCATGGTCGTGATGGAGGCTCTATGAACAACACCCTTGTGCTTGGGGGTATCCGGTCGGGCAAAACAGCGCTCGCCGAACGTCTCGCCGCTGACAGTGGTCAGGCCGTCGTGTATGTGGCCACTGCCAGTGCAGGTGATGCGGAAATGTCAGCCCGTATCGCGCAACATCGCGCCGAGCGGCCGGAGGCCTGGGGCCTGAGTGAAACGCCGATTACCTTGTCTCGCACGATTGGCGAGCAGGCAGGCTTGGTCGAGCCGCCGTGCCTCCTCATTGACTGCATGAGTCTCTGGCTCAGCAACCTGATGTTCGCTGGCGATGAGGTGTTCCGCGCTGAGCGGGCCGGTTTTCTTGAAGCCCTGCAAGACTATCCTTCGAATATCATCATCGTGAGTAACGAAGTTGGTCTGGGCACTATCGGGATGGAGCCGCTGACCCGACGTTTCTGCGATGAGCTTGGATGGCTCAATCAGGCGCTGGCCAGTCAGTGCGATCACGTGCTGATGTCCATTGCAGGCTTGCCACTCAAGCTGAAATAGCAAACCTACGGAGTGCCCTGGGCTGGCTTCCTCGCC
Organism: Allohahella marinimesophila; assembly: GCF_039538005.1. Lineage (NCBI taxonomy): Bacteria > Pseudomonadati > Pseudomonadota > Gammaproteobacteria > Oceanospirillales > Hahellaceae > Allohahella > Allohahella marinimesophila. The sequence continues at coordinate 354,637 of NZ_BAABBO010000007.1, forward strand.
CGAAATCGCTATCATGCGCAGACTCTGGGGGCCAGGTGGCGACAATGTTGAGCGGTTTCATTATTTCAGTACTGGTGTGTCTGACAGCGGTAGCGCTGGACCACTGGCTGGGCGAGCCGCGCCGTTTCCATCCGCTTGTCGGCTTTGGCAGCGCGGCGAACTGGCTCGAACGGCGCCTCAACCCGGCATCGCACGCTGAGCCGAAGGCCTTACGCCAGCCGCTGCTGATGGGCGTCCTTGCCGTGGCTACCCTGCTTGCGCCGCTCATGCTGGTGGCCGTGTTGGCCGTACTTTTGTTACCCGCTCACATTCTCGTTATGACTGACGTTATCGTGCTCTGGCTGACATTGTCTTTGCGTGGTCTCCGCGAACATGCCATGGCGGTTGCCGAACCGCTTGAGGCAGGCAATCTACCTGTTGCGCGTCAGCAACTCGCTCGCATCGTCAGTCGACAGACCGATAGTCTTGACGAGTCAGCCGTTGCGAGTGCGGCGACCGAATCAGTACTTGAAAACGGGGCAGACGCCGTATTCGCGAGCCTGTTCTGGTTTCTCGTGGCGGGCATTCCAGGTGTCGTGCTGCACCGGGCAGTCAATACGCTCGATGCCATGTGGGGCTATCGCAACGAACGCTTCCTCCTCTATGGCCGCTGTGCTGCTCGTCTGGACGACGGCCTGAACTGGATACCAGCGCGACTGACGGCGCTGACTTATGCTGTTCTCGGCAACACAGCGACTGCGCTCACCGCCTGGCGTGAGCAGGCGCCAGCCTGGGACAGTCTTAATGCCGGACCAGTCATGGCGGCTGGCGCAGGTGCCCTGGGCGTGTCGCTCGGCGGTCCAGCACCATACGCCACTGGGCTGAAGCAGCGTCCGGTGCTCGGCAAAGGACCGCGGCCCGATGCCGGAACTGTGCTCGCCGCGATCAGATTGCTTGAACGAGGTGTCGCGCTGTGGCTAATCACGCTGGCAGTCGCTGCGCTCATGGCTTACCTGCAATCAGGTGGCGCCTGAATGAGTGAACGACCAGTTCACGGTGGACGGCTCAACACCGCCGCACGGCAGTGGGGTATTCCGCTCGACGAGTGGCTGGATCTGTCGACCGGCATCAATCCGGTGAGCTGGCCGGTGCCACCTCTACCGCTCGCATTATGGCAGCGCCTACCAGAGGATGATGACGGCTTGCGTGATGTGATTCGACGCTGGGCGTCTCTGCCAGATGACGCCGATAGTCTGCCGGTAGCAGGCAGTCAGGCGGCCATTCAGGCCTTGCCTCGCTTGCGAAGGCCTTGCAGGGTCGGTATCCCGGTACCCGGCTATGAGGAGCATGCGCATTGCTGGGCTGCGGTCGGGCATGAAGTCGTGCCCTTTACCACCAATACACTAGAGCAACAGCTGGACCAGCTGGATGTCGTCATCTGGATACAACCGAACAATCCAACTGGAGAGGTGGTACCGCCGCAGCGTCTGCTGCATTGGCATAAACATCTTGCAGAACTCGGTGGCTGGCTCATAGTTGATGAAGCTTTTGTGAGTAGTCATGCGTCCCAATCGCTGGCTGCTCATACCCATTTGCCAGGTCTGATCATCCTCCGCTCGCTCGGGAAATTTTTTGGTCTGGCTGGAGTTCGGGCTGGCGCTGTGCTTGCTCGGCCGGAACTCTGCCAGCAGCTCGATCAGCTGCTGGGGCCCTGGTGCCTGAGCGGGCCCACCCGCTACATCATGGCGCGCGCCCTGGAAGACGAGCGCTGGCAGGTGCAGACGGATCAGGCATTGCAGCTCGCCAGCGCCCGCTTGCACGACTTGCTTGGCAGCCATGGATTGCCGCCAGCTGGTGGCACTTCACTTTTCCGATATATTCGTCACGAGCAGGCTGCGCCCATCGCAAATGCCTTGGCTCGCCTGGGCATACTCGTGCGTCTGTTCGAAGCGCCGCTGGCACTGCGCTTCGGCCTGCCTGCCACCGAGTCGCAGTGGCAGCGGCTTGCGATGGGACTTATACACCCTGAGGTGCGCAAACTCAGCCAGGTTTTTCAGCGTCAAACTTGACGCATACACGGTTTGCGCAGGCGCGCTGGTGTACTGTAGCCGCTGCATCAATTCAGCAGTTTTCACAGGGAGCGCGCATGAATATCATCATCGCTGATGATCACGGACTGTTTCGCACCGGTTTGATGGCAGCCCTCGAGGATGTCTATCCTCAGGCGCGATTATATGAGGCCGCGAGCGGGCAGCAGGTCTGGCAGCAGCTGGAACATGAACCGGAAATCGATCTGCTGCTGCTGGATCTTCAGCTACCCGATGTTGCAGGTCTCGATCTTCTGGGCCAGTTGCAGCAGCGCTATCCACTAGTGCCGGTCGCCATCCTCTCTGGGGATGACCGGCCCGAGACGATGCGACGTGCCTTGGCTCATGAGATTCAGGGGTACATCTGCAAGGCAGGGCCAACCGTCGTCGTCATTCGTGCCATTCAGCTCATTCTCGCTGGCGGCAGCTATTTTCCTCACAGTCTCCTGGCGGCCCGTGGCGACGCCGATTCTACGATACCAATCGGCACCGCCGGTCCAGCAGCCAGCTTGAGTCGTCGACAGGTCGAGGTGTTGAGACTGTTGGCGGAGGGGCTACGGAACAAGGAAATCTGCAGCCGGCTCAGTCTCTCGATGGGCACTATCAAGACGCACTGCAACAGCATTTATCGCGACCTGAACGTTCGCAACCGCACTGAAGCGGCCCGTGTGGCGCAGGATATGAGCCTGGTTTAAACCGGAACAGAAGTCCGCTGCTTGAGCACGTAATTGCAGGCAGCCCTGAGGCGTGGAGGCGATACCGGCTTGTGCAATACGACGAGACCGCTGGAGGCGAATCGCTTGAGCAGGTCTGGCCGGGTATCACCGGTAATGAGGATGGCGGGAATGTCCTGGCCATGACCTTGCTGAATCGTCTTGATGAGTCCAATACCAGCGCCATGACCGTGGAGGTGGTAATCACAGATGATGAGGTCGACGCCGCCAGCGCTGATCTCCTGGGCTTGTCTGGCGCCCGAGGCCAATAGCACCACGTTGCTCCAGCTTTCGAGTAATGCACCAAGTCCGCGCAGGATCTGCGGGTCGTCATCGACCACGAGCACCCTCATATCAGAGATTCGCTGTCCATTGAGTCGGGGCAGGGGCGGGGGCTCGCTACGCGCAGCTGCCGCAGGCACTTCTATCGAAAAGCAGCTCCCCCGACCGCAGTTGGATCGCAACCGAATCGGATGTTCCAGCAACTGGCAGACGCGTTTGACGATCGACAGTCCGATGCCGGTCCCGGGCTCGCTGCCAAAGCTTCTGAATTCCTCGAAGATCTCTTCTCCCATTTCGGCTTCAAAGCCTACGCCAGTGTCGAACACCTGAAGTTGCAACCTCGAGCCCTGTTTGCGTGCAGCCAGGAGTACACCACCGTCCACAGTATTCTTGATGGCATTCGTCACGAGGTTGAGCAGGACGCGCTGCAATAATTTTGCATCTGAATCTACCCAGTAGCCCCCTGATCTCACTCGAATCTCCAGCCCTCGTTCAGCCGCCTGAGTCTGGCAGACGCTGGCTACGGATCGCATCAGTAGGCCGATATCGACAGGCTGACGATCGACCTTCAGTACGCCAGCCTCGAGCTGGGAGATATCCAGCAAGGTATTCATCCACTCCTGCAGACTGTTGGCGGAGACCAGAGTGTTGCAATAGAGCTTCTGACCTTCAGGCCCATGCACATGCTTTTTCATTGCGCCAAGCAGAAACTGAAGTGCCTGCAATGGCTGTCTGAGGTCATGGCTTGCGGCAGCAATGAATCGGGATTTTTCTGCGTTCGCCTGATGCGCGGCCCGCCAGGCCAGTCGCGAGTCATCCGCGCGTTTCTGCGCCAGCTCGCACTGTCGTGCGAGGCGAATGTTGACGTCCTCGAGCTCGGTGGTGCGCGCTGCGACGCGCGCTTCCAGTGCTTCCTGATGCAGGCGCAACTGTTGTTCGGCTGCCTTGCGCTGTCTCAGACTCGTGGCGAAGCCGGCCAGGAGCCGGTTCAATGCATAGCTCAGCAGGCCAAGCTCGTTTCTGCGATTCACCCCTTTGCCGACACCCTCGATGGTCTCTGGTGCATCGGTGCTGACGGCGCCAACCTGCTGCGCGAGTGCTACTATAGGGCGTGCTAGCGTGAGATAGAACAAGAGCCAGAGCACCAGTGCCAGCAGACAGTTACGCAGGAAGCCCGCGGTGAGTGTGACTACAGCACGCGACACGAAATTTTGCGCCAGCACGGTGCTATCCATGACAACGTTGAGTTCACCGATGGGCGCTTCGTCAGGATAATATCTGAGTGGTACGCGATATTCCTCCATATCACCGAACAGCCAGCGCGCAATGGTGCCGTCGCCACGAGGCTGCGAGGCACGCTCCTTGGAGAGTAGCATCACACCGAAGGCATCCCTCAGCTCGACACTGAATACCGGCTGATATTCAAGCAATCCTTCGACGACATTTACCGCCAGATCCGCGTCTATATCGAAGATTGCCCGAGCAGCTTGCCGCTGCATGATCGCCACCGCCTGGACCACGGTGGTTTCGACCTGTGTGCGCTCGCGATAATAGTCAGTCAGCAGTTGAGCGCCACTCATCAGTGCACCGAGACCAAAGGCCACGAACATGGCATAGCGTGCCTGCTGCCAGGCCAGGCGATCGCGGGCCGCCAGTCTGAGCCAATGCTTCACTGAACGCTGGCCTCAGGTAGTTCGAGGATATTGTCGATGCTGAAATCGTATCTGCGCAGCTGACGGTTCCTGACCTTTGACAGACGCCGAATGTCGACTGAATGAAGATCGGCATCCATGCGTTGCTGCAGAATCGAGGCGCTGCTGCGATCGGCGATAGCCATTGGTGTGAGATAGCGTGAACCAGGGTCGCGGTTGAAATCGAGTCCATTGAAATGATCGTGCAGCAGCACCATGGCAATGAGGCTTTCGAGCAGATGACCGCCGACTGACAGTGTGAGCTGTCCGTTAGCGACCGCTTCGAGGGCTTCATCGGTCCAGTCGATGCCACCGATGATGTCTGCCACGTTCGCCCCGCCAATCGCCCGTGCCGCATCCCTTGCACCGAGGGCCAGGCTATCAGATGCTGCCCAGACCACCTTCGTTCCCGGATGTCTGCGAAGTAGAACCAGCGCCTTCCCTCTGCCATCCTCCCTCAACCAGGTTCTGGAGTTCACCAGGGCCTTGAGCCTGGCGTGCTCATATTCACCTAGCGCCAGGGACAAACCCTGGGCTCTCAGCTCGGCAGCGGTTCCGTTTATGGAGCCGTTGATACCGACGACTTCCACTGCGCTCTGAGGATCTTACCGCTGCGCCACATCAAGCAGTCCGTCAGCCAACAGATAGCCGGCCTGGCGGTCGTCGGAGACTAGATGACCAATCCAGTGGCGGAATTTCTCTCGCGGCTCACCGAATAGCCGTCGCTCATCCTCATGAATATCGCTCAGAATGATCATGCTTTTGACGCCGGCCTTTTCGGCCTGTTTCAATATGCGGTGCCCCGTATCCCGCATATTGAGGAAAACGAGATAGTCTGGCCGTTCGCTGCCCTCCAGGACCTGAGTCGCCGCGTTCACGTAGGAAAATCGACTGGTGATATCTTCCTGGCTCTGATAAGACACCACAAGCTTCATGCCCAGCTGGTCGGCACCATGGCGCATGAGGCGGGTGACTTTTTTCCAGAAGATGTTGTCGGGAGTGGCCGGATTGAGAAAGGCGATGGTGGCCTGCGGCGTCTCTGCCAGCGCTGCCGATCCGCCAGCGAGCATCAAGCTGAGCGCCATGACGACATACATGAGGCTTTGATCGTAAGACCGAAGCCGAAGATCGACAATTGGAGCGCTGAGCTCCCTGATCATATGCAATCCGAACAAGGCAATGCCTCCCTGCCACTTGTCGAATGGGTCGAGCAAGCGCTTGTTGTTTGGGCGCATTGTATGGCTGATGGACGAGCAGTACCGTGACCTCTTCCATGAGGTGAAAAAAAGGAAGCGCTGGAAGCGCCCCCTGCGACGTGGCAATACCAAGGTGTGAGCAGGCGACCTGAGGCGAACTACTGAGTGAGACCCTGCCGCATGGGTGTACCGAGATAAGGAGAAGTCTATGGCAGGGGGATAGTCCGGACTATCAGGCAGGGGGTTGAAAATTCGGCCTTGGTTCATCCCTTTGGCCGATATGAGCGCGCGATGATCAGCTGAACGCTCATATTTGGATTGACCCCACATGAACTCGTTGTTAGCCTTGCCGCACTTTCAGGTGTCCTCATGCAATGCGTATGAGGGTGAAACGGGAAGCTGGTGCCTCTGTCGATTCGACAGATTAGTCCAGCGCTGCCCCCGCAACGGTAATTGAGTTAACCCTGATCAAATGCACCACTGTACCGCAGGTATGGGAAGGTGATCAGTGGAGGACGTTCGCGTCTGCTCAAGAGCCCGGAGACCGGCCTGTCAGCAAGGCATCCTGCTGTCTACCCAAAGGGAAGACTCAGCGATGTCATCACCATGCGTTGCGGTGGGCAATGGTCTGGTGGGTGCAATCGAGCCCGCTGCTCAGTTCGCAACAAGCCCGCCATACTTGCCACCGTAGCTTTAGACACCATCGTGCGGGCGTGCACGATTTAGCTGGGTAAGTATTGTCCATGTCGAAGTTTTCCAGATTTCCTGTCCTCGCCTTTTCAGGCATTTCTTTCTGTTCCCTCTCTGCAACAGCCACTGCCGAATCTTCCCCTGCGCAAGGCACTGAAGGGCTGAGACTCGAGCCTATGGTGGTCACCGCCAATCTATCAAACCAGACGGTGGGCGAAAGTCTGTCGTCAGTGACCGTTATCGATGAAGATGAAATAGCGCGTCAGCAGCCTCTCGGTTTCTCCGGTCTGCTGCGTGGTCAGCCAGGGGTCGATGTGGCAGGCAATGGCAGTTTCGGAAAGTCGACCAGTGTCTTCACTCGTGGCACTGGCAGCGAATCTACCGTGCTTCTGCTCGATGGTGTTCGCGTACGCTCAGCAACCGCTGGAGGCGCGCCCTGGGCGTTCATCCCACCTGAAATGCTTGAACGGGTCGAAATCGTTCGCGGCTCTCGCAGTACGCTCTATGGTGCCGATGCGGTTGGCGGGGTGGTGCAGGCCTTCACTCATTCAGCGAGCGGAGCACCGGAAGGTTGGGTGAATCTCGGCGCTGGGGACTATGACACGACGAAACTCGGCGCGGGCTTGGCGGGGGAATACGGGCGTACACACTTCAGCCTGGCCGCCAATCAGTTCCGGACTGACGGTGTGGCACTCGCAGAAGGCGGGGATCACAAAGGTTATGAGAATAACTCCGGTATCGCAAGACTGGGGCATGTTCTGGAGAACGGTTACGGTGCCAACCTTCTGCTATTTAGAGCAGAAGGCGAGTCGGCATTCGATGGCGGGGAAACGGAATTTGCCGTTCAGACGGCTGCGCTCACACTGGATGCGCCACTCACCGATACCTGGCTCAGTCGACTTCAGCTGGCGCAGTCGCTCGACGACAGCGATAACCAGCTTGATGATGAAGCACCGACGACCTTCGATACCGAGACGAAGAGCGCGCGCTGGGAGAATCATATCGATGTCGGCGCTCATCAGATGATCGTCGGCGGCGAGTTCCTCGTGGATGAGGTCGAGAGTACGACAGACTACGCAGAAAGCAGTCGCGATAACGCTGCAATATTCGGCATGGTACTGCTGGACTTCGGTGCACCAGAGATCCAGCTCAGTTTGAGAACAGACGATAACGAGGCGTACGGCCGCCACAATACTGGTGCGCTGGCGCTCGGTTATGCGCTCGATGAGGCTCACCGTTTACGAGCAAGCTATCGCACCTCATTCAGGGCTCCAACCTTCAATGATCTGTATTTTCCGGATTTCGGCAATGCCATGCTCGAGCCCGAAACCGCTGATGCTTATGAAGTTGGCGCCAGTGGCCATTACGACTCCTGGTTCTGGGACGTCGCAGTGTATCAAAACGACGTCGAGAACCTGATTGCCTTCGTGTCACAGGGCGGCGTGTTCGCACCCTACAATGTCGACGAAGCACGGATACGTGGCCTGGAACTCAGCGCCGGCGCTGAGCTCGGTGACTGGACCGTAAAGGCGGCCGCCTCGTTCATGGATCCACGTAATCTCGCCACCGATAACCGCATTCGGCGCCGAAGCGGCAAACAGTTGCGGCTCGATGTCGATCGTGACATCGCCGCCGCCTATGTCGGCGCGACTGTGAAAGCCCAGGGCTATCGCTATGACGACGCGGACAATGAAGACCGCATACCGGGCTTTGCCACACTGGATCTCAGAGCCGGCTGGGCCTTCACCCAGGATTGGACTGCACGTGTCACCGTCGAAAACGTGCTGGACAAGACGTACGCTACGGCAAGACGCTTTGGCGGTCTCGATTACATCAATGCGGGGCGTATGGCGCTGCTGACGGTACAATACGATTTCCACTAAGGCGAACGCTGGTGACCACCTGGTCGCCGTCCCTCTTAAACCCCGGAGCCTGGTTATGTCGACATCTTTCAGCTTGGCTCTGGCAGGACTTGTCGGGCTTCTGCCGACCTTGGCGGTGCCGTCGGTGCTGGCAGCAGAGCGCTGCGCCGTCGACGATATGGACCGCAAGGTCTGTATCGAAGCGCCTGCGGCTCGCATTGCGACGCTGTCGCCTGGCGCTACCGAGCTGGTCTATGCCGCCGGTGCGGGGGAAAAGGTGGTCGCGGTGGTCTCGCATAGTGACTATCCGCCTGCTGCGAAGCAGGTTCAGTCAGTGGGGAGTCATACCAGGCTCGATCTCGAGGCACTCGTCGCCTTGAAGCCGGACCTGCTGATTGGCTGGACTACGGGCAACCCGAGTGAGCAGGTGGACAAGCTTGAAGCACTTGGGCTAACCCTGTTCTTCATCGAGCCCAGAGATTTCGAAGGCGTAGCCACGGCTATAGAACGTCTCGCACTGCTCTTTGGTACGGCGTCCGAGGGAGACGCAGTAGCCGCACATTTCCGCGAGGGAATTGCTGAGCTGGCCAGGCGTTACAAGGATGTTGCGCCCGTCGAGGTGTTTTACCAGGTGTGGGATGAGCCGCTGATGACCGTGAATGATGAGCACCTGATCGGCAAAGTACTGACGCTCTGTGGTGGCCGGAATGTGTTCGGCGGTCTCGATCGGCTCGTACCCAGGATCGATATCGAAGCGGTACTCGCCAGCAATCCCGAAGTGATTATCGCCGGTGGCATGGGCGAGGAAAATCCTCAATGGCTGACGCCCTGGGGGACCTACGAACATCTGAAAGCCGTGAAACAGGACAACCTGTTCTTCGTACCACCATCGCTCATCCAGCGGCCGACCCCGAGACTGCTTGAGGGCAGTCAGGTGGTCTGTGAAAAGTTGGAGCAAGCGCGTGCCCGTCGTTGAGCCATGCCCATGCGCAGGATGATTCTCCCGCTGGCTATCCTGGCGATATTGTCGGTACTCGCACTGCTGTTATCGGTATTGGTAGGCAGCTCGTCATTGCCGCTAGCGGATATTCAGGCTGCGATATTTGAAGACGGGGATGCACTGGCGAAAACGCTGGTGCTGGAGTTACGCCTGCCCCGATCGCTCGCTGCCTTTGCGACAGGTGGATTACTGGCGGTAGCCGGCGCATTGATGCAGGTGCTACTACGAAATCCATTGGCCGACCCCTATGTGCTGGGTATATCCGGGGGAGCTGCAGTTGGTGCGCTTCTCGCCATGATCGGTGGTATGGGGGGCTTCATCGTGTCCGGATCCGCCTTTGCCGGCGCACTGTTGTCGACGATGCTGGTCTTCGGATTGGCTCACGGTAGCGGCAGCTGGACGCCATCGCGCCTTTTACTGACAGGCGTGGTCGTGGCCGCAGGCTGGGGGGCTGTGATCACGCTGATGCTGGCGCTGAGCCCCGCGAGCCGACTCCCGGGCATGTTGTACTGGCTGATGGGCGATCTCTCGTACGCCAGAACACCCTGGTATGCGCTTGCAATCCTGCTAGCCACCTGTGTTTGCGTTATTCCCCTCGGCCGCAGCCTCAATGTCCTGGCGCGAGGCCCCTTGCAGGCAGCGGCGCTTGGCGTAGCTGTCAGGCCAATGGAGTGGGGCATCTATGTGGCCGCGAGTCTGCTCACTGCGGTGGCCGTCACGACAGCAGGCAGCATCGGATTTGTCGGTCTGGTCGTGCCACATATGCTTCGGTTGATGCTGGGCAATGATCAGCGTCTGATTCTTCCTGCCTGCGCGTTGGCCGGCGGCATCCTTCTGACGCTGGCAGACACACTCGCACGCACAGTCATTGCGCCAGAGCAGTTGCCGGTTGGCGTGATTACAGCGCTGCTCGGCGTACCTGCCTTTCTGATCCTCCTGCACAGGAGCCGATGATGAGTCGCCTGTCAGTCGAAAATCTGATCATTGATATTCCGGGCCGCTCCGATGGCAGGGCCTTGAGCTTCGAGGTCGAGTCCGGACAGATCTGGGGCGTCCTTGGTCCCAATGGTGCTGGGAAAACCACGCTTCTGCACACCTTGGCCGGACTGAGAACCCCGCGTTCGGGCCAGGTGCTATTGGGTAAAGAGCCACTGGCAGCCCTTGGCCGTCGTGCTGTCGCCCGCAAGCTCGGACTGGTGTTTCAGGAGCGTCATGACGATTTTCCGGCCACTGTGCTGGAGACTGCGCTCATTGGTCGGCATCCCTATCTGTCGCCCTGGCAGATGGAGCAGGCGGAGGATGTTCGTCTGGCGGCCGCAGCGCTGACTCGGCTCGATGTGGATCATCTGCAGCATCGTCTGCTACACACCCTGTCTGGCGGCGAGCGTCAACGAGTAGCTATCGCGACCGTGCTGACGCAGGCACCGGGTATCTGGCTGGCCGACGAGCCAACCAACCATCTCGACCTGCATCACCAGACTGAAACCATGGCCCTGCTGGCCGAAGAGGCGGAGTGTGGCCGAGCGATCGTGCTGTGCCTGCACGACCTGAATCTGGCTGCTCGCTGGTGCGATCATATTCTGTTGCTGTACCCGGACGGAGAAGCCTGCTGGGGCCCGGCCGACAGTATTCTGGTGACGGGGGCGCTCGAACGTCTCTATGGTCAGCGTCTGGCCAGTGCCGAAATCAATGGGTCACAGGTCTTCATGCCGGTGAGTGACCGTCCTGAGAGGAAAAGATCTTGAGCGATGAGCGTACAGGCACGTCAAACAATATAGCCGGCGAGGCTGCGGCAGCACTGATCACCGCGCCGGGCTCGGGTCAAGGCAAGTCAATGATCACCGCGGCACTTGCCCGGCTGCATCGCAATGCGGGCCGAAAGGTGAGGGTATTCAAACATGGGCCTGACTACCTCGACCCCATGGTGCTGGCGCTGGCCTCCGGACAGCCAGTCTACCAGTTGCACCCCTGGATGACAGGGGAGGCAGAGTGTCGCTGGCGTCTGGCAGAAGCGGCACGCGATGCCGATATCATCCTGGTCGAAGGGTCCATGGGGCTCTTTGATGGCGATCCATCGAGTGCCGATCTGGCGGTACTGGCAGGCATTCCCGCGATTCCAGTCATAGATGCCCGAGGCATGGCCCAAACCTTTGGTGCCGTCGCACTTGGACTCGCCAGCTTTCGTAGTGATGTTCCGGTTCATGAAGTCATCGCCAATCGTGTCGGCAGTGCTCGCCATGCTGCCATGCTCGAAGAGAGCCTGTCTCAAGGCATCAGTCTGCTGGGCGCAGTGCCGCGAAGTGACGCGATGTCGATACCCGATCGGCATCTCGGACTGGTGCAGGCGAGTGAGCTGGCCGACCTTGATGCGAAGCTCGATGCCGCAGCTGCGGTGCTGGCTGAAGCTGGACTCGACCGCTTGCCGGCTCAGGTGAGTCTGACAGCGGAAGCACCCGCAGTGGCACCCCGACTTTTGGAAGGTGTCCGCATTGCCATAGCCCGCGACGCAGCTTTTGCCTTTATATATCCAGCCAACCTGGATTTGTTGAGGGCAATGGGCGCCGAACTGCACTTTTTTTCGCCACTGATCGACCGGGTACTGCCGATAGTTGATGCCCTTTGGCTGCCAGGCGGTTATCCAGAGCTACACGGGACGACGCTGGCTGCTAACAAGGACATGCTGGCGGCCATCAGGACATTTCATTCAGACGGCAGAGCCATCCTCGCTGAATGCGGCGGATTGATGTATTGCACGCAGGTCCTGGTAGACAAGAGCAGTCGTCGGCACGAACTACTGGGATTGATGCCAGGTGAAGCACGAATGGCCGACAAACTGACGGCCCTCGGGCTCCAGAGCGTGAAGCTCAACGGCCATGAACTCCGTGGCCACACCTATCATCATTCCGTACTAGACACGCCCAGCCAGCCGCTGGCGCATGCCTGCAAGCTGGCTGGTGCCGAAGCAGAGCCGGTATTCCGGATAGGCGGGCTCACAGCCAGTTATTTCCACGGCTACTTTCCCTCAGCACCAGAACTGGTGGCCGCTATCTTTCGCGGTCAGCCGCTCAACACTCAAACAGGAGAAACAGGACATGCGTGAAGACGCCAAAACCCCGGAACGCCATGCGCGTCGCATGGCTGCCAAACAGAAAATCATGCAGGCGCGCATCGATAATGCGCAGAAAGAGCAGGGTGTCCTGCTCGTGCTGACTGGGCCAGGCAAGGGCAAGAGTAGCTCTGGCTTCGGAATGGTGGCGCGAGCCCTTGGGCACGGCATGAAGGTCGGCGTCGTTCAGTTCATCAAAGGTGCCTTCAGCACAGGAGAGCAGGCCTTCTTCAAGAATCTTCCCAATGTGGACTATCACGTCATGGGTCAGGGCTACACCTGGGATACCCAGGATCGCGAAAAAGACGTCAAGGCCGCGACCGAAGCGTGGGCCATCGTGGCGAAAATGCTCGCTGACGACAGCTACGACATGATACTGCTCGATGAACTGAATATCGCGCTGCGCTACGAATATCTGGATCTCGATTCGGTGCTCGATGACCTCCAGGCCAGGCCATCGAAGCAGCACGTCATTGTCACTGGTCGCAACGCGCCGCAACAGTTGATCGACCTCGCCGACACCGTGACCGAGATGAAGGTGGTCAAACACGCCTTCAAGGACCAGGGCATCAAGGCCCAGAAAGGCCTGGAGCTCTAGCGCCGCGAACATGACGACATTGATGATACAGGGCACCACCTCGGATGCCGGCAAGACCACAGTGGTCGCTGCACTATGCCGGTGGCTGGCACGACAGGGCGTCGCCGTAGCACCATTCAAGCCGCAAAACATGGCGTTAAATAGTGCAGTGACCGTGGATGGTGGAGAGATCGGTCGGTCCACCGCGCTGCAGGCACTGGCTTGCGGCATCGAGCCACACAGCGACATGAATCCTGTCCTGCTGAAACCGCAGAGCGATTGCGGCGCCCAGGTCATACTGCGCGGCAAGGTCTACGGCAATATGGATGCGATCGATTATCATGCCTACAAAGCCGAGGCCATGCAGTCTGTGATCGAGGCCTGGCAGGCCTTGAGCAGTCGGTACGATGTCATTATCGCTGAAGGCGCAGGCAGTCCTGCAGAAATCAATCTGCGTGCCAACGACATTGCCAATATGGGCTTTGCAGAAGCCGTCGACTGCCCCGTATTGCTGGTGGGCGATATCGACCGCGGTGGGGTGTTCGCGCAGCTCGTCGGCACGCTCGAGCTCTTGTCCGAAACGGAAAGGCTGCGAACGAAGGGGTTCATCATCAACCGTTTCCGCGGTGATATCTCGCTACTCGAACCTGGCCTCGACTGGCTCACCGAACGAACCGCCAAGCCAGTATTCGGCGTGCTGCCATACCTGCACGGACTGATCATCGATGCCGAGGATAGCGTCGGTACCAGTGGTAGCAGTGAGCGGGGTGCGCTGAAAGTTGTTGTGCCGGTGCTGCCACGCATCAGCAACCACAACGATTTCGATCCTTTGCGGCTGCACCCGGGCGTTGATCTCATCTTCGTGGGTCCTGACCAGCCCATCCCGTCGGCAGACGTGATTGTACTGCCTGGCAGCAAGAGCACCTGCCACGATCTGGTCTGGCTGAAGCAGCAAGGCTGGCCGAAAGTCATTGCACGACATTTGCGATACGGCGGCCGGGTGTTCGGCATTTGCGGTGGGTTCCAGATGCTCGGCACGTCTGTCGAGGATCCAGACGGGCTCGAGGGTGAAGCAGGTCTGGTCGAGGGCCTGGGTCTGCTGGCCATGGCCACACGAATGGTGGCGGGAAAGCAGCTGAGAACGGTTCAGGGCACTCTGCGGCTTGGCGGTAGCGAAACAGCTGTCAGCGGCTATGAAATGCATAACGGTGTGTCCAGCGGCGTAGCGCTCGAATGCCCCTTCGCCATGATCAGCAATGGTCCGGATGGCGCCATTAGCCAGGATGCACAGGTCATGGGGACTTACATGCACGGCGTGTTCGATGAACCCGAAGCGTGCGCCGCGATCCTTCAGGCGCTTGGGCTCGGCAGTCAACAGGTCTCGGTCGATTATCATACTCATCGGCAGCGCCAGCTTGATCGTCTTGCCGATGCGGTTGAAGCCAGCCTCGACGTCAATCAATTACGGAGCTTACTGAATCTTGTCTGAATTCAAACGACTCACCATGCGGGCCTGTCGAGGCCTGATGCTCATGCTCGGCTTGTTGATGTCCGGTATTGCCACAGCACAAACGCTGTTCGGCATCGTGTCCGAGCGGTCGGCGCCCTCACTGGCTTCAGGTGCGGATGAATTCGCCAAGGCGCATCCGGGCCATCGACTCATCTTGCGCACAACGAGCCAGTTGGCTGAGCTGACCGATACAGAGCTGGGTGAGCTCATGGACAAAGCAGACGCAATCTTGCTGGCGGCTGTATTTGGCGAGGATATTGTCCCAAGGCTGTCGCGCCTCCTCGATGCGCGCGACAACCATAAAATGCTGCTCGCCGTTCACTCGGACCGTCGTCTCGTCGAGCGTTCGATTATCGATGGTGTGACTGTCTTTTCAGGGCTCGATCCAGATGATATCGAGTTGCTGCATGGCGGGCCAGGGCCTGAGAACGATCCTGTGGACCACAGAGCCGGACTGTCCAGCAAGTTTCCCCGGCAGGCTCGATGGCTTGAAGGGCAGGCCTACTGGGAGGGCCGGGGCAGCGATAACCTGGCGGCACTGCTAGGCTGGCTGCTGACACTCGAATCACCAGATCCCCGTCCCCTGGCGCAATTGCGGATCTATCAACACGGCAATATAGTAAATACGCCGGTGCTCGCAGATGAAAAACCTCTGATCGCTGTACTCGATCTGGACTCTGGCGATGAAGCCGGGAACAGGGCACTGCACGACCAGTTGTGTAAGGCCATCGAGCAGCGGGGTCTGCAGTGTATGGGGCTGCTGGCTCGCTGGGGTGTTGCCAGCCGCGACGCGCTGGAGAGCCTGTCAGCTTTTCCGCAGCTGGCGGGTATCGTCAGCCTGCAGGACTTTGTCATCGGTGGCGGTGGGGAGCGCGAGGCAGCCATTGCCGCGCTTGAAGCGCTGGACGTCCCGCTGTACAAGGGCATCCGCCTGGCCGAGCGAACGGTTGACCAATGGCGGATCTCGGAAGATGGTATGCCCTGGGAATCCGTCAACTACCAACTGGCCATGCCTGAGCTGCAAGGCGCGTCCCAGCCCCTATTGCTATCCGCCGCAGGTCAGCCACAACTCCATCAGGCAAGCGGCCTGCGGCTCCAGATCAGTGAGCCGATCGCTGAGCAGATTACACATCTGGCCGAGCGGGTCGAGCGTTGGCGTCGGCTGCAAAAGTTGCCGAACTCGGAAAAGCGTCTGGCGGTGATCTATTACAATCATCCGCCCGGCCGACACAATATCGGCGCAGACAATCTGGATGTACCCGCGTCGCTTTGGGATCTCCTCCATAGCCTGAAAAATGAAGGGTATGACACTGGCAGTCTGCCTGAATCCCCTGAGGCACTGCTATCGCTGATACAGGCACGCGGCATCAATCTACCCGAAAACCGTCAGGCCATGAAGGCGCTGTCGGGAAAGGTCGAAAGCCTCGATATCGACGCCTACAGGCAGTATTTCAATACGCTCCCGCCTGCGGTGCAGCACGAAATGACACACGGCCCCCTCGGCTATCTTCAGGTCCAACTGCGGAGGGCTGAACAGATGGGTGAAGTCGAACTAGGCCGTCGCTTGATGGATCGTACACTCGGTGATCTTCATCATCTGCTCGAGGGCACCGATCATTCGGCAAGACCCAGAGCACTTGATCTGCTCGATCAACTGAAGGTGCTTGACGCCGCCTTGCTGGAAGGCAAATCCAGCGACTGGTCTGCGGCGCGGGAGCTCGTGGAAGCTCTCTCAGCGCTGGGCATCGAAGGTATCAGGGGCTGGGGTGAACCACCGGGCAGGAGCATGACGATAGAGGACCGTATGCTCTTCCCAGGCCTGCGCTTCGGCAAGATCTTCATAGGTCCGCAACCGCCACGTGGCTGGGAGCTGAATGAGGAACTGTTACATGCCAATACCACCATCCCGCCAACCCACCAATATCTTGGTTTCTACCATTGGCTGCGTAACGAGTTCAGCGCCGATGCGATCGTGCATCTCGGCCGACATTCGACGTTTGAGTTCTTACCACGGCGACGCGCGGCCATGGGCGCAGACGATTACCCGACACTCATCGCAGGCGATGTGCCCGGCATCTATCCCTATATCGTCGACGGCGTAGGTGAGGGTATTCAGGCCAAGCGTCGTGGCCTGGCGGTGATGGTAGATCATCTCACGCCGCCGTTGAAGACAACGCCGCTCTACGACGAGTTGCTTGAACTGAGGCAGCTGGTGGAAAGCTGGGAGTCTGCGACAGCGGGGAGTAGTTCCACCCTGGCCACTCGTGCCATGTCTCGAATACGTCAAACGGTGGAAGCACTCGAGTTGCAGGATGAACTCATCGGCACCATCGCAGAAGAACATGGCATCGACGGACTCACCTACGACAACGTCGATGAGGCGATGCTGGTGCACGAAATAGGCCATTACCTGACCGATCTGCAGGAGGCGTTCATGCCGCATGGCCTGCACGTCTTTGGACGGGACTGGTCAGCGGCATCTATAGACCTGATGCTTGAATCGATGGGCGACAGTGCTGCTCGCGAGGCCCTGACCACGTCGCCGAAAGCCGAGCGCACAGCGCTATTGTCGGCGCTGAATGGTCGCTTCGTGAAGCCGGGCAAGGGCAACGATCCCATTCGCTCGCCTGAATCGCTTCCGACAGGCCGCAACTTCCATGCCCTCGATGGCGGCGTTATGCCGACCAGACTCGCCTATGGCCTGGGCCTTGAGCTGGCAGTCACTGCTCGTGCTGACGACAGCTCGGATGGCCGATCTGCAGTGGTACTCTGGGCGTCGGATACCGTTCGCGACGAGGGTGCCATGGTGGCTTTCGGGATGGGTTTGCTTGGTATCAGGCCAGTCTGGAACAGCCGTGGGATCGTGTCCGGTCTGGAACGAGTCGATGTCGATCATGACAACCCACGGCGCGACGTGCTTTTTACCACCTCAGGCTTGTTTCGTGATCTATACCCGAACCTGCTCGTCTGGCTCGACCGTGCCGTGCTGCTCGCGCTCGACGGGGCCAGTCAGACCATCCGCTCCGAGCATCCTGACCTGGCGGAAGCTCTGGAAGGTGCGCTCGCGCCACTAGGCGAATTCCGCAAACCAGGCCTGGAGTCCCTCGCTGCTAACGAGGTCGCCAGGAATTGGGTCTCGGAGGCGCGCCAGTCGTTAGAGGCCGACTTGAGCCCCAAGGCCGCGGGACGCGCTGCCAGCCTGCGCCTGTTTGGCGATGCACCAGGTGCCTATGGCGCGGGCGTCAACCGCCTGGTCGAACGGTCCGGGGCGTGGTCCGAACGCAGCGAAGTCGCCGCCGCCTACCTGCAGCGAATGGGACATGCCTACGGTATCGATCAATCTGGAACAGCCCAGCATGCCAGCTTCCGCCAGAGCCTCAGCAAGGTTCGCCAGACCTACCTCGGCCGCGCCAGCAACCTGTATGGTCTGATGGATAATAACGACGCTTTCGATTATCTCGGCGGGCTCAGTCTCGCAGTGGAAACGATCAGTGGGACAGCGCCAGACGGCAGGGTCATTGAACATGCCGACGCCGATAACGCGTCTATTGAACGCCTCGATGTCGCACTCTTGCAGGAACTTCGCGGGCGCTATCTCAATCCGGCCTGGATAAAACCACTCATGACACATGATTATGCCGGTGCGCGCACGATGGGCAGCGAGTTCCTGGAGTATCTCTGGGGGTGGCAGGTGACCAATCCCGACATCATCGAGAGCTGGGTCTGGGATGAGGTCAAGGCTGTCTACCTCGATGATTCGCATCAGTTGGGTCTCGATGACTTTCTTGAGCAAGGACACAATGTTCACGTCAAGGCCAATATGGAGGCGCTCATGCTGGTGGCGGCGCACAAGGGCTTCTGGCAGGCCGACGATGGCACGCTCGATCAACTTGCTGAACAGTTCGCACAACACGTTGTCGCCAACGGGCTGCCAGGCAGCGGGCATACCCGACCGGACCATCCAATGCTCGACTGGATAGAGCCAAGGCTCGACGAAACCTTGAAACAGCAACTGCGCGAGGTGAGGGCGGCAGCCAGACAGCCCCAACCCGTTTCAGAACGACAGCCTGTGAGCATTACCGAAATCAAGGTCGCCGATTCGCCGTCAGACGCTGCCGAAGCAAAAGACCAGTCTTCAGGCGAGGAGCCTGCCGATTTGCCAGCGCCAACTGAGCCTCTCAGAGTCTGGATACTGGCCATCATGCTGTTGCTTCTGTTGATGGGCGGCATTTACCACGGTACGCGCGTTCGCGCTACTGGAGCCATCACGCAGCGGAGTAGACATGAGCATTGATATCCTGAGCCAGATCACTCATCTGTTCGTCGCCTGGCTGCTGGCGCCAGTGCTATTACTATTGATTGCCGCAGTGGCGCTAGCCATCTGGGAAGCAGGCATCGGACTTGGTGAGCGCTGGTGGACACTGCCGCGCCTGCAACGGGTAGGCAGTGCTGAAGCCGTCGCCGCGCTCGGCCGGCGCAGAATCGAGCGCGCCGATCTGCTCGCCCGTGTTGGCCCAATGCTGGGCCTGATGGGCACGCTCATTCCCCTCGGGCCTGGGCTCGCCGCGCTGGGACGTGGTGAGCTGGAAGTGTTGGCAGAAGCGGTCACCGTCGCCTTCGATACCACAGTCATGGGCCTGCTCATCGGTATCGTTGGTTTCATACTCGCCCGGCTTCGCAGACGCTGGTACGACCAGGCGCTCGATATCCTTGAAATGAACGATCGAGCGGTGACATGACGGGGCGCCAGCGCAATCTGCTCAGAAGCCGCTTCGATGGCGAAAGCGAAGAGCCGCTCGGCCCCCTGGCCAATCTCGTCGACATCATGCTGGTGTTTGCCTGCGGGCTGATCGCCGCGCTTTTTGCCAGCAGCGATCAATTGCAGGCCCATCTCGAACAGCGTACCCAGATCGTCCAGCAAGGTCGCGAATTGCCAACGCTACCTGAAAGCCTGGGCGAAGCCGGAAGGGGTTTCGAACCCATGGGGCAGGTGTATCGGGACCCAAAGACAGGCAAACTCATTCTGATCGGCGAAGAGGCCACAGCACCATGACCCAGGACGTCAATACACCCTTCGACGAAGCTGAAATGCGAGGGCTCTATCGTGCGATTCGCGAGCGCCGCGACGTGCGCTCACAATTCCTGCCAGACCCGATACCGGCCGAGGTGCTGGCGCGCCTGCTACTGGCCGCGCATCATGCCCCCTCCGTCGGCTTCATGCAGCCCTGGGATTTTATCGTCATTGACAGTTTGACCACTCGCCGTTCGGTACTGGACATTTTCGATCGTGAGAATGAGAAGGCTGCGCAGAATTACAGTGATGCGCGCGCTACGAAATATCGTTCTCTGAAACTTCAGGGCATTCTCGAGAGCCCCATCAATCTCTGCATCACCTGCGACCGTAGTCGTGGCGGTACACATGTGCTGGGTCGACATTCGATCGTCGACACTGATCTCTTCAGCACCTGTCTCGCCGTGCAGAACCTGTGGCTGGCGGCCCGGGCCGAAGGAATTGGTGTTGGCTGGGTCAGTATCCTCGACCAACAGCAATTGTCCGATACACTCAAGCTACCGCCTGAAGTGTATCCACTGGCGTATCTCTGCGTCGGCTATGTCAGCGAGTTTCTCGACCAGCCAGAATTGCAGGCGAAAGGTTGGCGAGAACGTCTGCCGCTCGATCGCCTGGTCCACGCCAACACCTGGGGCGCGTCGATCGAAGATGAATCACTGAATACCGCTATCAGAAACTGCTCAGCCGAGGTCAAAGCTTGATCTGCGTGATTTAACCGTTTTCCTGGTAGATGTTAACATCGAAAGCCGTACACGTTTTCTCAGGCGTCTCATAGACCATGCCAACACACGCAATCGCTCCAGTGTATGAAATTCAACGCATCAGCGCCGTGCCGACCATCCTCGAGGCTGTGGCCGGTATGACCGGTCTGCGCTTCGTCTGCGTGGCTCATGTGACCAGTGATGCGTGGACAGCCTGCGCAGTACTGGACCGGCTTGATTTCGGTGTGAAAGTTGGTGAGGGGCTCGACGTGACGACCACACTGTGTCGCGAGGTGCGCAATACACAGCAGCCAGTCGTGATCGATCGCGTCGCAGACGACGATGTCTATTGCCAGCATCACACGCCAAAAATCTACGGCTTTCAAAGCTACATCTCGATTCCGATATTTCGTCCAAACGGTGACTATTTCGGAACGCTCTGTGGGCTGGATCCGCTGCCTGCAAAACTCTCCAGCACAGAAGTCGTGGCCGGCATGCAGGCCTTCGCGAGGCTGATTTCGATGCAGCTGGCGAACGAAAGCTCGATGATGGAAACAGAAATGGCATTGCTCGATGAGCGCGAAACGTCTGAATTGCGTGAACAGTTTATCGCAGTTCTGGGGCATGATCTGCGTACTCCGCTCAGCTCGATCCTGACTGGCCTCGAAATACTGACACTCAGGAACGCCGACGCCGCTACGGTGCCCCTGTTACAGCGTATTGAACGCAGCGCACGCCGGATCTCGACGCTGATTGATGACGTCGTCGACTTCACACGCGGCCGCATGGGCGGAGGTATTGCCTTGCAGATGCGCTGCGACCCGGCGCTGGATCAGACGCTGGAGCAGGTGATTTCAGAGCTGCGGGGTATGTATCCAGAGCGTGAAATCAGGGTTGAACTCGATAGGGATATCAATCTTCAATGCGATTCAGCACGCCTTGGTCAGCTGCTGTCAAACCTGCTCAAGAACGCACTTGTCCATGGCGATCCTGCGCTGCCGGTATCTGTCGTAGCCAGGAAAGTTGGGGGAGATTTCAGCATCCAGGTGTGTAACGGTGGTGAGCCTGTTCCCGAAGCAGTGCTGGAAAAGCTGTTCAAGCCGTTCTGGCGACCAGAGATCAAGCGTGAAGGCCTCGGTCTGGGACTCTTCATTGTGGCCGAGATCGCCCGCTCCCATGGTGGCGGTATCAAAGTCGATTCCACTGATGACAACACCTGCTTTACATTTTCAATGAGGGATCCAGGTTTTTCCGGGGAACCTGTGGGTGAGGTCAGTTTTGGGGGCGGCCATGCTTAGCGCAGTTGACTGTCCTTGCTGCCGCGCCGGTTGAAGCTGCTGCTTCCACCGTTCTTGCCATCATCGGCCGTCTGACAAGCCACGCATTTGCGCACGCCTGGCAGTGCCTTGCGGCGGGCTTCAGCAATCGCCTCTCCGCATTCTTCACAATGACTCAGGCTGTCGCCCCGCGTCAGTCTGCTCCGTGCCTGTTCCACCGCGTCCTCGACGCTCGCATCGATTTGATCCTGTACCGCGCCATCTCGCGCCCAACCCCCAGCCATGTCCGAATTCCTCGCAAGAATGATGTGCCATACAACTTGATACGAGCGAACCATGTGCATGGGGCAGACGATGTTATGACGCTGCTGTTCAATGCTATTATGACCACACCAGCAGTGCTACAGACAGGTGAACCATGGCCAGTACGACACCAGGCAAGAACAATACGGACCGCGTCCTCGAAGAGCAACGCAGGTACATCGCCCAGCGGGAAAAAGGCTATCGTGAGCAGGCACTCAAGCTGTATCCATGGGTATGTGGCCGCTGTACCCGCGAATTTTCCGGCAAAAACCTGCGCGAGTTGACTGTGCATCACGTCAACCACAACCACGATGACAACCCCACCGACGGCAGTAACTGGGAACTGCTCTGCCTGTACTGTCATGATGAAGAGCACAGCAAGTTCGAAGCGTTCGTGCGCTACGGCGGCAGTTCCGAAAACAAGCACGAAGCGGCGACTTTCAACCCTTTTGCAGGGTTGAAAGAGGCGATGGACAAGAAAAAGTAGTCAAGCTGACAGGGCCCAGGCACTCAGACCATATTCATACGACAGGCATAGGCGGTCGCTGTTGCACGATTGTTCACCTCGAGCTTGCGGTAAATGTTCTGAACGTGTGTCCGCACTGTCGTAATGGAAAGATTAAGCCGATCGGCAATACTTTGATTTTTCAAACCCTCTGCCAGTAGACAGAGCACCTGTTTTTCCCGTGATGTGAGCCCTTCCGCCAGATCGCCGCTATCGCGCGCGAAGCTTTCAGCCTCCTCGCCGCCATTGCGCCATGCCAGAAGTCTGTTGAGCTTACTTCGAAGCGTTAATGGCAATGAATCGCGCAATAGTGGGCGCCATAACAGAAAGGGATCCGCCAGCACGCCCAGCAAGGACTCTGCCTCGAGATGTCTTGCCACCCGAGCGAACAATGTCTGACTTTCAGTATCACGATGACTGCGATGCAGACATACGGCTCGTAGCACATCTACCTCGAGCGACCTCAGCCACTGCCCGGTTCGCATGAGATGTGACTGAAACTGATCGAGATATGGGAAAACAGTGGCTTGTTTGCACTGGTGGAGATGGCTTTTAATTCGCCAGAGCAGGGCGGTTTGGGCCTGCAGCCCCAGATGCGCCAGATTCAGTTGATTAGCCGGTGGCAACGTGATCTGCGCAGCGTCCGTGCTGCCTTGCAACAGTGCCAGCGCTTCATGCATGGTCGCTGCTGAAGCAAACCAGTACGAGCGCGGTGTCGCACTGCTTTGCACAGTAGCGAGCTCATGCAGTCCCTGCTGCGCGAGATAGCTGTCGCCCTGCATCATTAGCAGGTCGGCGCGTATGGTCACCAGTAGATTGTTCTTCAGTACGTCCTGTCTGACGCGCGGTTGTTTCTGCAGGTCTTCGATGCGAGCCTGCACCGAAGGCATATGGCCTTTCATGCGCTCGAGCAACAGTGTCAACATGTCGAGCCAGTCATAGGCGCTGGCTAGCGTGACCTTGTTGGCGATCAGCCTTGCCCTGAGTTCCTCCAGGAAGGCCTCAGCTTGCCGGCACCGGCACGACAGCATGAGCATCCAGAAATTGAAGATGGAAAATGTCAGGTGCAGGGCCCACGACTTCAGGCCAGCGCTCTGGTCGAGACCGCTGACTACGATCGGCATGAGCTTTGCCATTTCACCCGCCTGGGCAAGCCCAAAAGCTTCCTGGAGGAGGGCTACTGGACTGGTCTGTATGGCCTGGCCAGCCTGGCTTGCCCACTCCCTGCACAGCATGACACCCTGTTGCGTCAACTCCGAATAGAGCTGGATTTCAGCGATGAAACGACTCCAGCGCTCCTCGCTCATGCTGGCCATCAGCACCTCAGGGCGCTCATGCCGAAGCAGATCGACGACGCGTTGGAAATAGCGTTTGATCTCGAGATCGCTGCCTTGATAAATCGCACACCGTATGGCGCAGATCAATATGATGGGGTGACGGATTTCCTGGGCTTCGTCCAGTTGGCTGATCCAGCGACGCAGGTCATAGACGTGCAGACGTGCAGTCAGCCCATCAGCATTCGCCAGCAACAGAGACTCAAGTGTCGTCCAGTCCTTTAAGTGGAGATAGGCTTCGATGGCGATGGACTGACAATCATTGTCCAGCAGCCATTCAGCGCAGAGATGCACGATATCGCTCGCGGGTGAAAAGGCCTCCGCGTCAAGTATAAGCACTGCGGGCGACTCTGGATTAAGCACGAGGAAATCGCTGTCGACCCGGCTGACCAGGCCTGCAGTCTGAAGTTCAGCAAGCACATGGACTAGACCGAGTCCTTCTTTTGTAAACAGCTCGAGAGGCAGGGCTCCGAGAGCAGACAGGAGCCATAAGACCGTTTTTCTGTCCTCACTGAGTCGCTGACCGGCTAGATCGAGCCAGCGCGCCACAAACTTCCGCAAGCGCTCTTCGCTATGTGGTGCCGTTGATGCCGGCTCGACAGGCGACGCCAGCAAGTCAGTAACGAGCGCAGGCCAGCCAGCCGATAGGGTATACAACTGTTCGCTGGTATTACCCAGGCGACAGGCCTCAGGTAACAGCTCGAAAAGGTCTGAAATTTCCTCGACCGAGAATGCGAGATCATTGAATCCATAGTGATAATGGAAAGCAGGACCAAGACGCTCTGCTGCAGAATCCTGAAAAAGTGTAGTCAACACGATCAACTTCTGGGCTGGACCCGCACACTGAGGTCGCCTCTGCCAGGCGTCTGCGAGCGCTCGCCAGGCGGCCTCAGTCTGTTGCTGTCTTCCCAGATCGATGATCAGACAGTGAGTGTCCAGGCCCTTTAAAACTGGCTTTTCCCCAGCCTTCTGCCATGTCGACAACAGATAATCATGACCACGCGAACGAAGCCATTGTAAGACCGCACGGCGTTTACCACAGCCTGGCGGTGCATGAAGTACCACCGCGGCCTGGGCGTCCAGCATTTTGAACAGGGCGTCATACCGCCTGATCAGACTGAAGTGGGGGTAGGCAGGTTGGCGTCCCCCGTTATTGTTCGAAGCATCCTTCATACAGTGTGTTCTGTGAACATTGCGAATTATTTCATGCCGCTACTTTTAAGCTGAAGCGCCGAAAAAAGGTACAGGTGTATACAGCAATTGTGAGTCGTGCCCCGGAAAAAATGTGAGGCGAGTCTCGCTTTGGCCTTGAATCACAAAGGCTTCTGCAAAAAGTCATCCGTTCATAGGATGTGACCACATTCGCGCTCGCTCTAGTGTGTCGCATCACTCGTTTGGGTGATGTCGAAGGATGTCGCGCAAAATCGATGTGAAACAGGATGCCCGCTCTCAAAGACAGGACCATAACAATGAAAGAGATTTTCAAACGCCGGCTGATGCAGGCCGCCGTCGCCAGTACGATCATGATAGCGCCCTATGCCACCCAGGCCTCGCTCTGGGAAAAGGATGCCGCAGAAGAGCCGACTGATACGCCAATCGTCCGCTGGTGGGACGATGGCCTTGCAGGCACCTTGTACCTGCTTCAAAGCGTCATTCACCTGAACGAGAACAACATTATCGATAGCAATGGTACCTACCCGGATAACGTTGCTTGTGACGCGGACACAGCCGGCGCACGCACAACCGAGGGTCACTGTAACGACCTGAATCAAACCCGCATGGGCAGTCAAGGCGTTCGCTTTGGTCGAAACGTGCCGCTTGAAGCAGCCTATGCGGATGAAGCGATGCTGATGGAGCCTAATCCGCGAACGATCAGCCGCGAACTGATGACGCGAGACGGCATCAAGGAGGTCGACTTCCTCAGCTACTGGGCCGCCGCCTGGATTCAATTCATGACGCATGACTGGTTCTCGCACAAGGACGCCGCCGGTGCGCCTCATGAGCTGCCTCTGGATGCCGATGATCCACTCGCCGGTGAACTCGGCTCGAGTATGGCTATCGCAAAAACTGAAGTAGATCCGACCTGGACCCCCTATGAAAACACGCCAAAAGCCTATACAAACCGGCTGACGCACTGGTGGGATGGTTCGCAGCTCTATGGCAGCGATCAGGCCGTCCAGGACAGCCTGAGAACCTTCGAAGGTGGCAGGCTCATCATCGAAGACAGCGGTCGTCTCGCAGTCAATCCCGACACAGGCCTGCCCGTTACCGGCTTCAATGACAACTGGTGGCTCGGTCTGCAGATGTTCCACGAGCTCTTCGTAAAGGAGCACAACGCCATTGCCGACATGCTGGCAGCGAAATACCCCTCATGGACCGATCAGCAGCTGTTTAACAAGGCCCGCCTGATCAACGCAGCCGTCATGGCAAAAATACATACAGTCGACTGGACGCCAGCCATTCTCAACACGACCAACACCAAACTTGCCCTCAATCTCGACTGGGCCGTTGCAGTCGGTGGTGACAAGAACCTTCGAGATACACCCTATAGCTTAACGGAAGAATTCGTGGCGGTGTATCGTATGCATCCGCTTATTCGCGATTCGGTTGAGATGGTCGACTATCAGTCCGGTACTGTCATCAAGGAGATCAGTACAACTGATCAGGCTTTCCAGAAAGCCCCTGGCGTTCTCGACGCCCTGGGTAACGAGAATGTCTATTACTCATTCGGCATGACCCATCCCGGCCAGCTGACACCACATAACTATCCAAAATTCCTGCAGGAATTGCGCATGCCGGACGGCCGTGTGATGGACATGGCAGCACTGGATATTTTGCGTGACCGTGAGCGTGGTGTGCCACGATACAACGAGTTCAGACGACAGCTGGATATGCCACCCATCAATGATTTTACCGACCTCACGCCGGACAAGGCGCTGGCCGAGAAGATGCGGGCGGTCTACAACAACGATGTCGAGCTGATCGATACTGTCGTGGGACAGTTGGCCGAAGGATATCGTCCTGAGGGCTTTGGCTTCAGTGACACGACTTTCAGGATCTTCACCGTCATGGCACCCAGACGCTTTCAGGCAGACCGCTTTTACACCACCGACTTCAACTCACGGGTGTACACGAGGGAAGGGATGGCCTGGATAAAGGACGCCAACTTCAAGAGCGTCATCCTTCGCCACGAGCCTGAGCTCGAGAAGAAGATGACACTGGTCGGTAACCCCTTCTTTCCCTGGGACACCGACAGCTGTGACTGGCGCCTGCAGGACAAGCTGAAATGTGACTATCAAAGGCTGAAACTGAGATTCGGACGCAACTGATCTGACTCGCGGACACTGGCACAGGAGTCACCCCGAGCCAGTGTCCGGCTTACCGCATGCCCGCCTGAGCAAGACTGCTGCATTTACTGGATTTTTATTTCGCCACGATGCTGTTTGTACAAATCGCGCACCCATTGCAGTGCTGTACTGTCGCGCCAGGCTTCAATCGCATCACCCATGGTCGACTTGTATTGCGGCTCTCGATATACCGGGTGCTCATCAGGGCAGGCCAGCGGCGCCAATAGTGAGGCGGCTGTAATATCCGCGACGGTAAAGCGGTCGCCAGCCAGGAAGGCATGTCCCTCATCCAGTCGCTGTTCCAGCCATGTTATTTCGTCCCCAATTCGTTTGCGCGCTCGCGCAATACCCGCCTCGTTGATCTTGAGCTGTCGTTTGAACGACCATTTAATGGCCGGATATGTATGGCGAATCACAAAGGCCTGTGCCTTGCTGGCATGGTCTGTCCAGAGCTTGATGATGTAGTCATCGCCCTCACCGAAACCGGCGGCGTAGAGAAACCGGGCGACATCACGTCCTATCTTGTTGAAGCGCGCTTCGACCGCCTGGACTTCATCGTGTATGTCAGGCGGAATGAGGTCCAGTGGTCCATGATGTTCTTCAAGCCAGCCAAGAATGCGGGCGCTGTCCTGTATGGAGGCTTCCGGCGTCACCAGAATGGGTACAGTCGTCTGTTTACGACCGCCCATTTTGAGGGCGGGCACGATATGGAACAGCGGCGTCATGCAGACTTCACGATAGGGCAGTGTCAGGTGGTCCAGGCTCCAGCGAATCTTTTCACTGTAATGGGACATGGCGAAGGTATAGAGGGTGTAATCTGCTTCTGGCATTGCATTCATCTCTGGAGGTTGTCAGCAGAGATTAACGCCTGAAGGGTCCTTAGCGCCATCCGTGGCGCCACTATCAATCAATCAATTAGCCAGTGAATCAGCCAGTAAATCAGCTATTGGCGTCTTTCTTCTGCTTCTTGGCGACTTTCTTTTCCTTGGCGGTCATAGCAGGCTTCTTTTTGGTTTCCTTGACGCTTTTCTGCTCTTTACTCATTCCGATACCCTCTTATTAGCAACCCACAGGCAACAGCGCCTCTTCTTCTTAGTGTAGCTGACATCAGTCTACGCCAGTTGTGTTTCATGCAGGCATTTTTCGCTCAGGCAGCCATCGCTGTGAAAGCGCATGGGACGGAAGCCGAACTGCAGGTCGATTTGCGGGAGTTCTCTGATGCGCACATCGAGCGCGAGGTCTACCTTGTTGTCAGTCTTGACCTTGCTATCGGTATTCAACCGACTATCGGAACTGATGGCACTGTTTGTCTCAAGCCGGATGAGCGGCAGTTCGTCTACCGATAGATTGAAATTGAGATCAGGCAGTTCCGTCACGCCGACGCTGATGGCAGGCAGATTGGTAATGGCGATGCTGAGAGGCGGGATCCCGAAATTGACACCGCCGCCCAAGGTGATGGTATCGATTTCCTTTATTCTTATATTATCAAGGGGGACGTCAACGCTCATGGCGGACTCCACATCATCAGTCAGAATCAGTTACGATCAGCTGATACAGCAGAACTCCGTAGTGGGCGACGGCTGATGAGCCTGAGGCGGAGTTTTCAGTGTCGGCGTACAGGCAAACACCGCAGATGGGGACAACAAGCAGTCATCTCTTGCCTGCAATAATCTTGCGCTCCTTCGATGGGGGTATCAAGGTGATTTTTAAGCATTTTGCAGCAGTATTATTACCAGAACCTGGGAAAACCGGACATCATGACCAAAGAGCAGCCTAACAATCCGCTTCATGGCATCACGCTAGAGCACATCGTGACCCAGCTGGCTGGCCATTTCGGCTGGCCTGGTCTGGCCGAGCGAATCAACATCAACTGCTTCAAATCCGACCCTTCAGTAAAGTCGAGCCTGAAATTTCTGCGCCGCACGCCGTGGGCAAGAGAAAAGGTCGAGCAGCTGTATGTGAGCACCTTCTCGAAGATTTGACAATCTTTGACAGTTCAATTATTGAACAGGCGTTACAGTCCGTTTACATTGGATTACAATTCGTAAAGGTAGTCGCCTTTGTGAACATGTAGCCAACCCGAGGGACTGTTTTATGACAAGCGCTTGCCGGATATTCTCCGTCGCTGTAGGCATTCTCAGTGTCATCTCCCTGCCGAGCCAGGCGGCTCTGGTCGATATTCAGAGGGAAGGTGGCGTCGCCTACTTCACCTATACGGCTCCGGACAAAGTCGTTCGTTACGACATGGCCGCTGAAGCCTTCCTGCCGGACATCGAACTATCAGGCATTCCCCGGGCGATTGCGGTCGAAAAACAGCGTCTGGTCATCGGCTATCACGACAACGCCGATACCATAGACCTCGACACACTCAAGAGTAGCTTCCTCACCCAGACCGACGGCGAGCTCCGCGAAATCGAAATCGTGAATGGCGTGGCGTATTTCAATCTGGGCGAAAAGGGTTTGCTCAGCGTCGGACTGGATCCTAATACCGCTGCTACTGGTGCGCTGCTGTCTGCAAAGGGTAGCGCCATCATCGGATCGGACCTGCAGTCCGCCGTCTTCATGCGAGCCACTGGCGGCAGCCCTTCAGACATCGGCAAGATCCGTGTGACCGATGCCGGTACTGTCATCAGTTCCATAGAGAGCTTCTATCAGCAAGAACTGCCGGAAGCGACTTCGCTCTTCCTCTTCCCAGAGCAGGACAGGCTTATCGACAGTTCCGGTGTGCTGTATTACACGCACGACCTGAGCTTTGCCGGCCAGATCAGCGGTACGGCGGATGACGTTGTCTTCGTCGACAAGGACCTGATCGTTCTGCGGGCAGACCAGCTTGTTCGCTACGACAGCGCCCTGCAGGAAGTCAGCAGTCTCGAGCTGGAAGATGCCCCGGCTTCGATAGGGCATGCTGCGAATTCAGTGTTCGCCTTCTATGATGAGGCCGATACGATTCGTGTTGAAAAGCTGGCACTGTCTTCGTTGGCAGATGCGAAGACAGCCGCACTGAAACAGGTACCGGATTTCGAACCTGAACTCGTGGAATTCGATGAGACGACAGGCATTGTCTATCTGATCGACCAGGAGAGTCAGGGCCTCTATCTCTGGTCGGCGGACTCCGAGTCCTATACCGCCATTCACACACTCGACACCATGCCGACATGGGCAACGTTTTCAGCAGCGCACCAGCGTCTGTACCTCGGTTACGACACTGGCAGTATCAGCTTCGTAGACCTGCGCAGCGCGCACTTCGATGAGCAGGCCTTTGCCCACTTGCCGTCGGCAGTGCTTGGCCTCAAGGCAGCGGGCGATTTCGTCTTCGCTGCAGATCGCTCCGGGTCCTGGAACCGTCATTACAGCTTCTCCGACCGCGGTAGGCTGATCGACTCACAGGATTGGCAGGACGTCGGCCATCAATATGTCTGGAATCCGGTCACCGAGCGTATCTATCACCTTGGCAGCTATTCGGACGAACTCAAGTGGATAGCGCTGTCCCAGCAGACCGGCAAATTTGGCTCGAGCAGCAGAACCTTCCAGTATTCCGACGCCCCGGCATTGCCCCTGCGACTCGACCCCGCTGGCCAGGCGCTGATTGCGGGCGATGGCAGGATCTATGACCTGTCATCGGCCGAAGTGTCGGCTTCGGTGAGCACGCCGATTTCTGATGCGGTCTGGATGGGGAAGACACTGTTTACGCTCAGTGTCAGCAGCGAAGGGTCGAGCATTCATAGCCTGAACGCCGACTTCACGCCCGTCCATAGACATGCATTGGCAGGCAAGGCATCCAGGCTTTTTGGCTATGCCGGCAAGCTCCTTGTGTTGCTGCATTCGGACAATGGCGCGACCTTCGTCAGTGTTGAAGACAGCGCTTCAGAAGACGCTACGGTCAAGACGGCAAGCGAGCGCACCCCAGCGCTGTATTCGGCGGGGCATTCTCTGGTAATCTGACCGGCTCACCACATATCAAAGAGGTCGCGTCAGCACATGAAGAATCCAGATCGAACACTGAAACAGAACTCGGGCCAGGGGCGCGAGCAGACTGCATCAGTCACTTCAGACTGGACGCCTTCGAGCTGGCGCGACAAGCCAGTCCTGCAGCACCCGACCTACAATGACCCTGAAGCACTGAAAACAGCGGAAGCGGCCTTGCGCAAGCAGCCGCCGCTTGTGTTTGCGCAGGAGATCAGGGATCTCAAGGCCCAGCTGGCGAACGTCGCTGAAGGCAGGGCTTTCCTGCTTCAGGGCGGTGACTGCGCCGAAAGCTTCAGGGATTTCACCACCCAGGGCATCCGCGATACCTTCAAGGTGTTCCTGCAGATGGCCATCGTGCTGACCTATGCAGGCAAATTGCCAGTCGTGAAAGTGGGGCGCCTTGCCGGCCAGTTTGCCAAGCCGCGTTCCGCCGATATGGAAGATATCGACGGGCAGAGCCTGCCGAGCTACCGCGGCGACATTATCAATGCAGCCGAGTTCACTGCCGAGGCCAGGATTCCAGAGCCGATGCGCATGCTCGACGCCTATCATCAGTCCACAGCCACGCTGAACCTCCTGCGCGCCTTCGCGAACGGCGGCTTTGCCGATCTGCATGAAGTCAGTCGCTGGAATCTAACCTTTCTTGAAAACAATCCGCTGCGTGAACGCTACGAGCAGGTCGCCCACAATATCCGTGATGCACTGGCTTTCATGGAAGTGGTAGGGATCAACAGCCAGAATACGCCCTCACTGCACCGCACCGACTTCTATACCTCTCATGAAGCACTGTTGCTGCATTATGAAGAGGCGCTGACGCGACAGGATTCGCTCACCGGGCGTATGTATGACTGCTCTGCGCACATGGTATGGATCGGTGAACGCACTCGTCAGCTGGACCATGCGCATGTCGAGTTTTTCAGAGGTATTGAGAACCCGATTGGCGTGAAGATTGGGCCCAGCATTACCCCGGATGAACTGCTGGCGCTGATCGAAGCGCTGAACTCCGCCAATGAGGCCGGACGGCTGACGCTGATCAGTCGAATGGGGGCAGACAAGGTTCGTGAGCGTTTGCCTGCCCTGGTCGAAGCGGTTCAGGCAGCTGGCTACAAGGTGGTCTGGTCCTGCGATCCCATGCATGGCAATACCGAGAAGACGGGCAATGGTTTCAAGACCCGCTCCTTCGACAATATTCTCAGCGAGATCCGTAGTTTCTTCACCGTAGTGACGGAAGCTGGCGCATGGCCGGGCGGTATTCACCTGGAGATGACCGGACTGCACGTGACGGAGTGCGTTGGTGGTGCCTATGCCTTGTCAGAGACTGACCTGCAGCAACGCTACATGACGCAGTGCGATCCGAGGCTCAATGCGGATCAGGTGCTCGAGCTGGCCTTCTGCGTAGCCGGATTTTTTGCAGAAGATGCCCTGCCAGTCTGAACCCTGACGATGCCTTTGGCGTAACTAGACTGGGATTGGTGCATATGGATATGTGCGCCGCTCGTCAGTCGTTTATACCCGAGGCATCTTCGTTATGGAAAACCTGGCTCTCAGCAGTCTGGACGCATTACTGCTCGCCAGAATTCAGTTCGGCTTTACCATCGCTTTCCACATCATCTTTCCTGCCTTCTCCATAGGGCTTGCCAGCTATCTGGCGGTACTCAACGGGCTCTATCTCAAGACCGGCAAGCGCATTTATATTCAGACTTTCCGCTTCTGGCTGAAGATCTTTGCGGTCGTATTCGGTATGGGTGTCGTCTCCGGCATCGTCATGAGCTATCAGTTCGGCACCAATTGGAGCGTCTTTTCCGACAAGACCGGACCAGTGCTGGGCCCGCTGATGGGTTATGAAGTGCTGACCGCGTTCTTCCTGGAAGCAGGCTTTCTTGGCGTCATGCTGTTCGGCGAGAAGCGGGTGGGGCCAAGGCTGCATTTCGCCGCCACGCTCATCGTCGCGATCGGCACCCTGATTTCTGCATTCTGGATACTGTCTGTAAACAGCTGGATGCACACGCCGACCGGCTACGGCATGAACGAGCAGGGGCAGTTCATCCCGGAAGACTGGCTGGCCATCGTGTTCAATCCCAGCTTCCCCTATCGCTTCGTCCATACCGTAACGGCAGCCTATCTGACCACAGCCTTCGTCGTCGGTGGTGTCGCTGCCTGGCACTTGCTGAAGGACAAGCGCAACAGACCTGCGCGGCTGATGTTTTCGATGGCCATGTGGATGGCCTTGCTGGTGGCGCCAGCTCAGTTGATCATCGGTGACCTGCACGGGCTCAATACCTTGGAGCACCAGCCAGCCAAAGTCGCGGCGATGGAAGGCACCTTCGAAAAGTATGAAAATGGGGCCCCGCTGCTGCTGTTCGGTATACCGGACATGGAGGCAGAGACCACACATTACGCTATTGGCATTCCCTATCTGGGCAGCCTCATTCTCACCCATAGCCTCACTGGAGAAGTGCCCAGCCTGCTCGACTTTCCGAAAGACGAGCGACCCAATGCCAGCGTCATTTTCTGGACCTTCAGGGTCATGGTCGGTATCGGCATGCTGATGATTGCTGTCGGTCTGGCGGCCTTCGTTCTACGCCTGCGAAAGCAGCTATTTGACCATCGCTGGTTGCTGAGGCTGTCGGTGTGGATCGCACCGACGGGTTTCATCGCAGTCATCGCCGGGTGGATCACTACGGAAGTGGGCCGTCAGCCATATACGGTCTATGGGCTACTGAAAACCGCTGATTCGGTCTCACCGATCGATGCGCCGGGCGTGGCCGCTTCACTGCTGGCTTTTATCATCGTCTACTTCGCGGTCTTCGGGGCTGGGACGTTCTACATCATCAGGAAGATGAAGCATCGTCCGAGCCTGCATGAAAAGGGTGTCGATCGAGGCTCGCCGGACAGGGCCGCAGGCGTTACACCAGCCGCGAGCATGAGGCCGGAGACGGTCATTGACAAGGCAAGCGACAAGCGTAAGCCAAGGGAGTAGAGAGCAATGGACCTGGCATTGATATGGGCCGGTATTCTGGCCTTTGCGGTCGGAATGTATGTCATTCTGGATGGCTTCGATCTCGGCGTCGGCATCCTGTTTCCGTTTGCATCAGCAGACGAAAAGGATGTGATGATCAACACCATCGCGCCGGTATGGGACGGTAACGAAACCTGGCTGGTGCTTGGCGGTGGCGGGCTGTTTGCTGTCTTTCCTCTGGCCTACGCGATCATCATGCCTGCGCTGTATATGCCGCTGATCATCATGTTGCTGGCGCTGGTATTTCGCGGTGTTGCCTTCGAGTTCCGCTTCAAGACCAAACGGGGGCGCTTCGTCTGGGACTGGAGTTTTTTTGCGGGCTCACTGGTGGCCGCACTCATGCAGGGGCTGATGCTTGGTGCCGTTTTGCAGGGCATCAAAGTCGACGGCAGGGCTTACGCCGGTGGCTGGTTCGACTGGCTCACGCCCTTCAGTATTTTCTGCGCCTTTGCCCTTGCCGTTGGCTATGTCGCGCTCGGCTCAACCTGGCTGATACTCAAGACCTCGGGGCCGCTACAGGACTGGCAGTACCGAGTGGCACGCATATCAGTGTTTCTGCTGCTGGCCTGCATCGGTTTCGTGAGTGTGTACCTGCCATGGGCTTTTGAATCCATACAGCTGCGATGGTTCAGCTTTCCGAACACCATCGTGTTCATACTGCTGCCGATATTCGCGGCCTATACCGCCTGGCGGCTGCTCAAGGCACTGACGCTGCGCTCGGAGCGACTGCCGTACTTCGCGACCATCGCACTATTCATATTGTCCGGCATCGGCTTCGGGATCAGCATCTTTCCATATATGGTGCCGCAGAGCGTGACCATCTGGCAGGCTGCCGCACCCGATGACAGCCTGTTGTTTCTGCTGGTGGGCAGCGCCGTACTGATTCCGATGATTCTGGCCTACACCGCCTATTCATACTGGGTTTTCAGAGGCAAGATGGACAAGGCCAACCTGTATCATGCCGATCATGTTTGAGCGCCGGGGAAGACTATTCTGGTTCGTCGTGCTCTGGGGTGGCGGGGTCGTCACCCTGCTGGGCATCAGCTGGCTGATTCGGCTCGGGATGGGCCTGTAAGCATTCGCACACTGTCCGCTTCGGCCTCTGCAGTCTCCTCGATCACCTTGATCGGACGCCATTGAGTGATGAGCAGGAAGGCCTGCGGTACGAAGAAGAACGAGATGATGGTGGACAGGATGACGCCACCAGCAATCACTGTGGCGAAGGGTGGCCAGAAGCCACCATCCGACAGCAGCAGCGGCAGAAAGCCTCCGAAGGTCGTGATGGTGGTCGAGCTGATGTGCCGCGTGGTTTCCATCACGCCGCGGGCGACTGCGGCTCGATCGCCATGGCAGGCTGAGCGATCCAGACGCAGGGTGGAAATGATGATGATCGCTGCATTGATCGCCACCCCGACAGTACCAATAATCGCGATGATGGTGATGAAACCGAAGGGGTAGCCGGCCAGCGTAAGGCTTAGCATACCCAGCCCTGCAGCCTGCACGGCCACGATGACCACGACAAGCGACAGCCTGAAGCTCGAAAACGTCAGCACGATAGTGGCGAGCATGAGCACGGACAATGGCAGCACCTTGGCCATCAGGTCGCCGACACTATCGCTTCTCGCCTCGGCATCGCCGCCCCATTCCAGAGCATAGCCTGGCGGAATATCCAGACCCTGTGCATCGACCAGTGCATCGAAGTGTTTTACGGCTGTCGATGGCAGTGTACCAGCCTGGACATAGCCCTTGATCGAGTTCACGCGCTCGCCGTTAAAGCGTTCGATGCGGCTGGCCGATGGTTCTAGCGTGAGGTCACCAAGCGCCGACACCGGCGTTGCCCGGAAGGTCGGGTCCGACTGCCGGGCATTGGTCTGGGACTGCGCAGGATTGAGCGATGGCAGGATGCTCAGGGACGACAGCTCTTCGAAATCGGCGCGGGCCCCATTGTTCAGCTGCACCCGAATGGGCAGTTGTTCAGCGCCTTCCACGATGCTGCCGCCTGAAACGCCGCTTAATTCATCGTTAAGCGTGGCAGCAATATCGGTCAGGGATAGTTGAGCCTGCCGGGCAGCGTCTTCGTCTGCATTCAACCAGAGCTTTGGTTCACCACCGCTGAGACTGGCGAAGGTATGGGTAATCTCTGGCACCTGCGAAAACAGGCGACGCGCGTCTTCGCCAATAGCCTGCAACGTTTGCATGTCGGGGCCTAGCACGCGAAGTTCAATAGGCGCCTGAGTCGGCGGGCCCTGCAATATTTGTCTGACGATTACCTGTGCGTTCGGCAGTGCTCGGCCAAGATCATGTTGTATCCGCTGCATCTGCGCTTCGACGCCCGCGAGTGATGTGGTTTCGATCATGGCTTCAGCGAAATTGGACTGACCATCCTGATTCTGCAGAAGATTGTAATAGAAGGCCGGTACCGAGCTGCCCGCAAACCAGTCGACACTGACGATATCCTGCTGTTCGAGCAGATAGTCGTTGGCCTGTTCGATGGCGTCGACGGTCTGGTTGATCGGTGATTGGGGTGCGAGACGCATCTGGATGTGGAACTGGTTGCGATCGGCATTGGGAAAGAATTGTTGCGGCAGGGTCTGGATGCAGATGATGCCGATCAAGGGCAGGACCATTGACCCAATGATCGACACCACCGGTGCCCGAAGGCTGGCATCGAGCAGGCGACTGAAGGCCGCGCCCAGCCCGGGCAGACTCACACCTGTCACCAGAAAGGGGGCTTCGTGTTCCCGGCCAATGTAGGGCTGAACCTTCGACGGCAGGAAGAATCCGCTGAGCGCTGCACCGATGGAAATGGCCAGCAGATACGAGACGATGAGCGCTATGATCACGGACCAGGCGAGGGGACCAACAAATTCGCCAGCGCCGCCGGGCATGGACGCAATGGGCATGAAAGCGATGATGGTGGTGAGTGTCGAGCTGAGCAGCGGTATCCACAGCCGTCGTATGGAAATACGCACTGCAGCCAGCGGCGTCAGTCCGTCGAGTAGTCGTCGCCGGATCGCATCGGTCATGACGATAGCCGCGTCAACCAGGAGTCCCAACGCCACGATGAGTCCGGTAATCGACATCTGATGAATCGGGATACCGAAAATATTGAGGACGAAGAGCGCGCTCAATGCCGTGAGGGGAATGGCTGCTGTGACGATGAGTGAACTGCGCCAGCCCAGGGTGAAGAACAGCACTGAACACACCAGCACGATGCCGAGCAGGATGTTGTCAGTCAGTATGCCGAAGCGTTCACTGGCGTAGGCGTTCTGATCGAAAATGACCTGTAGCTCGATGCCGGCGGGCAGATCCCGGCGAAACTCGTCCAGCGCAGTTCGCGTACGCTCAGTCCAATCGCCGATTCGGGCAGGTGTCATCATGCGTGAGGCCACCACCACGCCGGGCTCGCCCCTCACGATGGCCAGACTGTCTGGTGGCTGCTTCAGCTGGCGGCGTACGGTGGCGATGTCAGCGACTCGAACAATCGCGCCGCTGCTGTCCTCATGCACTGGCACTTCTGCCAGGCGGGACAATGTATCCAGCTCACCACGCACCTCGAGCAGGTATTCACTATCGCTGCCGCGAAAGACGCCGGCGGCAATCTTGGCGTCAGAGGCCGCGATGGTGCGCGCGATATCGCGCTTGTTGAGGCCCATCGATTCGGTGACCGCCGCGTTGGCTTCGACAACGACTTCTTCTTCGGGCGCGCCATACAGTTCGACCAGTTCGGTGCCCGAGACCTTGCGCAGACGGTCCTGCAACTCCTGTGCAAGGCGCTTGACGATCAGCAGGTTTGGCTCGCTGGCGGCATCCCAGGTGAGGGCGGCCATGAGCGTATAAGCATACCCTCTATCGTCATTGAACAGTGGCGCTGAGGCCCCAGCGGGGAGAAAGGGCGTGACCTCATCCAGGGCGTCGCGAATATCAGCAAAAGGTGGACCGTTGTCGGTGACGGCATCCAACAGCTGAACTGACACACTCGACAGGCCGGCGCTGGAAACAGACCGGATCTTGTCGACCTGGGCGATCTCGCGCAGCTTGTTCTCGATCTTTTCCGTGACCAGGCGCTCGACACGCTCCGCGCTCGCCCCGGGATAGCTCGTCAGCACCAGGACGTTACGCTTGAGAACCTTCGGGTCTTCTTCCTGCGGCATGGTCATCACCGCACTCAGACCCGACACCAGGATGAGGATGATGGTCAGTATCAGCAGCCGGGTATTGGTAAAGAACGCTGTCACTGCACACGCTCTTCGGGCTGCGCTGCTTCAGGCAGGGTCGTATTGCTCACGACACTCACCAGCTGCCCGGGTACAAAGCGCATTGTCGAATCGGCCACTACCAGATCACCGTCTTCAAGCGTACCTCGCACGTAGATCTGTCGAGACTGCACGGCCAGAATCTCGACATCCTTTCGCACCAGTTCATGTACCTGCGGCATCGACTCGTCGGTGGTCTGTTCGCCAGCCGGGACGGCCACATAGACCGACCATAAGCCGCGCAAGCCTTCATTGAGGGCATGGGCTGGCACCCAGATGCCGGTCTGTCGCTGAATTTCGTCAAGCTCGAGTCGCACCAGATCGCTCGGCACGAAGCCAGGGTCATTTTCGATCTGCAGTATTGCGGTGAGCGTTCGGGTGCCGGTGTTGACGTCTGACACCAGCGCTGTAACGACGCCTTCAGCTTCCAGGCCGCCAGCGGTCAGCTTGAAACGCTCGCCTTCACTCACGCGTTTGCGGGCATTCACGGGGACGCCGATGCGGGCTTCGAGGGCGCCACTCTGGTTGAGCCGCAGCACTGGCTGGCCCGCCTGAACGACTGAGCCCTGATCGACGAAGCGCTGCAGAATCTGTCCGGCGAAAGGTGCATAAAGGGTGCTGTCTTCGAGATCCCGCTCGGCCACGCGAATGTTCGACTCTATGGCCACGATTCGGGAACGAAGGCCATCCCGCTGGGCCTTGCGGTCATCGAGGTCCTGCTGATTGGCAAAGCCCTTGCCTATAAGGTCCTGCACCCGCCGAAGACTGGACTCGGCCTGTTGCAAGGCTGAATCTGCCTCGTTGCGCTGAGCTTTCAGCTGCGTCAGGTTTTCCTCGGCACGCGCGGTATCCAGCCGTGCCAGTGCTGCCCCAGCCTTGACCTGGCTGCCTTCGTTCACCAGAAGTTCCACAAGCTCGCCGGAGAGCTGGAAGCCAAGGTCTGAGACCTGCCCGGTAGCGATGCGTCCGGCATATTTATGTGTGGCGACGAAACTGTCCTGTTCATGAACCCGAACGACATTGACTGGCAGTGGCTTGGGCGACTGCCGCACCTCTTCTGAGCGTACAGCGTAAAGTGAGCCGCCAAAAAAAACGCCGGCCGCTAACATCATCAGCAGGACCAGCGTTCTGGATCCATAACGGTCCAGCGCCGATGGCTTTTGCACTTCAGGGAACTTGTCCATGCTCGATCCTTAAATGTATCAGCAGCTGTCTGGCGTCTCTAGCTTGAGATAGCGGATGCTCGCACACATTTGCTGAATCCCACAACGGATAAATTGTTCGATGTCGCAGGGTTTGTGGCCGAGATCATGAAACATGTGAACTGAGCGGTCGATCATCAGCATGGTCAGCCCATGCGACATCGACCAGGCGTACACAGCCTGACGTTCTACGCTTTCAGGCTCAATATAGCCGCGCTCGGCACAGCGCTGCATGGTATCGGCGAGCACGCTCCAGCCGGCATGCCTGGCCTTCTCGAAACACGCCGTGGTCTCGGCGACCAGCGTAGGGCCGAACATGAGGCGATACAGGGCAGGGTTGGCGTAGCCAAATTGTACATAGGCCACACCGCCATTTTCGAGCTGTTGCAGCGGGTCGTCGCCTGCGCTGCGAACGGCCGTCTGTGTAGCCTGCTGGAGCCGGTAGAAGCCTCGGCCTGCTACGGCCTGCAGTAGATTGATCTTGTTATCGAAGTGACAGTAGGCCGCCATCGGGCTTGCGCCGACGTGCGCAGCCAGTCCACGCATCGAGAACTCGAAATCGCCTTGGCACTCTATGAGTTTCTCTGCCGCGATGATGAGCCGCTCGGCTAGACTGCCGCGCTCCGGAACCGAGTTTTCATCAATGGATCGACTCATGCGGAGGGTTCTGGCCTGACGGATTCATCGAGAGTGCTGTCTTCTGCGACAGCGAGCCCCATGCGTTTTGCGCGCGCTTCCCAGTTCCGTCTTGCGAGCAGCTGAAGATCGGCCACGTCATCACTTTCATCCATGATCTCGAGGCCGAGCAGTGTCTCGATGATGTCTTCCATGGTCACTATTCCACTGACCGAACCATAACTGTCAACCACCAGCGCGATATGGCTGCGTTCGCCAACCAGTTTCTGAAAAAGGTCCGGCAGCGGGGTGTCACGTGTCGTCACGAAGATGTCACGTTTGAGCGACTCAAGCGGTCTGTCGCCCCCTTCGTTCACGATGGTTTCCAGCACCTCATCTTTCAACACCATGCCAGTGATGTTCTCGAGGTCATTCTTGTAAATTGGCACGCGGGAGAATCGCAGGCCAGGGTTCGCATCATGAAATTCGCCGACTGCCTGGTCTGCATTGGCTACTTTCATAACTGCTCGGGGCGTCATGATGTCCTTCGTCAGTATTTCGGAGAAGCGCAGCAGATTGTGAATGACCGTGCTTTCATTTTTCTCGAACACGCCATGGCGGTCAGCCATTTCAGTCATGGCGCTGAAGTCGTCCCGGGAGATGACACTGACATGAGCATCCTTGCCAATGAGCCGTGTTGTGAGGCGGAGAAACCAGAGGATGCCGGTCCACTTCAACGGGAAGATGAAGGCCTGAAGTACTCTGGTCGCTGGTCCAGCCAATGGTTTCCAGTAAGTGGCGCCTATCGTCTTGGGAATGATCTCCGAGACGATGAGAATGAGCGCCGTCATCACCGCCGATACGATACCCACGACATTGTCGCCGCTTCCGAAGGCTGCCTCGGCGCTTGCGCCCACGCCGATGGCGCCAACGGTATGAGCCACCGTGTTCAGTGTGAGAATCGCAATGAGTGGCGTATCGATGTTGGTCTTGAACGATTCCAGAGTCTCGGCCCAGGCGCGTTTTTCCTTCTTCTTCATATCGACGAAGGTGGGCGTGGCACTGAGCAGCACAGACTCGAGGATCGAGCACAGGAATGAGACAACGATAGACAATATGGCGAATAGCAGCAGTTGGACCATGGGGAAGAGCATTCCTTGGAAGATGCACTCAGTGTAACGAAGAAAGCAGGGCGCGTCATTGCAACTGGCTGGTGAGCGCACTGCTGGCAGAAAGCGGTGGCGCTCTGCTATCTTACGCGGTCTGCTGAAACGGTTCTTTCACCTCGGGAATTCTTAAATGACATCATCTGTGCTGGCCTGGCTTCTCGTGTTCTTCGTGGTCAATTTTGGCCTCGCGTTTCTGCTCGCCATGAACGTTTCTCGTATCCGTATTCGAAAGAATATCTCCAACGGTCATGGCAATGATCTCGAACTCAAGAAGGCTATACGTGCGCATGCCAATGCGCTTGAACATACCGTACCCTTCGGTCTCCTCCTGCTGGTAGCCGCGCTGAGTGGTAGCGGCAGCGCGACGATCGCCGTGTTGACCATCGCGTTTTCTCTGGCTCGCTTCAGCCATGCCTATGGCATGCTGACAGTAGGCTTTCAGGCGCGACGAATAGGGGCAGCCGTCACCTATCTGTTCGAGATCGCGGTATTACTGGTGCTGTGTGTCAACGCCGCCAGTCTCTAGACCTCATTGCCATCAATCTGATTTCGAGCGCCAATGTTTGCCTTTTTTGAACGACTGATTCCGGCTTTCCCACCCGACGAGCCCACCCAGCCACCTGGCACGCTCTTCGCCTTCTGCAGGCACTACACGCGTGGTGCAGAGAAATACCTGCTACTGATGTCGCTGCTGACGGCCATGATCGCTGTGCTCGAGGCCACGTTGTTTGCCGCGCTTGGCCAGCTGGTGGACTGGCTGATCAATCGCAATCCGGAAACGCTGCTGCAGGAGGAAGGCCCGAAGCTCTTCCTTTTCGGTTTCCTGTTGCTGGTGGTGATGCCCGTCCTTCTGCTGCTGCATTCCACGGTGATTCACCAGACCCTCCTCGGCAACTATCCGATGGCGATTCGCTGGAATGCGCACCGCTATCTCCTGCGTCAGAGCATGAGCTTCTACCAGGACGATTTTGCTGGCCGTATTGCGACCAAGGTGATGCAGACCTCACTAGCCATTCGCGAAACGGTGATGAAGCTGCTCGATGTCATGGTGTATGTGACGGTGTATTTCATCAGTATGACCGTGGTGATCGCCCAGGCCGACCTCGTCCTCGCCTTACCCCTCATCATCTGGCTGGCGGTCTACATTGGGCTGCAGGCCTATTTCCTGCCGAAACTGCGACGAGTGAGCACCGAACAGGCTGAGGCGCGTTCGATGATGACGGGGCGGCTGGTCGACAGCTATACCAATATCGCGACCGTGAAACTGTTTTCCCATACGCAGCGGGAAAGTGATTACGCTCGCGAAAGCATGGGCAGCTTTCTTGATACCGTTCATCGGCAGATGCGCCTGGCGACGGGCATCAGCGTCAGCATTCAGGCCAGCAATTACGTACTGGCCTTCGCGATTTCGGCGCTCTCCATTGCGCTGTGGATGTCTGCCACCGTTACCGTGGGCGCCATCGCGGTCGCCATCAGTCTGGTTCTGCGCCTCAACGGCATGTCGCAGTGGATCATGTGGGAGGTCAGTGCCCTGTTCGAAAATATCGGCACCGCGACCGACGGCATGGATACGCTGGCCGTGCCCCAGAGCATCCAGGACGACCCTGATGCTTCGATCCTGCAGGTGAGCAAAGGCGCCATCAGCTTTGATCAGGTGAGCTTCCATTATGGGCAGGCGAGCGGCGTGATCGACCACTTCGATCTCGAGATCAGCGCTGGTGAAAAGGTTGGTCTGGTGGGGCGCTCAGGCGCTGGCAAGTCCACCTTGGTCAATCTGCTGATGCGCTTTTACGACATACAGTCCGGTGTCATTCGTATCGATGGCCAGGATATTCGGAGCGTGACCCAGGAGAGTCTACGCGCGCATATCGGCATGGTGACGCAGGATACTTCGTTGCTGCATCGGTCTATTCGCGAAAACCTGATGTATGGTCGTCCGGGAGCTACCGAAGCAGAAATGTTCGAGGCGGCCAGGAAAGCTGAAGCGCACGATTTCATCTGTGATCTCACAGACAACGAAGGTCGCACGGGCTATGACGCCGTTGTCGGTGAGCGTGGGGTGAAGCTGTCTGGCGGTCAGCGCCAGCGTATCGCCATCGCGAGAGTTCTGTTGAAGGATGCGCCACTATTGATCCTCGATGAAGCGACCTCTGCGCTCGACTCTGAAATTGAAGCGGCCATCCAGAGCAGTCTTGCGACCTTGATGGCCGACAAGACAGTGATTGCCATAGCTCACAGACTGTCGACCATCGCCGCGATGGACAGGCTGGTAGTTATCGACAATGGTCGCATCGTCGAGACGGGGCGACATGACGAACTCATCGGGACAGGGGGAATCTATGCCCAGCTGTGGGCGCATCAGACCGGTGGCTTCATTGGCTGTGCGACAGAGCCCGAGGTGGCCCTGCAAGGCACGACCGCCACGTCACGGTAGTGTCAGATGAAAGCGCCGGAGCATTGCGAGTTGTGCAATCGGGTGGTGGATCTGACCTTCCATCATCTGATTCCTCGCAAGGTACACCGCCGCGCCCACTTTCAGAAACGCTACGACCGTGAGCAGCTCAATAGTGGGATCTGGGTCTGTCGACTGTGTCATCGGGGCTTGCATCGCCTGTACGATGAGATGACACTGGCACGCGAGTTCAGTACGCTGGAGCGCATTCGTGCCGATGAGGCCATTGCTCGACATATCGCATGGTGCGCCAAACAGAAGGCGCGTCGACATTGATCTGGGGCCAGGC
The DNA here is from genome assembly GCF_039538005.1 of Allohahella marinimesophila. NCBI lineage: Bacteria > Pseudomonadati > Pseudomonadota > Gammaproteobacteria > Oceanospirillales > Hahellaceae > Allohahella > Allohahella marinimesophila. Next base: position 398,836 of record NZ_BAABBO010000007.1, read on the forward strand.
CGGTTTCGGACACCCATGAAAGAGTCAGTACCATCAAGTCATTCCACCCGATGATTCGCCTGCTAGCACTGGCTCTTCTCTGCCTGCAGACATTTACCGTGATTGCCGGCGGCCGCGTCACGCTGGCCCTGTCGACTGAGCCGCCTTCACTGAACAGCATGGCGGCACAGGATGAGTACGCTTCCTTCCTGCTACGGCATCTGAAGGAGGGCCTGACCACCTATGGGGTCGATGGCGAGCTGGCACCGGGCGTTGCCGAGCGTTGGGAGCTCGAGCCCACCCGAGCTGTATTTCACCTCCGCCGCGACGCCCGCTGGCATGATGGTCAGATCGTCACGGCGCATGACTTCGTCTATGCCTGGCGTCGGATCGTCGACCCGGCCGTTCCTTCACCCTACGCTTATTTGCTCTATCCGATCCTCAACGCTGAAGCCATCGTCAATGGTGAGCAGGCAGCCGAGACGCTCGGTGTCAGAGCGCTCGATGATTTCACCATTGAAGTGATTCTGGAACGTCCTTGCGCCTACTTTCTCGCGCTCACCGCCTATATGACCTATCTGCCGGTACGCGAAGACTATGTGAAGCGCTTTGGCGACGCCTACGCAGCCGATGCCGACAAGCAGGCCTACAACGGTCCATTTACGCTCGCCAGCTGGGTTCACGGTGCCCGCCTGCAGCTACTTCGTAACCCTGCTTACTGGAACAAGGAAGCGGTCGAGCTCGACGCGATCGACATAGATCACATCACCTCTGACCCGCTGGCCGTGATGAATCTGTTTGCTGACGGCGGTATCGCTCTCGCCAACATTGGCGTCGACAACCTCGATCTTGCCCCGCTGAAGCAGTTCAAGGTGGGGAGCCTGTTCTTCCTGCGCTTCAATTTCGCTCCCGGTCGTATGACCTCGGATCCGGATCTGCGCAAGGCCATTTCACTGGTCTACAGCCCCCGAACGCTGGTCGACAAGATCATTGCCATTCCTGGTTTTGAAACCGCGGGCAGCATCTTCCCTGAGTTTGTCAGTAGCCTCGGTATTCGGATCCAGGAACGCTATCCGCAGCCGCCCGTGAGCATGGATATCGAGAAGGCGAGGGCGCATCTGGCGAGATTCATGCAGCGGCATGGCCTTGAAGAACCGCCAGCCATCCACTTGCTCACCTCAGACAGCCCTGGCGCGGCCAAGCAGGCAGAGTTCCTGCAGAATCGATTGCAGCTCGCGCTCGGACTCGATGTCAGAATCGACAAGCAGATTTTCAAGCAGCGTATTGCTCGTGAAGCGCAGGGTCTGTTCGACATTACCATGGCGGGCTGGGGGCCTGACTATGATGATGCGATGACCTTTGCCGATCTCTTCGCTTCTTGGAATCCCAACAATCGAGGCGGTTTTTCGAGTGCTGAATATGATGCGCTGGTGGCCAAGGCTCAGACTACACTCGATCCTGACGAGCGGGCTGCACTGTTCAACGACATGCAGATCCTGCTACGTGAAGAGACGGCCTTGCTGCCGCTCTACGAAAATGCGCTGGTGTATCTGCAGGATCCAGCGCTGACCGGTGTCGTTCGTCTGCGCTTCGGTGGCGACCCCTTGCTCACCTATGCGCGCAAGCTCTCGGTCGCCGAGCAGGCCAGGGCCCTGCCATGATGCGCTATCTGCTCAACCGCATCCTGTACGCGATCGTCACAATCTGGTTCGTCGCCACGGCCACCTTCTTCGCCATGCACTTCGTGCCGGGTGATCCCCTCAGCAATGAAAAGGTCATTCCGGAAAAGATCTACGCGACGCTGCAAGCCTATTATGGCCTCGACAAGCCGCTGGGTGAGCAGTATCTGATTTATATGCAGCGGCTGCTGCAAGGTGATTTCGGCGTCTCCTTTACCCAGCAGAACCGGTCGGTGAATGACATCATCGCCGAGCACTTCAGCGTGTCCGCGATACTCGGCCTGCTGGCGCTCATTTTCGCCTTGTTCGGCGCACTGATTTTTGGCTCCGTAGCCAGCATCTGGCGGCGCCGCTGGCCTGATACCGCCACTGTTCTCGGCGTTATGGTGGCAGTGTCGGTGCCAAGCTTCGTGTTTGCCGCACTCGCGCAGCTCTTCATCGTCGAGATGAATCAGTTCACCGGTTGGCAGGTGCTACCAGTCGCTGGCTGGGGGTCGATTTCGCATATCTGGGCACCTGCGCTCATGCTTGGCCTGGGCACCATGGCCTTCCTGACCCGCCTCCTGAGGGGCAGCCTGATCGACACGGCGGACCAGCCCTACGTGCTCGCTGCGCAGGCGAGGGGGCTGCCACCCTGGCGCTGCTTTCTGCGATACCAGCTTCGCAATGCGCTACTCCCCACGCTCAGTGTGATGGGGCCGACCATCGCCGGCATTACCACTGGCGGCTTCGTAGTCGAGCAGGTCTTCGCCATTCCCGGGCTCGGCCGCTACTTCGTTCAAGCCGTCGCACAGCTGGATTACACCGTGATCATGGGGACCACCGTGTTCTACGGCGCCTTCCTGGTCATCGTCGTGCTGGCCTTCGATCTCCTTTATGCCTGGGCTGACCCGCGCATTCGAATCAGCCGGGACATGACCTGATGGCCAACGCAGCAGATCATCGTTACTGGGCTACGGTCTGGCGCCGGCTCAAAGCCGACCGCAAGGCGATTGCCTGCCTGGTCATGCTTGTCGGCCTCATACTGGCTGTCGTAGCTGGCCCGTCGCTGTGGTCGATCAATCCTGAAGCGCAATTTCTCAACCAGATCGCCTCTTCACCTATTGGCAGCCGCACAGCGATCGTTGTTGACGCCAATGAACTGTGGACAGGGCCGGACAAAACACCTGAGGCGGGCGCATCGACAGCCAGATTGAGCGTGATCGAGGCGAACACTGAGTTTGTCCGGCTCAGCTGGCGGCAGGATACCAGCGCCAAGGGCTATCAGCTCTACCGATGGTCCGAAGGCATGAATGCAGCCTCACTCGGCATGCCGGTGGCGGTGCTCGAAGCCGGCGACAGCTGGTATGAGGATCGGCTGAATCTCAGGCCAGAGCGTTATGAATACACATTGCTGGCAGTGGACGAGCTTGGCACCGAGCGCTATCGCCAGCAGATCCGGGTCACACCTGTGCTGGCGATGAGCGAATTCGATGCCGAGCTGGCCAGTATTGCAGAGGGCGAGACGACCATCGAACTGCCCGCCCACCCCCTTGGTACCGATCATCTTGGACGGGACATGCTGGCCCGCCTACTGGAAGGTGGGCAGGTGTCGCTGTTCATCGGCATCTTCGCGCCTTTGATGTATATGCTGTTTGGTCTGGCTTACGGTGCCACCTCGGCCCTCATCGGTGGCCGGGTCGATGCTATCATGATGAGTATCGTGGATTTCGTGATTGCGCTGCCCTTTCTGCTGTTCATGATTCTGTTTCGCGTTGCCCTGGGCACCGAGCCGGGCGAAAGTGGCATTGCTGCGCTCGTTATCGCCCTGATCGCGCTCGGCTGGCCTTCGCCAGCCAGACTCGTTCGCGGTGAGATCCTGCGCCTGCGGGAGATGCCCTATATCGAAGCGGCCCGCCTGATGGGCGCAGGGCAGCGCTACCTCATCCTCCGCCACCTCATTCCCAACGTCATGGGCAGCGTACTGGTCAGCTTTACCTTCGCCATTCCATCGGCCATTTTTACCGAAGCTTTCCTCTCCTTCATCGGCATGGGCGTCGTGCCGCCTGCGCCAAGCTGGGGCTCGATGTGCAACGATGGTATCTCACGCCTCCTGACCAATCCGCACATGATGCTGTTTCCCGCGCTGGCCATCAGTATCACCGTCCTCCTGTTCAATCTGCTTGGGGACGCCTTACGAGACGCCATGGCCATTCGCAGGGGAGCTGATTAATGGCGGCATTACTCGATGTTCGTGATCTCAGAGTCGCCATTCAGGCTGAGCGTGGTGCCGTGTATCCGGTGCAGGGCGCCAGCTTCAGTGTCGATCGTGAAGAGACGCTGTGTATCGTCGGCGAATCCGGCTGTGGCAAGTCCGTATCGATGCTGGCGGTGCTTGGCCTGCTTGGCCGTGCGCAGGTGGACGCCGAGCAGCTCAGTTTTGCGCCGACGAAGGAGGCCGTCATTGATCTGGGCAGCTGCAGCCAGCGAGAACTGAGGCGTTTACGCGGACGTCAGATCGGACTGATTTTTCAGGACGCAGCCGCGGCCTTCAATCCCGTGCTGCCGGTGGGCGATCAGCTCGCAGAACCGCTGCGCGTGCACCTTGGCATGAGCCGGCGCGATGCCAGACGGCGCGCAGTACAGTGGCTGGAGCGCGTCGGCATCATCGAGCCGGAAAAGCGTGCGAAACAGTATCCACATGAGTTTTCCGGCGGCATGCTGCAGCGGGCAATGATCGCCATGGCGCTGATCTGCGAGCCCTCGCTGGTCATCGCCGACGAGCCAACGACTGCGCTCGATGTGAGTGTGCAGGCTGAAATCCTGGATCTGCTGAACGATCTGAAACGCACGCAGCACATAGGGCTGATCATGATCACCCACGACCTGGGTGTGGTGGCTGAAATCGCTGACTCCGTGACTGTGATGTATGCCGGTCAAAGCATCGAACGCGCCAGCAAGCAGAGCTTCTTCCAGAATCTCAAGCACCCATACAGTCAGGCCTTGCTGGCCTGCACGCCGAACTGGAAGCAGGGGCGGGCGAGTATCGAGCCCATTCCCGGGGCGCCGCCAGCGCTCGACCATATCCAGACAGGCTGCCCATTCAGGTTTCGCTGTCCACATGCCTGGCAGCGTTGCGAGCAGTTGCCACCAGCCTTTGATGACGGCGGGCACATGGCCAGATGCTGGTTATTGGATAGCGACGTCGATGGGCCAGAACACAGGAGTAGGCCTCTATGAGCGACCAGCGGCCCACACTGATTGAAGTCAGGCATCTGCGAAAAATATTCGGCAAGACGCTGGCCGTCGATGACGTGAGTTTCGACATCTACCCGGCGGAAATTCTGGCGTTGGTAGGTGAGAGTGGCTCCGGCAAGACGACAGTAGGTCGCATGATCAGCGGCCTCGAAGACAAAAGTGGCGGAACGGTGAGCCTTCGCGGGTCAGCCAGTTCGTCCACCGAGAATGCGCCAACGGCCATGGAAAGACTGCCAGATCGCTACCGCAAGCAGGATTTCAGACGTTACGGACAGCGCATCCAGATGATCTTCCAGGATCCGCTGAGCTCTCTGAATCCCTTTTTCAACGCTGGAGAAGTGATCAGTGAAGCGCTGCGCTTCGCCGGACAGAAGCCCACCCTCGAGACGCAGCTCCACTGGCTCAACGAAGCTGGTCTGCAGCCGGATCACCTCCACCGCCTGCCTCACGAACTCTCGGGCGGCCAACGCCAGCGGCTCTGTATCGCGCGTGCCCTGTGCATGCGGCCGGAAGTCATCGTCAGTGACGAATCGGTATCAGCCCTCGACGTGTCGGTGCAGGCGCAGATCCTGGCACTGCTGCTGCGATTGCAGGATACGCATGCCCTCACACTCATCTTCATTACCCATGACCTCAATGTCGTTCGACAGATTGCCTCGCGTGTTCTGGTCATGAGGCGCGGTCAGATCGTTGAAAGTGGTCAGGCCGATCAGGTCTTCGACGCCCCCCAGCACGAGTATACCAAAGCGCTCCTCGCCGCCTGTCCAATTCCACAGATCTGATAGCGAAGGGCTAACACCGCTCCGAGGGGGTATTGAACTCGGCCGCCAGAGCGGGCAGACTGCTGGTTACTACGTAGTCAAAAAAGACAGTCAACAATAATTACAACAAACTGAAGCCTCATACGGGCAGGGTATAACATGACCTCGACTGAAGACGATGTGACAAGACCCCGGCCGCGAATCGACCGCACGGTTTGCATGCGTCGAACCACTATTATCTGCACGCTGATCTTCTCAGGCTTGCTGCTGACGAACCTGGTGGGTTGCTCTGACGATGATGACGACGACTCGCGTGCGAATCAGGCACAGCTATTTCCACAGGATGGCTTGTTGAAGGCCAGCATTCGCAGGACCACGAACGGTGTTCCACATATCAGGGCTGACAATCTGGCCTCAGCGGCCTTCGGCTCTGGCTATGCTCAGGCGCAGGACAATGTCTGTCTGCTGGCTGAGAATTTCGTCAAGGCTCGTAGCGAGCGAGCGCTCTATTTCGGTCCCGGCCCTGACAACGCCAATATCATTTCAGACTTTAGCTATAAGGCTCAGGACATCAGATCCGGCGCTGAAGCAGAGTTCGAACAGCTAACGCCTGAGAGCAGGGCGCTGACTGAAGGCTTCACTGCTGGCTACAACCGCTATGTGCGGGAGACGGACCCGTCCACGCTGCCGGAGGCCTGCCGTAACCAGCCCTGGGTCAAGCCAATAACACCGATCGATCTGTATGCGCATTATCGTATCGTCGGGCAGTATGCCAGTGGCGCAGTATTTGCGACGGGCGCTGTGTTTGTTGCCACACCACCAGGCGTGTCCGCGGAGCCACGTATCATAGCCGATACTTCGACACCGGGTTCGAGCACGGCAGTGAGACTGATGCCAGCTTACGAAGTGGCGCCGGCCGCCGCCAGAGCCGTTCGTGAACAGGGCGCCGATCTTGACACCGGTCTGGCCAGTAACGCCTGGGGAATCGGTAGCGAGATGAGCGAGCAGGGCAAAGGCGCCTTGCTGGCCAATCCCCATTTCCCTTATACCGGTTCGCGCAGGTTGTATCAGGTCCATATGACCGTGCCGGGCTATCTCGATATGAATGGTGCTGGCCTGATGGGCACGGCTATTCCTCTCATCAACTTCAATCAGAATCTTGCCTGGTCACACACGGTGACTACCAGCAGTCAGTTCACACTCTATACGCTCAGCCTCAAACCTGGTGATCCAATGACCTACATCAAGGATGGCCAGGAAAAACCGATCACCAGTAAAACTTTCCGGATACAGGTCAACAACGGCACGGCCGTACCGACCGAACTCGAACACACCATGTATTTTTCCGAATACGGGCCGATGGTGGCCGCCGACCTGGTGACCGATGGCGGGCTGCCCGCCTGGGGCTCGTCCAATCTCGCCTATACCTATCGCGACGCCAATGCCCAAACGACCAAGCTGCTCGACAGTTGGCTACAGATGAGTCAGGCCAGCGACCTGGATTCGTTCAAGGCTGTATTTCGCGAATGCGGATCAACGTTCTGGACCAACACGATTTACGCTGATGACCAGGGCAATGCCTTCTACATCGACAGCAGTTCCACGCCGAACCTTTCAGCAGCGGCCAAAGATGCGCTGAATGCGAAGCGGGCTGCGAGCCCGATCTTTGCCAGCCTCTTCAATAACGGCCTGATCCTGCTGGATGGTAGCAATTCGCGCGATGACTGGGTCGAAGGCCAGTGCAGGGGACTGGTTCCATTCGAGGACAAGCCCATGCTGCAGCGCCAGGATTTCGTGCAGAACTCCAATGACAGCTATTGGGCGACCAATCCCGCGCAGTTTCTGACCGGCTACTCACCACTGTTTGGGCCGGAGCAGGTGCCACTGAACGCACGTACACGCATCGGTCTCAAGATGCTGCAGAACCCGCTCGATCCAGGCTTCGCAGCAGCCCCACCAGCTGGCCAGGACGGCAAGTTCAGTAGTACCGACCTGATTGAGGTCATCTATAATAATCGCTCCTTTTATGCGGAGCTGTTACTCCCGGAATTACTGGAACGTTGTGCGCTCATCGGCAGCATGCCGGTCGATACGTCCACTGAAGAAACACCTGGGACAAGCCGGGCTGTCGATAGCGCCTGTGCGGTGCTGGCTGGCTGGGACGGTGTCTATGATAGCGCCAGCGTCGGGGCGCACGTCTTCAGGGTGTTCATCGGTCAATACAGAAATGCCCTGCCTGCTGACTTTACAACGGCTTTCAATACGGCTGATCCCGTGGGTACGCCTGCCGATCCGTCGGCAGAGGCCAGGGGTACGTCAGATGATCTGATGCTGATATCACTGGCCAGAGGTCTTGATTCATTGGACTCGGCCAGCATCGCTTACAACGTTCCCCTGGGCAGCGTGCAGTACTATCAGCCCAGTGGCGGCGTGCCGCCAGGGGGCACAGCGCAGGACCTCCTGCAGTCGTTCCCCTGGCACGGTGGCGATGGTGGTGTCGATGGCGTCTTCAACGCTATCGGTGTTGTCGATTCAGCAGTGGCGGAAGACACCCGCTTCCCAAGAGTCTCTCCCCCGGTCATCGACGACACTGCAGGGCTGGCGAAAAGCCCTGGCGTCGGCTGGCGCATCGCGCGCGGCACCAGCTGGCATTTCGGTCTCGAATTCACCGATACCGGGCCGGAGGCCTACGGTCTGCTGAGCTATGCCCAGTCGACCGACCCAGCCTCACCCTGGTTCAACGATCAGTCGCTGCGATATTCCGAGAAAGACTATCGCAAGCTGCTGTTCACCGAGGCAGACATCCAGGCCAACCTGATTCCGGAAGCCTCTGTTGAACTGACCGAGCCGCTCAATCGCTTATGAAGCAGGCGGTCTCGGTCGTTGAGGCCGATCTTGTGAAGGCCTACAAATCGGAGGTGGCCGGGGTTCAGCTATTCAAAGGCTTATTGTGGCTGCAGAGCACAGAGCACCAGCAGCTCTGCTCTCTGCTCATCCTGCTCGAACAACAGACTCAGGCTGGTCTGCTCGATTTGCTGCAGCGGCGGCAAATCAGGGCAGGATCGCTGTTGTTCAGCAAGGTCGGCGGCTTCAGCTATGGCTTCGCACTGGCCTGCCTACCCTGGAAGCTCAGCCTTCGGGTGTTGATGCATAGCGCTGACCCTTATCTTCATCTGTTTCGCCGATTACAGGCTCAGTCGGCCCCCGAGGATCATGAATTTCTGACGTATCTCGTCGCCCATGAAGAGGCGCTGCTCTCCTTCCTGCAACAGGAAATCAACGGCGATAGTGAGCCTGCAGTGCGGCAGATTCGCGGCATGATGCGAAAATCAGTTGACCCCCAGCCCGCAAAAATATCGTAGTATTACTGATTCAAGCGGTATCCTTTCCCGGATTCGCCTCAAAAGCCCACTGACTCACAGAGATATCATATGAGCTATCTGATTGTTCTCATTCTGGCTGTGGCCGGTTTACTTATTGTCATGCGCAAGGAAGCGGGTGCAAAGGCTGCCATCGGCGTTCTGCTCGCCACTGGCATCATTGGACTTCTTCTTGATACCGAGATTCTCGGCGCCTTGCTCCTGCTGGCTGCAGCTGGCACGGCCTTCGCCGGACTGCCCGGCCTGCGTCAGCAATGGCTGACCCCAAAGCTGTTCGACTATTTCAAGAAAGTGTCTCCCAAGGTGTCCGAGACTGAACGTACAGCGCTCGATGCTGGCACTGTCGGCTGGGACGGCGCGCTGTTTTCCGGTAACCCTGATTGGAATCAGTTGCTGAAAAACCGTAGCGAGGCCATCCCGGCTGAAGAACAGGCCTTCATCGATCATCAGTGTTCAGTGGCGGTCAGCATGTGCAATAGCTGGGATGTCGCTGTGGAGCGCGCCGATCTTCCAGCCGATCTTTGGGAATACCTGAAGAAGGAAAAGTTCTTTGGCATGATCATCCCCAAGGAGTATGGCGGCCTGGGACTCTCCACCAAGGCACAGTCGCTCGTACTGCAGAAGCTTGCCGTGAACGAAATGCTCATGACCACCGTCGGCGTGCCGAACTCGCTCGGCCCAGGCGAGCTACTGCTGAAATACGGCTCTGACGAACAGAAACAGCATTATCTGCCCCGCCTGGCCGATGGCCGGGAAATTCCATGCTTTGGTCTGACTGGGCCTCGGGCCGGCTCTGACGCCACTTCGCTGCCGGATACCGGTGTTGTCTGCATGGGTGAGTTTGAAGGCAAGGAAGTGCTCGGCCTGAAACTCAATTTCGAGAAGCGCTGGATCACCCTGGCTCCGATCGCCACGGTGGTCGGCCTGGCCTTCAGACTGTTCGATCCGGACCACCTGCTGGGTGAAGAGGAAGATCGCGGTATTACCTGCGCCCTCGTACCCCGGGGTACCAAAGGCATGGATATTGGCCGACGTCACTGGCCAGTTGGCAGTCCGTTCCTGAACGGCCCAATCTTCGGCAAGGACGTGTTCATTCCGATGGACTGGATCATCGGCGGTACCGACATGATCGGGCAGGGCTGGCGCATGCTGGTCGAATGCCTGTCGGTCGGCCGTTGTGTCACGCTGCCTTCGGGCGCGAGTGGCGCTGGACGCTACATGCTCGGCACGGCAGGTGGTTTCACCCGCATCCGTAGACAGTTCAATGTGCCGGTTGCCGAGATGGAAGGTGTGCAGGCACCCCTGGCCCGCATTGCCAGCAAGGCCTATATCGCTCAGGCGAGCGTGCTGCAGACGGCCAATATGGTCGACAACGGCGAGAAGCCATCAGTGCCGTCGGCCATTCTCAAATATCACCTGACCGAGTATCAGCGTCAGATGGCCCATGATGCCATGGACGTGCATGGTGGAAAGGCGGTAACCAAGGGGCCACGAAACTACCTCGCCATCCCCGCAGATGCCACAGCAGTATCGATTACCGTTGAAGGTGCGAACATCCTGACCCGCAGCCTGATGATCTTTGGCCAGGGCGCGATTCGCTGCCATCCTTACGTGTTGGACGAGCTCGCTGCCCGCGATGCAAATGACTCGGAAGCCTTCGACAAGGCCTTCTTCGGTCATGCCGGTCTGATTTTTGGTAACTTCGCCCGCTCGCTGACCAAGGGTGTGGGCATCGCCAGCAAGGACACACCCTTCGATGAAGCTGCTGCGCCTTACGCGATGGCGGTCAGTCGAATCAGTGCCGGCTTCGGCCTCTGCGCCGATGCAGCCATGGCGAGCCTGGGATCCGACCTGAAAAAGCGCGAGCTGATCTCGGCGCGTCTGGGTGATGTGTTGTCTTCATTGTATCTGACGTCGATGGTGCTGAAGAACTGGCATGAGGGCACTGCTGTCGAGGGCGAAAGAGCGCTGCTCGACTTCAGCTGTCAGACTCTGCTGTTCAACGCTGAAGAAGCGCTCGATGGCTTCTTCGCCAACCTGCCTTCCCGGGCACTGGCCGCTGTGTTGCGGCTGGTCGTGTTCCCGGCTGGCCGTCGCTTCAAGCTGCCCTCGGATCAGCTGACGCACAGCATCGCCCGTGCTATCAGTACCGATACAGCCCTGCGCGCGAAACTGACTACCAATACCTGGAATACCTGGGAGGAAGGTCAGCAAGACAACCCGCTGTATCGCTACAACGAGCTGCTGAAGAACTACAAGCGCGCCGAGGGCATCTACCACACCGTGAACAAGGCCTATGCCAAGGGTGAATTGCCAGCCTCTGCGCTGCACCCTGAGCAGCGGGTCGAAGCGGCGGTGGAGCGTCAGTTGATCTCGGGTGAGGATGCCGAGTTCATGCGTGACTATGAAGCTGAAGTGCTCGATATGCTGACCGTCGATGACTTTGCCTTTGACGCCCTTGCATTCGACAAGTCGACCGTGATCTATCATCGTGACGACCTCAAATCGGCTGACAATATTGCGAGTGCACCAGGCAAGAAAGGCAGCAAGACCAAGAGGACGGGTTCGAACAAGACATTGCCCGTTGAAGATACGGCAGAGTCCGACACCGGCGGAGAGCATGACAACCCCAAGAGTGAGCAGTCGGAAGAAGATCAGCGCTCGGAGCCTGCCCTGAAATGAGTCGGCGCTCGGCAGGCGCCGCTGCGGTGATGGTCATGCAGGTGCAGCTGTAAATGCAGTGGGTTCTCTTCTGGTTCGGTGTGGCGCTGCTTGTCGTGTTGGCGGCACGCTACTGGCTGCTGCGCAAGGAGAGCAAGCCACGTGCCAGCGAGGCCTTCGATGGCGTCGTCTACCAGGTGGGTGCGGCGGCCATCGTCGAGCGGCACTGTGAGGCGCCGGCCGCCACGGTGATCTGCATGCATGGCTTTGTCGAGAACCTCACCTACTTCACTGGCTTCTATGACCAGCCGGATGTTCAGCTGATTGCAGTAAACAGCTGTGCCTATCATCTCCCCATCGAAAAGCCGCATTTCGTGCAGGCGGCCTGGATTGACACGCCGATGGCGCCAGAGGGCAGCATCGAATACGATGCCGAGGTGCTGAACCTGGCACTGGAGCATTTGCCGAAGTCTCAAAGAGTCCGAGTGCATGGGCATTCCAGAGGTGGGGCTGTGGTACTCGAGGCAGCCCGGCAGCGACCGGACCTGTTCCATTCGGTAGAAGTGATACTGGAAGCGCCGGTACTGCCTCAGGCCAGGCCGGTGTCTGCCATATCACCTGCAGCCATGTGGTTTATGGGTTTCCTGGTGCCGCTCTGGCGGCGCAAGCCCATCTCCCGGCACAACCGGGGTGCCTGGGGCCCACTCGACGATGAACGCAAGCGCGCCTTTATCGAAGGACTGCCATTCAATTCCCGTCGCACCGATGTCATGGTAGCCAATCTGCGCTCCATGCTGCTGTGGATGGAACAGAATGACGCGGAAATCTTTGGCTGTCTTACCCATGGCATCATCATTGTGCCAGGCAAGGATCGAGTGCTCGATGTCGAGTCGATGACCGAGAGTGCACAATCGGCTGCCAGGTATGGCGTGTCCATTATCGAGGTTGACCAGTGCAGCCACTTTGTCCTGCTCGACCGTCCCGATGTCTTTCCTGCCTTTTCCGCCAAGGCGAGTGCCTGATCGTTTCAGGCTCATATCCGTATTTATGTATTTTCACACTGATATTCATACTACAATTGCTCCTAAAACATAATAATAAGGAGCAGTGTCAATGTCGTCCTGGGCGGAGTATTTCGGTGTCAACTTCATGCCTCACGGCCACTGCTACCTGTGGCGAGACGACCTGCTGCTCCTGCATACCATCTCTGATAGTCTGATTGTTATTTCCTACTACAGTATTCCCATAGCACTATGGGTGCTGGTCAAGAAGCGCAAGGATCTCGCCTTCGACTGGATGTTCATCCTCTTCGCCACATTTATCCTGGCCTGTGGCACGACCCACCTCATCGAGATCTGGAATACCTGGAATGGCAACTACTATCTGGAGGGGCTTGCCAAGGCAGTCACCGCTGCAGCCTCCGTCATTACCGCGGTATTGCTCTGGCCGCTGATTCCGAAACTGCTGGAGCTGCCAAGTCCAGCCGCACTGCGAACTTCGAACGATCTGCTCAGGCAGGAAATCAACCGCCGCGAGGACACCGAACTGGCGCTGCGCCGTTCAGGCGAAGAGCTCGAGGCCCGGGTGGCCGAACGTACCCGCCAACTGGAAATAGCCAAACAGGCACTGGAGGAAGAAGTTCGGGAGCGCCGCGCCGCAGAGGAACGCTTTCGTGGCCTGTTCCAGGCCAGCCCCAATGGCGTCATGCTGATCGATGAACATGACACCATACAGCTGGCCAACCTCCAGGCCGGCACGATTTTCGGTTACCACACCGAGGACCTCAAAGGCATGCGCATGCAGCAGCTCATTCCCTCAGGTTACGATGGCGTGCACGCCCTCGTGCTGCAGGAACGGCTCACCAACGCAGATGCCAATGGCGCGGTCGTGAAAACGCTTGGCGTGGAAGAAGGTCTGATCGGTATCCGCCAGGACGCGAAGCGCGTGCCGCTCGAGATCGATCTCAGTCCCTTGGACACGGATGTCGAAGTCAGTGTGATCGCGTCCGTGGTGGATATCACCGGTCGACAGCGGCTGGAAGAAAGCGTCCGCCAGCGTAATCATGATCTGCAGAACATGAACTATGAGCTGCAGCACTTTGCCTTTATTGCCTCTCACGACCTCCGCGAACCCCTGCGGAAGGTGCTCTCCTTTGGGCGGCTGCTGGTTACCGGTCGTTATGGCAGCCTTGATGAGAAAGGCCAGGAGTTTACAGGCTACATGCTCGAGGCTGCTGAACGCATGCAGGCCTTGCTTGACAGCCTCCTGACCTATAGCCGGGTGACCTCGAAGGCCAGACCGTTCGAAGAGGTGGAACTCAACGAAGTCATCGCTGATGTGCGTGACGATCTGCAACTGGCGATCGTTGAATCACGCGCCGACATACAATGTTCTATACTCACTTCGATAGATGGCGATCAGACCCAGCTTCGTCAGCTGTTTCAGAATCTGATCAGTAACAGCCTCAAGTATCGCAGGCCTGATGTGGCGCCGGTCATCAAGATTGAAGGCGCGGTGGATCGGGAACATTACCTTATCAGAGTCTCTGATAATGGCATTGGCATCGACGCTGTCTACCGAGAGCAGATTTTTGATGTCTTCAAACGACTGCACAACCGGGATGAGTATGAAGGTACCGGCATGGGGCTGGCCATCTGTCGAAAGATCGTCGAACGGCACCGCGGGGAAATACATGTTATCGATCAGGTAGAGCAGGGCACCTGCTTTGAAGTACGACTGCCAGTGGAACAGCGGAGTGATTCAGTGTGAGGCGAATAGACAGTAGCGGACCGGTCAGTATCCTGCTGGCCGACGACGATGCGCAGGATCGAATACTCACTGAGGAAGCCCTCAGGTTAAGCGGCTTCCCCAATCCGATGCATCATGTCGAGAATGGCGAGCAGTTGATGCGTTATCTCCGGCGTGAAGGCGAGTACGCCGATGTCGAGCAGTTTCCCTGGCCCGGCATCATCCTCCTGGACCTCAACATGCCGCGCAAGGATGGCATCAGCTGCCTGCGCGAAATCCGTCGAGATCCTGCGCTCAGCACCATACCGATCGTGATTCTCAGCACCTCGAGCCAGGCTGAGGAAATAGAGCGTAGCTATGATCTTGGCGCCAACTCCTATATCTGTAAACCTGCTGACTTCGAAGTGCTGGTCGACCGAATCAGGCATTTCGCGGGATACTGGTTCGATACGGTAAATCTTCCTCTTGGCCGCTGACAGCATCAGCGTGCTCGTCGTTGACGACGACTTTCAGGATTTCATTCTGGTGAATGAAGCCCTGCACGCGTCGAACAACTCGAATTTCAGGGTCGAACATTCCAGCTCGTTCGAAGCGGCCCGCGAGCTGATTCTTCAGGATCTGTTCGACGTCTACCTCGTCGACTACGTGCTAGACAAGGGCGACGGAGCAGAGCTGATCAATGCAGCCGTCGAAGCCAGAATCGACAAGCCCATGATCGTGCTGACCGGTGCCAATACCCTGGAGATGGACCAGCGCATGATCGGCATAGGCGCCGCCGATTTCCTGCCCAAAAGCGAGCTGACACCAACTCTGCTCGAGCGCATTATTCGCCATGCCATAGACCGGAAGCGCAGCCAGCTCGAGATGGCCCGCCTGGCCATCCAGGATCCGCTTACCGGACTGGGTAATCGGGCGATGCTGGAAGATAATCTCGACCGCGCGATGGCCAGAGCCGAGCGCAATAAGACCGGTCTCGCCGTGCTCTTCCTGGATCTGAATCGATTCAAGGACATCAATGACAGCCTGGGCCACCATGTGGGCGACAAGTTGCTGCAGACCATTGCGCGGCGTCTCGACAAGCTTACCCGTGATGGCGACGTCGTCGCCAGGATGGGCGGCGATGAGTTCGTCGTTCTACTCGAACACCTGGGCGCACCGGAAGATGCCGCCGTTGTGGCCGTGGTGCTGCTCGACGCGATCAGCGTACCGATCAAGGCAGCTGGCACATCGCTGGTCGTATCCGCCAGCATCGGCATTGCCACATACCCGGAAAATGCCTCATCCCGAATCGAGCTGATGCAACACGCAGATATGGCCTTGTATGAGGCTAAAAAAGCTGGCGGTGAGAGCAGTTTCCAGTTCTTCTCTCAGGCCATTCAAAGTCGCTTGCAGGAAAGCGTCGATATCGAGCATCAACTGCGTCGAGGCATGGCCGCGCAGCGCATGCGCCTGCTCTACCAGCCTCAGTTCAGGTTCAGTGATCGCAAGATCGTTGGTGCCGAAGCTCTGCTGCGGCTGGAGCTCGACGATGGCAGCCTGCTCGGCCCCGACAAGTTCATTCCAGTGGCGGAAAAGACCGGGCTCATCATTGAACTGGGTCAATGGGTCCTGCAGACCGCCTGTACACAAATCAAGGCCTGGAGCTGTCCGACCATGTCGGCGCTGTCCGTCGCCGTGAATATCTCACCTCGCCAATTGAAAGTGGCGAACTTTCTGGATGATCTCGAGCGTCGTCTGGAGTTAAGCGAGATCGACCCCAAGCGGCTCGAACTCGAACTCACCGAAGCCAATTTCATCGATACCGGCGGCGAGAGCATTGCCTTGCTGAACGCCATCACACAGCTTGGACTTCATATCGCCATCGATGACTTCGGCACTGGATATTCGTCGCTGAGGTATCTCAAGCATTTACCTGTCCAGCAACTGAAGATAGACAAGAGTTTCGTCTGTGGGGCTGGAAACCAGGTAGCGGACCCTGTCATTGTCAGAGCCATTATCACGATGGCGCACTCGCTCGGGCTCGAGGTAGTGGCTGAAGGGGTCGAGACCGTTGAACAGTTCGAGTTTCTGCGTGCCCTGGGCTGCGATTACGGACAGGGCTTTCTGATTGGCAGGCCCATGTCAGCAGAGGCCCTGTTCGAAGCCGTCCGCGAAAGCCTGCCCGTCTTGTAAGCTTATGATCACTCTGGTCGCGGCAGGGTAAACACTTCAGCAAGCGAAGCATATTGTCCGCCGCCAAGACGGCACAAAGGATCGGCCTTCAGGGCATCGATCAGCGGGCGACCCTTGGCATCCTCAGTCATGACGGCATCATCCACAAACATCCGTTTCACTTCGCAGAGCACCAGCATCTGAGGGCTCGTGCCCACCTCGATCGTCTGTAGATATTCACAGGCGAAGGCGATTGGAGATCCCTTCACCCTCGGCAGATGAAAACCATCGAAATCAGTCAGTTCCAGGCCTGCCCGGCCTAGCTCAGACTCACCATAAGGTAGGGTGCGAGACGTTTCAGTGACCGCCGCCATCTGCGCGACGGACGCAATATTGATCACGCAACTCCTGCGTTCGCTGACGTTGACGTAGCTGTCCTTGAAAGCCTCTTCGCTTTTTCGGCCCGCCGAGAAGATGACAGTGGGCGGGGCGCTGGATACCGCCGTGAAGTAGGAAAAAGGTGCCAGGTTGAAGGGGTCCTGAGCATCTTTAGCGTTCACCGAGAGCACCCAGGCGATTGGGCGCGGAATCACGCTCTGAGTCATCCATTGATAGACGCGGGCACTGCTGAGATCAGAAAAATCGACAATCATGTGGTCAGGTCCAGATATGGAGGGAACACGAAATACGTTGGCGCTTACGGAGTCAGTCTACAGCGGCAGGGCGCGTTCGATAAAGGTCGATAAGGGCAGCGGCTTCGAGCCACTCATCTGACGAAACTGCACCATGGCCAGTTCGGCGGTGCTGAGCGCATCATGCAGCGCGTTGTGCGCAGGATAGACTGGCAGACCATAGCGTTGGCGACATTCGCTCAATAGGAGGGCATCATGGTGTAATGGCTGGCCAGTCCGTTCCAGACGGCGCTGCTCGAGCTTCATAGTGTCGATGTGGGGGGTGTCCAGCGGTAGCAGGCCAGTGCGCTCCAGTGCTGCCGCGAGGAAGCGAAGGTCCAGGAAGGCGTGATGAAACAGCAGTACTCGGTCACTGGCTGCGGCCTGTAGTTCGACCAGTGCTGTCGCGAGCGTGGCGCCGCCAGTCCGCTCAGTGTCTGTGATGCCGTGGATGGTTGCGCTATTGCCCACGCCATGGCTCGACTCTATGAGCCAGTGTTTCGCAGTCGACAGGCAGACTTCGCCATCTTCAATGCCCACCGCACCAATACTCATGATAGCCCCGACCTCAGGATCGAGTGAATTCATCTCCAGATCGACGGCCAATAGAGAGTACTCGGTCCATGGCCGGCCAAAGCTCGAGTGGGGGCCACCGAACAGACGCTTCAGTAAACCCATCGCTATACCAGCCCTCGGGTGAAGCGTTGCTCCAGGCCGCGCTGTGCCCGATCAACCAGGCGGAAGACAGCCTTGAGGTGGTTACGCTGCAGGCTGCTGAGCTTTTCCGGATCCAGTAGGTTGTCGGGCTGCTGTCCGGTCTCGAGTTGCTCCAGCTGATTGCGAAGGCGCAGGTGCGAGATGAACTCGAAGGCATCCAGTAAATTGTTGGCATCATCCTGGTTGAGCACACCAGCGGCCGCACAGGCTCGCAGACGACTCGTCGTGGATGTTTCAGGCAGGGCAGCACTCAAGGCGTAGACACGGGCCATATCGGTGATCAGGCACAGCCCAAGGTGCTTGAGGTCGAGTGTGGCCTCATTCTTGCCACTTCGAGTGACCGCGAACTGCTTGAAGAAGCCCAGCGGCGTCTTGCGTGACAGGGCGTTTTTCGTCATCAGTGCCAGGAAGATATCGCGCTGTTTCGCCATCGACAGCACCTGGGACTGCAGTCGTGTGGCGAGGTGGGTATCACCGGCAATGCCGCGAATGTCGAAGAAAATACTGCTGTGCATCAGCGCTTTCGAGCTTGGCTGGTCAATCCAGCCCTCAAAGGCCTGCACCCACTCATCGAAGTTCAGACACCACTTCGGATTCTTCGCCATGATATCGCCGAGGCAGAGCGGGAAGCCGCAGCTATCGAGCCCTTCACAAACGAAGGTCGCCAGCTTGAGAAAGTAAGCCTTGGTCGCGGCAGCATCCTCTTCTTCAGGAAGCAGGTAGATGATCGCATTGTCCTGGTCAGACCCCGCATGCTGCTCCAGGCGGGCCTGTGAGCCGAAGCTGAGCCAGCAGAAGTCCGTAGGGGCATCCCCCAGGTCGTGCTGCGCCAGCGTGATCAGGCGACGCGTGAGGGCGTCGTTGATGCCGGTAAAGATCTGGGCGATGTTCTCAGCCGTCAGATCGGCGCGGATAAGCTCGAACAACATGCGCTGGGTCTGCGAGGCATGGGCTACGAGTTCCTTCACCGTTGCGCTCTTGGCGATCTTGCTCACCAGGTACAGCGGGTCGGTATTTCGAACCCGTAACAGATCCGAGGCACTCATCACGCCAACCGGCCGCTCACCATCAAGCACTGGCAAATGGTGAACGTTGTGCTGCAGCATCAGCAAACCAGCCTCATGCACGAACATGTCCTGAGTGGCCGCGACTGGCTGGCAGGTCATGATGCTGCTGATGGGCTCGGCTGCATCGCCTGAAACAGCCAGTACGCGGGCCCTCAGGTCGCGATCGGTCACGATACCGACCAGACGCTCGCCCTCAGTCACCAGCACGGACGACACCCGGTGCTCCGTCATGAGAATCGCCGCATCCTTGATGGCCGCGTGCGCTTCGATGGCGACCAGGCGGCGGGTCATCACCTCGGAGATGCGCTGCACTGCTCTATAGGCGCTGTCGTCATGGCGAAGCCGGAAGCGTGCGGCCAGCGCCTGCGTGAAGTAACGTTCGAAGGCCGGATGCCGGTGGCGCAGGGCATGAAAAGTGCTCGCTGGCACCGCATACACGAGGATGTCTTCGGTGGCGATAATCTGGTTGCCGGAGATCTCGCCGGTCAGGAGGTAGGGAAATCCGAAGCTTGCGCCAGGCCCCAGTCGGTCGATAAGCTTGCCGTCGCTGGATGTCAGCTCGATAGCGCCCTTGCGAATGACATAGAGCCGCGGCTTGTCCGGATCCAGAAAGTCGCCATGGTCACCTGAGGTGCGGTAGAGAATCTGCACCGCATGCGCCAGCTCCCTGATTGATTCTGGCGGTAATTCGGAAAACGGATGATGTGAAGCGATAAAGGCTTCTATGGGACCAAGATCTATAGTCATCCCGCATTTTTGACTGCTTTACGGTTTAACGTTAGTAGACAAAGGTCGAATGGCTGATGGCAATGCCGATGGCAGCGACCGCCCAGCCAAGCAAAGCGCCGACAATGACGTCGGTGGGGTAGTGGAGGCCGAGCACGACACGCGACAGCGCGATCAGCACCGTGAAGGGCACCACGACCAGGGCGAAGATCGGACAGAAATGAATGACCATCACGCTGAAGCATACCGCGTGCATGGTATGACCAGACGGGAAGCTATAGCGGTCGAGCGGGGCCGTGCCGCAGAGGATATCTGGCGAATTGAGAAAGGGGCGGGTTCTGATGAGCGAGCTTTTCAGGGTTTTGTAGATGAGGGTGCAGACGAGGCCGGTGAGGGCCATGGAAGCGCTGACTTGAAGTCCTGTGACGCCGTAGAAGACCGGTAGGAGCAGCAGGAGGGTGAACCAGGCCGCGCCGTCGCCGAGGCGGCTGATGACGGAGAAGAACTGCCGCGGTAGGAGTTTGTGACAGTAGCCGTTTAGGCGGAGGCAGGTGGTGAGTTCTAGTTGGTCGAATTTCTGAAAGAGGAGGGCGTTTTTGCGGATGTCCATTAGCTGGATGCCTGTAATGCTATACGGCGGCAATAGGACGGAGACAACTGGCGAATATGGCGTCTCTCGTAGATCCTCAGTGTATCGACTAGCATTATGCTGCTGCGCTCCAACTTTTATATCTTTGTACTTACAGGATGCAGCAGCCAGATGACGTTTTTGTTGCACTTGCATTAAGCTTCGTTGAAACAGCTTTCTGCAACCACGACAACGATTATTGTGATACCCTTGCGCGCCTCAAAAAGAGGTGAAATGTTAAACGGTGAGACCTCCCGCAGCGTCCGGAGAAGCCCCACATAACTTGGATTGGGCTTTTCCACCACGTGAGCTTTTTGGCAAATCATGCCATTCCCATCCTATGAGCAAACGGTAGCGATCACTGCGACAGCAAGTGGAGACTGTTCCCTTTAGCTTGGGTCGGAAGGCTACTGACGAGAGAGCCATGGCCTATTATCAATCGGCTCTGGTTTCGATTCCAAATGATTTTAGAGACACTTAAGGCAAATTTATGGCAGATGTATCTATTCTTCCGGTTCTCCTGGCAGGCGGCAGCGGCACGCGCCTTTGGCCGTTATCCCGGACTCTGATGCCAAAACAGTATATTCGTCTTACAGGCTCTCAAACCATGCTGCAGCAAACTTTGCAGCGTACCACTGGGCTGAATGCCAGAGCCCCGGTCGTGGTGTGCAATGAAGAACATCGCTTCATTGTGGCCGAACAGGCGCGGCAGGGAAATATTGACCTGGACAGGATCATGCTGGAGCCATTCGGCCGGAATACGGCACCAGCGATCGCCTTGGTGGCAATGCAGCAGCGCGCCCGTGGAGAAGACCCCCTACTGCTGGTTTTGCCGTCTGACCATCTCATCGCAGATGAAGAGCGCTTTGTGACTTTGATTCGGCAAGGCGCCGAAGTTGCTGCAGAAGGCCAACTCGTGACCTTCGGCATCGTTCCAACCTCGCCAGAGACCGGTTTTGGTTATATCGATGCCGGGGAGTCTCTAGGTGCCGATAAGTACGCCTTCCACGTGAGCCGGTTTGTGGAGAAACCTGACCAAACAACCGCCGAAAAGTTCCTGGCTGCTGGTAATTTTTACTGGAATAGTGGCATGTTTATCTTTCGGGCGTCGGTATACCTTGAAGAGCTCCAAAATGCGCGCCCTGACATTTACGAAGCCTGCGAGAACGCCGCTCAGGCCATTGAAGCGGATGCCTATTTCGATAGGGTGCCTGCCGATGTTTTCCAGGCTTGCCCAGATGAATCCATCGACTACGCGGTAATGGAGAAAACTGATAAAGCTGTCGTTGTGCCATTTGATGCCGGATGGAATGATTTAGGCTCCTGGTCAGCCTTGTGGGAGGTGGAAGACAAAGACAGCGACGAGAACGTGTGCATAGGCGACGTGATCACCTCCTCGTCCAGCAATTCGTACATTCGTGGTGAAAGCCGAATGGTTGCAGCCATCGGCATTGATAACATGGTGGTTGTGGAAACCAAAGATGCCGTTCTGGTGGCTCACAAGGACTGCGTTCAAGACGTGAAGAAAATTGTTCAGGAAATCAAAGCCAGTAATCGCTCCGAGCACCATACTCACGCGAAAGTGTATCGCCCTTGGGGCGATTATGAATCCATCGATGAGGGACACCGGTTCCAGGTGAAGCGCATCACCGTCAAGCCAGGCGAAAAGCTTTCACTACAGATGCACTATCACCGCGCTGAACACTGGATTGTGGTCAAAGGGACTGCCATTGTGGAGCGCAACGGTGAAGAAGAACTGCTCACTGAAAACCAGTCTACCTACATCCCCATTGGCGTGACTCACCGTTTAACCAATCCAGGCAAAATGCCGCTCGAGTTGGTTGAGGTGCAATCCGGTGCCTATGTGGGGGAAGACGACATCGTTCGCTTTGAGGATACCTATGGGCGCGCTTAACGCACTCTGGGCTTACCGGGGGTTTATTCTCGGTAGCGTCAAGAGAGAGTTCCAGACGAAATACCTGAATTCTCTGTTGGGCGTGGCTTGGACCGTTATTCAGCCTCTCTCGATGATTCTGGTTTATACACTCATTTTTTCCCAGATCATGCAGGCGAAGTTGCCTGGGGTTGAGAGCAGTTTCGGCTACAGCATCTACCTCTGTTCGGGGATTTTAACATGGGGGCTTTTTATTGAGATAGCCGGGCGAAGTCAGAACGTATTCCTCGAGCATGGAAACTTGCTGAAAAAACTCAGCTTCCCGCGATTATGCTTGCCAGTAACTGTGGTGGCCACCGCGCTACTGAACTTCAGCATTATCTTCGGTTTGTTCACATTATTCCTGGTTTTTACGGGCACCTTTCCTGGTTTAGTCTATTTGGCAATCCTACCGGTGCTTGTGGTTCAGCTCATTTTCGCTATTGGTTTGGGAATTACAGTAGGCGTTCTAAACGTTTTCTTTCGAGATATCGGCCAAGCCTTCAGCGTGATTCTTCAGTTCTGGTTCTGGTTAACCCCCATCGTCTATCCAGCCACAATCCTCCCTGTTAAGGCTCAGGAGCTCTTTGTCTATAATCCGATGACAGGATTGATGAGCGCCTACCAGACTATTCTCGTCCGTGGAGAACTGCCAGATTGGCAGGCTCTAATACCCATTCTGGCGTTGGGTATATTCTTCTGCCTTGCAGGCATGCGCCTGTTTCGCAAGCACGCCGGTGAAATGGTGGATGAACTCTGATGGGGCAAATTACTGTTAAAGATCTCGGAAAAGCCTACAAGAGATATCCCAGTCGCTGGTCCCGGTTGGCAGAGTGGGTGCTGCCAGGAGATAAAACTAGGCATGAGCTGACTTGGGTGCTTCAGAACATTAACTTTACCGTCAGCCCTGGTGAGGCGTTAGGTATCGTGGGGATGAATGGAGCCGGGAAGAGCACGCTGCTTAAAATGATAACCGGCACCACTATGCCAACCACTGGGTCCGTGGAAATGTCCGGACGAGTGGCTGCGCTCTTAGAGCTAGGCATGGGATTTCATCCGGATTTCACGGGGCGCCAAAATGTTTATATGGCCGGGCAGCTTCTTGGGCTTACCCTCGAAAATATCGCCAGCTTGATGCCTGAAATAGAGGCTTTCGCAGAAATTGGCGATTATATTGATCAGCCGGCGCGCATGTACTCAAGCGGCATGCAGATGCGCTTGGCCTTCAGTGTAGCCACTGCAAGGCGGCCAGATATTCTCATCGTGGATGAAGCACTTTCGGTGGGGGATGCCTATTTCCAGCACAAGAGTTTTGATCGGATTCGAAAATACCGAGAGCAAGGCACGACCCTTTTGTTGGTCTCGCATGACAAGGGCGCTATTCAGGCAATTTGTGATCGTGCAATCCTTCTCAACTCAGGAAAGCTGGCTATGGAAGGGAGTCCCGAGTCGGTTATGGATTTTTATAACGCGATGTTGGCTGATAAAGAAAATCACAAGGTCGAGCAGAAGGTTCAAGAAGACGGTAGGGTCCAAACAGTCTCTGGTTCAGGGGAGGCTACATTGGTTTCTGTAAACCTTTTGAATCGCGATGGGCAACCCCTTGAAGTAGGTTCAGTAGGCCAAACTGTGCGGTTACGCTTAGCAATTCGTTGTGTAAAACCGATCAATGAGCTTGTGGTCGGTTACTTGGTTAAAGACCGCTTGGGCCAGTCAGTCTTTGGTACTAATACTTTTCATCATAAACACGTACTCCAAAACCTCTCGGAAGGACAAGATATAACGATCGAGTTTTCGTTCGATCTAAATTTAGGGGAAGGTAGTTACTCGGTATCGATTGCGTTACATGGGGACGATACCCATGTGGCTCGCAATTATGAATGGCGAGACCATGCCCTGGTATTTTCAGTGCTCAACTCGTCGGTCAATACCTTTGTCGGTGTTGCGTGGCTTCCCCCTCAAATTCGGTGGTGGTAATGACGGAAGACTTTTATCGCGCTTTCGAGGAAAAACACAGAGGCTCAAGAGACCTGATCAAAAGTCGTTTAACGGTTTATCAACCATTTGTTGAGCCTCTATTGAAAATAGCGTCGGAAGCAAAAGCCGTAGATCTTGGGTGTGGAAGGGGGGAATGGCTTGAGTATGTCTCCTCATTAGGCTTTTCCGCTACCGGCGTCGATCTTGATGAGGGCATGCTTTCTGCTTGTCAGGAACTGGGACTGGAGGCCATGAAAGGGGACCTTCTCCAGTATATAGAGTCTTTGGAGAGCGAGTCTGCGATGTTGCTTTCTGCTTTTCACGTAGTAGAGCATATTGCTTTTGATGATTTACGGTTGTTGGTGAGAGAGGCCTTACGGGTGCTGAGGCCTGGCGGACTCCTGATTATTGAAACGCCAAACACAGAAAACATCATTGTAGGTACCAGTTCGTTTTACTTGGACCCTACGCATCGCAATCCTATTCCTTCGCAGTTACTTTCTTTTGTCGCTGAGCACACTGGGTTTCATCGTGTCAAAACGCTTCTACTGCAAGAGCAGAAAGGGCTACCGCCGAGAACAGATGTAGGTTTGCTGGACGTTTTGTCCGGGGTCAGCCCCGATTACGCTGTCGTCGCGCAGAAATCTGGAGATGTAGCCGAACTGGCGTCATTTGATGAAGTTTTTGAAAGAGCTTATGGTGTCGGCCTGAATCAACTCGCTACTCGGTTTGATGAGCGGCTTGCCTTCACATCGCATCAAATTGGACTAATGCAGAAGGAACTAAATCAGACTAAAGATGAAGCGTTTCAGGCGCAGAGCGAGGCTAGAGCATCGGCAGAATCGATGAATGTTGAGTTGCGAGCATCTTTAAAAACCTTAGAAATTCAGATAAAAAAAGAAACAGATGAGAATTTTCGAACCAGGGAAAAAGATCTGGAAGCTCGTTTAATAGATCAAATGATTGCGGTAAACGCGTTGAAAGCGAGCACATCATGGAAAGTTACCGCGCCCCTCCGTGCTGCTGGTAGAGTGAGGAAAAAACTTCAAGGCTTGAACACCGGAGGGAGGCTTGATCTCTTAATTAGGCATTCTGCTTTGTACGTCTCGCGGAGGCCCGTATTGAAGCGTATTGTTCTGTCCATTCTCACTCGGCTACCTTTCCTGAAAAGACGTCTCACATTACTGAGGCAGCAACGAGCGTCCTCCAACTTTGTTCTTGATCGCAATACACCGAACGAAATAGCAAATCTAAATCCCCATGCGCGAAGAGTCTACTTGGATTTGAAAAGTGCGCTCGAAAAAGTCCAAGGGGAGAATCAGTAATGCGAATTGTAATCGACATGCAAGGCGCTCAGACGGAGAGCCGGTATCGCGGCATTGGTCGATACACGATGGCTTTCGCGCATGCTGTAGTACGGCACAGTTCCAACCACGAGATATTTCTCGCGTTAAACGGTCTTTTTCCAGAGACCATAGAGCCCATTCGAGCATCTTTCGAGGGATTGTTACCTCAGAAGAATGTTCGTGTTTGGGACGCTCCGGGACCCGTTAATGAGGAAAGCCCAGACAATGCCGCTCGTCGGGAGGTAACAGAGCTGCTACGAGAGGCTTTTCTAGCAAGTCTGAGGCCGGACATTGTCCACATCACAAGTCTTTTTGAAGGATTCGTAGACGATGCCGTCACAAGTTTAGGGCGATTTGATAAGTCCACGCCAGTTAGCGTCTCACTTTATGACTTAATTCCTTTCCTAAATCCAGATCAATACCTTCTTCCAAATCAGATTTACGGTAAGTTCTACTCTAGGAAAATCGATTACTTGAAACAGGCAGACCTTTGCTTGGCAATCTCGGAGTTTGCTTGCAATGAGGCTGCTATAGCGCTCCCTGAAGTGGCAGGTAAGTCGCGAAATGTGTCAACTGCGGTAACCAACGAATTTGCTGAAAAAGTTATATGCGAAGACGCAATCAATGCTGTTCTCAATAAATTCTGCCTGAACCACGAGTTCATACTTTACACAGGCGGGGCTGATGAGCGGAAGAATTTGGTTCGTCTTATTATGGCGTACTCACAGTTGTCCGTATTTCAGCGTAAGAATCACCAACTTGTTTTCGCTGGCCGCATAGCACAATGTGACATTGATAACTTGAAGTTAGTTGCAAAAAAGGCAGGCGTACCAAAAACCTCCCTAATATTTACAGGCTATATTACGGATGAAGAGCTGGTGATCCTGTATAAAACTTGCGCACTTTTCGTTTTTCCTTCGTGGCACGAAGGTTTTGGCTTGCCAGCATTGGAAGCAATGGCATGTGGTGCCCCCGTAATTGCCGCTAACACCTCAAGCCTTCCCGAAGTTGTCGGCTTGCCCGAAGCTCTGTTCGATCCGTTCGATGCTCTCGCAATTGCTAGCAAGATGTCTGAGGTGCTCGACGGTGGCGCATTTCGAACACGGTTGATTAAACATGGGTTGAAGCAGGCTCAACAGTTTTCCTGGGATACGACGGCGAAACTTGCGTTAAATGCTTGGGAAGAGCTAATTATTAAAAACGCAATGCTTAGGAAAGACTGCGTCGTGAAGGGCAAGCCCAAACTAGCATTTGTCTCACCTTTACCGCCGGAACGAACCGGTATTGCTGACTATAGCGCTGCTTTGATTCCAGAATTGTCGCGGTACTATGATCTTACTCTGGTTGTTGATCAAGTCGAGGTCGATCCTCTACTTTGTCAGTATGGTGAAGTCAAGGATCTCGATTGGTTTCGTCGGCATGGGGCCGAGTATGACTATGTGATTTATCAGTTCGGCAACTCTCCTTTTCATAAACATATGTTATCTACGATGGTTGAAATTCCCGGCGTCGTAGTTCTTCATGACTTCTTTCTGAGCGGGCTGATGGCATGGTGCGAGGAGGTCAACTTCGCAAGTTACGCTTGGAGAAAAGAATTAATTAACAGCCACGGTTTATACGCAGCTGCCGAGAGCTTCAAAAGTCGAGATGATGCCAAGCTTCGTTGGCCAGTAAATGGCCATGTGCTCCAGCATGCACTTGGCGTCATCGTCCATTCAGACTTTTCAATCAAGTTGGCTGCTCAGTTTTATAACAGTGATCTAAGTGATAGTTGGTTGAAAATTCCACTTGTGAGAGGGCTCACTTCTTACGACCCGACATTTAACAGGCCGGTCGACGAATTAGGTTACACCGAACATGATTTTTTGATCTGCAGTTTTGGATTCCTCGATACAGCCAAACTTAATGATTTGCTCATCAAAGCGTTTGTTGAATCTGAATTATCCAAAAAGGATACGTGTCACCTTGTTTTCGTTGGCGAGAACCACGGAGGTGATTATGGTGATTCTATTCTGCGTCTCATAAAGAAAAGCGGGTTGGGTGAACGTATAAAGATAACTGGTTATGTGTCCTCTGACGTGTTTAATCAGTATTTAAGCCGCGCAGACGTCGCCGTTCAATTGAGAACTAATAGCCGAGGCGAATCCTCGGCAGCCGTTTTGGACTGCATGAACCATGGTATTCCGATTATCGTGAACGCGAATGGTTCTTTAGCAGAATTAGACTCAGCGGCCGTCTGCATGCTAGATGACGAATTCGAAAATGAAGACTTGGTATCAGCTCTGGAAATGTTGTGGAAGCAACCAGAGAAACGCCGAACCTTGGGCGCGCTCGCCAGAGAAATAATCGTCACTGAACATAGTCCTTCGGCTTGTGCGGGGCGCTATGTTAAAGCTATTGAAGGTTTATCCAGAAATAGAGGGCCCACTTCGCAGGCAGTAGTGAACTTGATAGCCAGAGTGATAGAGCCTCATTCCTTAGAGGCTGAGCTGATCCCGCTGGCTAACGCGATAGCTCAAAATCATCCGCTACCAAAATTGAACGACAGAATCTTCCTGGACGTCACGGCGACTTGTTTGCAGGATCTGAAATCGGGTATCGAGCGAGTCGCACGCGCGTTGATGGTATCTTTACTAACCTCAGTAACAAGGCACCAAATTGTTCCAGTTTATCTATCCTGCGACTATGGTCGATGGTCATATCGAACAGCGTGCCGATATACGATGGAATTGCTACAGTGTCCATCAGATGGTTTTGATGATGAAGTCTGCGATCCCGGGTCAGGCGACATAGTCCTTACGCTTGATATTTCTGGTAGTAAACTCGTCGATGCTGCTTGCCAAGGCTTTTTCAGAAGTCTGCAAAATCGGGGGGTGTCGGTTCGCGCGGTAGTATTTGATTTATTGCCAATATCAATGCCGACGGTATTTCCCCCCGGCGCTGATATCCAGCATAGAGTCTGGCTAGAAGCGCTTATGGATTTCAATGGGGCGATTTGTATATCTCAAACGGTGGCCGGCGAACTGCGAGATTGGGCTGGACAAAATTATTCGGAAACTCAAGCTAGACGCCAATTTTCAGTGGATTCATTCCATCTTGGGGCGGATGTTTTAAGCTCAGCACCTACAAAAGGCTTACCGGCCAAGTCCAAGACCGTGCTTAACGATATTTCCTCCAAGCACAGCTTTCTCCTCGTTGGAACGATCGAGCCTCGGAAAGGCTACGCCGAAACACTCATGGCCTTTGACAAGCTTTGGGAGCAAGGGCATCAAGTCAATCTCGTTATTGTTGGCAAGGAAGGCTGGTGTGGGCTGCCGGATGATCAGCGCCGAGACATCCCTGAAACTGTTAGAAGATTAAGCACTCATCCCGAGCTAGATAAGCGACTTTTTTGGTTGAGTGGCATTAGTGATGAATACCTGGAAAAGGTCTACGCAGCTAGTACTGCACTGATAGCAGCTTCCTATGGAGAAGGGTTCGGTCTTCCCCTAGTTGAAGCGGCTCAACATAAAATGCCAATCATCGCCCGGGATATTCCAGTCTTCCGCGAGGTGGCCGGTAAGCATGCATTCTATTTCGGCGGCGATAAAGGACTGACAACGCTGTCCGAAGCTATCAAGGAGTGGTTAAAATTATATACTGCAGGTGAGCACCCCACTTCAGTGGACATGCCCTGGACGACTTGGAAAGAATCAGCTCAGCAAATTTTAGATCTCGTGACATCTGACGGTAATTCTGCAAGATCAATTAAGAAGGAAACGTTGTGAAAAAAGCAATTATCACCGGCATCACTGGCCAAGATGGCGCCTATCTCGCCGAACTTCTGCTGGAGAAAGGCTATATCGTTTACGGCGCATTTCGCCGGACCGCCTCCGTAAACTTCTGGCGGATTGAGGAGCTTGGCATTCATGAGCACTCGAACCTTCATCTTGTTGAATACGACTTGACTGATCTCTCATCGAACATCCGCCTACTCCAACAAACCGAAGCGACAGAAGTTTATAACTTGGCGGCTCAAAGTTTTGTTGGCGTGTCGTTTGATCAGCCAATTACCACGGGTGAGATTACCGGGATGGGGCCAGTCAATCTACTCGAAGCCATTCGTATCGTAAACCCGAAGATCCGTTTCTATCAGGCCTCTACATCAGAAATGTTCGGTAAGGTCCAGGCCATACCTCAGAAAGAAGATACGCCTTTCTACCCGCGTAGTCCCTACGGAGTCGCCAAACTGTACGCGCACTGGATGACGATTAACTACCGCGAATCGTACGACATTTTTGGTGCCAGCGGCATTCTGTTTAACCATGAATCGCCGCTACGTGGGCAGGAATTTGTCACTCGAAAAATCACCAATTCCATCGCGCGAATCAAATTAGGTAAGCAGAGTATTCTTGAGCTGGGCAACATGGACGCGAAACGCGACTGGGGCTATGCCAAAGATTATGTTAAGGGTATGTGGCGAATGCTACAGGTAGATGAGCCGGACACCTATGTACTTGCTACCAACCGTACTGAAACAGTTCGGGATTTTGTCACTCTGGCCTGTAAAGCTGCTGAAATTCAGGTTGAATGGCAAGGCGAGGGCGAGGCGGAGAAAGCTGTCGATACCTCCACCGGCAGAACACTAGTAGCAGTGAACCCACGTTTTTATCGCCCGGCTGAGGTGGAGCTATTGATTGGTGACCCAGCAAAGGCGCGTGAGAAGCTAGGCTGGGAGCCAAAAACCACTTTGGAAGAGCTCTGTCAGATGATGGTGGAGGCAGATCTTCGCCGAAATAAGATTGGGTTTTCGTTTTGATGAACAAGCGTGTATTGATAACAGGAAGTGAGGGTTTTACTGGTCACTACCTGGTGAAGGAGCTGGAGTCTGCTGGCTATGAGGTGATCGGCCTCGGCAGCCATGCTTCAACCTCGCCTGGTCATGTCCAGGCAGACCTTATTGACTCCGCTTCCCTTAAAGCTGCGCTTGCGAAGATTCAGCCTGATGTAGTGGTTCACTTGGCCGCATTAGCATTCGTGGGGCACGGCGACCCAAACCAATTCTACCAGGTAAACCTGATTGGCACCCGGAACCTGCTTGAAGCTGTGTCGGCTTCCGGTAAGATCCCTGAAAGCGTTCTACTCGCCAGCAGTGCGAACGTTTACGGCAATCAGGCGGAAGGTATACTGAATGAGGGTACGCCACCTGCACCGGCTAACGATTATGCCGTCAGCAAACTTGCCATGGAATACATGGCGCGGACTTGGCTGTCAAAGTTACCAATTATCTTTGCTCGACCGTTCAATTACACAGGCGTGGGGCAGACTGAAAATTTTCTTTTGCCCAAAATCGTTTCTCACTTCAAGCGTAAGGCTGGCTCGATTGAACTCGGCAACCTTGACGTATCGCGGGATTTTAGCGATGTGCGTGCGGTTGTTCAGGCCTATCGAAAGCTCATCGAGAAGCAGCCAATCGGTGAAACCTTCAATGTAGCCTCAGGTAAAACTCACTCTCTTAGGGAGGTATTGCTGCTGTGCCAGGACGTCACGGGGCATGAAATCGATGTTCAAGTGAACCCTGCTTTCGTGAGAGCAAACGAAGTCAAAACTCTTTGTGGCGACACCACAAAGCTTCGGCACTGTATCGGTGACTGGGATACACCGGAGCTGGAAGAGACCCTTCGCTGGATGCTGAATTAATGGTCAATAGTTGAACCGATCCGGCTTGGGTAGTAGGAGTATCTTTATAGCTTCTCAATTAATAAATCAGCTGCATGCGGTAAGCTTCATTCTGCCGAACTAGCGTATGCACTTCACACCTAGCTTTACTGCGGATGTTATAGCGTCGTTCAACATGAGAAATAGCAGTAGTCAAACGCCCTGCTAAGGGTACTCACATGGCTGGTACTGCAAGGATGGAATCGATAGCTCGCGAAGTTCCTTGGGCGAGGCGTCTGTCCCGGATAAATGAACAGGACACCCGAGGCTTAAAAGGAAGATTGCTCTGTTTGATGAGATTCAAGCGCAAAGGGTATAAGTCAATTTAATTTTTTTAGCGGCAAGCGGAAAATAAACTAGATTAGTGCCAGGATGCTGATTTTGATATCAGCATTGTAATTGCAAGAGATAATCTTGGCAGATGGGATAGATGGGATAGATGGGAAGCTTCAGATGTACAACCATAGAATAACACGCAACATAAGTTTTATATTGTTTATATTTTTTGCGTTTACTCTTTGCTCTTTTGGATATTACTCAGCTCGTACATTAGACGGCAATGCTGATAATCACATTCTTGCGGGTGAAATGTTTGGAACGCCCGCTGAGTTGAAAGAGAGAGGCGTGGAATCGCTCTACAAAGGCCCTGGCCAGACTGGCTGGGATGGCCAGTTCTATTACTATATGGCGAATGATATCTTTGCGTTGAAGGATACGGCCGAGCATATTGATGCGCCATCATATCGGTATCAACGCATAGGGATGTCGTTATATGCGGCGGCGTTTGCTAAATTGATTGGTATGGACTGGGTTTCACCTAAAATATATTTGCTTAGCTATTTCCTGTTGGTTATAGCCGCCACATTGGCTGGAGCCTACGTGTTTATTAACGTGGGAGTACATCCAACGCTTATACTGCTATGGTCTTTAAGCGTAGGAACTCAAATTACGCTATTTAATGCATTGCCGGATGCTGCTGCTGATGCCTTTCTAATACTGGCCCTTGCGGCTTTGGTCAAAAAACGCTACGTCCTTTCAGCAATCCCGTTTGCATTTTCGGCACTGTCACGCGAGGTTTATGTTCTCTTTCCATCATTTATACTACTCTTTCTTTTATTGGACTTATTTAAGGAGAGGCAAAGCGCGGAAAAGAGGTCTCTTTACTATTTTGTTGGACAGTTAGCAGCTTGGCGGAGCTGGTATTTCCTCGCGCTACCCGGTTTAGTGGCAATTAGCTGGCATATTTATGTGGTGCGACATTTTGAGATCTCGCCATCAGATCAGGCGCATGGGATTCTAGGCACTCCCCTGGCAGCATGGTTTGATTACCTTTCGTCTGGCCTAGATGGCGCTCATAAACTAGTAGGAGCCGGTCTTCATTCTCACGCTGAAGTAGCGTCACTGCTTTTATTTTTGCTTGTGCTAGCCACGGCGTTTTGGGTGGCCATTTCTGTATTTCGGAGCAAGAAAGGAGCGTCACCGCCAGCAATCCGCGGTGTGGCAATGACGGTCATCTGTTTTGTGCTTTTATATGCGAGCTTTGGCCCTACGGTAATGATGCATTATACAGGTTACTTCAAAGCTATTGCCGTTCTTTTCTTTGCGGTTCCACTTCTTATGGCTTACGGCAACATAAAGTTTCGCATCAGGATTGGCATTTTTGTTCTGTTGTTTTTAGCCCTGAGCATAACCACAGTATATAATATGCATGCGAGGATTCTCCCGTTCTCGTCGTTCCTCGATAAATACACCCGTCTTTCGCAAGTGGTAGAAGACCGACGCGTCGAGTGTTTTGAAAACTACATTTCTGAAGTGAGTGTCAAACAGGTCAGGATTAAACTGGCTGGTCTGCTTGATCGTTTCTTTGGTGTTGACGATTTGATCCTTGTCGAGCTCGAAGTCACCAACACGGGCGAGAACACCTATCTCTCAAGTAAAAATTTTGGAAGCGTACATGTCAGCTACCATTGGGTCGACGCCGATGGCAAGGTGGTGGCTGATGGTGCTCGCTCGGCGATACTCGAAGAAGTCCTCCCAGGGCAAAAATTTTCCAGCACTATAGTTGCGCCCGTCCCAGAGGATGTCGTTGATATCTTTCTCATGCCAAGCTTGGTGCAGGAGGGATGTAGCTGGTTTTATCTAGCCAATCCAGATTCGCGGACAAGTCCAATTATTGCCATAACGCCTTGATCCTTGCTCAATCGATCACATCGAGAAAATATTGCTAATGATCCCTAGACTCGGATTTACGTCCACTGTGAAAGAAGTAATTTCTTCTGTTGGCCCTCTCGTCTTTTTCATTATTCTCCTTGTGAAGCTATTGCTTCTTGGTTTCTTTTCGTCTGGCTATCAGGATGCGCTTTTTACACCCTTCGTCAATTGGTTTATCCACGAAGAGACCAGTCCATGGGAGGCTGTTCATAACGGATGGTTGGCTGCAGAGTTCCCGTATCCTCCATTGATGCTATATATATTGGCCCCTTTCTACAGTATTAATCAGCTGCTCGGCATTGAAAGTGTATTTTGGTCCAATCTGGTTCGGGGGCTGCCGCTCATTATCGCTGATCTGGCGATACTGCTAGCCCTTACAAAACTAGCGCAAGTAAATACTCGGCGACTTTCATTTTTCTATCTCTGCTCCCCAATCATATTATTCTCAACCTTCGTTCACCATCAGTTAGACGTTATACCGATCGCACTCGTTTTACTTTCGCTCTGCTTTTTTGTGCGGCACCATCTCATTTTTGCAGGTGTTATTTTTGGCTTGGCGCTTGCCACTAAACATCACGTCGTTGCGTTACTACCCCTCTTGGCTATTTATATGTACCAGCGTAGGTTGTATGCCTTCATTCCAAAATTCGTCGGCGTTACTCTGTCTATCTTTGCTCTCTTGCTTATGCCGCATATTTTTGATGAAAGCTTTCGCTTGATAGTTTTTATGAATGATAAACAGAAGTCGCTTTTTGATACCGTCTATGCCATTGGAGGAGTGAATATATATCTACCAGTTTTCATTGCTCTCATTACTTATGTGGTTTTTTTATCCTATCGCAAGGTGAATCAGGATCTATTACTTTCTTTCTCCGTTCTCTTATTTACGTCAATGATATTTTTTATCTCGCCGTCCCCTGGATGGTATGTCTGGATTGCGCCGCTGCTATATCTTTTGGTAGTAAAGTCAAACCAGAAGGTAGGAGAAGGCATTCTTCTCGCATTGAATATCGTTTATCTTCTATATTTTGTTTTGGCCCATGAGTTTGAATATGCTCCAGTTAAGCTCCTAGGAGAAGAGCTTGCTCTTCCACTGAGCGAAGGCGAATTGGTGGGCGGGCTATTCTTCACTGGACTAGAAGCTATGCTTCTATGTTGTGCGTTTTTCGTCTACAGGGTATCGATTCGAACCAACTCGATCTACAAGAAGAATAAGCCATTCCTTATCGGTGTGGGCGGGGATAGTAGTGCCGGCAAGACAACGTGCAAAATGCTTATGTATAAGTTGTTGAGGGAAAATATACTGCAGATCGAAGGTGATGGGGACCATAAGTGGGAGCGCGGCCACTCCAGCTGGCAGACCTATACTCACCTGAATCCAAAAGCCAATTTTTTACATCGCCAAGCCGAGAACTTGTATGCGCTAAAAAATTGGGAGGCGATCAGTCGTGTTGATTACGATCACAGCAACGGTAGTTTCACAAACCAGTTTCTACATAAGCCTAAAGATTTCATTCTGATTTCTGGGTTGCATACTTTCTATCTCCCAATTTCGCGCGCTATTGTTGATTTGAAGATTTATCTTGAGCCTGACGAGGGTCTTCGGAGGCACTGGAAGGTTAGCCGGGACACCGTAAAGAGAGGCTACTCTGTCGAAAAGGTGATAGAACAGATTGAGCATAGGATGCACGATGCGCGGAAATTTATTCATCCACAAAAGCAATATGCGGACCTCGTCTTCTCCTTCTTTCCTCTCCGCGACATTCAAGGTTTAGAGCCAGGCGCAGCTGTTGAGCAGGGCTTGAGAATTTACCTGGAGGCAAGCGTTTATATCGAAAATCTGTTTGATGCTTTAAAGGTAGATGTTGAGTGGGATTACTCCGAGGATATGCAGTCGCAAATCCTGGTCGTCAGAGAAGAGCCGCTCCACGTCGATTTCCAGTCATTGGCTGTTCAAATGGTATCGAGCCTCGATGAGCTAGTTTACGAGCCTGAATTTGAGTCGGGGTATAATGGGCTGATTCAGATTGTAATGTTATTGTGTATCAGTCAAAAGATGAAGAGCGAAAGATAACTTATGCCTATCAAAGGAATATTGCTGGATCTCGATGATACGCTTTACGAGTATGAGCCTACTCATCGCCAAGCCTTAGATGTTGTTTTTGATGACATAGAAAAAGATATTAATGAAAGCCGCTCTTCTATAAATGCTGCATTCGATCTCGCCAAAGGCCGTGTAAAATCCATCCTGCCAGCAGTAGCATCTGGGCATAGTAGAATCCTCTACTTTCAATTGATGTTTGAAAAAATGGGCTTTGATGCTATACCTCGTGCTCTAAATGCAAATGATAAATACTGGTCGGCCTTCCTTGAAAATATACGGTTGACGGAAGACGCTGAACGCTTTTTCAAGCGTATTCAAGGCATTCCAATTTGTTTATTGACTGACCTTACGGCCGAAATCCAGTACAGGAAGATCCTGAGGCTTAGGCTGGAGC
Source organism: Allohahella marinimesophila (assembly GCF_039538005.1). Taxonomy (NCBI): domain Bacteria; kingdom Pseudomonadati; phylum Pseudomonadota; class Gammaproteobacteria; order Oceanospirillales; family Hahellaceae; genus Allohahella; species Allohahella marinimesophila. The sequence continues at coordinate 434,903 of NZ_BAABBO010000007.1, forward strand.
CCAATATTTCATTTATAGTCTCCAGTGAGGAAACAGGGGTAGAGAAGCCGCATCCGTTCATGTTCCAGACAGGTCTGGTGAAGTTAGGCTTGGCCCGCGACGAAGTCATAATGATCGGAGACAGTCTCAAAAAGGATATTCTGGGGGCCTCATTTCTTGGCATCAGAAGCTACTGGCTTAATCGAGGCGCATCTGTCGCGCTAAAGCTTCCAGCATACAGTCAAGAAATTCGTTCATTAGACGAGGTGGTGCTTTAATGGAACAGTTTGTCTGGGCCTCTCGGTATCTCGGGAGCCGCTTCGATTTGGTTCAGGCCGGAGGAGGTAATACCTCGGTGAAGAGCGAAGCCACTCTAGTAGTTAAGGCTTCGGGGCTGAGTATTGGCGATATCAGCCATGATACAGGCTACGCGACGCTGTCTCTGGAGGTCTTGCGTCAGAAACTGTTTGCGCTGTTGGCAAGCAACTGGAGAGGAAAGACAAAACAGGAGCTTGAAGCGATAGGTAAAGACCTTCTAGAAGAGGCTTCTCGTGGGGAAGGCCGACCCTCTATAGAGACGTTCCTACACGCCGTGTTCAAAAAATATACGCTGCATACTCACCCAGTTGCGGTGAATAGTTTTGTTGGTAGCGAATCCGGTTTTCAGCGGCTTAAGGAATTATATCCATCAGCCTATTTTGCAGATTATGCAACACCGGGCGTCGAGTTGCTGTTGACGATGGGTGAGGTTGTCAGGAAAACAGAGACGACCGAAGGTCCGGTGGTCGTGTTTTTAAAAAATCATGGGTTGTTAGTGTCTTCAAATAACGCTTCAGAAGCTGTCGCGCTAACAGACAGTATTTCTTCTGATCTGGCGTCTTTAGCAGGCCTGTCATTTGCTGAGTTTCGAAAGGCAGGAGATCTGTTCAGCTTGCTATACCAACACTTCGGCATTTTAGATCCTACCTGCGCGGTGATGGATCCTCAGTTGAATGAAGCTATCCTGGCCCATGCTGCTCGTCCGCTCGTGCATTTCTGTCCAGATGTTTTTATCTACATGGGCTACGCCGTTTTTCCCTTGGATCAAGGAGTGGACGGCTTAATAGAATACCAGAGAACTTTTGGTGCTCTTCCCTCGATTTTCGTGAGTGACGGTCTTACGCTTATTCGAGCAAAGAGTTACAAGAAGCTCAAAGAAACTGAGGACATGCTGCGCTTTTACGTAATGGTCAACAGCGCTCAGCTCCAGCACCAGGTAAGTGGCTTGGATCGCGATGAAATTGCCTATCTCGGAAACTGGGATGCGGAAAAGTTTCGGCAAGGTGTGTAGTCCACACTCTGCACATGTTTTATGAATAGGTAGTCGGACGGCCATCTGATGCTAGCGGTTATGACCAATGTCGACAATTCGTCCGCCGATGAGAGATCCTGTGAATGCCGTCAAGGTGACTTAATTCGCTGCACTCATACATTGAACTGAAAACAAAATCCATGTTGATGTCGGGATGGCTTGTACTGTGAAAATGCCACTCAACTCACACCTCGACTACTTTTATAAATTATAAAACCTAAGGAAATAGGATGCAGATAATAGTTCCCATGTCAGGTGTGGGTCAGCGCTTCGTTGACGCTGGTTATCAACAGCCAAAGCCATTAATTGTTATCGATGGTATGCCGATAATAGAACACGTTATAAATCTTTTTCCTGGGGAAGATGATTTTCTATTTATTTGCAATGAAGAGCATATCGCAAACACGAACATGCGAGAAGTCCTTGCTCGGATAGCACCGAAGGGGAAAGTCATCACTATACCCAAGCACAAGCTAGGTCCTGTCTATGCGGTTCAGCAAGCATTTGATCATATTGATGACGGCGAAGTAATAGTTAACTACTGCGACTTTGGTACATATTGGGATTACTCGGATTTCCTTAAGCATACGAGAGACCGCAATGCTGATGGAGCAGTACCGTCCTACAAGGGCTTTCATCCTCACATGCTCGGCAGCACTAACTATGCTTTCATACGCGATGAAAATCAATGGATGTTGGAAATCCAGGAAAAAAAGCCTTTTACGAACAACAGGATGCAGGAATACGCGTCCAATGGTACCTATTATTTTAAGTCTGGCTCCATCATGAAAAGGTTTTTTGACGAGACCTTAAATTCTGGCGACGACCTGAATGGTGAGTTTTACGTATCGGTTGTCTTCAATCACCTGCTTAAAGCAGGGCTTAAAGTTTCAATATATGAAATTCAGCATATGTTGCAATGGGGCACCCCGAAAGACGTGGAAGAGTTTTTAAGTTGGTCTAGTTACTTCAGAACTAATCAGGAGTTCTTGGCTCGCCCACTTGAACCAAAGGTGGATACCCTCATTCTGCCAATGGCGGGCCTTGGAAGTCGTTTTGTTAATGAGGGTTATGAGCTCCCAAAACCGCTGATTGAGGTTAACGGAAAGCCTATGGTCTTTAACGCGATCCAGTCAGCGCCTGGAGCTAGAGAGCAGTTTGCAGCGATTCTACAGAAGCATGAAGACGAGTTTGCCTTGGTTGGCACCTTGCAGAATGAATTTCCTGATCTTAAACCGTTACTTATAGAGAATTTGACTGATGGACAGGCGTCCACATGCAAGCTCTTGGTTGAGGCTACTGAAGATGGAAAATCGATTTTTATAGGCGCCTGTGACAATGGTATGATCTGGGACGAAAGTCAATTTGATGCCGAGTTGGAACAGGGTACAGATGTTTTGGTGTGGGCATTTCGAAATCACCCTCATGCTAACGAACACCCAGCCCACTATGGCTGGATTGATGCGGAGCAGAATAGAGTAAAAGGTGTCAGCGTCAAGGCGGCGATTTCTGATACTCCGTCCGACGATTACGGTGTTGTTGGCGCCTTTTATTTTGCAGATGTATCCGTGTTTCGTGAAGCGTACGACAGGATGTCTGCTGCTGACGATCGAGTGAACGGCGAGCTCTACGTTGATACGCTAATAAACTATGTAGACACGGAGCGCTACACTGTGAAGATAATGCCTGTCAGCCATTTTGTTTGCTGGGGAACCCCGAGCGACTACGAAACCTTCAGATATTGGCAAAGCTATTTTCATAAGTCGGTGTCGCATCCATACAGTATAACTAACGACCCCACAATTCCTTACGCTAAAAAGAAAGGGCTGATTCTTGAATACTCCCAGTTTCGCCAAGAAAATAGATAGCGCCGAGAATAGGGAACTCGCTCGTTTCCTGATCGTCGGAGGTGCTTCTGTTGCAACCGACTTGCTCGGGTACTTTCTGCTGTCTCTTTACATTGACTACAATGTTGCAAAAGGCATCTCTTTTTGCTTGGGAAGTATAGTGGCTTACGTCCTAAACAATATTTGGACGTTCAAGGTTACTAAATTTACCCATGTCAATGTCATGAAGTTTTCTCTTCTTTACATTACAACCTTCCTTTTCAACGTTGCTATTAACGCTCTCGTATTTCTTGCCTTCGAGATAAAGTTTCTGGCTTTCCTTTTCGCGACTGGCGTCAGTGCCGTCCTAAACTACGTCGGACTAAAGTATTGGGTATTCAAGAAATGAAGAAATTGTCTATCGTGGTCCCTTGCTATAATGAATCCAGGAATATTCCTCTCATCCTAGAAAGGTTTGAAAAAGTTGTTGCTGACGACAGCGTCGAGGTCCTGCTTGTTAATAACGGATCTACTGATGGAAGTGCCGAGGTGATGAATGAGCTTCTTCCAAATTATCCCTTCGCTCGCGTGGTCTCTGTCGAGGTTAACCAAGGCTATGGATACGGAATATTGCAAGGCCTGGCTGCAGCTAACGGTGAGAGCTTAGCTTGGACACATGCTGATATGCAGACAGACCCTTTTGACGTCATCAAGGCGTGGAAAATAATGCAATCTGAGCCTGATACTTCAAAGACTTACGTGAAAGGGGTAAGGCGAGGAAGAGCCTTTTTTGATGAATTTTTTACTATAGGCATGAGTGGGTTTGAAAGTATCCTTTTACGGGCAAGGCTGTGGGACATCAATGCGCAGCCTAATGTGTTCCACCGGACGTTCTATGAGACTTGGCAGGACCCCCCTTCGGATTTTTCGCTAGATTTGTTCGTTTATTATGAAGCAGTGCGGCGCGGCCTGACCATACGGAGGTTTGAAGTTTTCTTCCCTGGCAGAATTCATGGTGAGTCTAGCTGGAACACTGGTCTTAGGTCCAAGTGGAAGTTTATTAGGCGCACAATAGATTTCTCTCTTGCCATGAGAAAGAATTTAAATCATAGAGGGTGATGAAGTGGTTGAGTTTATTGCACATCGCATTAATCAGCGTGCTGAGTTAGCTAATGTGAGCAAGAATTTCGGAGTTGAACTTGACCTCCGTGATTGCGAAAAGATGCTCCATTTGTCGCATGATCCCTTTACTATCGGTGAGTCGTTTGACGAGTATGCTAGGGCCTATGATCATGGCACGATGATTCTGAATATCAAGAGTGAACGCATAGAGCTTAGAGCGATTGAGTTGATCAAACGCCACAAAATTCAAAAGTACTTTTTCCTGGACAGTTCTTTCCCGATGCTAAAGTTGCTAAGTGATCTAGGGGAAAATAATCTCGCAGTCCGCTTCTCCGAATACGAGGGTATGGACACTTTACGGGCAATGCGAGGCCGAGCTAGATGGGTGTGGGTTGACTGTTTTTCCAGACTTCCGCTTACGGACATTATTTATCAGGAGCTTAAAGACTTGAACTACAATATCTGTATCGTCTCTCCTGAGCTTCAGGGCCAGGATGAAAAACTGGAAGACTATGCCGCGTACATGAGGCAGGAAAAAATTGTTCCTGACGCTATCTGCTCGAAAGTATATAACTTCGAGCGCTGGAAAAAGTTTTTCGAGTTTCCAGCGTTCGGTTAACAGCCAATCTTTCGCCGCTTTTGCATTGTAAGCCTTGATGCCCGCTTTTCTCTGACGCTCTGCCCTGAAACCTAACCCAGTGAAACTGTCTTGTTTGATGTAGTAGGTCGACTTCCGTAAAGAGTTTTGAGAAAGTTGGTGGCTTCCTCCAGGTCGGGATCTGCCCACTCGTCAGACTCAGCTGCTGTCGAATAAACCGGATCACCCGCCACTGGCACTAGCCGATAGCTGACGCCATGAAACTGTGGGTGGTCCTTAAAATCGTCAGCTCCACTGTATTTCGTTGCGACAACCGGCTTTCCTAAGGCAAGCGCCTCCGCGATAACAAGCCCATACCCTTCAGAGCGGTGCAGCGAAATGAATACATCTGAACTGCTGAGCAGTTTGAACTGATCTTTAGGCGTAAGCGACTCATTGATATGAATCAATCTTGGATCCTGAGCGCAGAGGCGTGAGAATTCCTCCAATTCAGTTCGTTCCAGATTTCTTGTCTTCACGAGCAAACTTACGTCGTCAATGTCGGGGAATGCTCGTTGAAAAACCTCGACTGCACCAAAAGGATTTTTCCTGCTCAGTGAAGATCTTCCGTCAGCAGTAGTGAGGAAGACATAGCTATCTAGCGGAATGTCGAATTGAGGTCGATCCAGAGTGACAGATTGGCAGGGAGGGTAATCCACTTTATGCGGGACTACTCTGACTGGAATGGAGCTGTCTTGCTCCAGAGCATTAGCAACGAAGGTGCTCGGCACCCATACTTCAGATAGCCAACGCTGCTCATAAAACCAGGAGCTCGGAGCTCTGGCGAGTTCATAATGCCAGAATCCTACGACGCTCCATTTTCTGTTTATAAATAGCCCTAAGTGCCAGAGAGCCCTGCGTGTTTCTGGGGCATTCACGTGCACAATCAGGGTGCCAGTCTTGGTGGTTGGCATTTGCTGCAATGGGTGAGGTGACTCGATGTCGATCTGGTTGAACGCTGCGCTAAGGTCCACACAAATAGGCTTATATCCATCTCTCACTAAAGCAGCCGCATGCAGCTGGGCCGATCGGCCTATACCGCTTGCTGTGCGGAAAAAACCAGCCACTACTAGAGGTCCGTCACTCAAATTGACGGGAGGAGCTGCCGGCTTGGCCAATAGAAGGCCGGTAAGCAGATCGAATAATTTGAATTTCAGAGATCTCAACATGCAAAAGCGTTCCGGAGGGCCAAAGTTAGCGAAAAGGATGTTTTACAAATTCTGAGAGGCATCAGCACACGAAGATAGTAGCCACCCGCCGTGCGAAACCATGCTTTCGATATCGTCCAGAAGAGAATGCCAGTTTTCGTTTCATTGCGGACCCAGTGCGGAGGGAAGCATACGAAGCAACTAACTGAAATGCTTCGGTGGCCGGGTTAAGGGTTGCCGCCAATGCATCTGCCTGAGTAAAGGTCCGAAACAGATCTGCTTTCATCTTCTGAAAATCCTTGGCCTTAGAGAACCAATGTCCAACACTAAATTCTTTGGCGCCAATTTGATTTTCAGAATGCTGCCTGTATTGAACAAGCGGTGCAGATATAGTTTTGACTCTTCCATGTGCGATCGCGACCAAAGCCAACCACCAGTCATGCACAACAGCATCCTGAGGACATGGAAACGCTTTTTTCAAAAGCGGCCAATTGAAGAGAGTTGTGCATCCCGTTACGAAGTTTTGGGTAAGCGCTACATTTAGCGCCTTCATTGCAGCTGGTTCGATGCGTTGAAACGACCAGAAAGATGCGCTGATCTCGAGGAGGTTCTGATCAACCACTTGCAGGTCTGAATGCACCAGTACTGGCACTCCCTCTCCTGCCACATCTTCTTCCAGGCGCAATTCCTGAAGCGAGTGCTCAAGCCTTGCAGGCAACCAGACATCATCCTGGTCGCACAGAGCTACGTAGTTTGCCGTAGCATGCTGTGCCATCACATTGAGACTCTTTTTGACGCCCAGGCGTCCTTCAGCATCTCGAACGAGGAAAACTTTCTCGGGATGGGTGACGGCGAACGATTCCAGTATTGCTGGCGTGCAATCTGTTGAGCAGTCGTCACGAATAATAAGCCTCCAGTCGCGAAAGCTTTGAGCGAGCAGACTTTCCAGTAAGCACTCGAGATAGCGCTCGCCGTTGTAGGTAGGAAGCAGAATGTCGATCTGAGGCTTCAGCTCACGGGTCATTTTCATGGTATCCGTATGGCTCATAAAGCTAATCCAAAAGTTTCTGCTGTGGGCATAAGGGCTGAAGGTTTACGCGCTGTATCAACCGGTTCGAATCCTATCATTCGTGCCCCGTGGGCGGGCGAGGCGCGATAGCTGAACACTGGCAGATCTGTTCCGCCTAGAAGCTCCTGGGGCTTTGTGAAAGCGGTAGCTATAGGCGATTTGCGGCAGTATATAGCAAGGGGAGCTCATCCTGAAGGCAGTGTCAGCAGGAGCGAGCGTCTGCGACTTCAATATGGATACGCAGAGCTGGAGGTCACTAAAGCCACAATGAGTTTCAAACCAAAACAACCCCCCAAGCCACCCCAATCATCACCAACCCCACAAACTGCGCCGCACTCCCCATATCCTTCGCATTTTTCGCCAACACATGAATATCGAGCGATGTCCGATCCACCGCATTCTCAATCGCAGTATTCAGCAACTCGATCGCCAGCGACAACAGGGGCACCAGCATCAATATAGCCCGCTCAGCCTTCGACACATCCAGACTCAGTGCGATCGGCTGCAGCACCAGGTTGATATACACCAACTGACGAAACGCGGCTTCGGTCAGGAAGGCAGTCTTCAAGCCCATCATTGAGTAGCGTGTGGAGTTCAGGATTCGTGCGAGTCCTTTTCCACCTTTCAAGGCAGCGGCATTCTTGGCTTCTTCATACTTCATGGTTGAGGCGGACCACCGAACTGCGGGACAAGCCGCGCATATTAGCAGCATCGGAAGACCAGAGCAGCTCCCGGAAGTCCTGAAGGCCAGGAAGAAGCAACCAATCAGCGCCTGAGCACTACGAAACCAGGCTACTCCTGCTTTGCCTTGCCCATCACACGCTTCCCAACAGCGGACGTCATCCCATGCACGAATATCGATAGAATCACCGCAACGATGCAAATCCGCCAGATCGACTCGATGTTGTCGAAGTCGCTCTGACTCTGCGCGTAGGCCACGTAAAAGAACGTCCCGAAGCCCCGTATCCCCATCATCGCAATCAAGCCACGGTCGATGCGGCTCCCCTGAGTCGGCAGCAGGCAAATATAGGCGAGCACCGGCCTGACCACAAATATCAGCAGCAGCGCGACACCCAGCTCGGCCATCGACAGACTATTCAGCATTCCCGAAACAGCGACGGAACCGAGCCACAGCAGCAAAAGCGCCAGCAACACCTTCTCGATCTGGTCTGAAAACCAGTGCGGCATGGCCGCATAACTTTCATGCTTGGTGCCTCGAACAAAGGCGCGCGCGGCCCTCGCGGATACGAATACCGCCAGAAAGCCGTAGCCGCCGATGAGCTCAGTCAGGCCGTAGGTGAGAAAGGTGGAGGCCATCAGCACGAGGCCCTGGTTCTCTCCTCCAGCTGCGGCATCGCCAAATCGGCTGAACACGAACCTGGACACGAGGTGCCCGAGCGCCCAGCCGGCAGCGATACCCATGAGCACGCGGTAAAGCAGGTCGAGCCAGACCCAGGTCCAGAGTTCCTCAGTCTTGATATCGGCGTAGCTGGCGAGCGACATCCCGGCCAGCACCACGGCAAGGTGGACGAAGGGGAAGGCGAGGCCATCATTGAGCCCGGCCTCGGTAGTCAATGACAGCCGCACGTCGTCTTCTTCGCCTTTCAACGGACCTGAGACCTGCACCGCGCGCGCGAGCACCGGATCAGTCGGGGCCAGCGCGGCTGCGAGCAGTACGGAGCCGGCAATCGACAGGCCGACCATGGACTGCCCCAGATAAGCGATCACGATGATACTCAGCGGCATGACCAGAACGAGCAGGACCCAGGTATGCTGCCATTCGCGCTTGCCGGCCTCGCGATCAACGGCAAGACCGGCGCCGGCGAGGGCGATAATCACGATGAGTTCAGTCAGATACTCGATAGTGTCGCGGTAGAGCACGGATTCGAGCGGATCGATAACGGGTAGAGCTACCGGCGACAGCGCGAGCAGGGCACCCGCAATCAGGAACAGTATCGGGGCAGTCACGAACATCGACTTACCGTACAGCGGCACGAAGGTAAAGCCGGCGAACACCAGACCGGTGACAATATAGAATACATCGTGCAGTTCAATCGTCATCGGTCACCGCTGCGGTTGGCTTTAGTTCAGGCGTTCCCCTTATACGCGCAATCGCAGCGGCGCTATCACGCCTATATTACAGTTCATATGAGCGCCTTCAGATCACTGCCAGTTCAGCCGGTGGCGTGAAACGAACTGCGCGGCGTCCCGGCCAAAATTACCACGATATCCCTCTTCCACACGAATGCGCTCTCCGATGCCATACAGACGGTACTGCGCTTCCATGGCCAGTCCGTAATTTGGCAGATGCACCAGGTCAACTGCTCGGCTGAGATACTCCGACAGCGTGACCCTGTGGTCGATGAAGCGCCCGACATACAGCAACTCCATAAAGGGCGAACTGCTGTTGACACCGGTCGGCGCGTGTCCGTAGATAAGACGCTGCTCGTCATTGAGCAGGCTGCGCTGATAACGATCGGCAACCGCCGGCTCCAGGAAGTTGCTGGCAAACCAGTCCGGCGAAAAAGAGGTTTGCGCATCGCGGGTGATGACCCCCCGAATGCTGGATGAATGTCGTCTCACGGGAGACATATCCGACGGGCTGGCGATTTCGCGGACGGCGGCATGGACCGCAACGCCGGCACCGAGGGAAGTGGCCACTATGAAGATGTCGTCAGGATCGATGTTGAGTAGGCCAGCATGATGGCGAGCAAACTGCACGGCGTAACTGAGGTCAGCCACCGAGGTGGGTGTTCGATCGCTTTTGAGCTGTTTCAATGGGTGCCTGAAATCAAGCGCTGCTACCACGACGCCTGAGCCAGACTCGGCCACGCCCAGAAGATTTTTGAGCAGCGACTGACTGCGCGTCCGGAGAGACTCCTTGTTCGATCCGGCTGAATGCGCGTAAATAACGAGCGTGCTGGCGGCTGCCGCGGGATCGACCCGACCATCAGCATTGGAATAATAAAGATCCATCCTCAGCCCATCCGCCTCGCCATCACCACGTTCTGGCACCCAACTGACATCGGGGTCACCATAGTAGATATTCGAGTAGACCCCGCAGACCGGACTGCAGTCTGCGATGGCCTGGTAATGATCATCCAGGTCGCCGGCCGCAAAGGGCTCGGGCACATCGACGCCCGCTGGCGGCTGGCCGCCTGTCACCTCTGCAAAGCCACAGGCTGCAGACGCTGTATTCTCATCGACGCAGAAGCGCAGCAAGCGTTGTTCGCCGTCGGCAAGACCGCCAGGATAGGTGATTTTCAGGGGGCCGGATTGCGGGCTCGACGTCGTCCGCCTTCCACGCAGCTTGTTATCGATGTAGAACAGCTGATCTGACATCGTCGGGGTAAGAATGGCGTAATTAACGTCGAAAGGGGTCTGAACGGGCAGGTGATTGGCAACGCCAATCGGACCAATCTCGAGTGCCTGCTGGGGCATCAGGGGAGAGGCCTGGACAAGCAGACTGAAGCTGAACGAGCTGAGCAGCAAGCCACTCATTGCAGTACGACAGGCAGAACGAACGGACAAAGCAGGGGCAGGCATAGGACACTCCCTCCAAGGCAAAAGGGACTTCTCTACAGCTGCATTGATAGTAAGTGATTGACAGAGAATCGGCTAGCAGATTTCGCTCATCACCTCTGCAGCGCGGCCGTAAGGCATGCTTCTCCCTACACCCGCACTGCAGCGGTGCTATGACAAGGCTGGGCTTACTTGAGGTTCATGCAGTTCGCATAGTAAGTCACAGTGGCCGGCCAGTCGCTGAAGATACCGATGACGCCGACATCCTTGGCGAGTACATGGATGAGATCCATAACATCACCATCGTTGTTGATGGCCTCAGCGATGCTGGCAAAGTAGAAGCCACCGCCATTCGCCAATGGGCCCGAGCGCTCCAGTGACCAGGTAATGATGTCCAGACCGGCTGCACGGGCCTGACGCGCATATTCAGACGGCACGATGTGACCCTCGGCATCCAGCGTGACCAGAATCGGCGTGGGCGGTGCCACGATGCGCACACCAGAGGCTCTGAGTTCAGACATCGTCGGTGACCAGGTGCTCGCATCCATGGGATTGAAGGCGGGATCTGAATATCGACCGTCCAGATAAACGCCCTGCTGGCCGAAGGCGGGATAGTTCTCGACCCAGAACAGCACATCATCCAGATCGAATGACTGTGGCCATACCTTGTTCGGGTCGATACCAGCAGCCTTGTAGTCTTCGATCATCTGGCTGGCGTAGTCGGCCTGGGTATAGTCACCTTCGTACGGCATCTCCACTTCCGGTGCCTTGAGCTCAGGCGTGAACTTGACCTTGAGCGACTTCATCAGCTCGATGCTTTCGCGATGCGTCAACAGGGTGCCGTTCTGGTCGTAGAGATCGGTCTGATAATCCGGCGTGCCGGCCATGTAGCCTTCGACCGTAGTGGCCTGACGATTGGCCCCATCCATCTTGCCTTTCAGCGTTCGAAACTCGGCGAGCGTGATGTCGCTGGTGCAGCACTTTGCAGTGGCGGGTGTGCCAGCGACCGGGTCAGCAGGCGAAAAGGGCGTGCTGCACTTGGCCGCCAGTTCTGGCTTGGCCAGGATGTCCGTTGTGGTGTGGAGGTCACACTGAGAGTGACGACAGACGAGCTCACGATCCTTGGTGAAGGTGACATCACACTCGACGATGCCAGCGCCCATGACGGCGGCGGCTTCATATGACTCCTTGGTGTGCTCGGGGAATTGCAAGGGCGCGCCGCGGTGACCGATAGAGAAATCAGTGCTGTAGAATGGGCCATCGGAACACTGTTGCAGGCGCTGTTTCAGCCGGCTCTCATCCATGTCTTCAACGAGGTAGAACGGTCGGGGCCCCAGATGCGCCTCGTTTCTGTTCCTGCCTCTGTTGTCGCGATACTTTTCAAGCAGTGAGCCAAGCTTCTCTCTGAGCTTGTCTTTGATTTCCTCACTGCCGCGCGCATCGGGTTCGAGATCGGCGTCCGATGCCGCGTGAGTATTATTCCCGGCCAGCAGCCCAATGGCCACGATGCCAAGAACCGCAAAATTTTGACGAGTTATCATATGAAGGTCCTGCGATATAGTTATTAGGCGGCGGCTACTGCCCATACGCTGCCACGGCAGGTCTACGCTAGCTGAGTCATGTTTCAGTTTAGCTGCAGAAACGGGTCAATTTTATCATAGTCGTCATCATCTGGCCTTTGCAGGCAGCGCAGGCGTAACATGGGCATTATCGACCACAAAGGGGAGATCAGGATGCTTGAACAGGAAAAGATCGTGGCCTGTATCGATGGCGCCACCCTGAGCGAAGCAGTCTGCGACTATGCTGCGTGGATAGCACGCACGGTCAATGCACCGCTCAAGCTGCTGCACAGTGTCGAGCATCGCACCATTCCTGCGGTAGCGGATATCACCGGCGCGCTGGGGCTTGGAGCCTCTGAAGATCTGCTGGCAGAACTGACAGAGGTTGAAGAAAACCGCAGCCGCTTGCTGATCCAGAAAGGCCAGCTGATGCTCGATGCGGCGAAAGCCCGGGCGAGCGAGGCTGGGGTAGAGCATGTGGATATTCTGCAACGGCACGGCAGTCTGGCGGAGTCGCTGGTGGATCTCGAGGCTGAAATCCGTGTGCTGGTCATCGGCATTCGCGGTGAGGATCATGAGTCGCCCCCAGGGCCAGGTAGCGCAGGCCCCATCCGACGGAATGCTTCGGGTACGGGCACACAGCTGGAGTCACTGGTGCGTGCGCTGCATAAGCCCATCCTGGTCGTCAACCGTGGCTTCAGTGTGCCGAAGAAGATCATGCTCGCCTATGACGGCAGCGAGGCTGCCATAAAGGGCCTGCACATGGTCGCGGGCAGCCCTCTGTTCAAACAGATTCCGTGCCATCTGGTGCATGTGGTCGACAGCGGCTCAGGAACAGATGAGTTGCTCGAATCAGCAGCGCGCGAACTCAGCGAAGCCGGCATCGAGGTGACTCGTGCACAACTGACCGGCCCGATCGAAGATGCGCTGTCGACCTATCAGGCGAAAGAGGATATCGACCTCACGGTCATGGGCGCGTTCAGCCATGGTCGCCTGCGCAAATTCCTGCTCGGCAGCTTTACCTCCAATATGCTCGAGCGTACGCAACGACCGCTTCTGCTCTTGCGCTGATCTGCGGTCCTGAGTGCGCCAAAACCCGTTCCACTAGCGAACGATCGCGACCGATTTGATTTGCGCCCAAACCAGTTGGCTCTTTTCCAGGCCCAGTTGCTGCGCCGATCGGCGGGTAATTCTGGCAAGGAGATGCGAAGCGCCCAGCTCCAGTTTAACCAGGCAGAGCGCTGCCTGACTGGAATCGGGAGTAATGGCGCTCACCCGAGCCTGCAGGCTATTCAGAATGCTGCTGTCACGCTGCGGCGTCAGGGCGATGCTGACGTCCCCGGCATGCACATGCAGTCTCACCATCGCCCCAAGCTCATCGCCACTATCCCTGATCCACAGCATGCCGCCGTCGAAAATGACTCGTGTCAGATGCCATTCGCTGTCACGTTCGGCCACCCGACCTTCCAGTACCACCCCCCGTTGGTCACCTGGCGTCAGTGGCAGATCGATACGGCTGAATGATTCGACGAGAGGGCCATTGGCGACCACACGACCAGCGTCAAGCATCAGCAGATGATCAGCCAGTCGCGCCACTTCATCACGCGAGTGACTGACATAGAGCATGGGAACGGCCAGCTCGTGCCGCAGCCGCTCCAGGTAGGGCAGGATCTCCTGCTTTCTCGCCTCATCCAGAGAGGCGAGCGGCTCATCCATCAACAGCAGCCTTGGCCGGATCAACAAGGCCCGCGCGATCGCCACTCGCTGTCGCTCGCCACCAGATAGTTGCGCTGGTCGCTGCTTCAGCAGGGGCGAGAGGCCAAGCAGGCTGACGGCTTCGGCCAGATCGATACCGCTCACGCCAGAATCCGCGCGCTTGATCGCGTAGGCGAGGTTACCTTCGACACTGAGGTGGGTAAACAGGCTGGCCTCCTGAAATACATAGCCCAGTGGACGGCGATGGGTCGGCCAGTATCGTTCGCCGTTCTGCCAGACCTGGTCGTTCACACTCACTCGACCATTGCTCACGCGCTGAAGGCCGGCTATGCAACGCAAGAGTGTCGTCTTGCCAGATCCAGAAGCTCCGAAGATGGCACTGATGCCCCTGCCAGGCAAAGCTGCCTCTACATCGAGTGAGAAGCTGGTGCCGGGCAGGGCCAGGCTGAAGCTGAATTTGATTGAGTCCTCGGCCATACCCTAACGCCCGTACCGCATGGCGCCAGCCTGGCGACCAGCACGCGTGCCATAGACCAGCAGCAACACCACGAAGGAAAACAGCATCATGCCGCCAGCCAGCCAGTGTGCCCGTGCATAGTCCATGGCTTCGACGTGATCATAGATCTGTACTGACATTACCCTGGTCTCACCAGGAATATTGCCACCGATCATCAGCACCACACCAAACTCGCCTATGGTATGGGCGAAGCCGAGTACGGCCGCCGTGACAAAGCCTGGGGCGGCCAATGGCAGCACGACAGTCATGAATCGGTCGACCGGGCCTGCCCGCAGTGTCGCAGCGGCTTCGAGCGGTCGGTCGCCAATCGCTTCAATGGCGTTCTGGATTGGCTGCACCACGAAGGGCATTGAATAGAGCAGGGAGGCGATGACCAGTCCTTCGAAGGTGAAGGCCAGGGTGCCCAGGCCAAGGGCGCCCGTGACCTGTCCCAGGGGGCCGCTGGGCGCCATGGCCAGCAGTAGATAGAACCCGAGTACCGTCGGGGGTAGTACCAGCGGCAGGGCGACTATGGCCGCGACTGGACCGCGCAGCCACGATCGACTTCTGGCCAGCCACCAGGCGATGGGTGTGCCGAGCAACAGCAAGAGTACGGTGACGACGGTCGCCAGCTTGAGTGTGAGCCAGAGGGTCTGAAGATCATCGCTGGTCAGGGGCATGCTCAGTGTGTGGCCTTGTGAAGGGCTGTCTGCTGTACGTAGCCATAAGACCTGATAATCTTTAGAGCGGCCGGTGTCCTGATGAAATCGAGCAGGGCTCTGGCAGCAGGATTATCAGCGCCGTTCCTGAGCAGGAGGGCGTCCTGTCGAATCGGCGTGTACAGATGTTGAGGCACCAGCCAGGCGGAGCCGCCACTCAGTTGGCCGTTTCGCATCACCTGAGCGGCAGCGACGAAGCCGAGCTCAGCATTGGCTGTACTGACGAAGTGATAGGTCTGCGCGATGTTTTCGCCCATGATCAGCCTGGGCTTTAGCGCATCGAAGCGGCCAAGCGCCTGCAACACTTCGACGGCGGCCGCGCCGTAGGGGGCGAGGCGAGGGTTGGCGATGGCCAGTTTCTCGAAGCCCCTGCTCTTCAGGATGTCGCCGGCATCATCGACGACGCTGTCAGTCGGAGACCACAACACCAGCTGCCCGACAGCATAGGTGAAGCGGGTGCCGGGCACGCCGAGGCCTCCCTGTTCGAGCTGTTTCGGCACACGCTGATCAGCCGACAACAGTACTTCGAATGGCGCCCCATGACTGATTTGAGCATACAGCTTGCCGGACGAACCGAGCGAGAGCTGCACCTCATGGCCGCTGTCAGCTTCGAAAGCCTCGATGATGTGCGCCATAGGTCCGGCAAAATTGGAAGCCACCGCGAGGGAAACGGTTTCGGCTGCTATAGTTTGGGGCAGTATGAGCAGTCCGACGACGGCCGCGCTTGCGCAGAGGGTTTTCAGCAGTTTCAATACGGGCACCTGACCTGTGGTAGCGCCTCATACTCCGTCATAAGACGAAAGCTGGCAAGCCCGTGAAGGCCGCTGGCTTGCCGGAAATAACTCATTTCATTCAGCCTGAAAAGGAGTTCTGATGTTCATCTTGCGTAGTCTCGTGCTGTTCGGTTTGCTGCTGCTGAGCTGGCCAGCGCTGGCCATGGCGGAAGGCGCCCCGCCGAGCCTGTATGCCACCACCGAGTTCAAGGCCATTCTCTGCCTGGTGATCTTCGTGATTGCCTATCTCTTCGTCATGGCTGAAGAGTTCATGCACATGCGCAAGTCCAAGCCGGTCATTCTGGCCGCTGGCCTCATCTGGGTGCTCGTAGCCAGTGTTGCCCAGGACTATGGCGTCAGCAGTGATCAGATGCGGCTCATGGTATTCCATAACCTGTCGGAGTATGCCGCGCTGTTTCTCTTCCTGCTGGTGGCCATGACCTATATCAACGCCATGGAAGAACGCGACGTCTTTGATTTTCTTCGTGCCTACCTCACCAGGAAGGGTTTGTCTTATCGGCAGCTATTCTGGGTCACTGGTGGGCTCGCCTTTTGCATTTCACCCTTTGCCGACAACCTCACCACGGCGCTTCTCATGGGGGCCGTCATCATGGCCGTGGGTAACAAGCAGCCGCGTTTCGTGGCGATTGCCATGGTCAACGTGGTCATCGCGGCGAATGCGGGCGGCGCATTCAGCCCCTTTGGTGACATCACCACCTTGATGGTGTGGCAGGCGGACAAACTCGAGTTCGTGGAATTCTTCGCACTGTTTCTACCCTCGGCGGTCAACTTCCTGGTGCCCGCGATCATCATGAATTTCTTCCTCCCGCATGGCACCCCAGAGGGACATGCCGCTGAAGTACCCATGAAACGGGGTGGCAAGCGAATCTGCGTCCTCTTTCTAGGCACTATTGCCTTGGCTGTAAGCTTCGAGCAGTTTTTTCACCTGCCACCATTTATGGGCATGATGACCGGTCTTTCGATACTCATGATTTTCGCTTACTACCTGAGAACGACCGGACCCAAGCGTCGTGATGACGTGCACTTCGATATTTTCGGCCCGATTGCACGCTCAGAATGGGACACGCTGCTTTTTTTCTTTGGTGTCATTTTCTGCGTCGGCGGCCTGGCTTATCTGGGGTACCTGGAGCTGATGTCACAGGCGATGTACGAGAACTGGGGCCCAACGACCGCCAATATCGTCGCTGGTACCATTTCGGCAGTCATCGACAATATTCCGGTGATGTTCGCGATTATCAGTATGAACCCGACAATGGGCGATTCGCAGTGGCTCCTGATCACGCTGACAGCGGGGGTCGGCGGAAGCTTATTATCAATCGGCTCGGCCGCCGGCGTGGCCTTGATGGGACAGTCGAAAGGCAAGTATACCTTCCTCAGTCACCTTCGCTGGACCTGGGCCATTGCACTCGGCTATGTCGCGTCAATCGCCACCCACTTGTGGGTCAACGGGGTATAGCGGCTACTCGCGGTCGAGCGCCAGCTTGCCGCCAGCGACCACTTGCCTGAGCGACAGTGGATTTCCATCCAGTGCCGACATCATGAGGAAGTCCGCATCGTAGCCCACCTCGATGCGGGCGGTGCGATTGCCGAGACCTACTGCTGCCGCTGGATACTCGCTCACCAGTTTCCAGGCTTTATCCAGCGGCAGAAGCCCCATGCGAGCTATCAGGAACGGTGCATGGAAAAGGCTGGCATAGTGATAGTCGCTGCACAGGGCATCGATCTGGCCATGGCGCAGTGCTTCCTCGACATCCAGACCGCCGACATGTGAGCCTCCTCTCACCAGGTTCGGGGCACCCAACAATACCTTGATGCCTTCGCTGCGCAGGCGACTGGCCAGCGTGAGCGACATCGGAAATTCAGCAATACTGACGCCACGCGCCAGGGCTTGTTCGAGGTCCCGGTCATCACGGTCATCATGGCTAGCCAGACGAATGCCGTGCTCGACCGCACAGGCGCTCAGCTCGCTGACTTGTGCCAGGCCTGTCTCACGCTCTGCCTGAAGCGCTGCTATGAAGTCACGGCTTTCGCTGTCGCTCATGCTGACCCTGCGCGCCAGTCCCTGCAGATAGCGCTGAATCTTGGCCTCGTTGTCTGCCGGTGGCAGGTGGTCGTTCAGTGAGAGCAGATCGATACGACCCTCGATGAGCCAGCCCATCAATTCTTCATGCAGGGCTGTGTTGACCAGTTCGTGGCGAATATGAATATAGCCGTGGCAGCGCATGCGCGGTCGCAATGATTCGACGGCTTCGATGAGCGTCCGAACCGTGTCACGTGAACGTGGTCCAGGCTCGAAGCCATCAGTAATGCTGTAGAAAAAGCTCGTGATACCAGCGCCGATAAGGCCGTGATCATTGGCGCCCAGCGCCAGTTCAAGCGGAAACTGTGTGCCCGCCCGAGGGGTGATGTGTCGCTCGAAGGCGTCGCCGTGGATATCGACGATACCCGGCATCAGGTATTCCAGCCCCTCAGGCGAATCGGACAGTTGCATCGGCCCAGGCTCAAGATCAAGTTTGGTGATCCGCCCGTCGGCGTAGTCCAGCTGTCGGCACAGGCGCCAGCCGTCTGGTGCCAACACCAGGCAATGCCTGAGCGTGCCTGCGCATTCGCTGGAAGAGTGTTCGTGGCTCGTGGTCATCGAGGTATCAGACATTCTGTTTCCTTAACATTCGTAAGCCGTTGCGCGCCGCGTTGCTGAGTTTTTCGACAGCGATGACGAGCACGAAGATCATGAGAATAATGGTGGCCGCCTGGTCATAGCGGAACATCTCCATCGACACGGCGAGTTCAGCACCGATGCCACCCGCCCCGACGAGACCGAGCACCACGGATGACCGCACCGCTTTTTCCAGCGCAAACAGCCCCGAGGCCGTCATGCCAGGTAGGGCGTCTGGTAGCGTGGCCACCACGATTCTGTCGATGGGATGGACACCAATAGCGGCGAGGGCATCACTTGGCCCAGGATCTGTTTCTTCGATGGCCTCAGCGAAAAAACGTCCGCAGAAGCCTATGGTGTCGATCATTAACGTCAGTGTTCCGGCAAAAGGTCCAAGGCCGACCGAAGCGACGAAGAACAGCGCCCAGGCGAGATCCGGCACAGTACGGAAAAAACTGATCATCCCTTTTACCGAACTGGCAATGAGGGGGTGAGGGGAGGTGTTATGGGCAGCCAGCAGTGCTAGCGGGAAGCTGATGAGGACGCCTATCACCGTACCGACAAAAGCCATCTGGAAGGTCACCAGAATGGAGTCGAGCATTGGGAGCATGCGGTCGGTGGCCGGCGGCACCATTTCGCCCGCGATCACCGCCATATTTGGCAGGCCTTCCCAGAGTTCAGTAAACGAGAAGCCAGCCCGAATCAGCGACCAGGAGAAGAAGCCCAATGCCAGCAGAAAAGCCACAGCCGAGATGATGCCCGAGCTTCCGTAGCGGTTATCAACAGCCAGCGGATCAGCTCGCGACACGATATTTCTCCAGCGTGAAGAAATCCTGAAGCTCGTTCAGACACAGCGAGGACGAAGCCCGGTCGAGCTGCAGGGTGCCACCACTGAGGCCGAGCACACGGTCGGCGTAGTCAGTCGCATGACGCAGCTCATGAGAGACGAACAACAGCGTGATGCCGGACTTGGTGCTCAAGTCCCTGAGCAGGCCCATGAGGGCCTCGGAAGCCTGCGGATCAAGGCTCGCGGTCGGTTCATCAGCAATCAGCAGCGCAGGGGACTGCATCAGCGCCCGGGCGATGGCCACGCGCTGGGACTGGCCACCAGACAGCCGGCCGACAGGTCGCTGGGCTACTTCACTGAGCCCGACCAGTTCGAGGCAGTGCATGGCCTGTTCGCAGGTCTGTCGGCCTGCGAGGTGCCTGGTCCAGCCGCGCGGGCCCGGACGGCCTGCCAGGCTGCCATGCAGCACATTCGATAAGGCCGACAGGCCGGAGATGAGCTGGTGTTTCTGGAACACGAAACCAATCCGGCTGCGAAAGCGGCGCAGGTCCCGGGCGGTCATCGTGGTCAGGCATTGGTCGTTGAAGAAAACACTGCCGGAATCAGGGTCCAGCAGCCGTACGCAGCATTTCAGCAATGTGCTCTTGCCAGCGCCATTTGGACCGATGATCGCGACGGACTCACCAGTGCCGATGCTGAATGAGACATCGCTGAAGATATTGGGAGTATTAGTATCGTAGCGCTTGCACAGCGCCTCGACCTTGACAGCCGCGCTGGTGCGCGACTGTCTCGAACTGCTGCAGAACGCGTCTGCAGGCAGCGTCCGGGTAAGCGGTAACATTATTCGCCTATGAACTCTGAATACTCAGGGTAACCAGCGGTCTTGTACATGGCGCGAACATAGTTGTAATCGCTGTCTTTTACGGCGGTGAGAAACTGCATGCCCTTGTATTTCTGATTGTCTTCACCGGCCAGCATGGCCTTCACGAGTTCCTCCGAATGGTCGATAAAGACCGAGCGGATCTTGTCGATCACGGACTGCTCGACGTGCGAGCCGGCCATCAGGACATCATTGGGTAGATCAGGACCTCTGGCAATGACACGAAAAGCACCGGGCTGCAGCCCACCTTTTTCAAGCTCATCGTCTCTGAAGGAGAGGAAGTTGATGTGGTTCATGCCGACCGCCGCGACATCGCCTTTCTTGAGCGCTTCCCAGGCCACGTTCATGTTGGTGTGGATGATCTCGACATCCTTGGCAGGATCAAGACCGTTGTCGGCAATGGCCTGAACTGGCCCAAGGTGCTTGGAAGTCGATCCGACGCTACCAAAGGCCACTTTCCTGTCCTTGAGATCCATGACAGAGCGCGTATCGCCATCAGTCCTGGTGATGATGACTGCGAAATAGTCTGGTCTGGAAAAGCCTACCACCAGTTTCGCATCGGTCCGCTTCTGCATGACGACATATTCGGCCGGGCCGGTCAGCACGAAGTCGACTTTCTTGAAGCGCAGGGCTTCGACAGCCGCAGTACGATTGGTGACCGGGAGGAATTCGATGTCATAGCCTGACCGGTCGCCAAGCACCTCGACGAATTTACCAAATTCGCGTTGAAGTTCTTCCAGGCCAACGAGATCGGTCACGGCGATCTGTATGGTCTTGGCCATCGTGAAGGTACTCATGAAACAGAGCGCGACGAACGCGCAGATTGTTCCAAACTGCTTGTGGAGTGTCATGATGAGAGCTGCCTGTTCTTGGTGTGTGTGAGAAGAGCCGGCTCACTGTAAGGCAGCTATGTGACGGTGGGGTTGCACCCATGTGACAGGGGGATGAACAGGAGATGACAGCCCGCTCCGGGCCGTCCTTTATTGACTGTTGCTGGCGACCGGCGCTGGGAGATAACGATCGAAGGCTGTCGTGACGACCGAGACCGGAATCGCCAGGCCGAAACCTTCGGCCACTGCAGTTTGAGCAAACTTGAGTGTATTGACGCCAATGACTTCACCAGCCTGATTGAGCAGAGGACCCCCACTATTGCCCGGTAGAATTCTCGCATCGGTCACCAGATAGTCTTTTTGCCTTCGGGTGATGATGCCGGAGGTGACCGAGTCGCGCATGCCCAAGGGGCTGCCGACTGCGAACACCGGGTTGCCTTGCTGAGCGGCTGCGTCGTTTCCAGTGGGCAGCGATGGCGTGCGATAGCCGTCCACTTTCAACAAGGCCAGGTCGTGCTCGCTGCTGACAAGGATGAGATTGGCCTGAAGCTGCGTATCGTCCTTGAGATAGATCTTGAAGCGCTTCGCTGCCCCAGCCAGGCTGCTGTTGAAGTTGTAATCCGCCATCTCACGACGGTGCTGCTCGGCCACTTCATCGTAACTGGACTGGTAGCTGTCAAGTTGACGACGCCTGGCGTCGTACTGCCGTTGGTGGGCTAGATAGTCATCGAGTGCGAGTTGCTTCGATGAGCTTTCGCTACGTCTGTCGATGTCAGACTTGTAATCGCGGATTTTCTTCTCGTAGATGCGCAGTTCGGCACGTTCAGCTTCGAGTTCGCGCCTGCGTTCGGCCAGGATCTTTTCATTTTCTACCTGCGCCGCCCTGATCTTTTCGCTATTGCCGTCAGCTTCGGGTCGAACTACGTGACGATTGGTAATGATATAGCCGGTGTCGGACACGAAAAAGCCACTGCCCTGGCCAAGCACACTTTCCACACCCACTACTGCCAGCGTGACTTTTTCGATCGTGGTGGAAGGCTTGTAACGCGCAGTCAATTTTGCCTGCAGGTCATGGTCCTCATCGACCGACGCCGGCTCTGCTGATTCTGCCCTGGGGTCCTGACTGCCGCCTACCGTTGTGACGGGCGCCTTGGTGTCCGGCGCCTTGTCACTGAACTGCCAGCGTCCGGAAGCATCTTTCCACTTATAGATTTCGGCCTGCACGAGGCTAATTGATAATGCGCAGCTGATACAGCCGATCACACCCAGCTTGCAGTACTCTTTCAATCGTCTCATGACCGTACTCGTCCCATTCGATTAGCCGCAATGATTCGAGTATAGACAAGTCTGCCGAGCCTGCCGGGCGTGGCTCGCGCTCAGTTTACGAGTGGGAGCAGACCATCGAACATCGAGCTCGAGGGATAGTCTTCGAACAGTTCGGTAATGGCTTCATCGACCTGCGCCTGCGAGAGCTCTTCGATATCCACCCCGGTAATGTCACTGACAGAAGAGGCTTTCCAGATGATATCGCCGCTGGCGCGATCCAAGATATTGACAAGTATCGACCCTTCATTGATCGGTTCCATGAGTGGGCGGGTGATTACCCCGTCTCCAGTTGGAATCTGCTCGAGCCTCGGCCCCTGTGTACGCTCTACGGCGGTGGTATAGCGAACGAGCAGGTCCGCCGACTCTTGAGCAGCCGGTGTCAGCCCCTTGGCCATCAACTCCTGCTGGATTGCGCTGTCGATCAGGGAGGTAAGACCGAGAATCTGGTGCTGCTGACGAACGAATTCGACATGGAAGCTCTCATAGCTCGCGAAGTCCACGCGTTCGTCGTAGCTCATCTGCACGTTGCGGCGGGATGCGCTCTGGCAGGCCGCCAGTGTGAAGGTCAACAGGGCGATAGTGACGATAAAGACTGATCTGTGCAGGGGCATCGGCATTCGCTCCAGATAATTCGTCAGGGGACGAAGGTGAGGTTGGGCGACATTTTGAGAACAGCTTCCGTCCGGTTGGACACCCCGAGTTTACTGTAGATATTCTTCAGGTGCCATTTGGTCGTGGTGAGACTCGTGCCTGTTTGGCGACTGATGTCCGCGTTGGCGAGGCCGCGTAGCAGACAATTGAATATTTCGAGCTCCCGATTCGTCAGTAGCGACCTGGGGTCGGTGGGCGTAGGTGCTGACGCTTGCGCCTGTTCAATGATGCTCTGGAAGCGCTCGAGATAAGCTTCAGGCGGTCTGAGTAAACCGCTCTGGCAGGCGTCCCGGAACAATTCGGATAGCCCCGGTGCTTCATCGAAGATACCGCGGGAAACGCTGTATAGGTCAAAGCGGCTCAGCAGGGCCTTCAGTGCTTTCATCCTGTCAGCACCTGACTGGTCTCTGGCCTTCAGCACCAGCAGATTCGCCTCGCTCACAAGCGCTCTGTTGCGGATGCCCGCGCGGTTGAGCTCACTGATCAACGAATCGAGAAGAGCCCCAGCCTCGGCGAATTGTCCTTGATGAGTAAGCCAGTAAACGGCGGCGAGCCCATAGCGCTCACGGCATTCGCTATAGTCAGGTACCTTGTCCGCGGCCTGCCGAACCACCTCCGCAAGATTAAACTGTTCGGCCAGGGCGGCAATGCGGGGCTCATCACAGAGGTCGACAGCCTGACGCATCGACTCATGCGCGACCTGACTGACGAAGCGTTCGTAATTGCCAAGCTTGAGAATATTCGAGAGCTTGTCGAGCAGGCGCCTGGCGCTGACAAACTCGCCAAAATGATGCTGCAGTCTCGAGAGCGTGAGATAGACCGTTGCAATGACTTCAGTAGCCGAAGCGGCGTTCACCAGCGGCAGCAGCTCTTCACACAGTAGTCGCGCTTCATCCAGGCGGTTCTGCTCATATAGGATGACCAGCTTGCCGGTCGCCCATAAGGTCCAGCTCGGGGTTAGCCGGGGCGTATCTTCAAAGGGTGCCTCGACGCATTGCATGGCTTCGAGCAGGCAGTTGTTCTGCCGGTGTGAGAGGGCAATGATGAGCCCGGCGTAGCTGGCCAGAAAGTGGTGGCCAAGTTTCTGCAATACCGTACGCGCCTGCGTGGCCAGCTGCAGCGCGAGGTCGAGCCGCGCGTGCTGCAGGTGGTAGTAGGCAATCATGGCCAGCGAGAATGCGCGAATATCACGGTGGCCGCTGCTCTGCAGCAAAAGCTCGAGATCGGCATCCTGGAAGAAGTCAGTATCATGCTGGAACAGCTGCAGATGCAGCTCGAGGAAGGTGCAGGTGTAGGCATCGGCATAACGTCCGGAAGTGGGTGGCTCCAGATTCAGCTTCAACTCATCGAGGTAGTATCGCGCGTGGTGGAAACGACGCGAGAGCGTCAGCCCGCAGATGAGTGGTGCCGCCAGGTCGTAATTGCCGTGAATGAGTTCCTCCGGCAGCTGATCAGACCATTTGAGTATTCTGCCGAAATGACCGTAGCGGATCCACTCGTCAAAGCAGCGTTCGAGGGTGCTGGTGAACAAGGCCTGGTCCCCACTGCGCTCCGCATGTCGTAAGGCCTGGTCCTCATCCTCGTGGGCGAGAAAATACCGCGCGGCTCGGCGGTGCAGGTCTTCGATGAGATCTGGCTGCTCGATCTTCAAGCGGTTCTGGAGAAAGTCGTGCAGCAGCGCATGATAGCGAAACCACCCCGGCCGACCTTCCACAGGCAGCATGAACAGCTCCCGGGCGGCGACGTCCTCGAGCAGGAGCGCTGAGCCGCTTCGCTGCAGGACTTCATCGCAAATGGCGCCATCGAAGTATTCAAAGATCGAGCTCTGCAGAAACAACTGCCGGAGACTGTCCGGCAGGCCCTTGAGCACAACATGCCCGAAGTATTCGACCACTTCAGCCTGGTTGCCTGAAAACCCCTGGAGCGCCTGCTGTCCGGACTCCAGAGCAGCCAGGAGCGCGATCTTCACGCCCGTGAGCCAGCCCTCCGTCATGGCCAGCACGTGATCGGCATTCTCGGCAGAGAGCGCTTGACCACCGAGACCAATATTCAGGTGATGAACCTCTTCGATGGTCACCTTGAGATCGTGACTGTCAATAACGAGCAATTTATCGGCTAGTTTGATGCGCGTCAGCGGGAAGGTGGGGTAGTTTCGCGTCGCCAGCACCACATGTAACCTGGCTGGAGGGTGTTCGAGCATGGTGGTGAACACCTCGATGATACTGGGCGCTGCAATGTGCTGAAAATCGTCCAGCACCAGATGCAGTCCGCCATCAATACGATCAAAGGCGTCTGCCATCGACTCGGCGATGCTGCTGCCTGAGGGCCTGAACTCCTTCAGGAAGGGGTCATACCAGGTGATGTCGAAACCGGGCATGACCCCCCGCAGGGCTTCGGCCAGTCGGCGAAAGAATCTCGGAGGATCGTTATCCCGTTCGTCCAGCGCCAGCCTGACGATGCGCCGAGTGGGATACAGTGCCTCCCAGTGATGCAGCAAGGTCGACTTGCCAGAACCGGCTGGTGCTATCAGTAAAGTCAATGGAAACTGTTCGCTATGGTCGAGCAGTGTAATCAGTGGCTGGCGCAGGATGCGCGCCACCCCATACCCCCGTTCAATGCTACTCACTGAATGCTGTGTCCTTTCATGAAGATACCTCTCGTGGCCAGGCTCTGACGTTAGCCCGTTCGACTGAATGCAGCTTACTCAGGAGGCGCCACAGGCGATTGTGACAGAGTTATCAGTTCCACAGCTTACCCTACCCAAGTAGGGGATTGCTTTTCCTGTTTCACTGCTAGAGTCGCCAGCGCTGTACCTCACAGGACACACATAGCAATGGAGAACAAGAAATGGCGATAACACCCTGGGTCACCTGGCCGGCCCTCACCAGTTTTGGCAGTATTGGCGTCATGGGCGCGCTGCTTGTCCTCAGCTCGGAGAGGACTGATCTGCTCGAGAACAACATGTTCGACATGGAGCAGTGGGCGAAGCACAACGCAAACCTGGTCTGCGACGACAGGAGCCTGATGGCTCGAACCGTCGACGGTACCTGTAACATTCTGGAAAATCCGGCAGAGGGCTCGGTGTACCGGCGGTTCGGTCGCAACGTGGATCCGGCTTCGGTCTGGGCTGAAAACAACGCCGATACCTTGCTGACGCCCAACCCGCGAGAAGTCAGTAATGTGCTGATGGCGAGGGGCGATGAATTCAAACCGGCCACATCGCTCAACTTCATTGCTGCGGCCTGGATCCAGTTCATGGTGCATGACTGGTTCGACCACGGTCCGCAAAGTGATGCAGATCCAATGCGCATTCCATTACCAGCGGGCGACAGTCTCGGGACGGGTGAGATGGTGGTCAAGCGCACGATGCCAGACCCGACCCGCACCGGGGACGACGCTGATCTGCCACCTACCTTCCAGAACGTCAATACCCACTGGTGGGATGGATCACAACTTTACGGCAGCGACCAGGCGACCAATGACAGTGTTCGCGCTTTCGAAGGCGGCCGTCTCAAAGTGACCGATGAACAAACCCTGCCGACCGAATTCATGAGTGGCAAGCCGGTGACCGGTTTCAACGAGAACTGGTGGGTGGGTCTATCGATGCTGCATCGCCTGTTCACCCTTGAGCATAACGCGATCGCCGACCGTCTCGCGGAAGCCTACCCGGATGCCAGCGATGAGTGGCTGTACGATCGCGCCCGCTTGGTCAACGCAGC
Organism: Allohahella marinimesophila; assembly: GCF_039538005.1. Classification (NCBI taxonomy): domain Bacteria; kingdom Pseudomonadati; phylum Pseudomonadota; class Gammaproteobacteria; order Oceanospirillales; family Hahellaceae; genus Allohahella; species Allohahella marinimesophila. The sequence goes on from NZ_BAABBO010000007.1 coordinate 461,690, forward strand.
GCTGATGGCCAAGATTCATACCGTCGAATGGACGCCGGCAATCCTCGCCAACCCTGTACTGGAAAGGGCGATGTATGCCAATTGGTGGGGGCTTGGTGGCGACCGCGACAAGCGTGACAAGTATCAGAACGATCTCGACAACCTGAACCAGAACTTCAACCAGCTGGGCAACCTGTTCAGACTGATTGGCCTCAATTCTAATCTGGGGCAGGGCGATGCCGGCTTCCTCGACCATGCCCTTGGCGGTCTCGTGGGCTCGCGGACACCGAGCGACTATGACGTGCCGTATACCCTGACCGAAGAGTTTGTGGCCGTGTACCGCATGCACCCATTGCTGCGTGATAGCATCGATGTCTACGATATCGGCTCCAATATTGTCGACCAGAAGATCCCCCTGCCTGAGACCCGCGATGGCGATGCTGAAGACCTGCTCGACGACGTAGGCGCCGACCGTATGTGGTACTCCTTTGGTATCACCAACCCGGGTTCGCTGACACTGAAGAATTATCCTGATTTCATGCGGAATCTCGACGTGCCTGTGCGCGGCAGGCTGGACATGGCTACCATCGATATACTTCGTGATCGTGAGCGCGGTGTTCCCCGATATAACGAGTTCCGTCGCCAGATCGGCCTCAAGCCCATCACAAAATTTGAGGATCTGACTGATGATCCGGAAACGCTGGCCGAACTCAAGCAGCTCTACAACAACGATATCGAGCAGATCGATACCCTGGTTGGTCAACTGGCCGAAGAAACCCGGCCGGATGGCTTTGGCTTTGGTGAAACCGCGTTCCAGATCTTCATCCTCAACGCCTCGCGTCGTCTAATGACGGACCGCTTCTTTACCAGCGACTATCGAGCCGAAGTGTATACCCAGGAAGGTATCGACTGGGTCGAGGAAAACACCATGGTCGACATCATCAAGCGTCACTACCCGAACCTGTCTGGCAGCCTTGTCGGCATGGACAACGCGTTCAAGCCCTGGGGCCTCAACATGCCTGCCGAGTATGAGTCGTGGGATGCCGATGCCAAGGCGCAGCATCTCTGGACCAATGGCGTCATGCGCACCGCCTACGATGCAAACGAGTTACCTGAGATTCCGCCAGTCAATATCGGTGGACTGATCGATTCCATCCTCTGGACCAAGGTCAATCGCGTAGGCGACGTCGCGCCAGCGGGCTATGAGAAGCCACTTCACCCACGCGCTGCTGTGGCACGAGTGAAGTTCGTACCTGAAGCTGGCAGTCAGTATACCGGGCTGTTCGAAGGTGCCGATGAAGGCCTGCTGAGACTGTCGCTGACTGGTGATCCTGCGGATCGCGGCTATGCGCCGGGCCTGGCTCTGAAGCTGTTCGCTGATGGCAAACCTTCAGAAAACATTTCTGCGCTGTACACGCTGTCCGGGCAGGGCGACAACTACGACTTCTTTGCAAACGAGATGTCGAATTATGTGTCACCTGAAGCCAATGAGTCACTTGGCTCCACGATCCTGTTTTCCCTCGTGAGCACCAAGCCGACGCTGCTGATGGCCAACGCAATGGCTGAAACCCGTCAGGATGGTAGTCCCGTTGCTGCACCCAAGTCACCAACGCAACTCTACTTCGTGCCCGGTCAGGAGCTCAACGGGATGTTCTCATCAGAGCCACACGATTTCCGTGAGGATCTGATGGCACTGCCTGAGGGTGTAAAGGTCTACGACGTCTATGCCACCACCAAGTCGATCAGAAGCTCGATCTTCCCGTCACTGAACCGTCGCTATGCCAGGGAGCGTCGTGAGAGTGCGACCAAGATTGGGGAGCTGGTCATGAACTCCGCATTCGTAGCATCGGCCTTCGGTGATTCTGGCATCTTCTTCAAGCACCAGCGTTACGAAGACCGATAGGAGGGGACTTCCCGACGACCTGGGGCGACACCGGACGCCCTCGGCCTTTCTTTCCGATGCAGTCCAGGGGCTGCATCGGCTTTTTTTTGCCCAGAATACACTCGACCGAATATTGGTTCTCACGTTCTGGAAGATTGAAGATTGGACAGGAAATGATCAACCTATTGGCGAAAATGCCGGTTCACAGCTACGGTTGTAAGATGTTTTCCAGATATCTTTAACCATGTTTGCTTGTTCGGTCGTTGCTGTCCAGCGGCGCCTCATGGCTTGTCTGTGGCTCCTTCTTTTGCTGGCGCCCCAAATACTGGCTAGCGATGCCCTCATACCGGACCTGGTAGATGGAAGCGCGGAGCATACTCCGACGCTCTATTATATCGAGGATGAAGGTGGACGGCTGTCGTTCGACAGCCTCACCAGCGGAGAGGGGGCCTGGCAGGAGACGGGAATAGGCACTGCGAACTTTGGCTATTCCAGCGCCGTATTCTGGTTTCGGGTCGACTTTGTCAACACCACCAATAAGCCGCTGGACAAGCTGCTTGATGTCCATGCACCCTTTATAGACCATATCGAGTATCAACTTCTTCGGAATGGCGAGCCGGTGCAGTCTGGCGTCACAGGTGATCTATATCCGTTCTCCCAACGAATAGTTGCGCATCCGAATTTTCTGTTTCCAGTGACGCTCGAGCCTGCCGAAATCTATACCTATATGTTTCGGGTAAAGGAATCGGGTCCTATGGAGTTCCCGATCACGCTCTGGAACGAGCGGGCCTTCCACCTGCATGATGTCATCGCCGCACAGCTGAACTCGATTTACTACGGCATTCTCATTTTCCTGATCCTGTTCAACTCGATGATCTATTACGCCCTGCGGGAAAAGACCTACCTGTATTATGTGCTCTTCGTGGCCACCTTGTTGCTGTTGCAGTCCACCTTGCATGGTCGGACCTTTGAGTACTTCTGGCCGGATTCGCCGGCAATGCAGTACTGGCTCATACAGATCAACATTCCGGCATCAGTTTTGTTCGGCTGCCTCTTCGCGCAGAATTTCCTGCGTGTCGACAAGCACAGTCCGCTGTTGAATCTCGGATACCGCCTCGCCATCGCTGCCAGCATCCTATGCCTGGCCATGTTGCCCTTTTTGAGGCCTGAGACATCGCTGATGACCTCAGCCTACCTCACTATTCCAGTATCTGTGATGCTGCTGTTGACCGGCCCTGTGCTGTGGTGGCGCGGTGTGCGGGAGGCCAGATTCTTCACCTTTGCCTGGGTGGGCCTGTCGATCGGCATTCTCTCGACCATGCTTTACAAGATTGGCTTTCTGAGCGAGTCGTTTCTGACGACCTACGGCGTACAGATTGGTTCGGCGCTGGAAGCCATGCTGCTGTCGATCGCCATTGTCGATCGCATCTATCGCGAACGGAACGATAGGGTGGCTGCTCACCGAAGAAGTATCAGGGATGCTGAAGAGCGTCTCAGCGCTGAACATCAGCTGGTACTGCAGGCCACCCATAACGTGGTTACGGGCCTGCCAAATCGCGTATTGTTCGAAAAGAGGATTCGCGAGCTGATTACGGCAGACGCCTCGCAGCCCTTCATGGTTTGTCTGATACATCTCAGCCGCTTCCACGAGATAGACAAGACCCTTGGTCACGATAATGCTGACCGGCTGTTGTGCCAGATAGCGACAAGACTCAGCACTTTCTGTGTTTCGCTTCAGGACAGCATTACCCTCGAGTCTCGCCAGGGGTCGCAGGTTTGCCTTGCCAGTACCGAAGGCGTCACCATGGGGCTGCTGCTAAAAAACATTGCGGTAACCGAGGATGGGGCGCTGGATGCCAGGCTGCTGCAGCTGGATGCCGAAGTCCGTCAGAGCGTGCAATTCGATCACCTGACGCTGGATCCCGGCGCCAAGATCGGTATCGTGCGCTTCCCTGCAGATGCCAAGGAACTAGAGGATGTGATGCGCAAGGCCCATATCGCGCTCGATATGGCAGGGCAGGCGCAGGACAATCTCGCCTTCTACGACGAAAGCTTCGATGTATATAACGAACGTCGTCTGACACTCATGGCTGAGCTCGACAAGGCGATCAGTCACGACGGCCTCGACCTGCACTTCCAACCGCAGCTGGACTTGAAACGGAACCGGATTATCGGGGTCGAGACGCTGGTGCGCTGGAAGCATCCTGAATATGGCTTCATACCGCCGGACGAATTTGTAACGCTGGCAGAGCGCACCGGCATCATCACACCACTGACGCGATGGGTCATTCGCAACACGCTAAAAGCGCACTCGGAGCTGACTGCGGGCGGCTTTCCCCTGCAGTTCTCGATCAATATTTCTGCGGTGAACCTGAAGGAGCCCGACTTCGCCCAGCAGGTGGCATTCATGCTCGAAGAGTTTGGCGTCCGACCGCAGGACATCATGCTGGAATTGACTGAAACGGCGATGATGGACAATCCGATACGGGCCAGTGAGGAGCTTTTCCGTTTGAAGAAGATCGGCGTGCTGTTGTCCATCGATGACTTCGGGACCGGGTATTCTTCACTGTCCTACATCAAGAAGCTGCCTATCGATGAGATCAAGATCGACAAATCGCTCGTGTTCGATCTGACCAGCAGCACCGATGATCAGGTCATCGTCAAGACGACCCTCGAGATGGCACAGAACCTCGGCTACAGGGTCGTTGCCGAGGGCGTGGAGAACCAGGAAATGCTGGATATCCTCATCGATCTGGACTGCGACCTCATCCAGGGGTATTTCCTGGCCAGGCCAATGCCATTACCGGCGCTGCTGGACTGGCTGTCCGAGCGAGGGCTGCAGGGCTCGTTGCCTGGCGCGGATCGCACGGCAAGGTCTATATCACCCTGGAATAACGCTTGATGAGCTGGTCGGCCTGCAGGTATTGATCGAAGACCATGCAGATGTTGCGGATGAGGAGACGGCCTTTTGGTGTCACCACCAGCCATTCATCGTCGAGCGTCAACAGGCCTTCACGTTCGTACTCGCGCAGAACGGGCAGCTCGCGCGCAAAATAGTGGTGAAAGTCCACCAGGTAGGCAATCTGCAAGGCCTCGAGTGAGACTTCGAACTGACACATCAGATTCTGAATGAGCGAACGCCGCAGCAGATCGTCGGCGCTGAGCTGAATCCCCCTCAGGACCGGCAATTCGTCGCGATCGAGCCGATCATAATACTCGGCCAGGTCCTTGACGTTCTGACTATAGCAGGGGCCGACCTTGCCAATAGCTGAAATGCCCATGGCCACGAGATCGCAGTCAGCGTGGGTCGAATAGCCCTGAAAGTTGCGCTGCAAACGACCCTGCTGCTGGGCGATGGTCAGTTCGTCATCCGCCTTGGCAAAGTGGTCCATACCGATATAGACGTAGCCAGCCCTGGTCAGCATCGAAATGGCGAGTTTCAGCAAGGCCAGCCGGGTCTCCCTGCTCGGCAGATCGTCTTCCTGAATCCGTCGCTGTGGTTTGAACATTGCGGGCATATGCGCATAGTTGTAGATCGACAGGCGGTCGGGGCTCAGTTCAATGACCTGATTCAGCGTTTTAGTGAAGCCTTCGAGGGTCTGATGGGGCAAGCCGTAGATGAGATCGATATTGACTGATCTGGCGCCATGCTCCCGTGCCGATTCGATGACCAACCGCGTCTGTTCCAGCGACTGGATGCGATTGACGGCCTTTTGTACCTTTGAATTGAAATCCTGAATACCCACACTGATACGGTTGAAACCAATACGCCCCAGTACAGCCATCGTTCCGGCATCGACCTTGCGTGGGTCGATCTCGATACTGATTTCCGCGTCCTCCAACAGGCGGAACTGCGACCTTGTGGCCGCCATCAATCGCTCCATCTGATCGGCAGGCAGGAAGGTTGGCGTACCGCCGCCCCAGTGCAGCTGGCTGACGGCCGGATGCTCGCCAAACAGTGCCCGTTGCAGCGCCATTTCCCTGATGAGATAGTCGACGTACTTCACCGACAGCGAGCGGTCTTTGGTGACGATCTTGTTGCAGGCGCAGAAATAGCACAGCGTGTTGCAGAATGGCAGATGGAAATAGAGCGATAATGGACGAACGCGACCGGCCAGACTGCTTTGTTCAGCCCAGGCCGCATAGGTCCCGGCATCGAAGGCTTCGACAAAGCGATCGGCTGTGGGATATGAGGTATAACGCGGCCCATTGCGGTCGAGCCGTCCAATGAGGTCGGTGTCGACCTCGATATTCAGGTCGCTCTGCGGTCTGTTCATCATGGGGGCTCACCAGGGTGTATAGTGGCTACTCTAGCGGAGCAGCGCGCCTCCAGATTTGATGTGGATCAAATGCAACTTAATCTATGATAATCTCTTCCCCCCAGACACTTAACAGTCAGATCAACAGGCACAGAGGTCTCATGTCTGAAGCAGTCGTCAAGGATAATCAAAAGCCCGTTCTTCATGCGCTCAAGCTGGCCTGTTCCAATTGCAGTCTGGCAGAACTTTGCCTGCCCTTTGGATTGCCCGATGCCGACCTCAGCCAGCTGGACCTGTTGATCGATCAGCGTCGCAGCGTCAGGCGAGGCGAGCATCTCTATCAGGCTGGCACCCATTTCGAGTCCCTTTACGCCATTCGTCGCGGTTTCTTCAAGACTCACGCGCTGACGGAAGACGGTCGTGAACAGGTGACGGGGTTTCACATGACCGGCGAAATCATGGGCGTCGACGCCATCAGTACCGATATTCATGCCTGTCATGCCACGGCCCTGGAAGACAGTGAGGTGTGTGAAATTCCTTTCACTCGTCTAGAAAACCTGATACGCGAGATTCCTGCGCTACAGCGACAGTTCCACCGCATCATGAGCCGCGAAATCGTTCGTGATCAGAGTGTGATGATGCTGTTGGGCAATATGCGTGCTGAAGAACGTGTAGCAGCCTTCCTGCTGAATCTGTCGCAACGGAATGCTGCGCGCGGCTATTCAGCCTCCGGCTTTCATTTGCGGATGACTCGTGAGGAGATAGGCAGTTTCATGGGGCTCAAGCTGGAGACGGTCAGCCGTACTTTTTCAAAGCTGCAGGACGAAGGCTATATCACAGTCGACAAGAAACGTGTCGATATCATCGATATGGAAAGGTTGAAAGCACTGCTGTCGCATTGTTCTCCGCGTAACGTGCTCTGAGTCCAGAACGACTTCCATCTAAAACATGTATTCCATTTGACTCATATCAAGAAAGCCGCAGCCGATTGACGCTATCTTCTGCTCATGAGTTCTGTCCAGGTCGGCAGAGCCGGGATTCTTCCCTGATCAGAGGTAGACGTTATGAAAAAGAACATTCTTCGCTCAGCCATTGCCGTCATCCTTCTCGGTGCCGTGATCGGCAACCCTGTCATGGCAGCCGACACCTCAGGCGCACATAACGGTCACGGCCAGGCGGTCACCTATCGTCCAGATGTGAAGTTTACCCTTCGCACGGACATTGCAGACGGCAGACTGGTCTTCATCGGTGTCGGCGGCAATATTGACGGCCAGATCAACCCCGACCTGACAGTGGCAGAAGGTGCAGTCGTCCAGATCAACCTGGTCAACGGCGATGGCGCTACTCACGATATTGCACTGCCTGACTTCAAAGTCGATTCAGACAATATTTCAGCCAAGGGCTCGAGCACAGCGGTAGTGTTCCGTGCCGACAAGAACGGCGAATTCAAGTACATCTGCACGCTGCCGGGTCACGTCCAGGCCGGCATGATCGGCAAGATCATCGTCGGCGGCGCCAAGGCTGCGAAGCAGGAGCCGAAAGGCATCGATGTATCCATGGATCCAACACAGGTTGGCAAGCCTGTGGGCAAGCGTGGACCGCAGTCTGTGACTGTCGACCTCGAGACCACCGAAGTGCTCGGCCAGCTGGATGACGGCACCACTTATCGTTACTGGACCTTTAACGACAAGGTCCCAGGCCCTTTCATTCGGGTGCGGGTTGGCGATACAGTGACCGTCAACATGGCGAACAAGGCCGACAGCAGCCATATCCACTCCGTCGACTTCCACGCAACGACTGGCCCTGGCGGTGGGGCAGCAGTCACCCAGGCGGCTCCTGGACAAACCAAGAGCTTCGACTTCAAGGCGCTCAACCCCGGGCTTTACGTCTACCATTGTGCCACGCCGATGGTGGCACAACATATTTCAAACGGCATGTACGGCATGATATTGGTCGAGCCTGAAGGTGGCCTGCACCCGGTCGATCGCGAGTTTTATGTGATGCAGGGTGAGCTCTACACTGCTCAGAAACATGGCACACAGGGTGAGCATGAGTTTTCACTCGAGAAGCTGCTGGATGAGCGCCCTGAGCACCTGACCTTCAACGGCACTATGGGCGCACTGTCCAAGACTCACAGAATGGAGGCCAAGGTTGGTGAAAAGGTTCGCATTTACTTTGGCGTAGGTGGTCCGAATCTGACCTCGAGCTTCCACGTGATCGGTGAGATTTTCGACAGCGTCTACAACCAGGGCGACCTGACTTCTCCGCCGCTGAAAAACATTCAGACCACTACAGTCGCACCGGGTGGCGCCACAATGGTCGAGTTCGGGACAGAGGTGCCAGGCAAGTACATCCTGGTTGACCACGCGCTGTCCAGACTCGAGAAAGGGCTTGTAGGCATACTCCATGTGGTTGGCGAGGAGAACCATGAGATCTTCAAGGCGCACGGGGACATTGACCCAAACTCTGGTCACTGATACCAACGTCTGATCACGCTTTCCAGCCCGCGTAATGCGGGTTTTTTTATGCGCTATGCCAAGTGTACGGACCGTCCTGAAACGGAACGGTTTGGATCAGGCGGCATTGGTGAATCAGACTGTCTGCTCAAACTGGGCGTAAACAACTCTCATGCCGACCAGGCGCCTAGCCGACGGTCGTGGTGATATAAACAATGTATCGAAGCAAGAGGCTTGAAAATGCAGATGTCGCTGGAGCAAACACTCGATAGTGTGCGTGAGAAAGATCCCCATCAGCCTGAATTTCATCAGGCTGTCGAGGAAGTCCTGTCAACGCTGTGGCCCTTCATCGAGAAGTGCAAGGACTATCAGAAGCAGGGGCTGATCGAGCGCTTCGTCGAACCAGAACGCATCATTCAATTCCGTGTGCCGTGGGTGGATGACGCTGGCAAGGTTCACGTCAACCGCGGCTATCGGGTGCAGATGAACAGTGCCATCGGCCCGTATAAGGGTGGCTTGAGATTTCATCCTTCGGTCAATCTCAGTGTTTTGAAATTTCTCGCGTTCGAGCAGGTTCTGAAAAACTCACTGACAACGCTGCCACTTGGCGGCGGGAAGGGTGGGGCGGACTTCGATCCGAAGGGCAAGAGCGACAATGAGGTGATGCGCTTCTGTCAGGCCTTCATGACCGAGCTCTACCGGCATATAGGGCCGGAAACAGATGTTCCAGCTGGTGACATTGGTGTGGGCGGCAGGGAAGTGGGATACATGTACGGCATGTACCGAAAACTGCGGAACGAAGTCACTGGCACTTTCACCGGCAAAGGACTGAGCTATGGCGGCAGCATCCTCCGACCGGAAGCTACTGGCTACGGTCTGATCTATTTTGTCGAGGCTATGCTGAAAACGAAAAACAAGGAAATAGCTGGCCAGAAACTCGCCATTTCAGGGTCCGGAAACGTCGCCCAGTTCACCGCTCACAAAGCTATCGAACTTGACGCGCTGGTGGTGACCATGTCCGACTCAGATGGCGTCGTTCACAACCCGGATGGCTTCACCATGGAACAATGGCAGTATCTGATGGAGCTGAAGAACGAGCGGCGTGGTCGCATCAGTGAGCTGGCGAAAAAGTTCAATCTCAAGTTCGAAGAAGGTGCGAAGCCCTGGCAATATCGCTGCGATATTGCCTTGCCTTGCGCCACCCAGAACGAGCTCGATGTAGACGACGCAAAAACGCTGCTCGATAACGGCTGTTTCTGCATCAGTGAAGGGGCCAATATGCCATTGACGCTGGAGGCCATCCATACGGTGCAGGAAGCGCGGATTCTTTACGCACCTGGCAAGGCCTCCAACGCTGGTGGCGTAGCAGTCAGCGGCCTCGAGATGGCGCAGAATTCGATGCGACAGCACTGGTCGGAAGCTGAAGTAGACAACAGGCTGCACACCATCATGTCCTGTATCCACAAGGCTTGCGTGTCCTATGGCAAGGAGGACGAAGGCGAGTATACCGACTACGTGACTGGTGCCAATATCGCTGGCTTCGTCAAGGTTGCGGATGCCATGCTGGCGCAGGGCGTCGTTTGAGACGTATAAGATTCAATGGAGACTGAACGCGATAGCTCAGGGCGCAAAATAAGTCCGGCCGCTGAGCTGAATGCAGTTGTAGCATGGTCAGCTGTGTATTAAATTGAAAACATAGATTTGAGATGAATTATAAAGTCAAAGTAGGAGTACAGTAATGCGAAGATCATTCAGCACTGTAGTTGTGGCAGGTTTTACCGTTCTAGCAGGTCTGGCTTCCGTATCCGCACAGGCTGCCGATGCAGAGGCTGGAAAGGCCAAGGCAGCGGTGTGTGCCGCCTGTCATGGTCAGGACGGCATCGCTACCATTCCGATGTATCCCAACCTTGCAGGACAGAACGCCGCCTATATCATCAGTGCCCTGACTGCTTACAAGAACAAGACCCGCACCGGTGGTCAGGCCGTCGTCATGCACGGTCAGGCCGCTGGCCTGAGCGAGGCCGACATGGCCAATCTTGCAGCCTATTACGCCAGCCTCAAACCAGGTGGCAAGTAAACCACGCTCCGTGATCAGATCAATGTCGACAGCATCAGGACAATGATGCTTCCCATAGTCAGGTAGGCATGGAGACTTCACCTGGCAGCCACATGTACGGTGGCCGCCAGGCACATGCTTTCCAACATCCAGGCTGAAAGCAACAGAGACGTATTTCTCGTCAGCGACCAGATCCACGCGTCGTGCTAGAGTTCAGTTTTGATTCTGGATGTCCCGAATGACCCCGACCAACACACCCGCTGACGAAATCCATCGTCTGGCAATTCTCGATAGTTATGGAATTCTCGACACACCCGTGGAGAAGTCATTCGATGATGTGGTCAGGTTATTGAGTCAGTTGCTCAATGTGCCAATTGCCGCAGTCAACCTCATCGCGGAGGGGCGGCAGTGGTTCAAGTCTGAGCTTGGACTGGGCACCCGCGAGATGCCACTCGACGATTCGATATGCAAATTTGCCATACTTCAACCTGGGCAAATGATCATTCCGGATACCAAGAGCGACGTGCGTTTCGAGTGCAACCCTCTTGTGGTGGGCGACCCCGGCCTACGATTCTATGCTGGCGCCCGGCTGGAGACGTCTGAGGGTGTCGCGCTGGGCACGCTCTGTGCGCTTGATGTGAAGCCCAGGCCGGCAGGGCTTACAGAGCAGGAACAGTTCATTCTCGACACGCTGGCGCAACAGATCATGAGTCAGATCGAGCTCAGAAAAGCCGTCATGGAGCAGCAACTGCTTTTTGGTCGGCAAATGGAGATTCAGCAGGAGCTTCAGGTCGAGCGCGACCAGAGTCGCCGGCTTCTGGAAGGCATGGACGAAGGCTTCGTCTTACTCGATAACGAATTTCGAATACGTCAGATCAATGCAGGCGCTTTAAGATTCGAGGCATTTACTGCAGAGGACATCCTGGGAAAGACGCACTGGGAAGCATGGCCAGGATCCGAAGCACTGCCGCTGGCGGAACATTATCGGCGCGCCATGAAAGACCGGCTGGCTGAAAGCTTTGAACAGCATCATGCCTTCGCTGACGGACGAAGTTGCTGGCTTGATGTGCGCGCTTATCCAGCTATCGATGGGCTTGCGATCTTTTATAGGGATATCACGCAGCGGAAAGAGGCCGAAAGCCGATGGCGCCAGACAGCGGATCGGCTGGAGTTTACCCTTAAAGCTGCCGAAATTGGTGATTGGGATCTCGATCTTGTCAATGACACTTCGTATCGTTCCTCGCGTCACGATCAGTGTTTTGGGTATTCGACGCCCATAGAACACTGGAGCATGAAGTCTTTTATCGAGCATGTTCACCCTGATGATCGAAACGAGGTGCTCAGCCGGTTTCAGTCATCGTTGGCGACGCAGACAGATTGGCAATTCGAATGTCGCGTGATATGGCCGGACGACAGTCTTCATTGGATTGCTGTTCACGGGAGTGTATATGGCTCCAATATCAAGCCCGAACGTATGAGTGGTATCGTTATCGACGTCACTGAGCAGAAGCGAACCGAGGAGGACCTGCGCCAGGCAGATCAGAAGAAGGATGAGTTTCTGGCTATGCTCGCCCATGAGCTCCGTAACCCGCTTGCACCAATCACTTCGGCTGCGGCCGTTCTGTCTGGAGCGAATATCGATACGCTGACGGTGCGGCGAACCAGTGCCATCATCGCACGTCAGGCGAAACACATGACGAGCCTCATCGATGATTTGCTGGATGTCTCACGGGTGACTCGTGGCAACGTCGAGATCGAGAAAACGGAGACTGATCTAAAGGACGTCATTACTGACGCTCTGGAGCAGGTACGCCCCTTGATCGAAAAGCATCGACATCAATTAAGCGTTCAGCTGGCACCGGCCACTGCGACAGTGATCGGAGATCGCAAGCGCCTCGTCCAGATTACGACAAACCTGCTTAACAATGCTGCGAAATACACGCCAGATGGTGGCGAGATCAGGCTGGTACTGGCCACCACCGCAGAGACTGTCGAGCTGTCAGTTATCGACAATGGCATTGGCATGAGTGCAGAACTCATCTGCAGTGCGTTCGAACTGTTTTCGCAAGGGCATAGAGGACTTGATCGTAGTCAGGGTGGGTTGGGTATTGGCCTTGCGCTCGTTCGTAGCTTGTTGGCGCTGCACGGCGGGTCCATTGTCGGGTCCAGTGACGGCCCCGGGCAAGGCAGCACATTCAAAGTCGAATTGCCACGAGCTTGCCAGACAGGTACATCGGACCGGCAAATGGCTCATCATGACATGCGGCAGAGCCAGTCTTTGCGTATTGCCATCGTTGACGACAATGAGGATGCTGCTACAACGCTGGCACTCTTGCTGGAAACCCTCGGACATCAGGTGCTGACGACTTACACTGCTCGCGAAGCACTCGATAGCCTGGACGCTTTTTTACCTGATGTCTGTTTACTGGATATCGGCCTGCCCGATATGGATGGTTACAGTCTCGCTCGCTCGCTGCGTGTCGCACCCGCCACCACTAGCGCTGTGTTGATCGCGGTGACGGGCTACGCTCAGCAGAAGGATCGTCAGGAAGCATTTGCGGCAGGGTTTGACGATCTTTTCGCAAAGCCAGTGGATCTGCCTGCACTCAATCTATATCTGGCGCAGATTGCAAACCACAGGCTCCGCACTCTGTAACGCTTCAGACCCGTCTGTTCTTGCCGGTAGCAGCCCGCTCCTTCATGTCAGACTGTATGTACACCCGATCGGTCGTGCCCATGCTGGCATGACCGAGATCATCGGCCATGTGCTTGAGCGGGCGGGTAGCAATATCCTGTGATGCACCTGTATGGCGAAGCCAGTGGGTTGTGGCATGGCGCAATTCCTTGGCATCGTTCTTGAAGCCATCGCTGACCATCTTGGCATAAGCGATATCGAAAGCATCCTGCACGAGTCTTGAAATTTGTCGACTGGTCAGGCCACCGCCGTTACGTGAGTTGAGCAGCGGCTCCTTGTCACCGGGGGCAGGGGGTTCTGGCATGTTGCGATACTCCCGGTAGCGCTGGATATAGGTCCACATCGCTTCCGAGACTGAAATGTCGCGTATCTTTCGGCCCTTGCCGAAGGCCTTGAACCACCAGTTGCCCTCATGGTCACGCCAGATATGTTCCCAGACAGGCACCCACTGCGTACGGTCTGATAGCTCAGAGATTCTTAGGTAGAGTGACTTCAGGCAGGCGATGATGAAGATCGTGCGCTCGAGCTCAGGCTGCTCCACCGCCGCTGCGCAGGTCGTTTCCAACACATAATCCCATTGCAGCGCCGACAAACGCTTGACCTGCTTCATCTGTGCATCCTTGATCAGATAGGGCGATGCCTTGCGAATGCCAGGTATCGGGTTTCCCAGGATCATGTCTTCCTGCACCATGTGATCGTAGAACACACTGATGGCGGAATAGGCGAGGGCGCTGCCACTATGGCTTGGCTTGTAACCCTTCTTCTCTTCAGCTGTAGTCTCGCGCGCAACGAAGGGCCGCCAGGCCGGGTTCACCGTATATTGATCAAGGTTGCTGTCGTAAATGAAGCGCTTCATTGTTGCAGTACCAATCCAGTGAAGCGGCGGCGAATGCAAAAAATCGAAGTAGTTTTCGATGTCCGAACGCTTGAGGTTCGACACTGGCCGTTCAGCGACGAGCCAGCTCCACAACAGAAAACGCTCAACTTCATTTCTGAAACTGGTGAAGGTTTTCTCGCTCTTGCGCGAGTAACTCTTGAGGAAACGCTGCGCTCCGATAAAGTCGTCCTTCACCCCCGGCATGGCTTCGATGAGCTTTTTGAGCATGGTCAGGCTGCCAGGATATTGCTCGAGCATGGTCAATCCCATCGGCAACTTGACGAATACGCGATGCGTATCGAACAGCGGCTTGGCGGTAAAGCTCGGTTCTGACATTCGGTCTCACTGTAATTGGATGGCTGCGGAGGGGGCAGGCAGACTCATTGTAGACGAATGCAGCACCCATGTGGCACTGCCGCGAACGATCCAACGGAGGCGCACTTGTACCACGCCAGGCTTCTGCGAAATATCTGGCCCCTGACAATGAGCATCTACGGCAACAACCTCAGTAATACGCTGCCAGGCGATCCGCGACAGAAAAGACTACAGTTCGTGTATAACTAACAATCAAAGACTGGCTCGAGGGACTTTTCGATGCCTCCCCCTGTAGCCGTGGTCGGTCTTGCTGATTAACCCGGGTCGTTAGCCTCTAGCAGCACAATCGCTTCAGTGACCAACAGCTCAGATGAAAAGGAGAGGGCATTTGCAGCTTCACGAGTTTATTACGAAGTCTATGGAAGCTATTTTGGTGGAGTGGGAGCAGTTTACCAAAACACTACCCCCTGGCCGACATATGAGCGTTATTGAGTTGCGTGATCACGCCGAGGAGATACTAGAGGCTATCGCACAGGACATGTCCGAGCATCAAAGTGATGAGGATCAGGAGAGCAAGTCGAAAGGCTCGGAAAAAAACGCCGCTTTTGAACCCTCTGCTCAAAAGCACGTCAGTACACGACTCGTGGAAGGTTTCGATTTTGATCAGATCGTCGCTGAATACCGGGCGCTGCGCGCCAGCGTCATCCGCCTATGGACGGATCAAATGCAAAGCGCGAGTATGGAAACACTGTATCAGCTCACTCGATTCAACGAAGCTTTGGACCAGTCGCTGACTTATGTCATCAAAGCCTATTCAGAGCAGACTGAAGAATCCCGCCAGGCTTTCGTCAAAGAGTTGCGCGAAAGCGATGAGCGCCATCGTTCCCTGGCAGACCTCTCTCCGGACGCGCTGTTTGTCAGTCTCGAAGGGCGCTATGTGTATGCAAACCCTGCCGCGGCTCATCTCCTTGGCGCCGAAGAGCCGCGAGATATCGTGGGACTGTCGCCTTTCGAACAGCTTGACCAGGATGACCGTCCGCTGCTGCAAGTACAGATGCAAAAAGTCCAGCAGGACAGTAGCGCCAGTGACCGGGTGCAATATTGCTGGAAGCGGCTCGATGACACACCGGTCGCAGTGGAGGTATCCGCGGGCCCCGTGAACTGGGGTGGGCAAGCCGCAGTACAGCTCATCGCGCGCGATATTGGACAGCGAAAACGGGATGAAAAAGCGCTTCAGGATGTGGCGAAGCACAAGGATGAGTTTCTGGCCACACTGGCCCACGAACTGCGCAACCCTCTGGCGCCTATACAGAGCGGCATAGACGCGCTCCGGCTGGCGAGCGATGGGCAGTCCACAGCTAGAACCCTGGACATCATGCAGCGACAAATGGGGCATATTATTCGCCTGGTTGATGATTTGCTGAATGTATCCCGGCTCAACCAGGGCAAGGTGAATCTGTGCCTGAAGGAAATGGACCTGGCTACAGCCGTACACAATGCCCTGGAAGCCAATCACTCTATCCTCTATGCAGAGAACAGGCAGGTATCTGTCAGTCTATCGACAGAGCCTTTGATCGTGATGGCCGACCCTGTTCGACTTACCCAGATCATTGGCAACCTCTTGAGCAACGCGAGCAAATTTACCCTCGCAGATGGTCGCATTCAGATTTCAACATTCAGAACCGGGCAGCAGGCAAGAATCTGCGTGCGCGATAACGGTGTCGGAATTGCGCCCGACAATATCAATAAAGTCTTCCAGATGTTCATGCAGATCGATGAAGCTCGCATCGGCGGCATGGGGATTGGTTTGGCATTAGTACGCAACCTGGTGAATCTGCACGGTGGCACGGTTGAAGCGCACAGCAAGGGACTGGGGGAGGGGAGCGAGTTCATCGTTTCCCTCCCACTACTCCAAGGTCAGGCGGAAAACATACCACTGGACAGTGAAAGCCCTTCAAAGCCCACTGACCATAAGCGCGTATTCATCGTAGACGACAACAAGGATGCCGCGGCCACGCTCGCAGAACTTATGACATTTCTGGGCGTCCAGGTGCGAACGACTTCGGATGGCAAAAGCGCGCTAGAGCTCATGGATCAATTCCAGCCAGACCTGATACTGCTGGACATCGGCATGCCCGAAATGGATGGTTGTGAAGTGGCGAGGCGGATTCGGGCCAGGGAATATGGGTGGACTATACGCATAGTCGCTGTAACCGGTTGGGGCCGAGAAGCAGATCGCCAACGTACACTCGAGGCAGGGTTCAATGATCACCTGGTGAAGCCCGTCTCCCTGAAAGATCTTGAGAAGATGATGGCAGCCTTGTGAGATGCTGACATACTCAGCTGCCTGCACCGATCCGTCGGACTCTGTTTGGCTCGCTTGCGAGCTTGCCGCACCCTCAGGCCGGGAAACGGTCCCGCGTGCCATTGGCAAAGCGAACTAACATCAACATGAGTGGCACTTCGACCAGCACGCCAACCACTGTGGCCAGCGCTGCTCCGGATTGCAGGCCGAACAGGGCAATTGCTGCGGCTACGGCCAGTTCGAAAAAGTTGCTGGCCCCGATCATGGCACCGGGCGCAGCGATACAGTGGCGAACGTTCCATAATCTGGCCCAGCCATAGGCGATACAGAAAATCAGCACGGTCTGGATGATCAGAGGCACCGCAATCAGGGCAATATGCAGCGGGTTAGCCAGAATGACCTCCCCCTGAAAAGCGAAGAGCAGCACCAGGGTCACAATCAGCGCCGCTGGCGTGACCGGTCGCAGACGCTTCATGAACACGCCGTCAAACCATACCTTTCCAAGTCGGGCGATCAGTGTGCGCCTGGTCAGATAGCCAGCTGCCAGGGGGATCACGATATACAGCACTACGGACAGAATCACCGTATCCCATGGCACCTGAATATCGGAAATGCCGAGCAGAAACACCACGATCGGCGCAAAGGCAAACAGCATGATCAAGTCGTTTACCGATACCTGAACCAGTGTATAAGCGGCATCGCCCCTGGTGAGGTAGCTCCAGACAAACACCATGGCGGTACAGGGCGCAGCCCCCAGCAGAATGGCACCAGCCAGATATTCGCTGGCGAGTTGCGGCGGAATCAGCGACTCGAACACTACCATGAAAAAGAACCAGGCGATGGCGAACATGGTGAAGGGCTTGATCAGCCAGTTCACGATAGTGGTGATCGCCAGGCCTTTCGGTTCCTTTCGGACATCGAGTACGGCACCGAAGTCGATCTGCGCCATCATGGGAAAGATCATCGCCCAGATCAGAATCGCGATGGGGATCGACACCTGGGCGTATTCGAAGCGTGACAGGGCTTCGGGCACAGCGGGCGCCAGTTGACCCAGCGCAACGCCGATAACGATGGCCATTGCCACCCAGACTGACAGGTAGCGCTCGAACAGGCCCATGCCGCCGGAGGCATCCTCCACGGGGTTGTAGTCGGTCTTGGTGGTCATCTGTGTCCTCTCAGATTGATCGTTGGTTTCTGCGTTGATCCAGGTCAATGCATGAGATGTCATGATGGTCTAGAACAGACCAGGCTCCGGTCATGGGAAAGTACAGTATGAAATACATTATTGTCATTTCGCTCATATTAATTCTTGGACTGCTGGCGTTAGGGCTACTGACAGTGCTGGATCGAAGCGCTGATCGTGCTGAATGGAAGCGGCTGACGGTCGCTACGCAGCCGAGGCCGTAGTCTGGTCGCCAGCGGCCCTGTTGCCTGGACCAGGTATCACATGGGCAGCCGTGGACGACGACACCGCCCACGTGACCATCCGCCACGGCGACCTCAGCCAGGCGGTAGACGTTAGGGTCGATAAAGAGGGCAAACCTGTCGCTGCATCGTTCCAGCGCTGGAGCAACGCAAACCCCGACAAGGTCCATCGCTTGCAGCCTTTTGGCGCCGTCATGTCAGACTTCCGCGAAGTCGCTGGCTATCGCTTGCCGTTTCATGTGGAGGCGGGCAACATGTTTGGCACCGATGACTATTTCCCTTTCTTCATAGCCAATGTGACGGCGATCCGCTTTCCAAAGACAGGAGGAACTGGCCCGTGAAGCAACATGCTGACTGAAATTCCATCCTGGGGAGAGATGCTTCGTGTGCTGGTCGAACTGGCAGGCACGCTGGCTTTTGCCTTGTCAGGCCTCCTGAAAGCGGCCCGCAAACGACTGGATCCTGTTGGCGTCTGCGTTGTGTCGTTTCTCGCTGCGTTCGGCGGCGGCACCTTGCGGGATCTTCTGCTGGATCGCCGTCCGTTTTTCTGGGTCGAGCACGTCGAGCTTCTGTGGGCCATGTTGGCACTGTGCGTCCTGGCCATGCTCTTCATGCGTCAGCACCATCTGGAGGTGACCGAAAAGGCCATCCAGTGGCCCGATGCGCTGGGGCTGGGCCTGTTCGCGGCCACGGGTGTTCACCTCGCGCTCAATGACCAGATGCCGATGCTGGTCGCGGTCCTGATGGGTATAGCCACGGGCGTATTCGGGGGCGTGCTACGCGACATGGTCTGCAATGAGACACCAACCGCCTTCAGTGACCATCAACCCTACGCTGTCTGCGCTTTCGCCGGCGGCTGGCTATATGTCGGCCTCTGGTGGCTGGGCGCTCCGGACTGGACTGCGCTGCTGGCCTGCGTCGTCGTGACGGCGGGCCTGCGCATTCTGGCCATATGGCGTAAATGGAGCCTACCTGCCTGGCGAGTCTGATTCCGATCTGCTGCCAGCTTATTTAAACGCATATAATATAACAGTATATGCTTATCTCTTTAAAATATATTAGCAAAGACTTATATTGAGAGGAAGCCTTTACAGGAGTTTCAGTATGCCAGTGCCATCGATCAAGACCTTCTTCGACGAACCGACCAACACCTTCAGCTATGTCGTGAGCGACCCTTCGACCAAAGCCTGTGCCATTCTCGATTCAGTGCTCGATTTCGATTATGCCGGCGGACGGACCGACACACGCTCAGCAGAGGCCATCATCGCCTGGATTCAGCTGGAAAAGCTCAAGGTCGAGTGGATTCTGGAAACCCATGTTCATGCAGACCACCTTTCCGCGGCGCCGTATCTCCAGGAGCGCCTCGGCGGCAAAACAGCGATTGGCGAAAATATCACTGTCGTGCAGGGGATCTTCGGCGAGGCTTTCAACGCCGGTACCGAATTTCAGCGTGATGGCAGCCAGTTCGATCATCTGTTCCATGATGGCGATCGCTTTCAGATCGGCGAGCTGCAGGGCTCGGTTCTCCATACACCAGGGCATACGCCAGCCTGCCTGACCTATCTCATTGGCGATGCAGCCTTCGTAGGCGACACCCTGTTCATGCCGGACTATGGCACTGCTCGATGTGATTTTCCTGGCGGTGATGCCCGCACGCTCTACCACTCTGTCAGGCGCGTGCTGTCGCTCCCGCCAGAGACCCGCCTGTTCATGTGCCATGACTACAAGGCGCCCGGGCGGGATCATTATCTGAACGAGACGAGCGTTGCCGAAGAGCGCGCCAACAATGTTCACGTACATGACGGCGTGAGCGAAGAGGATTTTGTCAGGATGCGAAGTGAGCGTGACGCTACGCTCGACATGCCGCGGCTGATACTGCCGTCCGTGCAGATCAATATGCGGGCCGGTCATATGCCACCGCCCGAGGAGAACGGAACTAGCTATCTCAAGGTTCCACTCAATCTGCTCTGATCGACAAATCCGGGAGAGCGTGTTGGTTATTCGCAGCAAAGTAGGGCGGGGCAGTCGATTGATGCAAGCCATGAAGAAGTACTTGCCGATCCTGTCTTGGGCGCCTCAGTACAACAAGGGCATGCTGGCCAGCGACCTGACGGCAGCTGTCATCGTGACCATCATGCTCATCCCGCAGTCTCTGGCCTATGCATTGCTGGCGGGTCTGCCAGCAGAGGTGGGTCTTTATGCCAGCATACTGCCGCTCATCGCCTATGCAGTCTTCGGCACGAGCCGGACCCTGGCTGTAGGCCCCGTTGCAGTTGTTTCGCTGATGACAGCTGCAGCGGCGGGGGCGGTCGCTACCCAGGGCACCGAGCTCTACCTGAGCGCAGCCATCACGCTGGCCTTTCTGTCTGGCTTGATGCTGACACTGATGGGCATCTTGAAGCTTGGTTTTCTGGCAAACTTTCTCAGCCACCCCGTTATTTCAGGGTTTATCAGTGCTTCCGGTTTGATCATTGCTGCCAGCCAGGTCGGCCAGGTGCTCGGCATCCCAATGTCCGGCCATAACCTGCTTGAGCTGGGGCGCAGCTTTATCGATCAGATCTCAAAGATTCACTGGATCACCGTCGCCATCGGCTGCAGTGCATTGCTGTTCCTGCACTGGGTGCGACGTGACCTGAAGGCCATGCTGATCAGGCTCGGTCTATCCACAGGCACCGCTGACCTGGTGGCGAAAGCAGGCCCCGTCTTTGCGGTAATCGCGACGACGGTGGTGACCTGGGGCTTCGATTTGCAACAGCAGGGGGTCAGCGTCGTGGGCGCACTGCCTGGCGGTCTGCCGTCGCTGATGCTCCCCGAGTTCGACCTCGGACTGTGGCAACAACTCTGGGTGCCAGCGCTATTGATTAGCATTGTCGGATTCGTCGAATCGGTATCCGTAGCGCAGACGCTCGCAGCCAAACGCCGGCAGCGCATTACGCCTAATCAGGAACTCATTGGCCTCGGCACCGCCAATCTGGGCTCGACATTCTCAGGCGGCTTTCCGGTAACAGGTGGATTCTCCCGCTCCGTGGTCAACTTTGATGCCGGCGCGGAAACTCCTGCGGCAGGGGCCTACACGGCTGTCGGCATCGCGCTGGTCACGCTTTTTCTGACGCCGCTCATCATGTACCTACCAAAGGCGACCCTTGCAGCGACCATCATCGTAGCCGTGCTGTCACTGGTTGATCTGGGTGCACTGAAGCGCACCTGGCACTATTCGCGCAGTGACTTCTATGCTTTGCTGGCAACGCTGATCACCACGCTGGCCAGCGGTGTCGAGCTTGGCATTCTTGTTGGGGTAGGGCTGTCACTCGCACTCTTCATTTATGACACCAGCCGGCCTCACAGTGCCCTTGTCGGCCTGGTACCCGGTACCGAGCACTTCCGTAATATTCAGCGTTTCAAGGTGGTCACAGACCCACGCGTCGCGGTCTTGCGCATCGACGAAAGCCTCTACTTTGCAAATGCCCGCTTCCTCGAGGACACTATATATGATCTCGTCGCCGAGGCTCCCCAATTGACCGACCTCATCCTGATGTGTCCAGCTGTCAACCATATCGACGCATCAGCACTGGAGAGCCTTGAAGCTATCAATGCTCGTCTGTTCGACGCCGGGGTCACGCTGCATTTAGCAGAAGTGAAGGGACCAGTGATGGACCAGCTTGGAAGAAGTCAGTTTCCAGCTCAGCTGTCAGGCAGGGTTTTTCTGACCACTTTTGCTGCCTGGCATGAACTGACAAGCCACAGTTTGCACCAATGAAAATGTCCGGGATATCCATTGAGCAGATGCGCACGAATGCGGGGGCTGCCGAAGCGTTATTGAAATCGCTGGCCAACGCCAATCGGCTGATGATCCTCTGCAACCTGGTGGACACAGAGCGCAGCGTGGGTGACCTCGAACAACTTGTCGGGCTGTCTCAGTCTTCGCTGTCGCAACACCTTGCCAAGTTGAAACAGCAAGGAATTCTGACCAACCGAAAGTGTGGTACCACCGTCTATTATTCATTGAAAAACAAGGAAGCCATAAAAGTACTGGAGCTTCTGTATTCGATTTACTGCAGTTGAGCAATGCTTGATGTTTACGGACTGAGGGCCGCAAGAAAATTCGTGTTTGCGGCCTCCTTCTCGTGGAGGCCGGGCGTCGTTCAGGCAAGGGCGGGCTCCCGATCGTCCAGGGATGCCGAAATACAGTGCTGTCTGCCCGTATACTGGTGTTCCTGGATTTTTTTGAACAGCGGTGGGAGGGTATCTAGTGGTCCTGTGCGGTGTTGTATTGTGTTAGGGCGGGTGTTGAAGACGTTGATAAGCGCTTAAAAGGTATTGCAGCAGCCATTCGAGACAAATCAAACCAGGAACTCATTCAGATATCCAGCGACTTCTTCGGGCTTTTCTTCCTGCAGAAAATGGCCTGCGACCACTTTTTCTACTCGAATATCTTCGAAGCATTCCTCGATATGGTTCAGGTATTCCGGGATGATCACCTTGTCCTCTTTGCCATAGATATACAGGGCTGGCATGGTCCAGCGGTGCGCAGATAATGTGGCCCAGCGTTTGGAATCGTCAGAAAATGTTCGATAATAATTTGCACCTGTACCCGGTGTTCCGGGAATGCGGTATGCACGCACGTATTCGGCGATGGCGTCCTCAGGGATCGATGTCTCCACGCCTTTGACAAAAGTGCGAATCCACACGTCCTCCTTGTCTGGAATCATGGCTTCAGCCAATCCTGGTATTTGCTGGAAGTGCTGATACCAGTAGGCCTCGCTGCTACCGGATCGGACCTTTTCGATCACTTCCTTGTTCCCCTTCAGATTGTTGATGATGGCGATGTTCATGATCACCATCTTCTGCACACGCCTGGGAGCCGCCAAAGCAATTTCCTGCGCCACGATACCACCCCAGTCATGACCCAATAGCTGGAACTCGCTGATGTCGAGCTTGTCCAGCATGCTGGTGACATCCTGAGCGAGCGCCTGCTTGAGATAATGACGTTGACCGTCGGTGCGTTCGCTGTCTCCCAGCCCTCTCAAATCGGGCGCTATGACGCGCAGACCAGCCTTCAGATGCCTGCCGACATACTCCCAGCAATATGAGCTTTCTGGCCAGCCATGGAGCATCACTACGGGCGCACCATCCGGTTGTCCGCCTTCCCGATAGCTGAAGGTACCGCGTGGCGTGAACAAGGTTTTAGGTTCGCTGAGAAACATGACAGGACTCCTGACTGATATCGGTTATTAGGCTGCAGTGGTATCTCGTGAAGCTGAGATACGTGAGATCGTCGGGTATGTGTCACGTCGCTATTTCCAGCTCAAGGTGATACGGCTTTGTTGTGCGGAACAACTGGCTAAAAGGAATGCAGGCTGAGTCGCGAACGTCTTCGTACCCACGACACCACGCATTTCCCTGTGGTGAGACAGCGGTAATATCTGAATGTGTCAAGGAGGCCGAATATGGCAGTGACCATCTGCCATATACCGTCGCATTTGCACATTTGACTTCAAAGGCGACCTCACGCAAGCACAGTTTTCTCCCGCAGTTCTATTGAAGCATATCTATGACAGTGCCACGGATTTCGCCATTTTTACGGTAGATGTCGATGGGATAGTCAGCAGCTGGAACAGTGGCGCTGAGACTATTTTCGGCTTTTCTGAGTTGGAAATGATAGGCGCAGATTCATGTGTGATATTCACGCCAGAGGACAGGGCTAACGGAGAACTGGCGTTCGAAATGAATACCGCTGCAGCCACCGGAAGAGCGGCCGATTACCGCTGGCATTTGCGTAAGAACGGCGAGAGGTTTTGGGCTGACGGCGTTCTGACGCCAATCCGCGACGATGTCAATGAAGTTATTGGCTACCTGAAAATACTCAGGGACATCACGGACAAAAAGCTGGCGCAGGAAGAACTCAAACGATTAAGTGCCACCGATGCGTTGAGTGGATTGTACAACCGTGCCTCGTTTGACGTCAGGACTCAAGAGATGATTTCGCTCTGCGAGCGTGGTGGGCATACGCTACACCTGTTGCTCATTGATCTTGATCGTTTCAAGGAGGTCAACGACACACTTGGGCACCAGGCGGGCGACGAACTGCTTCTGGAGGTCGCCTCCCGGCTGAAGAACGCAAGCCGCGAAAGCGACTTTATTGCACGCCTGGGCGGCGACGAATTTGGGATTTTGCAGCTGGGTATACGTGATCCATCCTTGGGCGGCTCCCTGGCGGCGAAAATCGTACATGCACTGGCGCAACCGTTCGGTATCGGCGAAACGGTCGTTGAAATCAGCGCGAGCATCGGCATAGCATCAAGCCCAGACGATAGCGCAGAGGCCAGCGGTCTAATGAGAAAGGCTGATATCGCTCTCTATAAAGCAAAATCTGCTGGTCGTAATGGCTACCAACATTTTACAGATGAGTTGGATCGCATAGCGCACAAACGGAATCAGGACAGCAATGCGTTGCGGGCGGCTGTCGCCGCTAAACAGCTCTCGCTAGTCTACCAGCCGATAATTAGCTGTTACACCGGGCAAGCCACGGCCATGGAGGCGTTGGTCCGATTTCCAGGTCGCCACCTGTCCGACTACTCCGTAGATTACATGATTGATCTGGCGCAAGAGCTCGGTTTGATATTCGATATCGGAGTATGGGTATTCGCGGAGGCTAGCAAGCAATTGATGCGATGGAAAAGTCTGGGCATCTCTGACTTGAAAATATGCATCAACACTTGCGCAAAGGAACTACTCCATAATCAGTATTTGACGTCCATTAGTGACGCCCTGGTTGTCAGCGGGATCGAGGCGGGGGACATCGACATCGAATTGACGGAGCGAGATGCGATTGATCTGGAAGGCAATGGGGTGCTGGAGGCGTTGGTCACCGCTGGCTTTCGTTTATCGCTCGATGATTTTGGCGTCGGCTTTTCCTCGCTGAGCTATTTAAGAACGCTTCCGGTGACGACACTCAAGCTCGACAAAAGTTTTCTGGACGGCGTGCCGTTACAAGTAAGCGCCAATGCGGTGGCCAAATCAGTGATCACACTGGCCAAGGAACTGAATCTGCTCGTGATCGCCGAGGGCGTCGAGGATAAAGTTCAAGCACAATTTTTAAATGCTCTACGCTGCGATGCCTTTCAAGGTTTTTTGTTCTCGCCAGGTATGCCAGAGTCGCTCGCAACAGAGTGGCTAATGGCAAATCGCAACAGCCATCCAAGTCATGAAGCGGTTTCACCTGCCCAGTAATATCGTTTGGCATACGCCAGAGAAAATCAATCAGGAGCTGGGAGCTGGTGCCGCAGACGGTATAGCCTGTAAGCTCGAAGACTTGCGTGGTGTAAAGCCAAATGTGGCTGGACAGCAGGAGACGCCAGGAACGGGACGATAACTTACACGCTGCTTGAGGGACATCCGAAAACACATGGTAGTACGGCAGATGGGGTGCGGCATACGGATTCTCAATGTCCACTAATGTTAATTAGTGGACACGGAATATATACCTTTAATGAGGCGGGTTTCAGTGCCGAAATCGTCAACGCGATTCGTGCGACCATATCGCCAAGCGCCCGGACGCGTTCAGATGCGCCAGAAACGTCTTGCCCAGCGCCACCATGATTTCGCGCGAATCCTCAGCGACTGGAATGAACCTCATTGGAGATATCAGACCCAACCGTGGATGACGCCAGCAAAGCAGCGCTTCAACACCTAACAGCCGGTGATCGCTCTTGAGGTCCATCTGCGGCTGGAGGTACAGCGCGAACTAATGGCTCGTCAGTGCGCGGCGCAGATCCATTTGCAGATTGCGGCGCTCCAGTGCTCTGTCATTCATTTCAGAGGTCAAAAATTGCACAGCAGTGCGGCCACTGGGCCTAAGGTCAGCCTGCGCACTGAGGCTTCGAAGTGGCGACCAAAAATCTTCAATGTATACTGAATGTTACTCAAGCACATAGGCACCGTACACTTGATCCCAGCAGTAAAACCGGCAGGAGGGGTGACATTCTGGCGCTGCCGTCTATGCTCTACTAAACCAGTTTAAAGGTCCACGTCGTCGGGTACGTCATGTCAGGAATCATGATTCGGTATTGCTGCCTCCTGCTGCTTCTAGTGACACACTTTGCGGCGGCCAACACCGTGATACTCGAAGACGGGCAAAAGATCCAGCTCGGCCAGCAGATTGAGTATCTTAAAGACGCTGATGGAATGCTCAGCATCGACCAGGTCAGAGCCCTGGATGATGCTCAGTGGCAAACCTCCGAACAGGACATTCTCAACTTCGGCTACACGAGCGCGACGTACTGGCTTCGCTTCAGCTTGAGCCACGCCGGCAGTGCAGCCGAACGCCACCTGTTGGAAATTGCCTATCCGGTTCTCGACCAGATCGATACCTTCATTTATCGCGATGGCGTCCTGCAGAATCATTTTGAGATGGGCGACCGCCTGCCCTTTCACGCTCGACCGATAGAGCATCCCCACTTCGTCATTCCTCTGGCTCTGCCACCGCACCAGGACACCGAGATCTACCTCAGGGTGCAAAGCAGCTCCTCGGTGCAGGTTCCCATGGCAATCTGGCACGGCGATGCGCTATTGGAGCACAGCTACGTAGAAGCCCTTGGACGCGCCCTCTTCTATGGCGCCATGCTGGTCATGGCGATCTACAACCTGCTTATTTTCGTTAGCGTGAGGGAAACCAGCTATCTCTGGTATGTGTTGCATGTTACCGCCACGCTTTTCTTGCTGGCCAGCATGCAGGGCGTGACGTTCCAGCTGCTCTGGCCTGAATCGACGGTCTGGAACGATAGGGTGCTGCTCGTTGCGCTCAGCGGCATGCTGAGCTTCCCATGCATGTTCGTCCGCAGCTTTCTGAAAATCCCCCAATCGCGTCCGAAGCTGGCCAGAGTGCTGCTAGTGCTGGGGGGGCTTGGCCTGGTAACGACCGCAGGGGCCTTTGTGCTGCCATACAGAATCATGATCGTAGGCATGCTGCTTTGCATAATCGTCGTCATCATGTGCTGTTTATGGGCTGGTATCGTGCGCTGGCGGGACGGCTTCCACGCAGCGAAATTCTATCTCTCTGCATGGATCTTCCTGCTCATGGGCGGCATTCTGGTGATCTCTAACAAGATGGGCATGCTACCAAGAAACTGGCTTACCGAAAATGCGGCGCAACTTGGTGCCGGGGCGGAAATCGTCCTGCTGTCATTCGCGCTGGCCTATCGCATGAATCATGAGCGACAGATGCGAAACCAGGCGCAGAAGGAATCCGCTGATGCGCAACGACGCCTGCTCGAACATCAGATGCAGGCGAACGAAGAACTGGACCGTATCGTACGCGAGCGGACAGAAGCGCTTGAACAGGCCAATGCCCAGCTGACGAAGATCAGTTCCACCGATGCGCTCACCGGTGTAATGAACCGACGAGCGCTGGATAGCCTGTTCGAACTCGAGTACAAGCGAGCCTATCGTGACAAGAGTCCGATCGCCATCATCATGATCGACCTCGATCACTTCAAGCAGATCAATGATACACATGGCCATCATGTCGGTGATCTGTGCCTGGCCCGGGCTGCCGAGATCATTCGAAGCTGTATCAGGCGGCCGCCTGACAATTGTGCGCGTTGGGGCGGCGAAGAGTTCGTGGTCCTGTTACCGAACACCGACCTCGATGGCGCCGTGACTGTGGCTGAAACGATCATCGCCAAATTCGCAGAATCCCGGGTCTGCCACGATGAACTCAGTCTGAAGATGGCGGCCAGCATGGGTGCCGCCAGCCACGTTCCCCAAGACGCTGCCGGACGGGAAGATCTGCTCAAGCAGGCAGACGAACTGCTTTACGTCGCAAAAGCCAATGGGCGTAATCGAGTCGAGTTCGACAACCCGCGCAAACGCACCGCAAATAACTAGAAGCCGAATTGCGCTACACACTCTCCGAGGTTTTAAGAATTTCGTCCTGACGGTGGTCAGGGATGATCGAAGCAGCGTAATGATGAATGCCGCTATGAGCTGCCGGTCATTTTGCTCGTGACAGTCGCTCTCCGGCATAGCTGCTTGGCATTGGCAGATAGGTGACGCGGTCGGAGAACGGAATTGACGAATACCAATGAGCAGACAGATCGATCCGCCCCCAGGCAATCAGGAAGACTGCCGGTCTGGATCGGCGTGGGCAGAGCCTCCGCCGGGGCAATCATCTTCAGTCTACCGATGATGATGACGATGGAAATGTGGTGGATTGGCTTTCACATCGAACCCTTCAGACTCATCGCACTCATCCTGTTATCACTCCCGCTCTACGTCGGCATTTCGTCGATGATCGGCTTCAGGGAAGAGAAGCACCTCTGGGATAATATCATCGATGTGCTTGTGGCCTATGCGCTTGCGTTCTGTGCCTCGGCCCTGGTGCTGCTGGCTTTTAGAGTCATCACCTCCGAAACTGCACCCGATGAAGTGTTCTCGATGATTCTGCTGCAGGCGGTGCCTGGCAGCCTGGGTGCCCTGCTCGCGAGAAGCCAGTTGAGTACTGGTCAGAAGGACCAGGACAGCCAGGAAGAAAAGTACACGGGTGAGTTGATCATTCTGATTACCGGCGCCCTATTCCTGGCTTTCAATGTGGCCCCCACGGAAGAGATGGTGCTGATTTCGTACCTCATGACGCCCTGGCATTCGATCGCGCTGGTCATATTTACAGTGCTGGTCATGCATATGTTCACAGTCGGCAGTGAGAGCCTGGCAAAGTCAGGCTCTGGAGCCTGGTCTGCCCATCGCAGACTATTCATTCGTTTCACAGCTATTGGCTATGTGCTCGCCTTTGCGGTCAGCGTTTTCATGCTCTGGGTGTTCGGCCGCTCGGAAAATGACAGCCTGCAGCATTTCATCAGTACAGCGGTTGTCCTGAGCTTTCCAGCTGGCGTAGGCGCAGCTGCTTCCCGCCTGATCATCTGAGACCATCCGATGGAGTTACAAACGCAATCGCATCAACCTTCCCCTACGCCAACCTGGGAAAAAATTGTGGGGCTGGCGGGGCTCGCTGTGCTCTGCGCGGGCCTCGCTTACCTGGTATGGGACGCCTTCACCGAGAAAACATCTCCCCCACAGATTGCTTTCAGCATACAGGACATCCAGGCTCTGGACTCGAGCCATCTTGTTCGTATCGAAGTCGCCAATACGGGCCACGACAGTGTTGCTGCACTGCAGATCGAGGGGGAACTGGAGACGGCAAGCGGTGAACCTGAGACCAGTACTGCGGAGGTCGATTACGTGCCCTCGCAGTCGAAGCGATATGTCGGCCTGTTCTTTCAGAACCCGCCGCAACGCGAAGCCTTGAGCATTCGAGCGCTCGGCTATCAGGAGCCTTAGCCAGGCAGCGCCTTACGCTGCAGCGAACGGAGGAACTGGAGCTTGCCAATGAGCAGTTGAAGAAACTCAGCCATACCGATGGCCTTACGGGCCTGTGGAACCGGCAGCGTGTAATGTTTCAGCGCAATTTGCGAGCCGCCATTGATACGGACCGCTGCTTCCTGAATAGGCATGCCAGGGCACGCAATGTTGCCGCGAGCTAAGGAAACGCTCGTGCCGTTTGCTGCAGCCTTTGAATGATCTGGTTCGATCGCTCGACTACCTGATCATTGACGTCATCGGGATAGGCGCAGCCACAGCCAGCATCTCCTCGGGAATGGATAGTTCGAATTCGACATTGCCGGTTGGGACTCCGGACGATAACGATAGATGTAGCCGCGCGCTTCAACCTCGCGACCTAGCGAACCGTATGGCTGCCTTGATAGCTCAGACAACGACCGAAGTTCTCCCAGCTTGGCTCATGGTTTGGGCTCAGCAGGAATGAGTCCCCCGACGACACATTGCGCGGACTGTCCCAGCCAAGGCAGTTCGCTGACTGATCTACTGCCACCTGATAACCGAAGCGGTTATCGCTGAACACATTGTCGATAAATCGATTATCCCTGCTGATACTGCCTTCCCAGCACTGCACCGCTTCGTGATCCTGAATTGAGCAGGTCAGAAAGATGCCGGCAAGATGATTATCCTCGATCTCGTTGTCACGTATCTCGTTGTGTTCGGCATCGGCCAGGTACACGCCGTGGGAACCATTTCCGGCAATGATATTGTTGCGAAAGACCGAGGCGGTCATGTATTCGACAGTGATCCCGGCGGCGACATTATCCCGGATGGTGTTGCCCACCAGGCTGGTCGGCCCGGCCCTGTTGAGTGAGATGCCGTCCCACTGCGCATCGCTGATATGACTGTTGGCGAGCAGAATGTCACTGCTGTTGTATTCTGTCAGCACACAGGCGCTGCGACAGTGTCTGACATCGAGATCCTGCAATGTGATGTTCGCACCGCGCCGTACGATGAGTGCACTGTTGCTGAGATATGGCAACGACGGGAAGAATTCGGTGGTGGACTCCCGGCTGCCGCGAATGGCGAGCGCTTCGATTCGAACGTTGCTGATGGTCCGGTCAGGCTCTTGATGGTGCGCATCGCCGATCACGAGCACTGGGCTTGATACACCCGCCTTCATTCGCAGGAAAGTCTTCTCCTTGCCCTCGCCTCGCAGCGTCACCTGGCTTCGGCGGATTTCAACCATCCCGTCGAGGTGATAATCGCCAGCTCCGAGACACAGCGTCTGATGATCGCCCTGCTCGGGCAAATTCCTGAACACTGCTGCGAGATCATCGTCCGGGGTGAGCTGACGTGTACAGGGAGGCGTGGCGGCGGCTGAAGCGAATTGAGAGAACATCAGCAACCCATTGATCAACCCGCTGAACAGCGCCAACTGCATACCTGACATCCTGAACTCCTTGCCCTATTCCGGAAATGACAAAGGCGTACAGTACCGGCCTGGCTTGACGGAAGCATCTGACATCTGGTCTATAGGGTGAAGGACATTGGCCACCCCAAAAACAGAAAAGCCCAGACATTGTCCGGGCTTTCTGCATTCAGCAGTAGTTTTGCAAACAGCTACTGACAGTCGACAGCGCTGATCGAAGCCGCGCACATCGCCAGCCGCGTTAGTGAGCAGCTTGCCGAAGTCGTTGGCGGCCATGGCTTGCGTGTAGGTCTTGTAGCCTGAACCGTGATCGTTGAAGTTGATGTTCTGCTCGACGCGGCAGCTGTTCGCTGCGCTGGCCGGCATCGACAGCGCCGTGAGCAGGCCGCAGCCGACCGACACCAGTACGGTCTTCCTGATAAAGGGCATCATTGTTGTTAATCCTCGATGTCGTTGAAGGTGGTCGACCCGGGCATGTGAAGCCACGGTCGCCATCGGGCCATGACATTGGTCCCAGAGCGTCACGATTGTATGAGCTGAACACATGGGGAGTACCTCGCACTTTTGGGCGAGGTAGGCATATTTGGCGGCAGCTTGTGAGGGAGTTGGCATACCGGAACAGTTGGCATTGGGTCGCATCACTGGCAACATCAGTCGATGAAAAATCAGAAACAGGCGCTACTCTTCGGCGCAGCGACCGTCATGCTGTGGTCAACCGTCGCTACAGCCTTCAAGCTTTCGCTCGGTGAATTAAGTCCTCTGCAGCTCATGCTGATTGCCTGCACCACCTCGGTGGTCGTGCTCGCCTGCATACTCACTCTACAGCGGCGTTGGGCGGCAGTGTTCAACCTCTCTGCCAGGCAATATCTGGTGTCGGTGCTCATGGGCCTGCTCAACCCGGTGCTGTACTACCTGGTGCTCTTTGAAGCATTCGACCGCTTGCCAGCCCAGGAAGCACAGCCGCTCAATTACACCTGGGCCCTGACGCTCACCTACCTCTCAGTGCCTCTGCTCGGGCAGAAGCTCAGCCGAAGCGATCTGCTGGCAGGTCTTGTCTGCTATAGCGGCGTTGTGGTCATCGCGACACGCGGGGATGTGCTCGGACTGAAGTTCTCTGATCCTGTCGGCGTAGCTATGGCGCTGGCCAGCACGATCATCTGGGCAATGTACTGGATCATCAGCACGCGTGATACCCGAGACCCGCTGGCGGGACTGTTCCTCAACTTCCTGTTCGGCCTGCCCTTCATCGCCGTACTCTGTTTCACAACTTCAGGCCTGCCAGATACTATAGGCACCGGCGTGCTGGCAGCGGTCTACATCGGCGTATTTGAGATGGGCATCGCCTTCGTGCTTTGGAGTCAGGCCATGAAACGTGCCGAGAACACCTCTCAAGTCAGCAATCTCATCTTCATCTCACCCTTTCTGTCGCTGGTGTTTATCCATTTCATTTTGGGAGAAATCATCCTGCCTTCGACCTATGTCGGCCTGGTGCTGATTATCGTCGGACTGTGGTGGCAGCAGCATGCCCAGTTCCGCTTTTACCGGCGATAATGTGACTGATTTCCCAGTTCGGCTTGTCCGGCGCTATACCCTGTTTGGGTGACACAACACCACGTGCGTGATGCACGATCCAGACAAGAAGAAGGAAAAGCCCAATGTTTTCAATACCTCAAAAATCGGAGAAGCGAAACTTTTGTCGAGTGCTCACGCTGTCGGCAAGCCTGCTCTTCAGCACTGTCGCCTTCCAGGTAGCAGTAGCTGCGGATACGCGTCCGGTCATCTTCGTTGGCAATAACTGGGAAGGTACCATCGACGTCATCGATACCGAGACCTATACCCCAATAGGCAGGATCAATGCCGTACCAGACAAGCGCAAGCGCCTGACCGAACTCTTTTTCAACCCGATCCGTCTGATCGGGTTCCAGACAGTGCGCAATCTGATCGGCGAAGGTAATGACCAGCTGGTGGATGACATGTACAGCAGCCTGGATGGTCGTCTGCTCGTCGTTTCCCGGCCCAGTTTTGCTGACGTCGTCGCTATCGACACTGCCACTGGCAAGATCGCCTGGCGCTTCCAGGTCGAAGGCTTCCGCTCCGATCACATGGCCCTATCACCGGATGGAACGGAGGTCGCGGTGTCAGCCTCAACCGGAAAAGTCGTCCACATTCTTGATGTCGAGACCGGCACTGAAAGAGGTCGCTTTCCGTCTGGCAACTCTCCACATGAAAACGTCTACTCGAAGGATGGCAAACTGATTTACCACGCCAGTATTGGCAACGTGTTCACGCCGCTGGACTCAAGCTTCTGGGATTCCACCAAGGGTGACCGCGTATTCCAGATCGTGGATGCGAATACACTTGAAATCGTCAAGAAGTTCGACATGGCCGAAAAACTGGCCGCGGCGGGCTATCCGGGCTTGAGCCCTGCCGTGCGGCCAATGGCCCATACCGATGACGAGCGTTATTTCTATTTCCAGCTGTCGTTCCTGCACGGCTTCGTTGAATACGACATGGTCGAGGATCGAATTACCAGGCTGGCTGAGCTGCCCAACCTCATTCCGGATGTGCCACGTCGCGATTACGTCAATGACTCAGCGCATCACGGTATCGCATTGAGTGGCGATGACAGCACCCTGTGTGTAGCCGGCACGATGAGTGATTATGTCGCGATCGTCTCACGGGAGACCTTCGAGCATAAGCTGCTGACCGATCTGGGTGAAAAGCCATATTGGGTGACTACCGATGCCTCCGGCGAACACTGCTATATCTCATGGAGCGGCACCGATCAGATGTCAGTGATTTCTTATGCGACTGGCGAGGAAGTGGCCCGCGTGGATGTCGGCGATCATCCACAGCGGATCCGTGAAGGCTATGTCCCAGTAAACTGGGCACAGTAGAGGGTCTAGCCGAAGGCGAAGTGCGCCTTGTCCATGCCCAGCACCGAGCTCGTCGGTGCTGTGGCGCTGATATAGTGCGCGCCGGCGCGTGGCAGAAGCCGCTCGAAATAGAACTCCGCAGTCTGAATTTTCGCCCTGTAGAACTCGTCTGATTCTCGCCCTTTGCCCGTTCGCAGCAGTTCACTGGCCTTGTCTGCCTGCAGCGCCCAGAAGTAAGCCATCATGACGAAGCCCGAGTACATGAGATAGTCGACCGAAGCTGAACCCACGGCTTCACGATCCTTTGTCGCGCGCAGCATGATACGGGTGGTGAGCACGTTCCACTGCACGCTGCGCTTGAGCAGCGCTCTGGCCATCATGCCGATCGCATCACGACGCAGCGCCCTGCCCTTTGAAAAGTTCACCATAGTCAGAGTGAAATCACGCACACACTTGCCTTTGGACGCCAACAACACCTTGCGGCCAAGCAGGTCCAGGGCCTGAATACCAGTGGTCCCTTCATACAGTGTGGAGATTCTGGCATCACGGGCAATCTGCTCCATACCATGCTCGTGAATATAGCCATGACCGCCATACACCTGCATACCAAGATTGGCGGCTTCGAGCCCCATTTCCGTCAGGAAACCCTTGAGAATTGGGGTATAAAAGCCCAGACAGCTATCCTGCTCTTTCTGTTTGCGCTCATCGCCGTCCAGCACGGCATTGACGAGGAAGTCAGCGATTTTGGCGACGCTATAAATCATGGCCCGGCCGCCTTCAGCAATCGCCTTTTGCGTCAACAACATCCGGCGAACATCCGGATGCCAGATCAGGGCATCGGCCTTGAAATCCGGATCCTTCTTGCCCGACAGTGCCCGCATGGATCGTCGCTCACTGGCATACTGAAGTGCGCGCTGGAAAGAAGCCTCTGCGTGGCAGACGCCCTGAATGGCTGTGCCGATTCGGGCGGTGTTCATGAAAGTGAACATGGCTTCGAGGCCCTTATTCTCGGCGCCAATCATGAAGGCAGTGGCACCATCGAAGTTGAGCACCGCTGTAGCAGAGGCACGAATACCCATCTTACGTTCAATAGAGCCGCACGTTACAGCGTTACGTTTTCCAGGTGCGCCATCGGATGACACCAGATACTTGGGCACGATGAAGAGCGAAATACCTCGCGTACCAGACGGGGCCCCAGCTACTCGCGCGAGCACAACGTGAATGATGTTGTCGGTCAGGTCATGCTCGCCTGCAGATATGAAAATCTTGGTGCCGGTGATGCGGTAGGTGCCATCACTGTCCACCTCAGCCTTCGACTGAATCTGACCGAGATCGGTGCCGCACTGAGGTTCAGTCAGGCACATCGTCCCCGTCCATTCGCCAGAGACCAGCGATGGCAGGTACATGGCTTTCTGTTCTACACTCCCGAACTGCACGATGGTATTGATACAGCCCACACTGAGGCCTGGATACATGGCAAACGACCAATTGGCCGTTCCCATCATCTCGGATTTGAACGCACTGATGGAGGCCGGCAGGCCCTGGCCACCGTAGGCCTCTGGAAACGACAGACCCTGCCAGCCACCTTCGACGAACTGCTGGTAGGCAGCCTTGAAGCCGGAGGGCGTAGTCACTTCACCATTTTCGAAGCGGCAGCCTTCGCGGTCTCCCGACAGATTCAGTGGTGCAAGGACCTGCTCACAGAGCACGGCTGCGCCTTCGAGTATGGCTTCAACTGTATCCGGCGTAGCTTCAGCGCCGTTTGGGAGAGCAGCATAATGCGCGGGGTAGTCGAGCACTTCGTTGATGAGAAAGCGCATGTCTCGCAAGGGTGCCTTATAATCCATCATCTATTCAATCCTGCTGTTCGTGAATGCAGCGCAGACAGACCTAACGAGGATTATGATGGCCAGCAGTGCTGCGTACACGAATGGTTGGGGGAGCTATCACATCTGGCTGATAGCCGGTCTGAATATTGATGATTGGCGTCGGAGGGTCAATGTCATAATTGCCGGATTGTCTGGCAGTTCCTTGTCATTTTTGCCCGGGAGGCTTCCCTGATGTTCTTAATTCTTCGATTAGTGAACCAGTTCCTGCTGAGTCTTTCCGCACGACGGCAAACACCCCATGGGCTTCAAGGATGATGGCTTCCACCAGATCGAGTGATCCTACCCCCTCACGAAGGGCTACGGCGTGAAGCTCTGTTTCCGTAAGGCGCTGCTTATTCATTTCGTCCTCCAGGAAGCGCCCCTGGTAGAACAGCAATGACGGCGGCGCGGTGACATAATTCGAAAAGCGCGTCGAGCGTCGCTGTAGCATGGTGATGGCGTACTGAAGAAAAATCAGCAGCGCAAAGGTAGTAATGGCTTCAGTGAGCACGACTTGCCGCGCAGTGAGAATGCGCCCGAAGGAGGCACCGATCGCCACCGTGATAATAAAATCAAAAGTATTCAGCTGCGCCAGGGTGCGTTTTGCAGAGACACGCAGCAACACTATCAGGGACACATAGGCCAGCGATCCGACCACCACGATTCGGATGATTGGCTCTACGCCATTATAAAAAAACGCTGCATCACTCATAGGCACCCTCCATCCAGCGCCAGCCGTCGTTGCGAACAAGGCCAAGCAGTTTTTTTCGCCGCTCGGCATCTGCGTTCAGCTTCGTCAAAAATGTGTCCCGATTGCCCACGGGGATGCCTCGCGACCTGAGCTTATCGAGATCCGGTGGCACAGGGGGACTGTCGGCCGTTTTGATGAAGGCTGAAGGGAGTGTCGTCATAAAGCTGTCGATGGCGGACTGGGCGCTACGAAGAAGGACTATATTCGGACGTTGTTCCGGCGCAATGCCATGCTGAAAGATCAACAGCGCTTCATCCAGCACCGCTATTGCCAACGGCGGTGATTTCTGTGCGTGCGCTGCATGGTAGTACTGCAGTACCGGATACGCGCGATATTGCTCCCCCAGCGCAGACAGTTGGGAGGCGAGCGAATTGAGCACAAGATCGAGATCACGAAAATCATGTCCATTCCAGCAGTTCTGCACGAATTCTGCGGGTGTTCGTCCCAGACCCAGCACCTGAGTGGCGAAGGCACGCTTCTGTACCGCCGCGGACACGACGTTCAGCAGATAGGTTACCGACAGCGTAACCAGAAGCATGCCACTTGCCGTACATAGGCCCGTTATGACCTGCCATTTATCAGCTGCAGGAATGATGTCACCATTACCCATGGTGAACATGGAATAGGCCACAAAATAAATGCGATCGGTCCAATCTGAATAGATGCTGTCATTCTTGTTCCAGAGCGCCTGATCATCTGCGGAGAACACAAGCACCCATCCCATCCAGATCATCAATACCCAGAGAACAACTGCCGTGGTAACAATCACAGGGCCAAAGAGGCTCAAGGTGTGGTGCTTGTCCCTGCCCGTGGTCTTCAGGCAGAAGCGCCAAATGAGGGTAGTCACTCTTGCAGTAACAGGGCCACCGCTACCGTCGATCCACAGTGTTGTCCAGAGCGCATCAACTACTGCCACAACCAGCAGCGTCAGACCGATGATGAGATAAATCCATTCCATTTGCATAGCTGTCCCGAATCCAGAGTCCTGACTTTAGGAAATTGAAAGCTGCTGGCAGGGGTACGAGCATTCCGCGGACTTGGTTGACCCAGCCACAGCATCGCGGATAAATGGAATAGTTCGTCGCAGACATCCGCCCGAAACTCTGAGCCGTACGGTCTAATGCAATGCAAGCACCAAGGCATGAACAGGAGCGGCACAATGACAGGACTCACGTGGCAAAAAATTATGCCTGTACTGATAACAGTATTGATGGTGACCAGTACTGTTGTTGTCGGTGGGTGTAGCAGTATCGATGTTACCCGCGCCCATGACCCTGACGCCCAATTTCGCGCCATGTCCTCCTGGACCTGGCTATCCTCGAATACCCAGAAGGCTGACCAGCGCACTGAAAACGAAGATCGTTTCGACGATACCCACGTTCGCGACGCCATCAGATCTGAACTGATCTCCAAGGGCTATCCGCAGACGCAGCAGACGCCGGATTTCCATGTCACCTATCATGAGGGGCTCGATTTCGATGTGGGAGTCACGACCTTTCGCGAGCAATACGGTTATGGTTATCGAGCGTGGTGGAGTGGCTTTGGACGATCGGGTGCCATGACTGAAAAGACATCGTTCATGACCCGTACGCTGGAACGGGTACTCACCATCGACCTTCTGACACCGGGGCCCGACAAGGAACTGATGTGGCGCGGCATAGCTCGTTTTGAATATGAAGCAGAAGCCGATGCCACTGCGCGTGCTCACAGGATACGCAGTGCTGTGGCGAAGATTCTCGAGACTTTTCCGCCTGAAAACCATGATTGATACCGTTGCGCCCAGTCAGGACCATAATGTATGAAGGATACAGAGATGAAGGAGCCCGCTAACGAGGTCAGTACCGATCCTTTTATATACCGGACCTGGAAGGCAGCCTTCATTTTCGCTGCAACGATCATTATCCTCGCCGTTCTCTGGTACGGCTACGAAGTGTTGCTCATCCTGTTCGCAGGTTTGCTGCTGTCGCTCTTCTATCTGATTCCGACAAAGTGGCTGAGCAGACATACACCGCTTGGGCATCGCTCGGCACTGGCGGTGGTGATCGTCGTCCTCCTGGGTCTGTTCGCGGCATTCGGATTTTCCTTCGCCTCAAGCGTCACGCAGCAGTTCGAGCAGCTATCTGAGATCGTACCGAGCAGTATTGCCGAGTTGAGGCAACAGCTCTCGGATTTACCGCTGGCCGACCAGGTGATCAATGAGGTGCAGGAACAGCAGGACAACGCTTCGAGCAGTCAGATAGGTGAATGGTTTTCACGAATTTCTGGAGTGTTTTCAACCACATTCGGGTCGCTCATTAACTTTGTCATTATCTTCTTCATAGGGCTTTTCGTCGCTTTCGAACCTCAGACCTACCGACGCATGCTGATCAGGCTGTTTCCCAAACGTCGTCGAGACTACATCGCTGATGTCCTCAATGCACTGGTCGACAAACTAAGCTGGTGGATGCTGGGACGAATCGCTTCGATGGCACTGGTCGGCCTGCTCATCGGGCTAGGTCTCTGGGCCCTGGGCATGCCGATGGCACTCTCTCTGGGACTGCTAGCTGCCTTGCTCGAATTCATTCCAAACTTCGGCCCCATGTTAGCGGCCATCCCTGCCCTACTGGTGGCTTACACCCAAGGTGAGCCTCAACTCGTGCTCCATGTAGCCATCCTCTATTTTGTCATTCAGGGCATGGAAGGTTACGTCATCACACCCCTGATACAGAGACAGGCTATCGAGATACCGCCCGCCGTTCTGGTCGCGATTCAGGTCAGCCTCGGCCTGTATGCGGGCGTATTGGGCCTTCTCCTGGCGGCACCCATGGCGGCCGTGCTCCTCGTATTGGTGAACAAGGTATACGTGAGCGACTACCTGGGCGATAGTAGTGGCGAGCGAAAGCTCAGCGGCAAATCCGACGAGGAAGATGGCGCCTCGAATACCTGAACACTCAGGATCGCGTTGTCTCCTGAATGGTCAGTAGTCCTCTCAGGTGGGTAACCTGGCTGCCGTCAGCACGTACTTCGAACCTCGAGCTGCGGTCGTCACGAGTCGCCCATAGTGCCGCCTTTGCCGGCAAAAACAGGGGCGACTTGAATTCCACACTTGCCCGAACCTCATCGGTTGGGCCAGAAGGCAACAGTTCAGCGAGTGCCCTGGCCTTGGTCCACATGCCATGCGCGATCGCGCGTTTGAAGCCAAACAGTTTTGCTGAAACGGCACTGAGGTGGATAGGATTGAGATCGCCAGAGACCAGGCCATAGCGGCGACCTGTGTTTCCTGGCGCCTTGAAGGTACTGAGCATGGCCAAAGGATCATCTGGAGCATTCAGATGCGTGTAAGGCTTCCCCTGTGGCTCGGCCACCCCAATCCGAAGCAGGCTCTGGGTAGACGACCAGACCTCTTCAGTGCCACGCAATATGCGCGACTCGAGCGTGAACACCTGCCCTTTTCTATGAGCTAGCAATTCACCGGTACGGAGTTCGACAGTGACCGTATCGCCAGCGTGGAGCGCGCGGCGCTGTCTGATATCACTGGCCAGATGCACGGTGCCCAAACCGGACCACGGCGACGCTTCAGACGCCATGTATTCAAGCGCCAGGGGAAAGGTCAACAGCTGAGGATAGGTCAGGGGAACGCCCTGATCTGCGCTGAACCCGCAAAGGTCTGCATACCGGGTAAGATGATCGCCGTCTATCGTTACTTCACGATCGACATAGCTGGCCGATGGGAGTGTCTGCACCTTGCCGGGTTTCTTGCGAATCGTACCCAGCACGCGGGCGTAGCGACCCAATGACTCGAGATCAACTGTATTCATGGTGCATCCTTTCCTGAGCGTCTTCTTGTTGGTCGGAATGGTCAACTTTCTCACAAGGCATCGTCGCTTGCCAGTAGACCTTAGCCGAGCAGTATTCAGCAGAGTTTTACGAAACTTTTACGCAGCATCTGCTTTCGTCACTAGTACGTTTACAGGGTCTGCCTCTACGCTGTGTCACAGCAGATCTTGACGGAATAACGAATGGGTACGCATCTGGAATCAGGGTTCAGGTCGAACCGGCCTCATAGCTGGTACAATTACTTCGCCGCAACGGCCATCATGACAGTCGCCATGCTGGCAGCGCTGACCATCGACCAGCTGCTGCCCCGGACGAATGTGTTGCCTGTACTGCTTGTCGGCGTCCTCATAGCTGCCGTTCGAACGAGTTTTGGTGCCTCCCTCTGGAGCTCGCTGCTCGGGCTGTTAATCTACAACTATTTCTTCACCGAGCCCTACCACACCTTCGTCATTGCACACCGAGATGATCTGGTGACGGTCGCATTCTTCGTTCTGCTGTCGAGCGTTACCGGCAATCTCGCTACCCGCTTGCGCCTGCAGATGCTGGCACTGCGTGAAAGCAAGGCACGGATCGAAGACCTGCTGGGTCTGAGCCGTGACATCGCTGGCGCGGCGGGTGAACTGGACATCATGCAGGCTGCTGCCAGATTTTTGCATCCTCGAATGAACGCGATGATTTACTGCCTGCAGTCAAACGAAGCGGGCCACCTCCATCAGGCGCTGACTTACCCTCAGCAAGCGCCCCCACTTGATGAGCAGACCCTGCGACGAGCCAATGCAGTCTCGACAGCGAGCAAGCTGGATGCCAGCACTCAACAAGAGGCTGTGCCCGGCTTGCAGCTCTATCGACTAGCCAGTGCCGAAGGCGAAATTCTCGCCGTGATCGTGTTTCGGCAGGATGTCACTTCCCACGACTTGACCTGGAGCGAGGCTCAGATCAGGGGCTATTGCCAGCTGATCTCACAGGCCCTGGAGAGAGCACGCCTGTCTTCAAGGCTCGAAACGGCTCGCCTGGATGCTGAAACAGAACGGCTCCGCTCCGCATTGCTATCTTCAGTTTCTCACGACCTGAAAACGCCGTTAGCGACGATGATCGGTTCGACCTCGAGTCTGCTGCAATATCACGACCGGCTGACGCCGGAAGATCGGCAGGCACTGCTTGAAGGCACCTTGCAGGAAGCCGAAAGGCTGCACCGATATATCGATAACCTCCTCGACATGACTCGCCTTGGCTACGGGACCCTCAAGCTGGAACGCGACTGGGTCACGTTGAACGATATCGTCGGCTCGGCCACTCATCGCTTACAATCCGTGCTGTCGAAATTCGAGCTCATTGTGACGATGGCAGACGACATTCCCCTGCTCTTCGTGCATGCGGCGCTCATTGAACAGGCCATCGTCAACATTCTCGAAAATGCCGCACGCTTTGCGCCGGAAGGCTCGACACTGACGATCGAAGCTTCAATTCAAGAGCAGACACTCAGCCTTGACATCACGGACGAAGGTCCGGGCATTCCCGAGGCTGAGCGGAAGCTTGTGTTCAACACCTTCTACAGTGCAGCCAAGGGTGACAGACAGAAAGGAACCGGACTCGGCCTC
This sequence comes from Allohahella marinimesophila, assembly GCF_039538005.1. Classification (NCBI taxonomy): domain Bacteria; kingdom Pseudomonadati; phylum Pseudomonadota; class Gammaproteobacteria; order Oceanospirillales; family Hahellaceae; genus Allohahella; species Allohahella marinimesophila. The sequence continues at coordinate 503,611 of NZ_BAABBO010000007.1, forward strand.
GCCATCTGTCACGGCATGATCGGAGCCCACGGCGGTCGCGTGGAGGCTCTCGACGGCAGACATGGCATTGGTACCACCTTTCGCATCAGCCTGCCTTTGCACAACCAGCCACTCTTACCGGATGACAGTGATGAATAAGACGCCCAACTCGCTGCAGCCAAAAATTCTGGTCATAGACGACGAACCACAGATCCTGAGATTTCTGCGAATCAGCCTCCGCTCCGAAGGCTACGACGTGATCGATGCAATGGACGGCGGTGAGGGACTACGCCTTGCGGCGCTGGAAAGCCCGGACGTCATCGTGCTCGACCTTGGTCTTCCAGACATGGACGGCCTGTGTGTACTTCAGGAGCTCCGTCAGTGGAGCGCCACGCCAGTGCTCGTGCTGTCGGTCAGATCGAGTGAGCAGGAAAAGGTCAAGGCCCTCGATCTCGGCGCAAATGATTATGTGACCAAGCCCTTCGGCATCAAGGAATTCATGGCGCGACTTCGGGTACTGATCAGAGATAAGGCACAAGGCCAGCACAAACAGCCCCGGCAGCTGTTTTCCTCCGCCGGGCTGATCATCGATTTCGTCAAGCGAATCGTGACCCTGGAGGGTGAGCCAGTTCACCTGTCGCGTAAGGAATACGCCTTGCTTGGCCTGCTAGCCCAGCATGCAGATCACGTTGTCACCCAGCAATATCTGCTCAACGAAATCTGGGGACCTACCCACAGCGAGGACAGCCACTATCTCCGCATCTTTATTGCCCGCCTGCGCCAGAAACTCGGGGACGACCCGACTCAGCCCCGGTTTATTCAGACCGAACAGGGCGTGGGCTACCGCCTGGTATCCGAGGCGTGAGATTATTTGTACCTTATTTCAGGGTGGCCGCAGTCGCCCTGCTCATATTATCTGCACTGATGCTGGCGCCCATGGGCCTGACCCTGGTCGGTTACGGCGGCGCACATGAGACGTATCTTCTGCCGCTGGCGGCCTCGCTGGCCGCAGGTCTGATATTCAAGCGGCTTGGCCATCCGGCGCCTGCCCATATTAACCAGCGCCAGCTATTTCTGATCACAGCCGGCACCTGGCTGACCGTTCCGACGTTCGGTATGTTGCCCTTCATGTTTATGGACAATCCGCTGTCGCTGGTCGATGCCGCCTTCGAAACAGTGTCTGGAATGACCACGACAGGGTCGACTGTCATGACCGGCCTCGAGCAAACGCCAAAGGATATCCTGCTGTGGCGATCCGTACTTCAATGGTATGGCGGGATTGGCATTATCGGCATGACGATCGCGGTGCTGCCTTCGCTGAAATCTGGCGGTATGAAGCTGTTTCGGACGGAGTCTTCCGACTGGTCAGAAAAGGAAATTCCGCAGATGAAAGACCTGCTCAAAGGCATCATCGGCGCTTATTTCGGATTAAGCATACTGTGTGCACTGGCCTACTGGCTGGCTGGTATGGATGCATTCAACGCGATCAATCACATGATGACCACCGTTTCCACGGGCGGCTACTCGACGTCAGATGCATCTTTCGGGCAATTTCCGAGTCACCTGATCACTTGGTTGGCCATACTCTTCATGTTCGCGGGCGCAGTGCCGTTTGTATTGTATATCAGATTCTGGCGCAAACAGTCTTCACGCATTTTGAGCGATATTCAGGTCAAGGGTCTGCTTTTTGTGCTCGCTTCAGCGGCAGGATTTCTCACGATCGACCTCGTTCTGACTACTGAGATGACGATATTCGAAGCGCTGACTGCGAGCGCCTTCAACGTCATGTCCGTCGTCACGACAACTGGCTACGCCAACGCAAATTACGGCCTCTGGGGACCAGCCGCCGTAGCCATTTTCTTCTTTCTCACTTTCGTAGGTGGCTGCTCGGGCTCGACCTCCGGCGGCATCAAGATATTCCGCTTTCAGTTGTTCTTCATCATGCTGCAAAGGCAGTTCAAGCAGGCCATCCACCCGAATGCCGTACTGGTCAGCAAGTACGGTACCAGGCTGGTGACCGAAGAGATCCTTCAGTCGACCATTGCATTCGTTTTCCTCCTCATCACCACGCTTGTGGTACTGACACTGCTATTGTCACTGACCGGACTCGATTTCATCACCAGTATCACTGGCGCATCGACTGCACTTATGAACGTTGGCCCGGGTCTCGGTGAAATGATTGGACCAGCAGGGAACTTTCAGGGAGTATCGGACGCCGCCAAATCCATACTGATGGCAGGCATGATTCTGGGCCGTCTCGAATTTACGGCAATCATGATCATTTTTACCCGCGTATTCTGGAGAGGCTGAGAAGTCCGGGACACTTCAACTGGGCAACTTGGCAGATATGCCAGTATCGGTTAGTTTCGTTATCAGACCTCAATGCACTCGCCATCGGTAAATAAGAAGATCATGCCCAAACCCATGCCTGAATCGCATACGCAGGACAGCACAGCCAAGCAGCTGCTGCATTTTACCCACCGTGTGGTCGTCAACTTTCTGCGAAATCACGGCATCCTGCTGGCAGGCGGTGTCGGTTACAACGTGCTGCTGTCTGCTGTGCCCCTCTTGGCGGTACTGGGGGTACTGCTGACCACCATTGTCGATGAACAGCAGCTGTTCGAAGTGATGGCGGTGCAGGCAGCGCATTTCTCACCTGCACATGCTGGCCTGCTACTGGAGGCCGTTCAGGAATTCATGGAATCGCGAGACATCATCGGTATTGTCAGCTTTCCGGTCCTGCTGTTTTTCAGTTCGTTCGCTTTTCGCATGCTTGAAGATTCAATTGCCATCATCTTTCACGAGGCAGACAATCCGCGCCGAAAAGCATGGATCTCCGCAATTCTCCCCTACGTCTTCATCACCGTACTGGGACTCGGACTGCTGACGCTTACGGTACTCTTCACCATGGTGAACGCGGTCTACGACGAGCCAGGACTGTTTCTTTACATTATCAGTTTCGTCGGCGTATTCATCCTCTTCAGTGCTATCTACAAATTCCTGCCCATTGTGAAGATCTCGCCCCGCAGAGCTATCATTGGTGGCCTCGTCGCGGCGGTGTTATGGGAGGGCACCCGGCTGCTGCTGATGTATTACTTTATCAACGTTTCCCTGGTTGGCGTTGTATACGGTTCTCTGGCGACGATCATTATCATTCTGATCAGCCTGGAAATCGGCTCCATCATTCTTCTGCTCGGCGCCCAGGTCATCGCCGAGCTGGAGCGCAGCCATCGCGCCGGCCTGCCCTGGCATACAGCGCCAGGTGGTGACGCGGAGTTGCACGCCCGCCCGGTCAATATCTGAGAGAAGCCCATGTTTTTCTATACTGGTTTGCGCGGAAATATTAGAGGTATTCGTGGTGACGGTTGACGGGGCATTTGTTGGGAAAGCTAAACCGGTCTGGTATAGTAGTGCGTTATTTTCGACTGCGAATATCTGAGTGTAGATTGCTCTCGGATCTGGTATAGAATACTTTAAAATAGTTTGTGACATTTCACACGAGAGACCCTGGCTCCATGACTGAACAAACGTCGACAGTGCCCCAGGCGCTGACCATGCAGCTTTATGAATCCTATCAGTACCTGGCAGAAGCCTGTCTCCTGCTCGAAAACGCCGTTCGTGGCGATCGTGAGCAGTACCCTGTATACGTGCCCACTTTTGGAGTCAGTGAAGAGGATCATGCCTCGCAGGCCGCTCGCGATGCAGCCCTTGCCTCGATGACCCAGCTCTATGTGCTGGACGAAGAGGAAGCCATGGTCGGCGCAGGCATTCTCTGTGCCTCGTCCGATACGGTCGACGCTGCAGAGACGCTGAATAAGGCGAAGCTCGCCTTCAAGGCAGCAGTGATGGCGGTCCGAAGTTATGGCAGTTCCAAGGGTTCCCCCGTCGACCGGGTTACAAAGTTGATCAATGACGAAGTACTGGAGAAAGGCTATCGGAATGAGGCCCTGAAAACCGCCTTGGGCACGGCAGGCATCAGCGCCCTGGATCTGAAACGATGTTATGCCCAAATTCGGATCATGCCCCCTCACCTGGATGTCTTTAGCTGGACCTGGGCAACAAACCATTCACGTATCAAGAAAATCACGGTAGAAGACGCCATCGAGATGGCCAGAAACCTGCCTGACTCACATCGCGCTGCGGCCGTGACGGCCGAGGCCCTGCTCGGCCAGTGCAAAGCTGGCGAAACCCTGGTAAAGCGCGTGCGCTTGCGCAACCAGCTCAGGGCGAACTATGCCTATCGCGAAGACGACAGGGTCATCCGCAAGGCCTGCCCTGTATCTGGCGTCGTCATCGCCCAGCAAAAGATCATGCCGCGTAAGTTGTGGCGTGAAGATCCTGCCACACTCGACCAGGAAAACCCACGCCTGCCCCGGGTGTCAGGCATTGAGCAGGCACCATTCATCCAGGTGCTGGACCTTTACCGCTACGCTAAATCCGATTGAAAGGAAAAAGCCGGGGAATTACCCCGGCCTCATGGCCACCCAGGCTACTGACCCAGATTTTCTTCACCAGTATTTGGCTGCTCCACCCCTTCCGGCTGCGTCATGACATCACCGGGAACGGTCACGCCTTCCTGCTCGACTTCAACCTGTTGCTCAGAGGTCTGTCCTTCCATGGTCGACTCGCCGACTGCAGGCATGTCATCTTGTTGCTCACAGCCTGACAAGGCTGCCAGCCCAAACACCAGGGCGCCGGTCGTAAAAATTCCTGTCCTTCTCATAGTCTTGCTCCTTTGTCCATTGTGAAACTGCTCTGTACGCCTTCGCGGGTACGCGACAAGTGTCTGATCAGTTCTCCCGGCAGACGTCAGCGAGCCACAATCATCGGGTCTGGTATAGTATTGTACATAAAACAGAACCGGATCAAGGTCGAGCGATCCCAACTGGACGCCCGACCTCGAACTCAGCCGGCTATTACTGATTCAGCGTCAGCTTCCAGCCGGTCAGCGTACCGACGTCACGGGTGTAGACGTCCTGCACAGTCAGCGTCCATGCGCCACTGAGCCCGTTGAACTGACTGGCGCTGACTGAGGCGGTATAGGTCCGGCTGCCTCGACTGTTATCGCGATTGCTGCTGTTTTTTACCACCACGGAGCGACCACCCTTGGCTAGCGTCAATCGAATGTCACCCTGGTAGGTATGATCGATCGTCACTGAGACCGTCGCGCTACTGGCTGCAGGCGCCTCTTCTGGAATAGCGATCTGACTGCTGATCGTACCGCGGTCGGGAATAGCCTGTGGGTTTGTGCTGGCATATTCATACTGACCATTGTCGCCACCACCAGACCCCTCCCCCACTTCAAGGAAAGCTGCGGAAACGGCACCCCAGTTACCTGCAGCATCACGGGCCCGAACGAAGACTGTATGCTTGCCTTCGGTGAGTCCACTGGTATCGATACTGCCAGTCAGCTGTTCAGTCCGCTCATCGAACCCGCCATCGCTCGTCGCTAGCGCAACAGGTTCGGCGCCGGCCTCCCAGGGTGGCACGTCGATATAGTATTCCGCCTGCGCGATGGTCTGCACGGGCTCGCTGCCGTTGCGGTTACTAAAACGCGTATCGGTCACACTTGCAGTCAGCGTTGCCGCGGTGGCATCGGCAGAAATACCCAGACTGGTGACATCCGGCCCAGCAGGCGTGACATAGGGGGTACGAACGACCTTCGCGGCGTAAATGAGCGCGCGCAGGTTGTCTGGTTTGATCTTGCCGTCATACACCGAACAGCTCTGGAAGAAGTCCGTTCCCAGTTCGAAGGTGTAGGCGGCCACACCAAGCTCGCCGTAGCTCACGCCATCGCTGGTGCCGTCTGTGGGATACAGACCGATTGACTGCTGCGGTGTATAGCCATTGAACCACGCAAACTTCCGACCCAGTGTCTGCAGGGCCCTGCCGTTCGGAGCGGCGCTATTGGTATCACCCCAGGGCCATAGCACCAACTCGCTGTAACTGTGGATATCCAGGTGGATGCCACTGGTGTCAGTCGGCGCAGCGTCATTCCGTCCTGAGCCGCGTCGGTCTGGAAATATGCTGCGAACATAATTCTCGATGGCCTGGGTTTCAGGCTCCGAGCCCGGACGGGGACCACGGTAAGTATCATTGCACTGGCTACCGCTTGAGCCGTTGGCGCTGTTCCACCCGAAAGTGAAATTGCGGTTCAGGTCCGCGCCGCGCTTGTTGCTGCTCGCGCCGCAGTAGTTCTGGTTTGCATTCTTGCGCCAGAGCAGGCCGGTCTCGGCCTTTTTGCGACCATCTGGATTGGTCTGCAGCATCAAATGCACTTCATGATGATCCAGAATCCAGGTGAGATCTGCGTCTGTGCCGTAGCCATTGAGCAATGTGCGTGCGAAGTCGAGCGTCAAGGGGGCGGTGGTAAACTCCCGAGCATGGATGGCGCTGTTGATGAACAGGATCGGCTTTTCACCCCCGGTATTTCTGTTGGTCAACTTCAGCACCCTGATGTCATGACCACCCAGCCCCTGGTTCTTCTCCCATGAGTTTCCGACATCGATCCAGCTTGCCAGCGCCGGATACGTCGTCACCAGATCAGCAGCGACTGCGAAAGTTTCTTCGACAGTCTCATAGCATTCAAAACCCGGTATACCCCGGAGCATGACATCCTGGGCCATGGCAGGATCACTGCCACTGACCGCGGATGACCGCAGTTCCTGTCTGAGCCGAGTCATCTCCTGCATGGTCGACAACACCTCACTTCGCTTCGCGAGCCACTCGGTAGCTGGCTCGAAAGTGAAACCGAAGCGACGCAACTTGTCCTGCTCGGACTCACTGAGTTCCATGATGAGGTAGCCGCCATCATAGTGTGACGCCAGCAGGTTGGCGTGGAACGATATGGCCGCCTTGCGGGCCAGTTTGAGGTTGGGAAAGTGAACCTTGTATACCGTGTCAGCCGCCGCCTGTTCCTGAGCGGCGAGATGATTCAGATCATCGTGGGCTGCCACCTCTAGCGGCAATACGGCACCAGCAGTCAGGGCCATGATGATGTAGCTGAGAGGGCGTAATCGAACCTGTGTCATTATAGTAGTCTCTTGTGAAGGCTTTGCTCCTGAACAGAGCATGCGGATGAACCCCTTTTGGGGCAGGACCGCCATCGGCACTCTGAAAGCCTTCATAGGAGAAACTGCAGCATTCTTCTAACTGTCGAAAGGCTGGTTCAGCTGCTGGTTCGCCTCGATGAGGCAGCAGCCGTCAGCGACATCGCCGCTGGCTCAGGCGAACGAGAATCAGGATCAGCTTTCGCAGCCAGGCGACTGAAGATTCTATTAATTTTCGTTCATCCGAAGTGTATTATTAGCGTCACACAGCGCCGAAAACAACAAAAAACCGAGCCAGGACCAATTGATGCCGAACACCTCACACTTTCATGTGATCTGCACATTATCACTCTCCTCCAGCATGCTTCTGGCCGCATCATTGCAGCTGTTCACCGCCAGCCCGAACGCGTGGTCGACCGAGGCCTGTGGCAGTGATCAGATTCAGGCTATCGCGACAGAATTCCGGAAAATTCGCACGGTGGCCGGTCACTTCAACGGCGCTGATTGGCACCCTGAAGTCGATGCCTATGATGGCCGCAAGCATCAGCTCATGCAGGTCCTGGCCGAACGCGCACCCGAAGAAGGTCTCGGTGGCGAGTGTCTGGCCCTGCTGTTGGGGGAGCCGGATGAACTCACGCGGGTCGATACTCCGACCGGAGCAAGTATGCTCAGTCAGATCGAATGGGAAAACATCGGAAGCACGTCTGGCGAAGAGCTACTGACCTATGATTGGCGCGGTCGACACGACCGCCTGGTGTTTCTGATCAGGGACGCTCGAACCCTAGCCGCTGGTTGGCTGCTGAGCTACGAATAAAGACAGCAAGTCCGACAGTTCTTCGACAGTCCCGTAAGCTTTCTGGCTCATGAAATCGCGTCCAGACACATTGTAGAATCAGTTCTCCAGAGTTTTAATGTTGTGATGCAATTCACTGAATCTGCGAGGAACTGAGAAATGTCGGCATTGGGCGTCGTAAAGGAACTGATCCAGACCTCCCTACCAGGGGCCAGAATTGACAAGGACATCGCTTTCAGCAAAGACGTCGAAGGCTGCGCGTTCGCGTTGCACATCAGCCACAGCCGTTATGAGTTCGTGGCGGTGATGGATAGAAACAGGGAGTGTTGGCTGCTCGGCCTGGAAAATGATTACTTCGATTGTGAATTCCAGTATGACACTTTAAGCGCCGAGACCTTCTCTGACCATTTGCGCTCAGCCGCTGCCAGAACGGAAAGTATGCCTGCATAAGGCCTGACAGTAGTTTACAAGGTGTCCAGCAGGTCTAGCAGACTTCGGCTATCCACCGGCTTCACCAGATGCTCGATAAAGCCCGCCATCCTGCTGCGCTGCTTGTCCTGGGTCTGCCCATAACCTGACAGCGCAATGAGCGTGCAGCGTTCATTGACATCCAGCTGGCGTATGTGGATAGCCAGGTCGTAGCCATCCATGCGTGGGAGCGCAATATCGAGGATGGCGACGTCGAAGGTCTGTCTGGAAAAAATATCGAGTGCCTCAACGGGGTCGTACGCCACCGTCACCTGATGGCCATGCATTCCCAACAGATCAGCAAAGACGTCTACAGCATCCCTGTTGTCATCCACTACCAGGATATGTTGCAGCCTCGTAGACGATGGGACTGCATTCGCAGCAGCCGGAACTTTTTCGACATGCGCTGGTGGCTCCAATGGCAGCCGCACAGTAAAGGTGCTGCCTTTCCCCTCACCAGCACTATCAGCATGCACCTCGCCCCTGTGCAGCTGCACCAGATTCTTCACCAGCGCCAGACCAATGCCCAGGCCGCCCTCGGCCCTGTCGGTACTGCGTCGACCCTGAACAAACAGTTCGAAAATTTCCGGAAGGAGGGCCTCTGAGATACCAGCGCCATTATCTGTCACTGTGATAACAAGCTCGCTGTCCGTTGAACTCGCCGACAGCGCTACACGCCCACCCTCATGGGTATATCGCGCGGCATTGGTGAGCAGGTTGGCTACGACCTGCGCCATTCTCGCGGAGTCACCATGCCAGTGGATGCTGGGAACATCGAAGCTGAGATGCTGATGCTTGCGCTCGAAAAGATCAGCTGCCATGTCCACAGCCTTGAGTAGCATCTCACGCAAATCCACGGTTTCCGGTCTGAGCTCAACCTTGCCTCGGGTAATCTTGGAGATATCCAGCAAATCATCGACCAGCCTGACCATATGCTCGACCTGACGCTGAATGACGACCTGCTCCTGCACGATGGCCGGATATTTCAGCTTCATGAGTTCAAGTGCTGTCACGATAGGCGTCAGTGGATTGCGTAGTTCATGGCCCAGCATCGCCAGAAACTCATCCTTGCTGCGAGCAGCGAGCTGCAGCTCTTCATTCAGCCGCTCGGTCTCCTGTCTTGCCAATACCTGCTCGGTAATATCGACCACGATCACCATCACACCATAGATCCGGCCGATGGATCGCCGTAATGGCGCGAGGTTGTAGGTGTAGAAGCGATCCTGAATTCGCCCATCGAGATTCAGGCGTACAGGCATTTCGCTAGAGATTTCGGCTTTGCCGGTCTCATAGACCTTGCAAAATGCGGTGCGAACAGGACTACCGATCAGTTCCGGAAAGACGTCGTCAAAGGCCCTACCGACAATGTCCTGTCGACCGACAATATCACAATAGGCCCTGTTGGCCAGCTGGAACGTCAGGTCGTCCCCGACCAGCACTGCCGTACCGACCGGTGTGTTCAGCAGCAGCAGATCATGATCGGCAGCTGCCAGTTCATGGGCACGCCTGTTGACCGCCTCGATCATCGCTGAACCGATGATGACTGAACATTTTTCGAGAAATCGTCGATAATGCTCGTCGAACGGAATCTGCGGATTGAGCCCGAACGTGAGCGTCAGATCGTAGTGAAGACCCAGTTCCCGAGTCCGCAGACTTATGAGAGGCAGACCATCCTGTGGGTGCTCGCCATCATCGAAGGCTACGAAACGGATATCCGATGAGGAGGGAGTATGGTCTGAGTGAACCGCTTCCATGATATCAACTTCAGTGTTACAGGCAGCGAGTCCCTCCGCCAGACTATTAAGATCCTGCTGGCGACGCTCCTCGAACATGCGCTGCGAGGTTTCATTGCACAGCACCAAGACACCTGCGACAGCGTCATGTTCATCAAAGACCGGGGTACAGGTGTAAGTCCAGAACACATCCTCGAGCTGGCCATTGCGCCTCACAGGAATGAGTCTGTTTTCGAAAAGACTGGCGGCACCACTCGACATCACTGACTCGATCTCTGGCCGAAAGACGGACCAGTTTTCGGCCCAGCACCGTGTACCGCTCTGCCCAAGGGCAGCAGAATGCTTGTCGTCCCCGAAGCTGGGAAGACAGGCATCATTATAGATCTGGATGAGCTCGGGACCCCACCAGAGAAACATCGGCTGTCTGGAATTCAGTACGATCGCCGCTGCCGTTTTAAGACTGGCCGACCAGCGGGAGAGTGGCCCCAGCGAGGTAGATGACCAGTCGAAGGCGGCGACGAGGTCGCGCATGACCGTGCCTGAGCCAACAAACCGCGGAATGTACACATGAGAGACAGCCGAGGCGTCGGCAATTCGCGATCTGGAACTCGGCATACATCTTTACTACATCGCGACGGGCAAGGACCGAGTATGCGATCAAAAAATCATCAGCACCATATACTGCCTTTACAAAGACGCAGACACTGTGAATTGCTCGCAGGAATGGCTACATGGCACACTGGACGACAGTCAGTTGAGGAGTGAAGTGTGGCAAGTGATCTACATGAGGAACGCCTGGCAGGGGTGGTGCAGGCATTGCTGGCCAGCGGAGCTACCCGCATTCTCGATCTTGGCTGCGGTAGCGGCGAACTGCTATCAGCACTGCGCAGTCATGCTCAGTTCACCCAACTATTGGGCATTGATATCGACGAGCATCAACTGGCTGAGGCGCGCGCGGTGTTGGGACTCGACCTTCTGGCACCAGACGAGCGTCTGCATGTTCGCTACGGCTCTTTCGAAGAGGCCGATCGCCGACTCAGAGGTTTCGATGCCGCGGTCATGCTTGAAACCATTGAACACATCGAACCGTCACGACTCTCAAAAGTTGAGCACATGGTGTTTCGAGGACTGCAGCTGTCTACCGTCCTGATCACGACGCCGAACCAGGAATACAATGTCGTCCATGGCATGGCCCCCGGCGAGCGCCGCCATCCTGGTCATCGCTTCGAATGGACCCGCGCCCAGTTTTCGGCGTGGGCAAGCGGGGTGGCCGAGCGCAACGATTATCTGCTTGAGTTTTCAGCTCTGGGGCCGCCCCACCCCGTCTACGGCAGCTCGACGCAAATGGCACTATTCAGGCGCCGTTGAGCGGCGCCCGGGACCGCATTCAGAGCGCTACGCCTACACTGTCCAAGCAGTACATATTGTGATAGACTTCGCCGCAAAGATTCCCCATGGATTAACATCCGTTAATATTTAGCCCAGGACCGACTTTTGAAGATCACGCCACCTTAGCGCGCAAGCCCTCCCCGTCGTTCTAATATCAATGTCAGTTCGAGCCAGTCGAATCCCGGTATTCAGTACCCGGTAGACGCCCTGACGCTTGTCAAAACGTCAGTCTTTGTCGCTGTCTCGATTACTCAGTATCTTGTCCGGTAACCCCATGTCGCAAACTGTTTCTTCCGGCTTTGTCCGCAACTTCCTGGGCAATGCACCTGTGTGGTACAAGCAGGTCATCGTTCTCTTTCTGCTCGTGAATCCGCTTGTTTTCTGGTGGCTAGGACCGGTAGTTGCCGGCTGGCTTCTGGTAGCGGAATTCATCTTCACCCTGGCCATGGCCCTGAAGTGTTACCCACTGTTGCCTGGCGGACTGCTTGCCGTCGAGGCCTTGCTGATTGGCCTGGCGACGCCAGAGGCCGTATACGCGGAGGTCGTGGTCAACCTGCCGGTCATACTGCTGCTGATGTTCATGGTGGCAGGCATCTACTTCATGAAGGAGCTTCTGCTACTGACCTTCACCCAGCTTCTGCTGGGGATCAAGTCGAAGTCGTCCCTCTCATTGCTATTCTGCGCTGCCGCCGCTTTACTGTCGGCTTTTCTGGATGCCCTGACTGTGACGGCAGTCATCATCAGCGTGGCCGTTGGCTTTTATTCGGTCTATCACAAGGTAGCCTCGGGTCGCGGTTATCAGGAAAGCCAGCACAACACCCAGAGTGACGAGCACGTTATCGAGTTGCACCGGGAGGACCTTGTGAATTTCCGAGCCTTTCTGCGTAGCCTGTTGATGCACGGCGCAATCGGCACAGCCCTCGGTGGCGTCGCGACCATGGTCGGCGAACCGCAAAATCTGCTCATCGCCAAGGTCGTGGGTTGGGATTTCGCTTCGTTCTTCCAGCGCATGGCCCCCATCAGCATGCCCGTGCTGCTCGCAGGTCTCATGACCTGCGTGCTACTGGAGAAATTGCGCTGGTTCGGTTATGGCGTTCGTTTGCCAAAGCCGGTTCGCAGGGTGCTTGAGGAGTTCGCCGAAGAGGAGCGGAAAAAACGGACGAAATCTGATCAAGCTGCTCTTTGGGTTCAGGGTATCGCTGCGATCATCCTGGTCATCGGCCTGGCTTTCCACCTCGCGGAGGTTGGCCTGATCGGGCTACTGGTCATCATTCTGATCACCTCATTCACTGGTGTGACGGATGAACATCAGATTGGCAAGGCCTTCCAGGAATCCCTGCCTTTTACCTCTCTCCTGATTGTATTCTTCGCAGTAGTGGCAGTCATTCACCAGCAGCACCTGTTCAAGCCTATCATCGACTTTGTGCTGGCGCTGCCTGAAGCCCAACAGCCGGGAATGTTCTTCATCGCCAACGGTGTGCTATCGATGATCAGCGACAACGTCTTCGTCGCCACTGTCTATATCAGCGAGATTCAACAGGCCTTCAACGCGGGCAGCATTAGCCGTGAACACTTCGAAAAGCTGGCGATTGCCATCAATACGGGGACCAATCTGCCAAGTGTCGCTACGCCCAATGGACAGGCGGCCTTCCTGTTCCTGCTGACCTCCGCCATTGCTCCACTGGTACGCCTGTCTTACGGGCGCATGGTAGTGATGGCGTTTCCTTACACCGTGGTGATGAGCGGCATAGGCCTGCTGGCGGTGACCAACTTTCTCTAGGTGAGCGTTAGGCCGCGACATCACGCGTCAGCGGCCTGATCATACTCCAATCGACTGGATAGATTTATGACCAACAGCATCAAAGCCGACTGGTTTTCCAACATCAGAGGTGATCTTCTCGCGGGACTCGTCGTAGCCCTCGCGCTGATCCCCGAAGCCATTGCCTTCTCCATCATCGCTGGCGTAGATCCGAAGGTCGGTCTGTACGCGTCATTCTGTATCGCCGTCGTCATCGCCTTTGTTGGGGGTCGCCCCGGGATGATTTCAGCAGCTACAGGGGCCATGGCCCTCCTCATGGTGACACTGGTCAAAGAGCACGGGCTCGAATACCTCCTGGCAGCCACCCTGCTTACAGGTGTACTGCAGATCATTGCCGGCTACCTGAAACTTGGTTTGCTCATGCGCTTCGTATCGAGGTCGGTCGTGACCGGCTTCGTCAATGCGCTGGCCATCCTGATATTCATGGCGCAGTTGCCTGAGCTCACCGGTGTAACCTGGCACGTCTACGCCATGACGGCCGCGGGCCTGGGCATCATCTACCTGTTCCCATTGATCCCGGTCATAGGCCGGTTGATACCGTCCCCATTGATTTGCATTGTGGTGCTGACAGCCTTTGCCATGGTCTACAACATGGACATCCGCACGGTTGGCGACATGGGACAATTGCCAGACACCCTGCCGATCTTCCTCTGGCCAGATGTGCCGCTGAACCTCGACACGCTGATGATCATTCTGCCATATGCGGTGGGACTCACCGTTGTTGGTCTGCTGGAATCCATGATGACGGCGACCATCGTCGATGACCTGACCGATACCACAAGCGACCGAAATCGCGAGTGCAAAGGTCAGGGTATTGCCAATATCGGTGCTGGACTCCTTGGCGGCATGGCGGGCTGTGCGATGATCGGTCAGTCCATCATCAATATCAAATCCGGTGGTCGCACACGCCTGTCGACACTGTCCGCCGGTCTGTTTCTGCTCGTCATGGTACTGGTTCTGGATGCCTGGCTGGTGCAAATCCCGATGGCTGCCCTGGTAGCTGTCATGATCATGGTGTCGATCGGCACTTTCAGCTGGGATTCAATCCGAAATCTCCGTGAGCATCCGCTCTCCACCAACATCGTCATGGTCGTGACCGTCATCGTGGTCGTCGCCACCCATAACCTGGCCTTCGGCGTCTTGGCCGGGGTACTGCTGGCGGCGTTGTTCTTCGCGAACAAGATCGGCCACTATATGGCTGTTGCCTCCGACTTCGATGAGGCCACTGACACTCGGACCTACCGGGTCGTAGGTCAGGTCTTTTTCAGCTCATCGGAGAAGTTTGTAGCCAGCTTCGATTTCAAGGAGGCTGTCGATAACGTGGTGATAGATCTCTGCGGCGCGCACTTCTGGGATATCACGGCAGTGGCTGCCCTCGACAAGGTCGTGGTCAAGTTCAGGCGTGAAGGTGCTGATGTCGTCGTCGTCGGGCTCAACGAGGCGAGTTCGACGATAGTTGACCGCTTCGGTGTTCATGACAAGCCGGATGCTGTAGACAAGTTGATGGGACACTAACCATGACACAGAACAGTGAAAGCGAGGGTGAAATGCAGCAAGTCATAGCCTGTATCGACGGCTCCAGTGCAGTGCCGGCCATCTGTGAATACGCAGCCTGGGCAAGTTTGCGTGCGCAGGCGCCGGTCATGCTACTGCACGTACTCGATGAGGACAGCTATCCAGTCGAGCCGGATCTGGCTGGAAATATAGGTCTCGGTAGCCGCGAACACCTGCTCAAGGAGCTCGCTGAGCTGGATCAGAGGCGCAGCAAACTGGCGCTCGAGCATGGCCACCACATGCTCGATGAGGCGGAGGCACGGGTGCAGGCCGCCGGTGTCAGTGACACTCACAAGCGCCAGCGGCATGGCGACCTCACCGAATCGGTACTGGCCCTCGAAGAGCAGACGCTGTTGCTGGTAATGGGTCTGCACGGTGAGAGCAGCACGGGCAGGGACATGCACATCGGTAGCCAGCTGGAGACCGTCATTCGCAATGTGCATCGGCCAGTATTATTGGTGCCGGACCAGTTTGAAGCACCTGACAGTGCGATGCTGGCTTTCGATGGCAGCGCCACTGCGTTCAAGGGCGTAGAGTTGCTGGCTAACAATCCGGTGGTGTTCAAGAATATGCCGCTCCATATCGTCATGATTGGCGCTGATACCGCTGAACACTGGGCGCAGCTGGACAAGGCCAAGGAGATGCTCGCGCCGCTTGGTGGCGAAACACACCTGGCAATTCGCGAAGGCGATGTCGAGCAGACCCTGCACGCCTATCAGGCCGAGCATGACATCGACGTGCTGTTGATTGGCGCCTACGGCCATTCCAGAATCAGGCAGTTTCTGGTCGGCAGCACCACGACGTCGATGCTGAAGACGGCGAAGAAGCCTCTGCTGGTTCTTCGCTAAACCGGCGACTGCAAAACCTTTGAATGGTCGGTATGGGACTACTTGAGGCTTCTGTTTGATTTACAACAATACTTATGAGTATTGGCAGTTGTAACATCAGCAGATACCAACAGGGAGCCGACCATGACCTATCGCACACTTTTTGCACCGCACCAGCTCGAGAGCGGTGTGCAGGCACTGCAACCCATCATTCATGCTGCCGCGGATCTCGGCGCCCATCTCAAGGTCGTGGTGGTTGGTACGCTGATGCGTTTCACGCCCTCGGCAGGCTGGACCAGTCTCGATGGTTACTGGGGCGAGCACTACAGCGATACCGTCAAGCGTTGTGAGGAACGGGTCGAAGCTGTGCGGGCGGAACTTGGAGCGGCCGGCGCGCCTGGTGATGTCAGCTATGAATGCCTCGAACTCGGTGAGCTCGACAGCGTACTGATTCGTCACGCCCTGCTCGCCGATGCCAGCGTGTTTTCTGCTGCCAGCATTCAGGCGCATGAAACCATCGCCTCCGCATTCAATGGCTTGTTGCTCAGCGCAGGTCAACCTGTGCTCGTGCTGGGTGAGGAGGCGCGTTCGCTGAAATCGATCAAGCGTGTCATCGTGGCCTGGACGCAGAAGCGTGAATCCGCGCGGGCATTGCGAGATGCCCTTCCCCTGCTCTCTGCTGCGGAAGACGTCCGCCTGGTATCAGTGGATCTGTTCGATGAGGATGGCGCTCCCAAGGCTGGTGAGGGTATCGCCCTCTATTTGTCCCGCCACGGTATCAATGCAGAAACCGATAATCTTGAAACCGACGGCCTCTCGGTATCCGAGACATTGAAAGCCTATGCGGACACCATCGATGCGGATCTTATCGTGATGGGGGCCTACGGCCACTCACGCCTGCGAGAGTGGCTGCTGGGCGGCACGACGCGAGAGATGCTCAAGGGCTGTCGCAAGCCGATACTCATGTCCCACTAGCGACGCAGGCACCTTACCATGGCTGAAATTCTCTGCATCGCCCTGAACCCGACGATTGATATTTCCTGCACTGCCGAGCGTGTTCAACCGACACACAAGATCCGCACAAGCAGCCAGGTGCGTTCGCCCGGCGGTGGTGGCGTCAATGTGGCGCGCGTCATTTCAAGGCTTGGCGGGGAGGCTGAACTGCTCTACTGCAGCGGCGGCGCTACCGGCAAGCTGCTTGATGACAGCCTGCAGGACTTGCCCTTCGACCTGCTACCCGTCCAGATAGATGAGCCTACCAGAATCGCCTTCATGGTGGCGGAGCAGCAGTCAGGCTTCGAGTATCGCTTCGTACCAGATGGCCCGTCAGTCAACTCGGAAGATCTTGCCAGTATTCGCAGCGCTGTTGCCGGATTTTCCGGGCGATACATTGTGGCCAGCGGCAGTCTTCCGCCGGGGGCACCGGTGGATACCTATGCGGTCATGGCCCGGGAAGCGTGCCGCAAGGGACAGCGTCTGGTTCTCGATACCTCTGGCGAGGCTTTGAAACACACACTTGACCATGCCGCGGTCTATCTGGCCAAGCCAAGCCTTCGCGAGCTGGAAAGTTATATCGGCCACTCACTGAACGAAGCTGGGGCTCGAGCTGCGGCCATGACGCTTGTCGAGCGTGGAGCAGCTACTTACGTGGCCGTCTCGATGGGCGCCCAGGGGGCCTTTCTAGCAAGCGCAGATGGTGTTCTGCGGATGTCGGCACCAAGAGTAGTGGTACGTTCCGCCGTCGGTGCAGGCGATAGTTTCGTCGCCGCCATGGTGACCAGTTTCGCCGCCGGTCACGACGTGAAGGCTGCATTTCTTCGCGGCATGGCCGCTGGCGCTGCCGCCGTTATGACAGAAGGAACAGAGCTCTGTCGTCCCGAGGACATCGACGAGATTTACCAGCATCTGAAACCGGCGCCGCAGTGATGCTTGATATGGATCAATAACGAAACTTTACATAGGAAGATACTACCTGCAGTTGGCAACTACAGGAGATCCTTATGACCAGCAGTTCCAGATTGAACCTCAGCGCGTTGATTGCCTTGGTGGTCGGCTCCATGATCGGGGGCGGCATTTTCTCGCTGCCTCAGAATGTAGCCTCCAGCGCCGGTCCTGGCGCAATGCTCATCGGCTGGATCATTACCGGCATTGGCATGCTCACCCTCGCCTTCGTATTCCAGACGCTGGCCAACCGCAAACCGGAACTCGACGCCGGAATCTATGCCTATGCCAAAGCGGGCTTCGGCAACTTCATGGGCTTCTCGTCGGCCTGGGGCTACTGGATCAGTGCCTGGATAGGCAACGTCAGTTACTTCGTGCTGCTGTTCAGCACGCTCGGACTGTTCTTTCCCATCTTCGGTGAAGGCAATACCGTCACCGCCATTCTCTGTGCTTCTATTCTACTATGGGCCATTCATTTTCTCGTCCTGAAAGGGCTCCGCGAGGCCGCCTTCGTCAACCTGATCACGACGATTGCCAAGGTTGTCCCGCTCGTTCTGTTTATTGTCGTCGCCGCCTTCGCTTTCAGCGCCGATGTATTTACCAACGATTTCTGGGGTAAGGCCGGCCTTGAACTCGGCAGCGTGATGGATCAGGCCCGGAACATGATGCTGGTGACGGTCTGGGTCTTCATCGGTATTGAAGGCGCCAGCATCTACTCTGCTCGTGCGGCCAAGCGTTCCGATGTCGGTCGCGCTACAGTGGCAGGCTTTCTCGGGGTACTACTGTTACTGGTGCTCGTGAACGTTTTGTCCATGGGCATCATGAGCCAGCCAGAATTGGCCGCCTTGAAAAACCCCTCCATGGCCGGCGTGCTCGAGCATGTGATGGGTCCCTGGGGCGCTATCATCATCAGTGTAGGCCTGGTCATTTCGCTGCTCGGTGGCCTGTTGGCCTGGACCCTGCTCTGCGCCGAAATTCTTTTCGCCGGCGCGCGTGACAACACCATGCCGCGCTTCCTGAAAAAGGAGAACGATCGCAAGGTGCCCGTGAATGCACTCTGGGTGTCCAACGCACTCATTCAGCTGTTCCTCATTCTGACACTGTTCAACGAAGCCACCTATCTCAACCTGCTCTATCTGGCGACCTCCATGATACTGCTGCCCTACTTCTGGTCTGCAGCCTATGCCTGGCTGGTGAGCTGGCGTGGCGAGAGTTACAGCCTTGAGCCTCGCGAGCGGAACAAGGACCTCGTCATTGCCGGCATTGCCGTGCTGTACAGTGCCTGGCTCGTGTATGCCGGAGGCATCCAGTACGTGCTGCTGTCCGCACTGCTCTACGCACCGGGTGCCATCTTCTTCGCCAAGGCAAGACGGGAGCAGGATCTACCAGTGTTCAGCCCGGCAGAGAAATTCATTTTCGCGGTCGTGCTCGCAGGCGCGGCCATTGCCGCTTTCGGCATGTACCAGGGCTGGCTGACGCTGTAGTTACACTGGCCGCCTGAACGACCTATATGGAGAAGAAGATGACGAAGCCGAGCTATGGTGTACATTCTGAAGCTGGCAAGTTGCGCAAGGTGCTCGTCTGCTCGCCGGGACTCGCGCATCAGCGCCTCACCCCGAGCAACTGTGACCAGCTGCTGTTCGACGACGTGCTCTGGGTCAACCAGGCCAAGCGCGATCATTTCGATTTCGTGACCAAGATGCGCGAGCACGGCGTGGAGGTGCTGGAGTTGCACAACCTGCTCACAGACGTGCTGAAGACCGACGATGGTCGCGCCTGGATACTCGACCGCAAGATCACGGCTAACACCGTAGGCATTGGCTTGCAGAATGAAGTGAGGTCCTGGCTCGATGGCCTGCCAGCCAGGCAACTGGCGGAATTTCTGATTGGAGGCGTGTCTGGGTTCGACCTGCCTGATCAGGGCAGCGAACTGCCCAGCCTGTTCCGCGACTACCTGGGCGCAGATGCCTTCGTGCTGCCGCCCCTGCCCAATACCATATTCACCAGGGATACCAGCGCCTGGATCTACGGCGGTGTGACCCTGAATCCCATGCACTGGCCTGCCCGTCGACAGGAAACCCTGCTGACCGCAGCCATCTACCGTTTCCATCCAGAATTTGCAGACGCCGGATTTCCGATATGGTTTGGTGATCCCGACACTGACCACGGCATGGCCACGCTCGAGGGTGGCGACATCATGCCAATCGGCAAGCGGACTGTTCTGGTCGGTATGGGCGAGCGCTCCTCACGACAGGCCATTGGCCAACTGGCGCAGTCCCTCTTCAAGGCCGGGGCGGCCGACCGGGTGATTGTCGCCGGACTACCTGCCAGTCGATCAGCCATGCACCTCGACACCGTCTTCAGCTTCTGCGATCGAGACGTCGTGACCATATTCCCAGAGGTCGTTGAGGGCATCGTGGCTTTCAGTCTCCGGCCAGACGATAGCAAGCCCGGCAGTGTCGATCTGAGGCGTGAAAAAGCCCCGTTCGTAGACGTCGTGGCCGAAGCGCTCGGCCTCCCTGCCCTGCGCACAATTCAGACCGGAGGGAACAGTTTCGAAGCCCAGCGCGAGCAGTGGGACGATGGCAATAACGTCGTTGCCCTGGAACCGGGGATTGTCATTGGCTATGACCGCAATACTCACACCAACACGCTACTGCGCAAGGCCGGTATCGAAGTCATCACCATCGATGCCAGCGAGCTCGGCCGTGGTCGCGGTGGCGGTCACTGCATGACCTGTCCGCTCGTTCGTGAACCAATCGACTACTAAGCCACGACTGCAACCGAGACACACACCATGGCCTTCAATCTACACAATCGCAATCTCTTGAGCCTCGAGCATCACAGCCAGCGTGAGCTGCGCTATCTGCTCGATCTTTCCCGCGATCTCAAACGCGCTCGTTATTCGGGTACCGAGCAGAAGCACCTGCAGGGCAAGAACATTGCGCTCATCTTCGAGAAGGCGTCGACGAGAACACGCTGCGCCTTCGAGGTCGCGGCTTTTCAGCAAGGCGCCAATATCACTTATATCGACCCTGGATCGAGCCACATCGGGCACAAGGAAACGATGAAGGATACCGCGCGTGTGCTGGGTCGCATGTACGACGCCATCGAGTACCGAGGCTTCAGTCAGCACCTCGTGGAGGAACTGGCGAGATACGCTGGCGTGCCGGTGTTCAACGGGCTCACAGACGAATTCCACCCTACCCAGATGCTCGCCGACGTGATGACCATGCTCGAGCACAGCGACAAGCCACTGCATGAGATTCGCTTCGCCTACCTTGGCGATGCCCGAAACAATATGGGCAACTCATTGCTCCTGGTGGCCGCTAAACTGGGCATGGACATCAGAATCGGCGCGCCCCGAAGCCTTTGGCCCAGTGACGCTCATCGCGAACTGTGCGACGCCTTTGCCAGCGAGTCTGGTGCGCGCATCACACTGACTGAAGACCCTGTCGCTGCAGTACAGGGTGTCGATTTCATCCATACCGATGTCTGGGTCTCGATGGGCGAGCCAGTGGAAGCCTGGGATCAGCGGATCGACCTGCTCAAGCCCTATCAGGTCAATGCACAGCTCATGGCCGCCGCAGACAACCCGCGAGTTCGCTTCATGCATTGTCTGCCCGCCTTCCACAACACTGAGACAACACTTGGCCGCGACGTGGCCGAGCGCTATCCGGAACTGGCCAATGGCATCGAAGTGACTGAGGACGTTTTCGAGTCTCCTGCCTGTATCGCCTTCGAGCAGGCCGAAAACCGCATGCATACCATCAAGGCCGTGCTGGTGTCCGCACTGGCCGATATCTGAGGCAATAGAATGAGAATAGTCGTAGCACTCGGCGGCAATGCCCTCATGCAACGAGGACAACCGATGACGGCGGCCCATCAACGTGAGAACATTCGCACGGCCGTCAAGCAGCTGGCGTCGATAGTCGAAGGTAATGAGCTGGTGATCTGTCACGGTAATGGCCCACAGGTGGGGCTGCTGGCACTTCAGGCGGCGGCTGACAAGGCTCACGAACCGTTTCCGCTCGATATACTGGGCGCACAGACGGACGGTATGATCGGCTATATGATTGAGCAGGAGCTAGGCAACCTGTTGCCTGGCGGTGCGCCGCTGGCAACCTTGCTGACCCAGGTCGAAGTCGCGGCGGACGACCCCGCCTTCGACCATCCAACAAAACCGATAGGGCCACTGTACGAACAGGATGAGGCCGAGCAGCTGATGCAGGAAAAAGGATGGGCCATGGCGCCGGATGGCGAGTCATTTCGGCGTGTGGTGGCGAGTCCCGAGCCGCTTCGAATATTCGAAAGACGCCCGATTGAATGGCTGCTGGAAAAAGGCAGTATCGTTATCTGTGCTGGCGGCGGCGGCATCCCAACCTGCCGCGACGATAACGGTTTTTTGCGCGGCGTAGAAGCTGTTATCGACAAGGATCGATGTTCGGCCGTATTGGCTGCTGAATTGCAGTGCGACTGCCTGATCATTGCTACCGACGTCGATGCTGTCTACCTCGACTGGGGCACTGACAGTTCGAGACCAATCCGGAGTGTCCATCCTGATGATCTGGACGCCGCAGCCTTTCCCGCTGGATCGATGGGACCAAAGGTCGAGGCGGCCTGCGATTTTGCCAGAAAAACTGGCAAGACCGCCGTCATTGGAGCGCTCAAGGATATCGCAGCCATGCTGTCGGGCTCGGCAGGCACCGCCGTCAGCCTGACGCACGAAAAACAGAGCTGAGCGCGACCTTCAGTGGGCGGTATAACCGCCGTCGATCACTAGTTCTGAACCAGTGACAAACTTCGACTCGTCTGACGCGAGATAGACGATGCCCCAGGCGATGTCATCCGGCTCGCCGATATGACCCAGGGGGTGCAGCGCATTGAGCTGCTGCCGGCCCGCCTCGACATCACCCTGATCACCCAGATGCTTTTCGACGAGCGGCGTCCAGATAAAGCCAGGATGTACCGAATTGACACGGATCCTGTCGGCCGCGTACAGCAGTGCATCCGTTTTCGTCATCAGCCGGACTGCGCCCTTGGACGCATGATACGGCGGTAGATCCGGCGCACTGACCAGGCCATAGATCGATGACAGGTTGATGATACTGCCACCGCCAGCCTCACGGAGATGACGAATCGCGTGCTTGGTACAGAAGAACACACCTTTGACGTTCACTGCCTGAACGTGGTCCCACTCTTCTTCAGTGATCTCGTGTGTCGGCTTGTTGACACCGGCGATACCGGCATTACTGACCACGGCATCGAGTCCGCCAAAGCTGGCCGCCACTTCGTCGAATACGTCAGATACCGTGCTTTCGCTCGTGACATCACAATGCCAGTATCGAGCTTTACCACCTTCGGCATTGACCGCCTGAGCCAGTGCCTCGCCTTCTTCATCGACGCAGTCGAGTATGGCCACGGCAGCGCCTTCCTGCGCCATACGAATAACAGCAGCTCGCCCGATGCCGAGTGCACCCCCTGTGACGATGACTTTTTTCTCCTGCAGCCTGTTCATTGTTTTTTCCCTGTCTATCGTTGCTGACCCCTGCCAAGCAAGGGAGCCTTCAGTTATACGCCCGCTGCAAGCCGCTGATCTTGATCGACATCAATGTTTGGCCTTGAATCTGAGCAGGCTTTTTTCAAGCTCGACCAACACGAAGAGTATGAGTGCAAGCGCCCCGGCGCGGAGCCAGTCGATCACCGCGAGTGGTTTCGTGTCGAACAGGTGTTGAAACGGCGGGGCGTAGGTGAAAAGCAGCTGCAGCGCGAGCAGTGCGGCGATGGCGTACCAGACATAGGCATTTGCTGTCAGCGACCGCCACTTCAAGGCAGGTGCATCGATGACCCGTGTACTGAGCAAATACATGATTTCGCAAAGCACGAGGGTATTGACCGCGATCGTCCGCGACAGCTCCAGACTGAAGTCAGCGTCAAGATACCAGAGATGCAGTCCGAAACTGGCTGCTACCATCAGCACCGACACGAAAAGGCTGCGCCATACCAGAAAACTGGTGAGCAGCGGCGCATTCGGAGCACGGGGCTGCCGCTTCATGATGCCAGGTTCTGCTGGCTCGAAAGCCAGGGCAAGTGCCAGCGTAACCGCCGTGACCATGTTGACCCAGAGTATCTGCACCGGTGTGATGGGCATCATGATACCCATGGCCACGGCCGCCAGTATGCTCAGGGCTTGCCCACCGCTCACCGGCAGAACGAAGAGTACGGCCTTGCGAAAGTTGTCGTAAACAATACGACCTTCTTCTACGGCATGGACAATCGAAGCAAAGTTGTCATCGGCCAATACGACCCGGGCAGCCTGTTTCGCAGCTTCGGTGCCCTTGAGGCCCATGGCGATGCCGACATCCGCCCGCTTGAGTGCTGGGGCGTCATTGACACCATCGCCGGTCATAGCGACGATCCTGTCCTGAGCCTGCAGCGCGGTGACGAGGCGCAGCTTGTGTTCCGGCGAGGTTCTGGCAAATATATCTGTTTCGGCCAGCAGGGATGACAGGGCACCATCGTCCAGAGTTTCGAGCATGGCGCCCGTAACTGGTTCAGTGCCGGTGCCAATGTTCATGCTGCGCCCGATGGCAGCTGCCGTGCCCGCATGGTCGCCGGTAATCATCTTGACGCGAATACCCGCGGCCTGGGCGGACGCCACTGCCCTGACGGCATCAGGGCGTGGTGGATCTACCATCCCCAGCAACCCAACCAGAGCCAGCCCTGTTGACAGATCCTCGATATCGAGTTGTCCCTTGGCGGGTCGCGGGTCAGTAGTCGCCAGCGCGAGCACGCGCTTGCCATCCGAAGCGAGGCCATGGGCCTGCGCGGTCCAGAATTCACGATCCAGCGGCTGGACTCCCGACTCAGTGCGTTCGCTGTCGCACAGTTCCATCAGCCGCTCGGGTGCACCTTTAACGCAGACGAAGGCCTTACCATGATGATCGTGATTCAGCGTTGCCATATAGCGATTTTCTGATTCGAAGGGAATGGCATCGGCTCGTGGATGCTCGTGCAGTTCATGGGCGGTTTCAAGTCCGCTTTTCATGGCGAAGGATAACAAGGCCCCCTCAGTCGGGTCGCCAGCCAGTGTCCAACGCCCGTCTTCTGCGCGATGCAAAGCCGCGTCGTTACACAGCAGCGCAGCCTGCGCCAGTTGCTTGAGTACGGGCTGATTTGCGGCCTCCACCCGCTGGCCAGTCAGCAGCACATCACCGACGGGCTCGTAGCCTACGCCTTCGATGACGAAGTGCGCATCACGTGACACGGCGTCAGTGACCGTCATCTCGTTCCGGGTCAAAGTGCCAGTCTTGTCGGTGCAGATGACGCTGACAGCGCCAAGTGTTTCGACCGCCGGCAACTGACGGATAATCGCCTTGCGTCGCGCCATCCGCTGCACACCAATCGCCAGGGTGATCGCGAGGATGGCCGGCAGGCCTTCAGGAATGGCAGCCACTGCCAGCCCCACTGCGACCAAAAACATTTCGGCTGCGGTATAGTCCTGAAACAGCCATCCGTATAGAAAAGTGACAATGGCCAGCACTACAGTTGCCACGGCGATCTGTCGTGCAAACTGTTCAACCTTCTTCAGCAGCGGCGTCGCCAGGGGCTCTACCTTGTCAAGCATGCCGCTGATACGACCTATTTCGCTAGCCGGCCCCGTCGACACCACCAGGCCCGACGCAGCGCCTGCTGTAACCAGCGTTCCGGAATAGACCATGCAGAAGCGCTCAGCCAGAGGCGCCGCTTCTACGACGGGATCTACCGATTTCAAGACCGTTTGGGATTCACCTGTAAGGATGGACTCGTCGACAGAGAGTTCGCGAGTTCGTAACAGTCGCAGATCAGCCGGCACACGATCACCAGGCTGCAGCATCACGACATCACCCGGTACCAGCGCTTCGGCAGGTACAGTCTGGGTGCGTCCATCACGTTGCACGATCGCTTCATGAGAGAGCAGCTGACGGATGGCATTCAGCGCTTTCTCCGCCTTACCTTCCTGAATGACACCGATAAGCGCCTGAATGATGACGACGCCCAGAATAACGACAGTATCGACCCATTCACCGAGCACGGTGGTAATGACCGCCGCTACAAGGAGTACATAAATAAGTGCATTCTGAAACTGACGGAGAACACGAACCGTGAGGCTAGTGCCTGCGACCTCATCCAGCCTGTTTGGCCCGATCGAGGCTAGACGCGTTTCAGCTTCAGCCGTGCCAAGACCTGATTCGTGGGCACTGAGTGCCTCATAGGCGTAAGTCTGATCGTGACAGTGCCAAGGCTGTCGAGCCGCATCCACATCGATTTCCCGCACTGACTTTCTCCCGAATGATACTCAGGCATTGTCTCATGCAGGCCATGGTGCGCTTTGCTCTAAATCAAGTGGAGCGTCAATGCTCGTCATTGAGTGTCTTTCGGGCATACCGACTCGCCAGGTAAGGTACCGCCCTGAGGTAATGAATGAAGCCCTGAGGATTGATGGCTTGCCCGTCTCGGAAGGGATGGAAAAACACCTTCTCCGTGTCGGTCTTTGCGGCTTGGCGGATATGTATGGTGGCAAGTATCAGCCAGTCGGCTGCCGCGTTCGGTTTTGAAATCTGCAGCTCGAAGCAGGCGTTCCCGCTGTCGACAGCATTGACGATTCGCTCGTAGCGGTCACCACCTTCAGCGCCTGTGCTCCGGGGAATAATGCGAAGCTGCAAGTCACGCTGGCCATCTACCTCGAATGGCGAGAGTCCATAGTAGATGTTGTTGAGGAAGCTCGAGCGATCTGTCATGAGGCTGTCGGGCACCAAGGACCAGGGGCTGCGCGCAGTGACCATTAGAAGATCCTGCAGCCCCGCGTCAGTATCGCCCGACTGGCCTTTGAACCTGATGGTGAAGCCGAGTACATCAGGCAAAAAGCGTCGGTTTCGACGCCAGCCCCCTGCGGACAGTCTGATGAGGGCGTTACCAGCCAGGCGTCGAGCCAGGCCTGAAAATTCACCGGCATCCGCTCCAGGCACTACGCTGGCTTCGAAGAACACGCCTTTCGGATGGAACACGCGATCTTTTCTCAATGCACTGCCAATCCCGAATACCGGGGAGATCAGGACGCCTGTCCAGAAGCCCAGGCGTTCCGAGATCGAATGCGGTGTTGGGAGCAGCTCACGCCTGATGTGCCGACGTCCAATATCCATGATGTGTGCCTCCTGGCGATTGATATAGCCCGACGCCCTCAATCAGTGATGAGCGCATAGCCACTGAGCTGATAATCGGCCAGCACTGAAACAGCAGCCGCAGCAATATTGACCGGCTCGACGACCTTTTCAGTGCTGATGTTCTGATGCGCAAGGGCCTGCCCGCAGACGAGGATCTCGACATTCGCTTCTTTCAGTCTTGTGATGAGGTCAAGGCTTGGATTGATCCGGCCATAGAGCGTGTGATAGGTGTTGTCTTCAAACGCAGCGGCTGTGGCCTCGTCATGAAGCACCACCACCAACTTGAGATTTTCCTCAGGCACCTTCGCCAAGGCGGCCAGATTCAGGAACCTGGCGACACGCTCAAGACCCGGCAGCACCTGGCCCGGCTGATCGCCGGACTCAGCCACATCGAATACGATCGAATAGACTGTATCCGGGCGGATTGGGACAGCCGCGCCCTCGAAAGGCTTGACCTTGCCATAGCCTTCTATTCTCGGGCTACTCCACTGCCCTGGTTCCGGTTTGGTTTCCGCCTCTGCCAGTGCGGGACCAACGCCAATACAAATCGATACTACCACTAGAAAAAGCCAATACGACTTCATACCTGTCTCCACTTTCACTACCACCGATATCTTCCCTGTATTGCGGATATCTACGTTGGCGCAAAAGATAGCGATCGCATGTAGCGCACTTAACCCGCCACAAAAACTGCCGCGAAGCCGCCTCCGGGCGTACGAAAATTCGTGGTCTGACCCTGGTACAGTCTTGCAGCGAGCAGTTGTAGCGCTCCGGCATACGCATAGGCCCGGATATCGAGCTTCAGCGCAGTAGACTGCCCGTCAACCTGCAATGTCCGTTCACTGGGGGCGACACGAGCCTGTGCGACATAATCACCTCGTCTGATCTCGTCCCAGACCCGCCGGGTAAGCTTGTCGCCGCGGTAGGCCGCCTTGCTGCCATACCCGGCTGCGGGTTTGAAAAACAGTGACTTTCGTCGCTGCCACAGGTCTTCAGCATTGCTTCCCCCTACCGGTACAGTTAGCGGCACGCCAGCTTGAAGTGTGTCGATACAGGAGGGGTCGATGCCCCAGGAGGCCAGTGTAATCGAATCTGACAGGACGGTCAGATTACGTTTGTCGGCGTAAAGCGCGTGCGCACGTGGATGAGGGGTAAAGAGCGCGGCATCACTCAGCCAGGCAGCCCTGAGCACTGCATGCTGCGGTTCCACCAGGGCAAAATCAGTCAGCCGGTTGTACACCAGATCAACTGGCAGGGACTGGTATGACAGTCGACCCTGGTCTAAAACCAGCTCAGAGGGATCAGCTATGACAGCATCGATACCATGCCTTTTGAACAGGCGCTTCGCCAACTCAAACTCGGGATACAGGTATTGCTCAGATGGCGCCTCATCAACGATGGCAATACGGACCAGCGGGTCGCCATGCTCGCGCTGCAACCCCCACTCCGCTTCAAACATGGCGACAAAAGCTGCGTCCAGGGCCTGACCGTGTCTGGGCACTGGATCCGTCGCACCGCAACAAGCTTGCTGGGCCCTCAGCAGGGCAGCATTGAGAAAGCCGCCGCCAGCATTGGTGTTGATTTCGATGAGCTGAGGTCCCTGCTCGCCCATATGAAAATCAAAGCCCATGAAGACACCGCGTGCGGCTGAGTAGTGACTGGCGGTCTCCGGTGCCCATTGCATGACTGTGTCACGATACGGCGGACACTTGACGACCTGCTCGACCGCAGCAATGACCTCACGCATGCGATCGACCTGCGCCTGAGTCACAAATACAGCCGTGCTGGAAAACAGATGGGGACGCTCGCTCAGAATATCGGCATGCAGATCGGCGTCTGCTCGATCATCAACAAGCGCTGTTTCCAGCCGCGATCGGTCTACTGTTCGGCAAAGACAGTTTCGGTTCAGCTGTTCCGCAGCGGATGCCTTTGTCATGATGCAGGCTTCAGTCGAAAAACAGCTTGAAGACGTAAGCCCCAGCGGCCATGGCAAGCACGAATCCGACTACAGGCAGCAGACCAGTGGCGAGGGCTGTGAGCGCAGGTCCCGGACAGAGCCCGGCAATACCCCAGCCAACACCAAAAATGGCAGAGCCAGTCAATAGGCGGGTATCGATATCAGCCTTGGTAGGCAGGTAGAAACGCTTGTCCAGCAAAGGGTGCGGCCGTTTGAGGATGAATCGGAACGCCGGCATGGTCACCATGAGCGCGCCGCCCATGACAAAGGCTAGCGTCGGGTCCCAATCGCCTGCAAGGTCGAGAAAATTCAGTACTTTCGCAGGATTCACCATTTGCGAAATGATGAGGCCCAGCGCAAAGATGATGCCTGCGACAAGAGACAGCGCCAGTAGCGCGGGATGTCTGGAATGTTTCATTTCAGTGTCCTATATCAGATGACGCATAACGAAGGTGGTCAGAATGGCTGTGCCCATGAAAGTGAGGGTGGCCACGATCGAGCGCCTGGACAGCCGACCAATTCCGCAGACGCCATGGCCACTGGTGCAACCTCCACCAAGTCGTGCACCGAAGCCCACGAGAAAGCCGGCTACGATCATGATCGGCCAGCTGACTTGCAGATCCACCGGTAAGGGCTCGTCCGAGAACAGGCGCCAGGCCAGCGCGCCAATGACAAGGCCGGCAATGAACATGGCTCGCCAGGCTGTGTCTCCCCTGACTGGTGCCAGCAGGCCACCAAAAATGCCGCTGATGCCGGCAATGCGTCCAGCGCCAAGCAGCATCAGCACGCTCGACAAGCCAATGAGTAGCCCACCTGCCAGGCCCGTAAATGGTGTGAACTCGGTCATGCGGTCATACCTCCTGAAGATTCGTCATCGGCAGCCAGGCCGGCGATGATAGGACATTCTGGTCGCTGATCTCCCTTGCAGCTATCCGCAAGGGCCTTGATTTCAGATCTCATGTCAGACAAGGCTCGAATTTTTTCGTCAAGTGCAGCCATATGAGCCAGAGCGAGCGCCTTCACGTCTGCGCTGGCGCGCGAGCCATCCTGCCAGAGCGACAGCAGATGGCGAATATCATCCAGTGAGAAGCCCAGCGATCGAGCATGTTTGACGAATCGCAGGATATGCAGGTCGGCCTCTGAATAGAGGCGGTAGCCGGCCTCGTTGCGCTGGCTCTCTCTGATGAGCCCGATAGACTCATAGTGCCTGAGCATTTTTGCGGTAATACCGCTGGCTTTCGCCGCCTGTCCGATATTCATCTGTCACCTCCCGGAGGATTTGCTGGGTCCCGGGCTTCCGCCTCTTCCCTCGCCGGCTTCCAGCGTTTCAGCAACAGCGCATTGCTCACCACGCTGACACTACTGAAGGCCATGGCAGCTCCAGCAACAACTGGACTGAGGAAGCCAAAGGCGGCCAGCGGGATGCCCACGACGTTATACACGAAAGCCCAGAACAGATTCTGCCTGATTTTCGAATAGGTACGCCTGGAAATGTCGATCGCCTCAGCTACTAACGCTGGCTCGCCCCGCATGAGCGTGATGCCCGCTGCGTGCATGGCCACATCGGTACCGGTCGACATCGCAATTCCAATATCTGCCGCCGCCAGGGCGGGCGCGTCGTTGATACCATCGCCTACCATCGCAACAGTCGCGCCACTCTGTTTGAGCCTTGCAATCGCATCGGCCTTATCAGCAGGCAGAACCTCAGCAAAGACTTCATCGATGGCCAGCACCTGGCTAATGGCCTCGGCGCTGCCCCTGTTATCACCGGTCAACATCACTGTCCGGATACCTAGATCGTGCAAGTGCCTGATCGCCTGCCTTGCCGAAGGTTTGACCTCATCGCCGAAACAGAGCAATCCTAGCAGCGTTGCCGCCTTGTCCGTGTCATCTCTGGCGGCCAGCCATGAGACGGTTCTACCCTGACGCTGCTGATCTTCGGCTGTTTCACTGAGCGCAGAGAAATCCACACCAAGTTCGTTCATGACACGGGTATTGCCAAGCGTCAGTAGTCTGCCCTCCACACGGGCCTCGATACCACGGCCCGGCAAGGCGCTTACCTGATCTGCCGAAGACGCTTGTACACCCTCGGCACCGGCCGCCTCGAGCACCGCCTGCGCTAGCGGATGCTCGCTCCCCGCCTGCACGGCCGCAGCGAGCCGGAGCAGCGCACGGCGATCATTGTCAACGGCCGTGGCCAGCATCAGCCTGGGTTTGCCAACGGTCAGGGTGCCCGTCTTGTCGAAGGCCACCGTAGAAATGCGATGCGCATGCTCGAGCGCAATGGCGTCCTTGATGAGTATGCCATGTTGTGCCGCCACTCCAGTGCCGGCCATGATGGCTGTCGGTGTTGCCAGGCCTAGCGCACAGGGACAGGCAATAACGAGCACTGCGACGGCATTGAGGATGGCGGTCTGGACGTCGCCGCCGAAAACCCGCCAGGCGATGAAAGTCACAAGCGCGATCAGCAGGACGACTGGCACGAACACGGCGCTGACCTTGTCGACCAGTCGTTGGATGGGCGCCTTCGCTGCCTGGGCGTCTTCGACCAGGCGAATGATTCTCGCCAGGGCCGTTTCCGTGCCGACTGCGGTCGTGTCGATCAATAACAACCCCTCGGCATTGATCGCGCCGCCTGTCACAGTATCCCCAGCCTGCTTCGTCACTGGCAGGCTTTCACCCGTCAACATGGCTTCGTCGACGTGCGAATCACCTTCCAGGATCTTTCCATCCACAGGAATGCGCTCACCCGGACGGACCACGACATGATCGCCCACCGAAATGTCCTCGATTGGCACCTCGGTGTCACCCTCAGCGCTCCGCACCCGCGCGGTATCTGGCCGCAGCGCCTGCAGAGCCCTGATGGCCTCCGTGGTTTGGCGCTTTGCTCGGCCCTCAAGCCATTTCCCGAGCAAGACCAGGGTAATGATCACCGCCGATGCTTCAAAATAGTATGGCGCGCCTGCTTCACCTGCGTGACGTACAAGCTCGAAAATACTGAGGCCGTAGGCTGCACTGGTGCCAATGGCCACCAGCAGATCCATGTTACCCGTACGGGCCTTGACGGCATGCCAGCCGGCTCTGTAGAAGGGCGCGCCCAACCAGAACTGCACTGGCGTCGCCAGCAGCAGCTGGACCCAGCCAGGCAACATCCAGTGAACCCCGAAAGGCTCGAGTAACATGGGGATGATGAGCGGCAGAGACAGCAGCGCGGCGATGATGACGGCCCGCCGCTCATGGTCAGCTGGCGAGCCCGAGTGAGCCTGCGGGTTCGACACCCGTTCTGAGGTGCTGGCAGGGGCCTGCGCGCCATAACCGGCACGTCTGACGACTTGTACCAGTTCGCTCAGACTTGCCTCACCTTCCAGTACCGTAGTGCGGGCACTTTCGGTCGCGAGATTGACAGCGGCAGCCACTGAGCCTTCGAGGCCGAGCAGCGCCTTCTCTACCCGGCCTACGCAGGAGGCGCAGCTCAATCCACTGATATCGAGATCGATAGTCTCTGTCGGCACCTGGTAGCCCGCCAGTCTGACCGCTTCTGCCATGTCTGCTACAGACAGCACCGATACCGCTGTCACCTGAGCAGAGTCGACTGCCAGGTTGACGCTGACTTCCTTGACGCCGTCGAGTTGACGCAGCGCTTTTTCGACACGTCCTGCGCAGGACGAGCAGGTCATGCCGCGGATGGGCAGACGCAAGGTTCGAAGATTTCCCTGACCGGGCGGCGCAAGGTCGGCCTGATTCATATTGTATCTCCACAGATCGGGATAGTAAGCACCCAGTCTGCAGCCTCCCATCATGGGAAGGTCAAGCATTTTTTTCCTACATCAGTACGCTATAAGCCAGCCTGCCGGGCAATTGTCTCGGCCGTGGGTGCCGCTGGCAGTTCGATGGCGGCCTTCAGGCCTTCGACCACCATCCGTGAACCAAACTTGCTGAGGTGGCTGCCATCGGAATACACGAGCTGTCGATCAGCTGTCACGTTGGTACAGGTGTTCTGATCGCACAGCGCATCGAAGGGATCGTAGAACTCGAAGGCTCCTGTACTGACCGATAGTGTGCGAAGTTTTCGGTTGAAGGCCTGTAACCTGGCCAGCTTTGGATGCTGCCTCGCGGTAGCGACGTAGCTTTCCGGATCGCGCTGCGGAAACAGATCGAGCTGCGGTCGGGTAAAGGCGTCGATAAGGTCCACATCAACACCAGTCGTTGGCACATTGCCGATGACCACAAGCTGCGAAGCACCTATGAGGCGCTTCAGGGCAAGAATGCCATCGAAGAGCGCGTTCTCAGCCAGCTTTTCATTGAGCCTTGCGCCCTGTGCATCGAGCCGGTCCGCTTGCTGAAGCTGCCACAGCCATGAATGCGAAACGATCACCAGAGGTGGTCGTGGGGCTTTGCCAATGTAAGCCAGGGCGCGATCGAGCGAAGCAGGACACATCCCGTCCCAGTCGCGCCCTGCCGTCGTTCGGGTAAAGGACGGCAGGTGAAGACAACTGATGCCTGCGGCCATGTAGAGCCCGATCTTGGATGGCTCTGCGATACCCGCCTGCAAGCCTTCAGCATAGTGTCGGGCATGGCTGTCGCCTATCACGACAATATCCGGGGTCATGCCTTCGCTGACCGGTCCATAGAAGGGATAGGTGTGCCCGCCATATCCCTCCCTGCCGAACCTGAGGTGCAAATCCGCCTCTGGCTCGCCGGGATGAACGGACGCAGCTGTCTGAAAATCGAGTTGGTATATGGGTGTGACCCGCCAGCCCCAACCACCGGAATACATCATGTGCAAACCCGTGACAGCAAACAGGGTAACGACCAGGCTTACGCCGGAGAGCAACATGCGAGGTCGCTGAAGCAAGGATGAATAACGTGCGGGTTTCTCGACCTGCATATGGAGGATGTGCGCCAGCACGAAGGACACGGCGATCAGGCCGGTCTGGTCGAGCAGGTCCAGGTCGGCGCCGGGATGCAGGTAACGCCAGAAGGCAATCAAGGGCCAATGCACGAGATACAGCGAATAGCTGACCAACCCGACATACACGGCCGCAGGATTGGTCAACACTAGCGCCAGTCGGCTTCGCCCACCCGAATGAATGACCAGTGCCGTACCGATACAGGGCAGCAGCGCGTACCAGGAAGGAAACAGCATGTGCTCATCGAAGCTCAACAGGCTGAAGACAATCAAAGCGAGGCCGATGAGCGCCAGCGCATCATCGACCAGCTGTCTCGGTGGCCGGGCTGACGCAATGAAGACCAGCAGCGCGCCGATAGCAAATTCATAGACCCGGAACGGCAACAGAAAGTAGGTGCTGGTCTTGCCATCGTTGATGTATTCCGCGAGCGCCGGCGATATGGCGCGCACAAGGTAGACCGAGCCATCTGAGAACTTTGCGTTCAGATACAGACCGCAGGCAATCAGGGCCAGCAGTATCAGCGGCAGGTAGCGTCGGGTTCTTGCGTGCAACAGGAGCACGAGCGTGAGTGGCCACAGCAGATAGAATTGCTCTTCGACGCTCAGGCTCCAGGTATGCAACAGAGGCTTGAGTTGCGCGGCGCTGGCGAAATAGTCAGCCTCTGCCAGATAGTAAAAGTTGGAGACGCTGAACAGCGCAGAGGCCAGCTCAGCACCATAACTGTAAAGGTGCGCTGGCGAATAGATGACGGCCGCAATGACTGTGGTGATCGCGAGGACCACCAGCAGGGCTGGCAAGAGCCTGCGGATTCGGCGAACGTAAAAACGCCCAAAGCGAAAGGTTCCGCTGGTCTGAACCTCGTTCACGATCATGCGGGTGATGAGGAAACCGCTGATGACGAAGAACACATCGACGCCAACATAGCCACCGGCGAGAAACGCCACATCGACATGCGCCAGCAGGACGCTCAACACCGCGAGCGCACGCAGTCCATCGATGTGGGGGAAATATGAACCGGCGGACTCCCGCGCGCTTGACTCTGACACCGTATCATCCTTGTCTATGGCGTGAACCACGCGATGGTACGACTTCAGGCATCACAAGCAGTGATGCAGTACTCAAAATCGACAACAGCCTAGGTGTAAACCGAGGGTAAGGCAGGAAATAACGGAAAAGCATGCCCCGCGGGCGTGTTGACGATGTGGTGCACACCCTGCTGCAGCGTGCTGATGCTGCCATGTATTACGCCAAGCAGTCCGGCAAACGTCAGGTCAGGGTCTGGCCGATACCTGGCGACGATGAGTAGCGGATTGAGGAATCTGTTCACTGATACAGCGGGCAATCCGTGTGTAGAGTTCGTAGAACTGCTCATCGGTCCACCCCGAGCCACTCAGTAACAGCCCACTGTCGACGTAGTCCGGCGTCCTGAAGCGGGCGTAGAAACCGATCACGTCGAGGTGATCGGCTATGGCGAATGCCAGCAACTCTTCGTCGACCTGTGGCTCGTCAAACATCACGAGCTGCCGCGCGGTATTGACGATACCATCATTCACGCAGAGATCGACCGTCCTCGGCCGCACCGACTGATCACTGATACACCGGCCATCCCGCAGGGCCTGGCGCAGGGCCTCAACGGCCCGTTGCCCCGGGGCTGCTGGCATCGGGCAATCAATCTCCTCGCCGGCCGTCGCCTCGTACAGCGTGCGAAACAGCGGTTCCGGCTGATAGGGTGGCTCCCCAATCCTGATCCCGGCAGCCGTGACGACCGAAGCCAGGCGGACCTCGAGAGCCGGATCCCTGTTACTGCCCTGTCGAAGCGCAATCATTTCAACCGGGCGCAGATTGTCGAGCAGGTCCAGATCGGCCAGCACGCCGATGACATAGCGGCCAGCTTCCCCGATATCGGTGATGACCTCACTGAAAGCGTTCTTGGCAAACTGATCCCTCACAAAGGACCTGGCGGCGCGGCTGAGCAAACGACCCAATGCAGCGATTCGTTTCACGCTTCGAAAAGGCTGCCTGAGGGGCGACTCCCGCACGACGCGGACGAATGGCGCCAGGGTGAGACAGGTGCCCCATTGCGGCGCAGCCATCGGAATCACGGTGCGCAGACGTTGGCGAATACCAGTGGGATCCAGTTGTTCCCAGGCCACGCCCGTGAGCGGCTTGTCGTTGAGCAGCAGTGCCGCATCCACGCCCCCGGTACTGTGACCAATGAGATGAATCCGTTCGGCGCGGCCGAACCGTGCCTCGAACTCACTGATATTTTTCAACAGCTCTGCCTGACGCACCGCAAGCTGCGAGCTCGGCCTCGTGTTCAGCGCGACCACGGGCACGGCGCCGCCAAGAATGGTCTGCAGGGCTGCCCGCAGGGCGGCAAGCACACGGGCATCGAAATAGCTGAAGTTATTGAAGCGCTCGAAGCCAAGAAAACCTGGCGCGAGAAAGACGATGTCGTTCAATGGTAAGTGTCCTGAGCTGATGACCAGGACAGACAATACCGACGAAATCGCTCGAAATACAAGTAGATAACTGGTGTCGAATACAAGGTCAGCAACTGACTCACCGCCAGACCGCCCATGATGGTGATGCCGAGCGGCTGGCGTAACTCGGCGCCTTCCCCATAACCGATGGCCAGCGGAATGGCGCCGAGCAGACCCGCGAGGTTGGTCATCAATATGGGCCGAAACCGCAGACGGGCAGCTTCGCGAATGGCTACTGCAGGCGCTTCATTCCAGAGTCGCTGGCGCTGAAGCGCAAAATCAATCATGAGAATGGCATTTTTCATCACGATGCCGATGAGGAGAAACAGGCCCAGCAACGCAATCAGACTGAACTGGAGGCTCCACACATTCAGGGCGAGCAGTGCCCCAATACCCGCAGACGGCAAGGTCGAGAGGATAGTGAGCGGGTGCAGCAGACTTTCATACAGCACTCCGAGCACCAGATAGACCGCCACCAGCACCCAGAGAATGAGCCAGGGCTCGCGCAGATGATCGCTGGCATCATTGCCGCTGCCGGGCGCGACGTGAACCTGAGTTGGCAGCATGATACGGTCCAGCATCTGTTCTATTGCCAGCTCTGCTTCTTCAGCACTGACCTCTGGTGCCAGCTCATAGCCGACTCGCTTTGTCAGGAACTGGCCAGAATGCTCGACCCTGTCGTCGCTACGGCCGTATGACCAGCTGGCGAAGGCTGAAAGTGGTACTTGTTGCCCATCATCAGTCAGCACATGCAACTGCTCCAGCACACTGGGGTCGGCCGTCTGCTCCGGTGCGAGTTCCATCACGACACGGTACTGATTGAGGGGCTCATACAAGGTCGCCACCTGGCGCTGTGAAAAGGAATTGTTCAGTAACGACGCCACGGCACTGACATCGACGCCACGCTGTCGGGCAGCCTGACGATCGATATTCAGCGTCACCTGAAGGTTATCCTCTTCACCGATCGAGTCGACGTCGACGAGCTCCGGCAGCGCCTTCATGGCCTCGGCCGCCCGCCGGCTCCATTCGTCGAGCGCTGCGATCGAATCGGACCTCAGTACCAGATCGTGCGAACTTCGGCCAAAAGGCGACGACAGGCGGATATCCTGGTCGACACGCAGCGACATCCGCGCGCCCGGCACGCTCGGTGCATTCTGTCGCAGTCGATCAACGATCTCCCGAGCTGATGCCTTGCGTTGGTCGAAGGGCTTGAGCCTGACAATCAGGCTGGCATTGGTGGCGCCGCCGCCCCCACTGGTACCCGTTACCTCTTCGACAGCCGGATCATCAAGAAGATAGTCGCGATAGATCGCGATCTTGGGTTGCATCAACTGAAACGAGGCGCCATCGTCCCCCCAGACATTACCGGAGACCTGCCCGGTATCCTGCTCGGGCAAGGTTATCTTTGGTATGGTGGCATAGAGATAGACGTTGCATATGATCACGCCTGTGAAGACCAGCAGAACGAGCCGGCCATGGCGCAGTGCCCAGTCGAGACTACGGCTGTAGCCAGCCTGCCAGGCATCGAGCAGGCCCTTCCTCGCCCGCTGCAGGCGCACGCCCGTTTCATGTTCAGATCTGCGCAGCCAGTTTGCACAAAGGCTTGGCGTCAAGGTAAGCGAGACCACTAGCGAGATCACGATCGCAGCCGCCAGCGTGAGCGAAAACTCCCTGAACAGGCGCTCGACGATGCCGCCGACGAAGAGAATGGATATGAACACGATAATCAACGCAAGATTCATCGCCAGCAAGGTAAAGCCGACTTCCTGACTGCCGAGTCTGGCAGCCTCCATCGGCGTATAGCCCGCGTCTATATGTCGCCGGATATTTTCCAGCACGACAATCGCGTCATCGACGACCAGCCCGCAGGCCACGACGAGCGCCATCAGCGACAGGTTGTTCAGCGAAAAGCCGAAAAAATACGTCGCCACGAAAGTGCCCACGAGCGAGACTGGGATCGCTAATGCAGGAATCAAGGCGCTGCGCCAGGTGCCGAGAAAAAACCATATGACCAGAATGACCAGCCCTACCGCGATCGCCAAGGCTCGTTGAGCTTCCACGATGGTCGCCCGAATGAGCGGTGAGCGGTCGATGACGACAGACAGATCGCTATCTGGCGGCATTAACGAGCGAAGACGCGGCAGGCTCTCATGGATACCATCTATGGTGTCGACGATGTTGGCGCCTCCCTGGCGGCCAACGAGCAGGATGACGGCCGGCTCGCCATTATGGAAGCCGCTCCTGAAGCGGTCTTCTACTGACTCGGACACCCTGGCCACATCGCCCAGTCGCACCAGCGCACCACTGTCGTGCCGTATCACCAGCTGGCGAAAATCAGCAGCAGTGCGCAGAGGATCGTTTGTCTGTACCTGCCAGCGAAACCTGTCGTCTTCCAGAACACCGAGCGGGCGCAAGGGATTCGCCTGCATGATGGCTGTGCGCACTTCATCGAGGGTGAGGCCCATGTGCAGCAGCGTGCCTGCATGGAGCTGCACCCTGATAGCCGGCAGCGAAGAGCCTATCACACTGACCTCCCCTACTCCGGGCACCTGGCCGATATGCTGGGCGAGCAGGCTCGAGGCGGTGTCATAGAGCTGACTTGTCGACAAGGTTGAAGAGCTGAGGGCGAAAGCCATGATGGGAGCCTGTGCAGGGTCGATCTTTCGATAGCCAGGATTGCCACGCATACCGGCGGGGAGCTCGCCACGCACGGCGTTGATGGCAGCCTGAACATCTCGGGCGGCCGCCTCGATGCCTTTACCCATACTGAAATGCAGCACCACCTGGGTCGAGCCCTGCGTACTGGACGACCATAGCCCCGACAGACCAGATATACTGCCGAAAGCGCGCTCCATCGGAGCTGCCACAGTGCCAGCCATGCTTTCAGGACTGGCTCCAGGCAGGCTCGCGGTCACGATGATGGTCGGGTAATCGACCGGCGGCAGGGGCGCTACCGGAAGCTGCCGCCAGGCCAGCAGACCCAGGAGGACGAGCGCCGCAGCGAGCAGCGAGGTGCCGATTGGCCTGCGAATGAAGGGCGCCGAAAGATTCATCGCAGCCGGTCAAAGAAAAGATAGACGACCGGGGTTGTGAAGAGCGTCAGCACCTGACTCACCAGCAGGCCGCCGACCATGACCAGACCGAGGGGCTGGCGAAGCTCAGCCCCCGACCCGCTGGCCAGCATGAGGGGCAAGGCCCCAAAAAGCGCAGCCAGTGTCGTCATCAGAATCGGCCGGAAGCGCATCAGTGCCGCGCGCTTGATGGCAACGGTCGAGGAAAGTCCATGCCTGCGCTGTGCATCGAGCGCAAAGCCGACCATCATGATGCCGTTCTTCTTCACCAGTCCTATCAGCAGCACCATACCGATGGCGCCGACCATGTCGAGCGAGCGGTCGGTCAGCAGGAGTGCAAGCAGCGCACCCATGGTGGCAGAGGGCAAGGTCGAGAGTATGGTAATGGGATGAACCAGGCTTTCGTACAATACGCCCAGCACGATATACATCATCGCCACGGCGGCCAGCACAAGCCATAGCGTATCCGCAAGCGAGGCGCGAAAAGCTTCCGCAGCGCCCTGAAAACTCAGCTCGATGCTCGGCGGCAGGTCGAGCTGACTGTCCACCCTATCGATGGCCGTCAAGGCTTCGCCAAGCGAGAAGCCGGGAGCCAGGTTGAACGACAGTGTCGCGGCCGGGAACTGTCCCTGATGATTGACCAGCAGAGCGGCAGAGCGCTGCTCGACGGTTGCCAGACTGGCCAGTGGCACGGCTTCGCCGGCGGCACTCATCACATAGAGCTGGTTCAGTGCCTCCGGCCCCCTGCCCAGTGCCGGATCTGCCTCGAGAATAACGCGGTATTGGTTGGCCTGCGTGAAAAGCGTAGCGATCTGGCGCTGCCCGAAGGCATCCTGCAGTGTATCTGCCACTGCGGATATGCCCACACCTAGGCGGGCTGCTGCCTCCCGGTTGATATTGATGTAGGCCTGCCGGCCCTGTTGCTGAAGATCATTGGCGACATCGATGAGCTCTGGTCGTTGCTCTAGCGCCGTCATCATCCTGGGCACCCATTGCGCAAGCTCTTCCGTCGAGAGGGCGGTCAGGGTGAAACGGTACTGGGTACGACTGACCTGATCTTCGATAGCAAGTTCCTGCACTGGCTGGAACCAGGCTTCAATGCCATCGACAGCAGCGGCGGCCTGTCTCAACCTCGCAATAACTTCGAATACCGAAGCATGACGCTCATCGTGAGGCGGCAGATTGATGAACATCCGACCGCTGTTGAGTGTGTGGTTGGTCCCATCAATGCCGATAAAGGAGGACAGGCTTTCGACATCTGGATCTTTCAGCAGGGCCCTGGCGAGCAATTGTTGCTTTTCGGCCATGGCTGCGAACGAGGTTGACTGCCCCGCCTCCGTGACCACCTGAATGACACCGTTGTCCTGTATTGGAAAGAAATCCTTGTCCACCGCAATGTACAGCATGACTGTCATGACGATGGTGCCAAGCATGACGACCATGGTTGTTTTCTGATGGGCCAGCACCCAGTCCAGCGCGGCTGCATAACGCACTATTATGCGGCTCATAAGCCCTTTTCGCTCATTGATGTCCACTGCTGGCGCCTGGAGCATTCTTGCACACATCATTGGCGTCAGGGTCAGCGACACCAGGAGGGACAGCGCGATAGCTACCGCCAGCGTCACTGCGAACTCGTGAAACATTCGACCGACGACATCACCCATGAATAGCAGCGGAATGAGTACAGCAATGAGGGACACCGTAAGCGAGACGAGGGTGAAGCCGATTTCCTTTGCGCCCTTCAAGGCCGCCTCGGTTGGTGTTGCGCCTGCTTCACGGTGGCGGGCGATATTCTCCAGCATCACGATCGCATCATCGACCACGAAACCCGTGGCGATGGTCAGGGCCATCAGGCTGAGATTATTGATAGAAAAACCGGCGACATACATGAACGCGAATGTGCCGACCAGCGACAGTGGAACTGCGATACTCGGAATGATGGTAGCTGGTACGCTGTGGAGAAACGCGAAAGTCACCAGCACGACGAGTGCGATGGCAAGCAGTAACTCTTTCTGCACATCACGAATCGAGGCGCGAATACTGTCCGTACGATCGGTGAGTACGACGACATCAACGGCTGCGGGCAGGGTCGATGACAGACGTGGCAGCAAGGTGCGTATCCGCTCAGCGACATCGATCACATTGGCGCCTGGCTGCTTCTGAATGTTCAGCAGAACCGCCGGCTGCCTATTGGCCCAGGCCGCCAGAAAACGATTCTCGGCACCGTCGACGATGGTGGCAACATCGCCAAGGCGGAGGGGTGCGTCGTCCTGCCAGGCAAGGATGAGCTTCTGATAGTCTTCGACCGAACGTATCTGATCGTTGGCGTCCAGAAGCGTGCTGCGCATGGGGCCGTCGAAACTGCCCTTGGGCTGACTGACGTTGGTGGCGGCCACCGCTTCACGGATATCCACCAGCCCGAGACCGTAAGCGGCGGCGGCCGCCGGGTTCACCTGAATCCGCAAGGCTGGCCTCTGGCCACCAGCCAGCGTCACCAGCCCGACGCCCTGCACCTGCGCCAGTTTCTGCGCCATGCGGGTATCGACCAGATCGTGAACTTCCGGCAGTGGCAGGCTGTTCGAGGTGACGGCCAGTGTCATGATTGGCGCATCGGCGGGATTGACTTTCCGGTAGACTGGAGGGCCTGGAAGGTCCGTCGGCAGCAGGCTATCGGCAACATTCAGCGCTGCCTGCACCTCCTGCTCCGCGAGTCCTAGATTCACCTGTAGCGCGAATTGCAAGGTAATGACCGAGGCGCCACCGGAACTGGTGGAGCTCATTTGCCTGAGTCCGGGAATCTGCCCGAGACTGCGCTCAAGAGGCGCAGTGACCGTGCGTGAAGTCACATCGGGTCCGGCGCCGGGATAAAAAGTGAAGACCTGTATGATGGGGTATTCGACCTGAGGCAATGCCGACACGGGCAGCTGCCGCCAGGCCATGATGCCCGCCACCAGGAGGGCAAGCATGAGCAGCGAAGTGGCGACCGGCCGGAGAATGAAGGGCCGGGACATCTCAGACATGAGCGGCGCTGCTACCCATCCACTGAGACCTCACGCCCATCCCGCAGACGATCCAGGCCGTCTGTCACCACGAGATCACCTTCGACAAGTCCACTGACCACTGCAAGGCGACCTTCTACCTGTTCACCGGCCACGATGTCGCGCAGAAATGCACGGCCTTCTTCAACGACATAGACATAACTGCCACGGGCACCATATTGCACGGCATCGGCCGGGATGATCAGGGTCTCTTCGGTGCTGCCGAGCCCGACGCGTACGTTTACGAATTGATTTGGAAACAGGGACTCATATTCATTGTCGAAGGCCGCCTTCACCTTGAGCGTTCCGGTAGCGGCATCGATCTGGTTATCCAGGGCCAGGATTCGCCCCACGGCCAGCACGTCCTGCGCTTGCCTGTCTAGGGCCTCTACAGGCAAGGTGTCCTGACCAAGCAGCGCCTGGCGCAGCCCCAGCAACTCCGTCTCCGGTATCGAAAAAACGACCGCAATAGGGCTTGTCTGGGCAATCGTCACCAGTCCATCTGCTGCACTGGCCGATATCAGATTACCAGCGTCAATCTGTCGCAAGCCAAGGCGGCCGGAAATCGGCGCCCTGATATCGGTCCAGGAGCGCTGCAGACGGGCATCGTCGACCTGAGCCTGTAGCGACTTTGCTGCCGCTTCCAGCTCCCGCAATACAGCCGTCTGACTATCGAACTGCTGCTTTGGGATCGCATTTTTTCTCAGGAGATCCTGATACAGGCGCAGATTTGCCCTCGCGTTTTCCAGTTGGGCCTGGTTTTGCTGAAACTGCCCAAGGGCCTGCTGTAAGCGCGATTCGTAGACATCGGGCTCGATGCGGGCGAGTAATTGCCCCCGTACCACCTCTCGCCCCTCCTCGAAGAGGATCTCATCGAGAATGCCATCGACGCGACTGCGCACGACAACGGTGTTGAGCGGAGTGACCGTGCCTATGGCGCTGACCTGGATATCGAGCCGACCCTGCTCAGCCGGCGCTACCCGCACGGAAGAGATCTTGTTTGGGTTCCGCAGCGGCATCTCTCCCACCGTTGACGCGCGGTTCAGCTGATACCAAGCGGCGGCCGCAGCCAGCCCTGCGATCAGTACCGGCAGTAGCCAGCGCCAGGAACCTGAGCCTCTGCGGACGTCATCCATCACGACCCGCCTTGTGCATCATCATCTGATTCACCTGTTGCAGTGCCGAGCGCAGAGAGGCCAGATCATAGGGTTTGGCCAGCACGATCGGTACCGGCTCGAGGCCCTCGCATTCCTCCGTCCCCTGCCCCGAGGCTACCACGACCTGCATGTCCGGGCTGGACAGTCGCGCACGCTTGATCAATGCGGCACCTGACATACCAGGCAGATTGAGATCGGTCAGCAACACCTCGAAGCGCTGCTGGGCAAGATGCTCGAGGGCCGCCTCGGCACTGTCCGCCGCCTTGACCTCATGGCCGAGATGGGACAGAAGCTCGCCTACGGCGTCACGAGTACCGTCATCATCTTCTACCAGCAGAATATGCAGGGGGCCCGGGTCCCGAAGTGGCTCGGATTGTCGGGCGTCAAGCATCTGACGCACCTT
This sequence comes from Allohahella marinimesophila, assembly GCF_039538005.1. Classification (NCBI taxonomy): domain Bacteria; kingdom Pseudomonadati; phylum Pseudomonadota; class Gammaproteobacteria; order Oceanospirillales; family Hahellaceae; genus Allohahella; species Allohahella marinimesophila. The sequence continues at coordinate 547,385 of NZ_BAABBO010000007.1, forward strand.
TCCCGCCAGATCCTCGCGTCGGTATGGCTTGCTGAGCAACTCCACGCCACGGTCGAGCCTGCCGCCATGAACGATCGCATTCTGGGTGTAGCCAGATGTGTAGAGTACCCTGATATCCGGATGCAGCGCGCGCGCCTTCTTCACCAGATCCGTGCTGCTGACAGGTCCGGGCATAACGACATCGGTGAACAGCATTTCAACACCCATGCCGCTTTTCAGGACACTGAGGGCGCTACGACCATCCTCAGCCTGAAGCACGCGATAGCCGAGTTTCTGCAGCATCGAGACAGCGGTATTACGGACTGCGGGGTCGTCCTCGGCTACGAGTATGGTCTCGCTGCCGCCCACCACAGGTCCGCCCGAAGACATCGGTGCTTCTATCTCGGCTTCGTAGCTTCGCGGCAGATAGATCTTGAAAGTGGTGCCCTTGCCAGGCTCGCTATAGATGCGGATATGCCCCCCACTCTGCTTGGTGAATCCATAAGCCATGCTCAAGCCAAGCCCGGTGCCCTTGCCATCCTGCTTGGTGGTGTAGAAAGGATCGAAGGCGCGTTCGAGCACGTCGGGCGTCATACCTGTGCCCGTGTCTGAGACCGCCAGCTGGACATATTGCCCAGCCGGCAGATCAGGCTGACTCAGAACGTAATGCTCGTCAAGATAGGTATTCGCCAGCTCGAGGGTAAGGCTACCGCCCTCGGGCATGGCGTCACGAGCATTGATCGCGAGATTCAGAATTACATTCTCGAGCTGATGTGGATCGGCGAGCGTATTCCAGAGGCCAGCGGCTTCAATGACATCGATTTCAATAGCTTCACCAAGTGCCTGGCGCAGCAGCCCTCCCATGTTCCTGAGTATTCTGTTCAGATTCAGGGGCACTGGCCGCAGGGGCTGACGACGGGCAAATGCCAGCAGTTGAGACGACAGATTACTCCCACGATCGACGGCATCGACAGCGGTCTTCAAGTATTGCAAGGTCTGCGAGGGCAATCTTTCGGCCTCGACCTCAAGCTGGAGCAGCTGAAGACTACCAGTGATGATCTGCAGAACGTTGTTGAAGTCGTGGGCGATGCCGCCCGTCAGCTGACCGATGGCTTCGAGCTTCTGACTTTTCTGCAGCGCCAGCTGACTGGTCTGCAGGGCCTTCGTGCGCTCCTGCACCAGTTTTTCCAGATTTTTCTGATGCAGGTTCAGTTTGTCACGCGTGAGTTTGTGGTCAGTGACGTCCGATCCCTGCCAGAACAGGCCCGTCGTTCTGCCAGCGTCATCGCTAATGGGTTGAAACACGAAATCGACAAAACGTGTTTCCAGAGCAGCACCGGGGCGCCGTTGCAGCCTCACGGCAATGCCAGAGCCCACATAAGGAATTCCGGACTGGTAAACATGATCAAGCAGGACCAGCAGTTGCTGACCTTGCATCTCAGGCAGGGCTTCGACGGCAGGCAAACCAAGCACTTCCCGCTGGCCGATGATTTGCTGGTAGGCGTCGTTCACAAGATCGAAGACGTGGTTTGCCCCGGTGGTCACAGCGATGAAGCCCGGCGCCTGCTTGAACAGGGTTCGCAGATATTGCCGTTCACTGCTGAGCCACCGGTTTTCCTCAACATGGGCTGCGCGCTCGGCCTCGAGCCGCTGCTGCCGCTCGGTGACATCACGGACGATGATCAGATAGCCAGCAAAGCGGCCTAGCTCATCGTGAACTGGCGAGCAGACGCTTTCAGTCGTCTTCATTGAGTCAGCGATCCGGCAGCTGGCCTCTACTGCCACGGTATCGTCGTCATCCCGGACATCCTGAAGGCTTGACTCCAAGGCCGAGGACCAGCATGGCAGGTCGGCAGCAGCGCGTCCGACGGCTTCCTCTTGACTCACCCTGAACAATCGTTCAGCGCCGCTGCTCCAGTACAGGACCCGCTGCAGCGGGTCCAGAGCGACCACCGCATCTCGGGAGTGGGTCAGAAAACTTGTCAGGTAATAATCTGAAATAGCAACGCGAGGTTCCTGCTGCGATGGGCCGCTGTGGTATCGCCGCAACTGGCTGTTGGCCCTGCTCAGGCTGCGTTGCAAATTCTGACGCTGACGACATTGCGCTGCAACACCAGCGAGCAATTCTGGCAACCCTGGCCGCTTCACATCCAGCATCGACCAGTGCAGGCCCGACAGGGGCAAGTGCCCCAGACGTCCTTTCTGGTCCTGCCGCTCCTGCCACGGCAGCAGGAAAATATGGCCCTTGAAAGCAAGTCCCTGCAAAATTCGGATGAGTGCAGCTTCGTTGCGAACAAGATCGCCTACCACGACAAGCGGCGGTATCGTATCGACTTCGTTCTGTTGCACGAAAAAGCTTTCGAACTCTGCTTCGACCAGACGAGTCAGGCCAAAGCCGGCGAGCGGATCCTGACGTGACCGTTCATCGACGGCCGCGGCGAGCGCTTCGTCCAGCGGCTCATCCACCGCCACCATGACCAGCAGCTGAGTGGGCTCCGTCTGCGTCATAACAGCGGCATGTCCAGCAAGGCGCGCCCTGTCCACAGTTTGAGCATATCAGTCGTCGGCGACATGACATGACTGGCGCGGGCATCCCTCAGCATCTGTGTCAGGCGACTATTTTCCCGATAGGCTGAACCACCGCAGAGCGTCATCGCTTCGTTGGTAATGGCCACAGCCGTCTCGGCCGCATCGACCTTGCTCGCCAAGATGAACGGCAAGGCTGCGGGATCGCCCAGATCACCTTTTCGCGCGGCTTCCCGAATGAACGATCGGGTTCGCTCCACACTGATCCACATCGTGGCCAGCCTTGACTGCAGGATGTCATGATCGGCCAGCGCTGTGCCAGAGTGGGCATGTCGACGCGCTTTCAAATGCTCCCGGGCTTCGTTGAGCGCGGCTTCGGCGATGCCCAGATAGGTGCCTGCCATTGCCATGAGGAAGTATGGTGCGACTACTTCAAAGACGTACCACACCTGATCGCCGGGCTCGCCAAGCAGATTGGTGGTTGGCACCCTCGCATTGTCAAGCGCCATGGCACGCGAGGAATTGCCCCGCATACCAAAGCCCTGCCAATCGCCAGACCATGTGAGGCCCGGAGTGTCTGCATCGACAATGAGGCAGCTGAAGTCACCGGAGTGGTGTTCGCTGCTGCCGTCCAGAACCGACAGCACGTAGGAATCGGCATGACCACCGTTGGTCACGAACTGTTTCTGTCCATTGACCTCGAGATGCGAGTCACAAGGTGTCATGAGCGTTGCGGGCAGATAGAAGTGGGCGCCGCTTCCCGCTTCCGATAGCGCCAGCGTGGTAATGTGTTCACCCTGGGCTATTTTTCTCAGGTAGTCAGTACGTTGCAGATCTGTTGCCTTGGCAGCAATGACAGCCGACCCGACGCAATGCATGCCGAAGCAGAGGGCTGAGGATGGGCAGGCCTGGGCAATCGTCTCAGTGAGCACGCTAAGGGCCAGCAGACCTTGCTCGTGCCCACCTAGTGCCTGCGGAACATGCAAACCGAGCAGTCCAGCTTTGCTTAACGCGGCCATACTATGAGCTGGCCAGGTACACGCCCGATCCACCTCCTCCGCTCTAGGCGCAATATCGCTGGCCGTCAAACTGACTACGGTCGCCTGCAGCTTCGCAAGTCGGCTGCTGACAGGCCTTGCAGCCTGAACCTTGGTCATGTCTTCACTTTTCATGTGTCGGGACCTGTCTGTCCAGGTAAACGAACAGAATTATGAGTATTTGAGGCCCCGCTGCAAGGCAGGATTTGGCCTGGCATACTTTACTTCGCCAAGCCAACAACCGGACCCGCCTGTCAGCCGATTTGACCGTTGGCCTGCGGACCTCACAAGCGTAGTGCCGATCCTGGCTGTTCGCTAGCAGCCGCGGTCTTTACGGGGCAGCTCTCAGCAGGCGAGCATGCCCTATTATGCGCCGAACATGGCGATCGGTCATTGCTTGTCAACGTGAGAAATCTATAGAATGATGACTCCCACTTGACTCCGCCATAGGGCGGCTGGTATCCGCCTGAAAGGACAAGGTTTCCCCATCGAAGTGACCCTCTCTCGCCGAACCCGGATCATGAGCTGCTGCCTCACGCTCTGCGCCTGTCTGCTCGGGCTCCTGCCGTCGCTGGTGCTCGCCGAAAGCATCCGCGTCGGCGTGCCGAAAAACTTTCCACCGCATTATCAGATTACGGACGCGGGCGCCGAACCGGACGGCTTTGCCATTGAGCTGTTCAATGTCATCGCTGCAAAGGCTGGTCTCACTCCGGACTACATAATTTTCGAATCTATCCAAAACGTCCAGGAGGCCTTGCGCACTGGCGAGATCGACGTGATACCCAACCTGGGCATTACGCCAGAGCGTGAAAGCTATGCGCTTTTCACGGCCCCCATAGAAACAGCGGCTGTCAGACTGTTCAAGCGCAGCGACGATGACTCCATCGAAACTGTCGAAGACATGGCCGAGCGCTCGGTTGCGGTGATACAGAGCAACATTGGCTTCGACATCATCAGGCAGTATGGACCCGCCCGAACCATCGTCTACTCGACGCTACGTGAGGCGCTACTGGCTGTACTCGCCGGTGAAGTCGACGCCCTGGTCTATCCTGCGCCGGTTGTCGAAAGCCTGCTTCGCGAGAGCGGCCTCGAGAATCGCATTCAGCCCGTAGGGCGCACCCTGGTCGAGGTGAGACGCGCCGTGGCCATACGGGCGGATCGACCAGATCTTTTCCTCCGGCTGAATGAAGCTGTGAAGGAAGTGGTCGCCAGCGAGACCTATGCCACGATTTATCGCAAGTGGTATGGCACACCAAAGCCATTCTGGACCGTACCGCGCATATTCCTCGCCGTCGGCGTGTTTCTCGGGATTTTCAGCGCCTTACTCTTCATCTGGCGGGCACGCGCACTAGCCGCGATGGACAAGGCGCTGGCCAGCATTCAGGAGCAGCAGCTGCGGGCGCAGTCCACTGAGTTCGCTGCCAAACTGCAGGTCTTCTTCGAGCAGAACCTTTATTTCGCCGGCATCATGGATCTTGATGGCACCCTGACCGAAATCAATCGCACCGCGCTCGAGTCCAGCGGCTACAGTCGCAAGGAAGTGTTGGGGAGACTGTTCTGGGAGACGCCATGGTGGCGAGGATCCAGCCAGGTACAGGCTTTGATACGAGCTGGCGCCGAGGCTGCGGCCATGGGCGAGCCAATGCGGGTGGAACTCTCTTACTGGCTGGCAGATGGCAGCGAGCGAATTACCGACTTCGCACTGACACCTATCAGGAACGACATCAACGAGATCATTTTTCTTGCCGCAACAGCGAGCGATATCACCGCCCGGAAGCAAACGGAAAAAGCGCTGGAGGCGGCAAGGCGAGCTGCCGAACAGGCCAATCAGGCCAAGAGCGAGTTTCTGGCCAACATGAGTCACGAAATTCGCACGCCGATGAGCGCAATCCTTGGCTACGCAGACATTCTTGGCTCGCATCTCGACGATCCCGATGATCTGGTCAGCATAGAGACCATCCGCCGGAATGGCCGCTACCTGCTCGAACTGATCAACGACGTGCTTGACCTGTCGAAGATCGAAGCTGGCAAGCTGGAGGTCAATCCGGAGCCGAGTTCGCCCGCTGCGGTGGTCAGCGAAGTGTTTTCTCTCATGGAGGTCCGGGCCGGAGAAAAAGGTCTCGATTTCGAAGTGCTCATGCCGAAGCAGCTGCCCGAATTCATCAACACCGATCCGGTTCGTCTTCGACAGATTCTCATCAACCTGACCGCCAATGCCATCAAGTTCACTGAGAAAGGTTCGGTCGAACTTGCGGTGAGCTTCGATGACACCAGCACACCGCCCATCATCAGCTTCGCGATCAGTGATACTGGCGTCGGCATTCCAGAGCCTCAGATGGACGCCATATTCCAGGCCTTTCAACAGGGCGACAATACCATGACCAGGCGTTTCGGTGGCACGGGCCTGGGTCTGACCATCTCTCGCCAGCTGGCTGCCCTGCTGAATGGTTCGTTATCGGTGGACAGCAGCGTAGGCGTTGGCAGCACGTTCACCTTGAGGCTGACCATAGACGAAGCCTGCAAGTTACGACTCGTCGAACCAGAGCTGTCTTCGGCGGGCTCCAGAGCGACACTGGTGGATCAGCCCGACTCGCTCACCGGTGTGCATATTCTGGTCGTGGATGATCGTGATGATATCCGCCTGCTGGTACAACGGCTCATCGAGCGTGCCGGAGGCACCACACGCGCGGCGCCAAATGGCCTGGCGGCGCTAGCGAGTGTAGAGCTGAGCAAGACGCTCGGTCCGGCCTTCGATGCCGTCATCATGGATATGCAGATGCCGATCATGGACGGTTTCGAGGCCACCAGGCAGCTGCGCGACGATGGCTTCGATCGGCCGATCATCGCCCTCACCGCCGGAGCCATGCTCGGCGAGCGCGAAAAATGCCTGGAAGCGGGCTGCAGCAGCTATCTCAGCAAGCCTGTCGATGAGCACAGGCTCATTCAACTCATCCTCGAAGCTCGAGCACAGGTGGCCGTGGTGGAACGCGCGGCCATGAGCGAGCAGTCCGGCTACCGTGTTCTGCTCGTGGATGACAATCCTGACTCCAGTAAGGCACTCGCCCAGTTGCTGGGTTTCAGACAGTATCAGGTCGACCTTGCGCCTGACGGCACCTCTGCCATCACCCAGGCCCTGACCAACAAGCCTCACGCCATCGTACTCGATCTCGGTCTGCCCGATATCAGCGGCGTAGAAGTGCTGGAGCGTCTCCGCGCCGAACCCTCGCTTCAGAACAGCCTTTTTATTGCGCTGACTGGGCGGGATCCTTCAGAGCTGGGTTCAGTCGTTGAGCGTTTCGATCATTTTCTGCTGAAACCCGTTACTGCCGACGACCTGATCACTCTGCTGGAAGGTCACGATCTTACGAGCTGACGCACTGGGAGGCGTGGCCGATCAGAACAGAAGCCGGTACAGCTGTGCCAAGGACATCAATATGCACATGGTGATGACCATGCGGCGGATATATCGCAGGGGAATCGTCAGCATCATGTGGCTCGCGGTATAGGCGCCCAGCACCTGTCCGGCAATCATCGCCGCGCCAATCGCCCAGACCACCTGCCCGCCAGCAGAGAACAACACGAGCGCCACCACGTTCGTCGTGAAATTCAAGGGCTTTGCCCGCACCGTCGCCGTCCGCAGCGTATGCCCCCGGAAGACCACACCGCTGGCCGCAAAGAAGGAGCCAGTACCTGGTCCTATGGCGCCATCATACAGTCCAATGGCCGGAATGACCGTACTGCCATACCAGGGCTGAGTCAGTCTGGCGTGAGTTTCGAGTACGCCAAGTGCTGGCGACAACAGGAAGTAGAGAGCCACCCCAAGCAACAGCACAGGCACGAACCAGCGCAGCCAGTCCGTGGCCACATTCTGAACGATCACGGCCCCTATACCCGCGCCAACGCCTGCTGCAAGCAACAAAGGCCAGAACTCCCTGAGGTTCAGCTGTTTTCGCCACAGCAGGGCAAGCGTTGCCGTCAAGGTGCCGGCAAAGGACTGACTCTTGTTTGTTGCAAGCGCACTGACTGGCGGAATGCCCACCAGAATCAGCGCAGGCAGCGTCAGCAAACCGCCGCCGCCAGCCAGTGTATCGACCCATCCGGCAAGGGCGGCCACACAGAACAGACCAAGCAGCATGGCTATTGACCAATCGACACTACTGACGCTCTCTACAGGCATGAATGAATGTTCTCAAGATGGATGATGGACTGGCTTAACAGTCTTATGGACTTCAGGCTGCGTAATAGTAGCTGATCAAACGCACAGGACTTCACTCACACACAGGAGTAATGAATGAACATGCAGATCACGGCCGATGACGGCCATCGTTTCGACGCCTATGCGGTCGCACCTGACACTCGGAGCCGCCGTCCGGCGCTGATCCTCCTGCAGGAGATCTTCGGCGTCAATCACGAAATGCGTCGGCTGACCGAAAAATATGCCCAGCTCGGCTACCATGCCGTTTGTCCAGACCTCTTCTCCAGACTCGAGCCGAATATCCAGCTCACCGACAACACCGATGAAGAGTGGCAACAGGCCTTTGACTACATGAACCGCTTCGACATTGACCGGGGCATCAAGGATGTTCAGGCCTGTATCAGTCAGGTTCGCGAACTTCCCGGTTGCAATGGCCGCGTGGGCGCCGTTGGTTTCTGTCTCGGCGGCAAGCTGGCCTACCTTACGGCCAGCAGGACAGATATCGATGCCTCTACCGGCTATTACGGCGTAGCCCTCGAAACCCTGTTGGACGAGCGCGAGAACATCAAGTCTCCGCTGATGCTGCACTTTGCGGAGCTGGATGGGTTTTCTTCCCGAGACGCGCGCGAGAAGGTCTTCGCCTCACTGGCCACCCGCTCCCATATCGATTTGCATCTCTACAAAGGCGTTGACCATGCCTTTGCCCGCCACGGTGGCCAGAATTACGACGCCCAGCAGGCTGAGATCGCCAATGAGCGAACGGCTGTTTTCCTTGATCGAGCGCTTGTCTGACAGGCACAAAAAAGGCTGCCCTGATGGCAGCCTTTCGTTTCACCAACTGATCATGCCGCTTCGGTATGTCGACCTTCACAGAATTCTTCGATCATCTTGCGATTGAACGCAGGTATATCGTCCGGCTTCCGGCTGGTCACAATGCCGTTATCGACAACGACTTCCTCATTCACCCAGTTTGCGCCAGCGTTCTTCAGATCTGTCTGAATGCTCGGGAATGAGGTCAGCGTCCGACCCTTGACGACGCCAGCTTCGACCAACATCCATGGGCCATGACAAATGGCAGCGACAGGCTTCACGCTGTCTTCGTTGAAAAAACCCTGAACGAACTTCACTGCATCCTTGTTGGCGCGAAGTGCGTCTGGATTGAACAGGCCACCTGGTAGCACCAGGGCATGGTAATCTTTGGACGACACATCGGTGACTACCTTGTCTACGTTGATGGAATCGCCCCAGTTGTCCGAGTCCCAGCCCTTGATACTGCCGCTGTCCAACGACACGACGTCGACGCTGGCACCGGCGTCTAGCAGCGCTTGACGAGGCTTGAACAACTCGCTTTGTTCAAAGCCATCGGCTGCCAATATAGCCACTTTCTTTCCTTCGAGTCTGTTTGAGTCAGTCATGGAATGCTCCTTGTAATTCGTTGACTTGTTTGCACGCCAATAAGGGAGCAGAGGTCGTGCCAGAGTGACCGGTAAGGGCTGCCGTCGCGGCACAAATCACGGCCGGGCCGCTCACGACGGGACCTGCAGCCCCATTAAGATCATGTCATGCGCCGCCAACCAGGCTTGAGCCTTCATATCGAACAGCTGGCACACGGTGGTAATTACAAAGTAAATGAAGCGCTTACAGAAAAAGAGCGGCCGAAGCCGCTCTGATTGTCATGATTCAGGCACAGATCAGGCAGCGTTGATCATGATCGCCTTGATATTGACGAACTCACGGATGCCAAAGCCACCGTGCTCTCGACCATATCCGCTGTCTTTCACACCGCCGAACGGCAACTGCGGCTTGGCGAGGTTGTAACCATTGATATTGATCATGCCGGTATCGAAATGATTGCGAGCCAGTTCAATGGCGCGGTCCTCGTTTTTAGAGAACAGGCCACCGCCGAGGCCATAGCGCGAATCGTTGGCGATACGCATAGCGTCTTCATCGTCCTTGGCCTTGATCAACGAGGCCACCGGGCCGAATATTTCTCCGTCATAGGCCGGCATGCCCGGCTTCACGTTCTCAAGCACGGTATTGGGATAGAAGAAGCCTTTGCCGTCCGGCACCTTGCCCCCAACGGCGCACGTTGCGCCGTTGGCGAGCGACTTATCGACCTGCTCCTGAATCGTATCGCGAAGATCCTCGCGCGCAATCGGCCCAAGCTGCGTGTCCTTGTCGGTAGGGTCACCAACCTTTATCGCGGCCATCTGCTTGACGAACTTATCTCTGAACTCATCATAGATGGCAGCACTGGCGACGAAGCGCTTACCCGCTACGCAGGTTTCGCCATTGTTGACGATGCGAGCCTGCACACAAGCCTCGACGGCGAGATCGATATCGGCGTCTGAGAGCACGACGTATGCATCATTGCTGCCGAGCTCGAGCACCGTTTTCTTTACCACCTTGCCTGCCGCCTCGGCGATCTTCTTGCCGGTGTCGTCGCTACCCGTAAAGGTCACACCGCGCACTTTCGGGTGATCGATCAGTTTGCTCGCACCCTTGCCGTCGAGTATCAGAGACTGATACACATTTTTGGGCAGGCCTGCATCCAGATACAGTTTCTCGATTTCCTGCGCCATACCAAACACGTTCGAGGCATGCTTGAGCACTGTGGTATTCCCGGCCATGATGTTCGAAGCGCTATATCTGATGACCTGATACATGGGGAAGTTCCAGGGCTGAATGCCCAGTATCACACCGATGGGGCGATAGGAGACCAGCGCACGGCCGCCTTCAAGTTCGCGGCTCTCGTCCTTCAGCTGCTCAAGCCCCTGCTTTGCCGTATAGCGACAGATGGCAGCACAGAGCTCACACTCCTGGTAACCCTGCGAAATCGGCTTGCCCATCTCCCGGGTCATGAGTTGCGAGAGTGCTTCCTGCCGCTCTTCAATCAGATCGGCCAGCCTGTTCAGAATCTTGCCGCGATTTTCCGGCTTTTCCAGGCGCCAGGTCTTGAACGCCTCGTCTGCACGATCGACGGCGGCTGATGCCTCGGCATCCGTAAGTATCTGATAGTCGGCAATCTTTTCGCCGGTACTGGGATTTATAGTGGTGGATGTCCCGCTCATGATGATCTCCATGCTGGTGATAGGATGTCATCAATGGCTTACGCTCATGCCCCACCCGCAGATGAAGTATGGCGGAGATGTCATCTTTCGGGCAGATCGCTGAGCGCACGTTCAAGATTGGCTACGGTGCCGTCGATATCATTCCATTTCTCAAGGCCAAACAGACCAACTCTAAAAGTACTAAAATCGGCCGATTCGCCAATCATGAGAGGAACGCCTGCTGCCGTTTGCAGCCCTCGAGCCCTGAACCAGGCGCCGCTACGGAACTCTGGGTCGCCCGTATAACTGACGACCACACCGGGGGCCGCGTAGTCAGATGCACTGACGCTCTTGAAACCAAATTCGGCGAACAATGCACGCACGCGACGTCCCAATTCAACCTGGGCCGCTTTCAGGTGGGCGAAACCAGTTCCTTGGGTTTCGAGCATGTTGTCTCGGAATTTCGCCAGGGCATCGGTGGGCATGGTGGCATGGTAGGCATGTCCGCCAGCCTCATAGGCCTGCATGATTTGCCGCCACTTACCCAGATCATTGGCAAAACTGGTACTTTTCGTCTGTGCCAGCTTTTCAGAGCCGAGTTCGCTGAACATCACGATGGCACTGCATGGCGATGAGCTCCAACCTTTTTGTGGCGCACTGATCAGTACATCCACATGACAGGCTTTCATATCTACCCAGAGTGCACCGGATGCGACACAGTCCAGCACGAAGAGTCCACCATATTCATGCACCGCCTCGCCGATCTGGGCAAGGTAGTCGTCAGGCAGCAGCATTCCTGAAGCGGTTTCCACGTGAGGTGCAAACACTACAGCTGGCTGCTCGTCCCTGATCGTGCGAACCACATCGTCGATCGCAGGCGGCGCGTAGGCAGGCTGGTCGCTGTGATCTACTGGCCGCGCATTCATGACGATGGTGTCTTCAGGGATGGAACCGGCTTCGAGAATCTGTGACCAGCGATAGCTGAACCAGCCATTCCGGATCACGAGGCAGGTTGCCCCACTGGCAAACTGTCTGGCGACAGCCTCCATACCATAGGTGCCGCCCCCAGGCACGATAGCGACCGCATCGGCGTTATAGACCTCACGCATGACACTCGAGATGTCCCTCATGACCCCCTGGAAAGCGGCTGACATGTGGTTGAGTGCCCGATCTGTGAAGACGACTGAAAACTCTAGAAGACCCTCAGGGTCTACGGCTGGATACTGAACTGACACGGTGCTGCCTCGGCTTTGGGTGTTATCGATGTTGTCATAGAAGACCACCTCTGCAGTGTACGTGACAAGCAGTTTCAGAGTTGTGACCAAACGCATGCCTGCTTGCGCAAAAACACTCGTCCGGCCGTCAAAAACGGCACACGAATGCTAAACTGGATCAAGACCGGTTGATGGCACCGAGTTACCGCTGAGGAATACCCATTCATGAGCATTGAAAAATTCATTGTACTTGCATTGATCGGCGGCCTGCTGATCTACATCATTTCGATGTACAACCAGTTGGTCAGCCTGCGGAATCGCTTCAGGAATGCCTTTTCGCAGATCGACGTCCAGCTTCAGCGTCGACACGATCTCATTCCCAACCTCGTGGAAGCTGCACGCGCCTACCTTGGTCACGAGCGCGCCACCCTGGAGCAGGTCATGACGGCACGCAACAATGCTACTACGGCCACTGCAGCGGCTGCGAAAAACCCGGGCCAGGGCGAGGCCATCGACAAGCTCAGCGCTGCCGAAACCATGCTCGACAAGGCCATGGGTCGCTTCTATGCCGTTGCAGAAGCCTATCCGGATCTGAAGGCCGACGGCACCATTTCCCAGCTGATGGAGGAGCTGTCCAGCACCGAAAACAGGGTCGGCTTCGCACGTCAGGCCTACAACGATGCCGTGATGGTGTATCACACCTACCGTGAACAGTTTCCGAGCAATCTAGTCGCAGGCTTTTGCGGCTTCACACCAACCCGGCCCTTCACCACTGAAGATCCTGCGGCCCGGCAGGGCGTCAAGGTAAATCTAGGCACGTCCTGAAGTGGATTTTTTTCAGCGCCAGGCTGATGCCCGCCGGTTGAGCTTTCAGCTCTGCGTCTATTTCGTGCTCGCCGTCGTTGGCATACTCGCGGCGGTTAACGTCCTGCCCTTTCTCGCGTTCAATCGCTGGTTGAAGGCTGAGCCGCAATCGTTTGCAGTCTGGATGACCGCTGAAGGCCTTTACATCAGCCTCTTCACCCTCGCCACATTTCTGTACGGCAGTTGGACGCGCGCGCAGACCATAGAGCGCGGAGGCGAACATTTGGCCGCAGCTGCTGGCGGGCAGCTGGTCGAACGAGCCTCGCAGGCGCCCGAGGTACAACGTTTCGTCCACGTGGTCGAAGAAATGAGCATAGCCTCTGGAGTGCCTCCGCCACAGATGTACATCATGCCTCGAGAAGCGGGCCTGAATGCCTTCGTGGCTGGGTTGAGCCGGGATGACGCGGTGCTGGTGGTGACCCGAGGCCTTATCGACGGCCTGTCCCGGGATGAGTTGCAGTCGGTGGTGGCCCACGAGTTCAGTCACATTGCCCATGAAGACATGAGGCTGAACAGCCGGATCATCATCATGCTCGGTGGCATCATGATGATTGGCAGCACCGGCAGGCGCATGATCTCCTCCGAACGCAGACAACGCTGGTACAGTCGGGGCGCCCAGAGCGATGTGCGCCTTTTTCCGATTGGTCTGCTGCTCTGGGTAGCGGGGTCGATCGGCACCCTGTCCGGTCGCGTCATTCAGGCTGCCATCTGCCGACAGCGTGAGTATCTTGCCGATGCTGCGTCTGTGCAATATACACGGCAGCCGGGCAGCCTGGCGTCAGCGCTGCACAAGCTCATGACGGCAGAGGACGGCACAGGTCTGCGTCATGCCGCCATGGCAGGGGAATTGAATCACATGTGCATTGGCGAAAGCCTGTCGAGCCACCGCTGGTTCGCCTCGCACCCACCATTGACAGCAAGGATTTCAGCGGTTGACGCGAGCTTTATGCGCAGCGTGCGGATTCGCCGGAATCAGCAGTCGCTCGAACAGCGGCGAGCTGCCAGGAACAGACATGCGGACCTTTCATCAGACGCGGGCAGCACGGCGCCTGCCGCGACGACGACCCAGGCGGTGTCCGCAAGGGTTGGTCATTGGGGCGAAGTAGAAATGGCCTGGGCCATCGCGGTGCGCCTGGGGCTTGTGGAGCAATTTGGTTCGGCGCTCGACAGGGTGGACGCTGCCGCACCGCTCCTGGTCGAACTGCTAGGCTCAGGGTTTCGCGACCTGGAGGCCCAGGGACCAGGCAAGGCGGCAAGACTGCCGCTGCTCGAATGGTTGACCGGCACATTGAAGCAAATGCCTGATGCGGACCGTGAGAGGCTACTTGGACAGGTCAGTGAGGCAGCTGGGCAGGCGCCTGTGCGCGGGCTTACCAATGTCTGCTTCGTGATGTATCTCAATCATCACCTCTGTCCAAAGCGACACGGCCTCAAGCGTAAACGCGTTAAACGTTACGACACGGTGGCTCACGAGCTGGCGGTGCTGTTATCGCTATTCAGCAGGCTGGGTTGCAGCGCCGCAGCGTCAGTGAAGGATAATCCTGCTGACGAGCCAGCAGCTCGGTTATTTGCGGTGATCGCCTTGCAGTGGTTTCCCTTGTTGACCCTCGAGTTCAGGTCTCGAAGTACCGCTGCAGAGCTGGAACTGGCCTTACAGCGGCTTGCTCAACTGCCACCGCTGCTCAAGCCCGCGCTTATCGACGCCTGCGCCATGGCGGTACGCCATGATGATCGCATAGACGTCGGAGAGTACGAGCTACTGCGTATCAGCTGTGAACTACTCGGCTGCCCACTGCCACCCCAGATGAGCGCGGACTACACGCCGCGTGTCGAACGCCCGCCGCTGCAATTCGACAAGTCGTTCTTGAATTGAACTCACGTCCAGCGCTGAACCAGATTCTCTGGCATGCCGTATCATCCCGCTGGAACACAGCCCGAGAGATAACAATAAATGTTCGACCGCCAGGTGAGCGCCAGCGCCACAGTTTCCGATCAGCGCACGGAGCATATTTCAGGTCATACTGAACGTTTTCGGAAGGTACGAAAGGCCACCCTTGGCCTTGTCAAAGACCTGTCCAGCGAAGACATGAGCCTTCAGTCCATGGAAGATGCCAGTCCGTCCAAGTGGCATCTCGCTCACACGACCTGGTTTTTCGAAGAGCTTATCCTCAAGCCCTTTGCCAGCAACTATTCCTGCTTCAACGATCACTTCAACTATCTCTTCAACTCCTATTATGAGGCCATAGGCGACAGGCACCCGCGACCACTGCGTGGAATGCTGAGCCGGCCATCGAGTGATGACGTGATCGACTATCGTCATCATGTGGATGCAGCCATGACGCAGCTGCTCAGTGGTATCGACTCTGCTGATTCCGCCGAGACGTCGCAGCAAGTGCTGGCCCGTACTGAACTTGGCTGCCATCATGAAATGCAGCATCAGGAGCTCCTGCTCACTGATCAGCTGCATGCCTTCAGCCAGCATCCACTGCTCCCCCGGTGGGCACCTGAACTTCCCTTATCGAAGCCACACTCTGGTACTACTGCGTCTGCTATGCGTTGGGTCGGACATGCTGGCGGCATCCTGTCCTTCGGGGCCGACACAGCCAACGAATCAGCGACACCTGCGCGCGCGAAGGGGTTTGCCTATGACTGTGAGGGGCCGAGACATCAGCGCCTGCTGGAACCCTTCAAAATCGCGAGCAGACCGGTCACCAATCAAGAGTGGCTCGAGTTCATGGCTGATGACGGCTATCGAAACCCCGAGTTCTGGCTTTCAGACGGATGGGCCGCAGTCAAATCAGCGGACTGGAACGCCCCGCTCCATTGGCGCCAGGACGGAAATCGGTGGCTGCGTTTCACGCCCCATGGTGTGCGTGAGCTCGACCCACTCGAACACGTCTGTCATATCAGCTATTTCGAAGCGGACGCCTTTGCCCGCTGGGCAGGCGCGCGCCTACCAGATGAATTTGAATGGGAAGCAGTCGCCGCTGACCAGCCCTTGGAGGGACGCTTCCAGGAGAGCGGAATCTGGCTCCCTGAACGGTCGGAACATGATGCCGGCTCAGGCATCGAGTCGCTGTTCGGCAGTGTCTGGGAGTGGACCCGCAGTGCCTTTGCGGCCTATCCCCGTTTCAGACCCCTCGATGGCGCCCTCGCCGAGTACAACGGCAAATTCATGTGTGGCCAATTCGTTCTTCGCGGTGGGGCTTTCACCAGCCCCATTGACCTTATTCGCCCGACCTACCGGAATTTCTTCTATCCACATCAGCGCTGGCAGGCCACTGGTCTGAGGCTGGCCAAGGACGATTGAGCATGACACAAGCGGTATTGGACAGTGCAGTAACTGGCATCAGCGATGACCCCGCTACTGCCGAACTCCTGGCAGATGTGCTCGATGGCTTGAGCCAGCCACAGAAACGTCTTCCCAGTAAATACTTTTATGACCGCAAGGGCTCGGAGCTGTTCGAACAGATCTGCGAGCTACCCGAATATTATCCTACCCGCACTGAACTGGGCATGCTTGACGGCGTAGCCGCCGAGCTGTCGACACTGCTGCCGGATGTGACTGAAATCGTCGAGTTTGGCAGCGGCAACTGCACCAAAGTTGAAAAGCTGCTGAAGCATATGCCGGCAGTTCGACGCTATTTGCCGATCGACGTGTCCGAGACCTTCCTGCTCCACCACTGTGAACGACTCGACGCGCGTTTTCCCCGTCTTGATGTCGTACCAGTGGTTGGCGACTTCACCAGCACAGTCGATCTCGCGCCGGCAGAACAGCACAAACTTGAACCAAAGCGCCTGGGTTTCTTCCCCGGCTCGACGATCGGCAACCTGACCCACGACGAGGCCATCGCCTTTCTCCGCACGGCAGCAGATACGCTCGGTAGCGGCAACTATCTGCTCATTGGTGTGGATACACTGAAGTCACCGAGGGTGCTGATCCCGGCCTATGATGATTCGCAGGGCATCACTGCCGCCTTCAATCTGAACATACTCGAGCGCCTTGAGCGCGAGCTTGGCGCCGAAGTGGACATTACGCAGTTCGCTCATGAAGCACGCTTCAATGAGTCTGAGGGGCGAATAGAGATGCACCTCGTCAGTAAATCGGTGCAGTCTATTCGTCTCGCCCAGCATACCTTCGAGTTTGAACAGGGCGAGTCGATTCACACCGAAAACTCTCACAAGTACACCGACGAAGGCTTTTGCAAGCTAGCGGGGAGTGCAGGCTGGCGTTGTGAGACCAGCTGGCTGGATGAAAAGTCCCTGTTCAGCATGCATCTGCTTCAGGCCGTCTGATGCCGACCTGATCGTGCCGATGGTTCTCTAGAAATTGACAGTGGCACTGGCCCCGGCGGATACCAGAACATTGACCGGCGGCGTGAATGTGAGGTTTTCGTCGATCAGGAGATCATCGATATCACAAGTATAGGCGGCCGTGTACTCGCCGCCGGGTAAAAAGGCTGCCATGTAACTGAAAGTGCCATCACCATCGCCATCCGAGACGGGCACTGCCACCAGCGCGCCGCCAGAATTGGCGTTATAATCATTGACCACTACATTTGCTCGTTCAAATATGTAAATCACGCCGCCGAACAGTTGAGGATTGTCGCAGTGTGCCCTCACCAACTCGGTGTCGACCAGTCCACCGATGGCGCCGGCCTGAGCGTTATCGACAAGACGCAGCGTTGGTCGCAAAATATAGTCGCCAGTGCCCGACCCGGTACCAGTCAGCGTAACTGACTTCCGCAAATCAAAGTCGATGGTAAAGTCGCTCTGGCCATTGGCCAATATGGAAAAACCACCCACCAGCTTCAGGCCGGTCTGAGCGCCTGACGGGACTGTCAGATTGTATTGCCCCCCAAGGTTATCTTTGACAAACAGGCTACCGGTCTCTTCGCTCAGATCCAGTCGCAGCCATGAGTATTTACCAGCAGGCAACTCGATAGCCTCGACCAGCGATATGGTGTCACCGTTCTGCAGCGTCAACAGATCCAGCCGTCGCGGCTCTGGAAAGACGATGTCATGTCGCTGCCCGTCAGCCGACTGGAATGCGAGGCCGGTAAAGGTGAGAAAAACAGAGAGGAGGTTGTCGACTGGAGCATCGGTCAGGCTGAGTGACAGGGTGCCCGTAACGTCCGAGCGAGCATCACTGCCATTATTGCACCCTGCTATCATGGCGCTCAGGAGGGCCAGGCCGACGATATTCGAAGTCTTCCGTTTCATGCTTCGCTCCACCGAATGGTAGCCGGATCCGGTATCGACCAGTCAGCTGTGATCGATTCTACAACTGCGCCTGCAAGAGCACCGTCACGAAACGTTACCGTTCGTTGTGATCGGGTGACCTGTCAAAGTCAGTCTCCCGCAGACTCGCCATCAGATCAGCAAACAGGGCTGAACCCGCCATCACTTCCGCCAGACTACCTTCAGCGTCCACTCTGCCGTCCTTGAGCACGATGATATGGTCGGCATACGGCACCACGGCGAGGCGGTGAGCCACGATGAGTACCGTGGCTTCGCCGCGCAGTCCCACCAAGGTCTTGAGAATGGCTGCCTCGGTCAGGGCATCGAGCGCAGAAGTCGGTTCGTCCAGCAGCACCAGGGACGGTTTCGCATACAATGCACGAGCGATGGCCAGCCGCTGCTTCTGGCCCATCGACAATCTGACCGCGGCGCCCTCGCCTACCGGCGTCCGATCGCCTTCGGGTAGCCTGTCCAGTACTTCCTGCAGCTGGCTCTGTTCATAGGCCCGCTGCAGGCTTGGCTCATCCAGTGGTCTGCCGAACAATACATTGTCGCGCAGACTTTCAGAGCGGATCAGCACATCCTGGTCTACCAGCGCAGAGCGGGCGCGCAAGCTGGCGGCATCGATCGCCGCGTGGCTGGTATCGTTCCAGAATACCTGTCCACGGCCTGGGTTGATATTATTCAGGCAGACATCGATAAAAGTACTCTTGCCGCTGCCCGTAGGGCCCACCATCACCGTCAGTTTACCGCCTGGCAGACGGCAGGTGACATCCTGTAACGCTGCGGCCGGTCTGACAGCGCCTTCTGAAGCAGGATGATGGTAGGTCACCGATTCGAAGCGAATGTCCGGTGGACCCGCCTCGAGCGGTTTCAGACGTCTGGCCGATACCGGCTGGTCCGGCAATGACAACAGATAGCTGATGCGGCTGGCAGCTGCACTGGTCTCGACCCAGCGCATGCCAGCCTCGATCATCGAGGCAGAAGACAGCCCTAGCAGACCGAAGAAATACAGCAGTGACAGCTTGCGTGAACCTGCCGTTGTCGAGGTCGCCTGCATGGCCTCGACACTGCGGTCGGTAAAGATCAGGAAGATGCCCACGAAAGCCACAAGCGAGACCACGGTCAATACATTCGTCAGCAGCCGCTTGCGAAGAATGTTCAGGAGGCTCTGCAACACCGAGCTGTTCGCCGTATTGAAACGGTAGCTGTCCGATGGCGCAGCATCGTAGGCGCGAATGATGCGCATGGTAGACAGTGTTTCCAACAGATAGTTACTCAGCTCGCCACGTCGGTTTTCCGCAGCGAGGGAGGTCTGCCGCAGACGCGAACGACGCACCAGCAGTGTGATGACCAGGGCAAAGACCACAGCCAGGAAGAGGCCCAGCTGCCAGTCGAGAAACAGCACGCTGACGAAGGCGGCCACGAAGAGAAAGGCGTTACGCATCAATATCGAGGCATTGCTTGTGAGAAAGGCATGACAGGTGGCCAGGTCGCCAGACATTCTCTGTTGCACATCGCCACCATGCAGACGGTCGATCTGCTCGGTCGGCAAGCGATGCAACTTGGCGTGAATGGCTGCTCGCACATCCGCCGCAATGCGTTCGCCTACCGAGGTGACAGCAAAATACCGCAGCAGCACGATCGCGTAGACCGCAGCGCCAATCATTATGACCGGTCTGGTCGGGAAGCCGTCGTGGGAAGCGGCGAGCAAGAGACCAATCGCCACCATGGCCAGACCAGTCAGAATCCAGGTCAACAGAATGGCGAGCAGCCAATACCGGTATGGCCGGAAAAAATCCAGCAGTGCAGCGCCGGGCCGCAGTGTAGCTTCAGAATGCATGGGACCTCAAACTCAGGGGACGGCAATGAATGATGGCTGTGCAATAGCATTGAGATCTGCTGACGATAAAGCACCAGCTTTCACCGGACTTACTTCGACTTAGTCATACACATCTGTGCAAGGCCGACTATAGTAGTTCAATATAAGTGAGGGGCCAGCCTAAAGAGATACTTACGCGGAACTCATGATATTTTACGGCAGCTACCGTCCCTATAGTCAGCTTGAGCAGTCCAATGGCGATGTCCACTCTACCAGATCCCAGCGGTCACCGGCGCCGTCCGGCCACACACCTGCGACAAAGCGGGAAGATCGCTACCAGCGCGATCGTTGTCATTGCCTTTTTGCTATGTGCGACGCTGACGGGGCTGCTGTACTTCCAGGAGAAGGGAGACGCCGAGCAGTATGCCGAGCTGCAATTTCAGCGCCGGGTCGAACTGCGCACGGTACTGATCGAAAAGGGCATGATGTCCTACGAAAAGCTACTTTTGGGCGGAGTGGGCCTTTTTGCTGCCGACGCTTACATCAGCGTCGATGACTGGCGTCGCTACGTTGAAACAGCACGACTGGAGAAAAATTATCCCGGCGCTCAAGGCCTCGGATATGCCCCCTACATACCGACCGATGAACGGGGGCGCTTCGAGCGCAATCAACGCAACGCTGGCGACGATGATTTCGTTATCTGGCCGGAGACTGACCAGCCCTTTTCAGCGCCAATCATGCTCCTGGAACCGTCTAACCTTCGCAATACGCGGGCCATAGGCTACGACATGTACGCCGAAACCACGCGGCGCCGGGCAATGAACCGCGCCCGCGAGCTGGGCCGCCCCATCATGTCTGACACAGTGACGCTGGTCCAGGAGACCATGGTCGATACTCAGTTGGGCTTTCTTGTCTATGCGCCGGTCTATTCCGACACTGAAGGCAGAGCCTTCGACGGCGCTGGTTTCACCAAGCCAATGCGCAAGAATCAGCTCCGCGGCTTTGTGTTCAGTCCTTTTCGAATGAACGATCTCATCTGGGGCATCATGGGTGAAGACAATTTTCGCCTGCTGCGCCTGCAGATTTTTGATGGCCAAAGCGATCAGGGCAAGCTGATCTTCGACAGTCTCGACTCTACCCCTGGCGATGATATCGCTCAGGACGCCGCACAGACCGGGTTGCCGGAGGCTGTGACTGAGGAGCCTAGCTACGTCCATGCATCGCGCTTCCGTTTTGCCCGAAACAATTGGACCCTGAAGTTTTCATCCCTGCCTTCGTTCGAGTCGTCGGTAGTGATCACACGACCGAGGTTTATCCTCGTCGGTGGCCTGTTCATTTCTGCGCTCGTGGCCATTATCCTGGCTTACTGGTTCGCATTGCGCCAGCGTGCCACCACCCTGGCTATCGTCAATGCTTCACTGCAGTCTGCGCTGATCAGGCAGGCACAGGCCGAGAAGGAACTGAACCGCTTCTTCAATCTGGCGCCTGACGTGCTCTGCATTCTCGATAGCTCTGGTCTGTTTCTCAGAATCAACGCGGCGACCCGACTTATTTTTGGCTGCGATCCGGTTGCGCTGCTGAATAAGCCGTTTTCCAATGTGCTGCATTCAACTGAGCATGAATCTCTCAGCACCCTTCTGGACAAACTGCGCGACAAGCAGGACACACCGCTGACCGAGGAGTTCCGCACGCACGGACCCAATGGCAGTGAACTCATTCTCGAATGGGCCTTTATCGCCGTGCCGGAGCACAATCAGATCTACGTGGCTGGTCGAGATGTCACGGCGCGTCAGGCCGCACTCGTGGCCAAACGTCAGTTGATTGCCGCCATGGAAAGCACTTCGGACATCATCTTTTTCTGTGATGAGACCGGCTATATCAGCTACCTGAACTACCGGGGCCGAGCACTGATCACACCGGCGACCATCGACGCCTTCACCGCTGATGTCTTTGCCTCCGACGCCTTACCGGACATGGATTTCAATATCTATGATTTCACCCCGCCCTGGGCGGTGAGCGTGCTCAACTCCGAAGCCTTTCCCTACGCCACAGCTCATGGCGGCTGGCGAGGTGACATCTCCATATTGATACAGGGGGGCCGTGAAGTACCGGTCGCTCTCGTGCTAGAAGCCCATTACAGCCCGGATGGCAGTGTCGAATTCTTTGCCGGTAATATGAGAGACATCAGCCGCCGCAAAGCCATCCAGGCCGATCTGGAACGCAAGGCCTATCACGACGAGTTGACCGGGCTTATCAACCGGCAGGGCTTCAACGAACGGCTCGAGCGGACTATCGCCGACGCCCAGGAACACAACGTCCAAAGCGCCCTGCTTTTCATCGACCTCGACCATTTCAAGATCGTCAATGACAGCTGCGGCCATGCAGCAGGCGACGAGGTGCTCATTCAGTTGTCCCGGCTGTTCAGCCAGCAGATTCGGGATCGCGACACACTTGCCAGACTTGGCGGCGACGAGTTCACCGTCATCCTGGAGCATTGCCAGGTCAAGGACGCGCTTCAGGTGGCCCAGGGCATTGTGCAGGCCGCCAGTGATTTCCGCTATTTCAGCCAGGGTCAGAGCTTCCGCTTCGGCACCAGTGTCGGTCTCGTGCCGATTGACCGGAAAAACGGCAACGCCAAGCAGATCATGACGGCGGCTGACGAAGCCGCCTACAAGGCCAAGTCCAATGGCCGGAGCCAGGTTGTCGTCTATGAGGGGGGCGACAGGGAGGGTGAGCAGCTCCAGGTCAACACCAACTGGAAGCAGCGCCTGCAACTGGCCTTGCGACATGACCGCTTCACCCTGCTCTATCAGCCTATCGTGGCTGTTGACGCGGCTTCTTCCGGGATTCGGCTTCGCGAAGTACTGATCAGACTGAACGATGAAAGCGAGCTGATTTCTCCGGCAGCATTTCTGCCCGCTGCTGAGCGCTTCGGTCTCATTTCAGCAATAGATTACTGGGTTATCGAGACCGTAGTGTCAAAGCTTCAGCAGCAGGATCCTGAGCAGCGCAATGGCGAAATCTATGCTATCAATCTCTCCGCCCAGAGCCTGGGCGAAGCGAATTTCGCAGATCGCGTCATTGCACTCGTGGCGGAACGCGGTGTGGATTCAAGCGCCCTGTGTTTCGAGCTCGCTGAAAATACGGTCCTGCAAAACCCTGATACCAGCCGTCAGTTCATCCAGCGAATGAAAAGCTTTGGTCTCCAGATTACCCTGCAGCATTTCGGCATGAGCATCAGCGAGTTCGCCAACCTGCAGCAGCTCGGCGTGGACTTCCTGAAAATCGACAGCTGGTTCATCGAGAAGATGCTCAGGAGTCCGCTGGACGAGCAAAGCGTGCGCTTTGTCAACGATGTGGGCCATACCATGGGCCTCAAGACCATTGCTGGCGCCGTTAGTGACAAGGCCATCGAGACACGCCTGCGAGAACTGGGCGTCGATTTCCTGCAGGGCTATCAAATGGGTGAGCCAGGCCCGGACGAGATCTAGCGACTCGTGCTCACTGGCTTGTTCAATCAGAAATCCCGTATAGTCATCTCAAGTGTTTACAACAACAAAACCGAGGTGACCAATGCTCTCACTGTCCGTGCTCATCGACGAAGCTGCACGGAGTTTTCCTGACAAGACCGCCATCGTCTGTGGCGATACCCGCCTCACTTTCAGGGAACTCCAGTCCAGATGCCATCAATTGGCCAACGGTCTTATTGCCGCAGGCCTTCGCCCTGGTGATCGGGTGGCCCTGAGCTGTCCAAACGTACCCTGGTTTCCCCTGGCCTATTTTGCCATCATCAAAGCCGGCTGCACCGTTGTCCCGCTCAATATTCTGCTCAATGCAGATGAAGTGGCCTATCATCTCGAAGACAGTGCTGCCAAAGCCTATATCGCCTTCGAAGGCAGTGAGGATGTGCCTATCGGCCGCACCGCGGTTGATGCTTTCAGGAAGGCTCAGGACTGCAAACACCTTTGGCTGATCGAAAGCGGCCAGACACTTGTCAGCGATGCCATTGGCTCTGATGGCATTGCCAGTCATACCAGCTTGATGGAGGCATCGAATGAGCTGCCGCATGTCGATAGCGAGGCCACCGATACGGTGGTCATCCTGTACACCTCAGGCACGACCGGCAAACCCAAGGGTGCCGAGCTCACCCATGCCAATATCCTGCTGAATGCCATCATGTTCGGTCGTCTGAGTGAAGCCGTAGCGGACGACAGACAGCTGATCACCCTACCCCTGTTCCATACCTTCGGTCAGACCGTGCAGATGTGTGGCAGCCTGCTGAACGGCAACACGATGGTACTTGTTCCGCGCTTCGATCCAAAGGCTGTAGTCGATCTCATGATTGCCGAGAAGATCACGGTCTTCTGCGGAGTACCGACCATGTACTGGGCACTGCTCAACGGCGTCGACATCACGCCTGAGCAGGTCGAGAAGATTCGCGGGCACCTCAGACTCTGCGGCAGTGGTGGTTCATCCCTGCCGCTCGAAGTGCTCAAGGGCTTTGAGGAGAAATTCGATGTACCGATACTTGAGGGCTACGGCCTGTCGGAGACTTCGCCGGTAGCCTGCTTCAACCTCCTCAGCCATCCTCGCAAGCCCGGCTCCGTTGGCCTGCCTATCTGGGGCGTGGAGGTGAAGATACTCAATGACGCTAACGAGGCCATGCCAGTGAATGAGCACGGTGAAATCTGCATTCGTGGCCACAATGTCATGAAGGGGTATCTGAACAAGCCAGACGCCACAGCGAAGGCTCTGAAAAATGGCTGGTTTCATACCGGGGACGTTGGCTATATCGATGAGGAGGGCTATATCTTCATCGTCGACCGCTTGAAGGACATGATCATCCGCGGAGGCTATAACGTTTATCCAAGAGAAATTGAAGAGGTCCTGTTAACACATCCTGCCATCTCACTGGCTGCCGTCATCGGCGTACCTGACACCCAGTATGGTGAAGAGGTGAAAGCCTGTGTGATTCTCAAGGACGGCCAGACCGCATCGACCGAAGAGCTGGTCGCCTGGTCGAAGGCGCATATGGCAGGCCACAAGTACCCTCGCCAGTTCGATATTCGTGACACCCTGCCAATGACCGCCACGGGTAAAATTCTAAAGCGGAAACTACTTGCCGAACTCGAGAGCTGATGAAATTGCAGGCATGAAAAAACCGCCAGCTGGCGGTTTTTTTGTCCTGAACGCCGGGAGTACTCTCCACGGCGAACAGTCGGTGGCGCTTAGGCGTTTGCCTTCCGCTCCTTGGCTTCAGCAATGACCTGCTCTGCAACGTTGTTCGGGCATGGCAGATAATGCGCGAATTCCATTGAGAACTGACCACGGCCAGAGGTCATTGTGCGCAGGTGTCCGATATAACCGAACATCTCGCTCAAAGGCACCTCAGACTTGATACGCACACCAGTGGCACCTGGCTCCTGCGCCTTGATCATGCCACGACGTCTGTTCAGGTCACCGATGACGTCACCGACGTGATCTTCTGGCGTGAACACGTCAACCTTCATGATTGGCTCCAGCAGTTGTGGGCCAGCCTTCGGCATGGTCTGACGGAAGGCTGCCTTGGCAGCAATTTCAAACGCCAGCGCTGAGGAGTCAACCGCGTGGTACGCACCGTCAAGCAGGATGACCTTGACGTCCAGGACCGGATAGCCGGCCAGAGGACCTTCGCCCATCATCATCTTGAAGCCTTTCTCGACCGCAGGGATGAATTCCTTCGGAACGTTACCGCCCACAACCTTGGACTCAAACACATAGCCTGTGTTCTGCTCGCCCGGCTCGATGATGTAGTCGATCTTACCGAACTGGCCTGAACCACCAGACTGCTTCTTGTGCGTGTAGCTGTCTTCGGTACGCTTGTTGATCGTTTCACGGTAGGCCACCTGAGGCTTACCAACGACAAGCTCTACACCGTAGGTCCGCTTGAGGATGTCGACCTTGATATCCAGGTGAAGCTCGCCCATGCCCTTGAGGATGGTTTCGCCGCTGTCTTCGTCAGTCTCGACCTGGAAGGTCGGATCTTCTGCGACCATCTTGCCGATGGCAATACCCATCTTCTCTGAACCGCCCTTGTCCTTCGGTGCAACAGCGATAGAGATAACCGGCTCCGGGAACACCATTGGCTCGAGCGTGGCAGGATTCTTCGGGTCGCACAGGGTGTGACCGGTCTGCACGTTCTTCATACCAACGATCGCGATGATGTCGCCAGCCTGTGCTGAATCGATCTCTTCACGGGTATTGGCATGCATTTCAACCATACGCCCAACGCGCTCAGTCTTGCCTGTAAAGGCATTCATGATCGTATCGCCTTTGTTGATCTTGCCAGAGTAGATACGAACGAAGGTCAGGGCGCCGAAGCGGTCATCCATGATCTTGAACGCCAATGCGCGAAGTGGTTTGTCAGCATCAACGATGGCGAACTTGCCAGTCTCTTCACCAAGCTCATCCACTTCTGGCTGCGGCTCGACTTCGGTCGGGCTTGGCAGGAAGTCGATAACACCGTCAAGAACCAGCTGCATGCCCTTGTTCTTGAAAGCGGAACCACAGAATGTCGGGAAGAAGTCCAGCTTGATAGTACCCTTGCGAATACAGCGCTTGAGTTCGTCTTCGGTTGGCTCTGTACCGTCGAGATAGCTTTCCATCAGCGCATCGTCCTGCTCAACAGCAGTTTCAACGAGCTTTTCACGCCATTCGGCAGCTTGAGCCTTCATGTCTTCAGGAATGTCTGTAATCTCGAAATTCTCTGGCATGCCGGTGTTATCCCAGACATACGCCTTCATATCCAGAAGATTGACAACGCCTACAAAGTTTTCCTCACGGCCGATTGGCAGGGTAATCGGCAGCGGACGGGCACCGAGAACCTCTTCGATCTGCTTGACGACGCGGAAAAAATCGGCTCCGAGACGGTCGAGCTTATTGACGAAGATAACGCGAGCCACTTCAGACTCGTTCGCATAGCGCCAGTTGGTTTCTGACTGTGGCTCAACACCGCCAGAACCACAGAAGACACCGATACCGCCATCGAGAACTTTCAGCGAGCGATAAACCTCTACCGTGAAGTCGACGTGACCAGGTGTATCGATCACGTTCAGCCGGTGACCATCCCAGTAACAGGTCGTTGCAGCAGACTGGATCGTAATACCACGCTCCTGCTCCTGCTCCATGAAGTCAGTCGTCGCTGCGCCGTCGTGCACCTCGCCCGTCTTGTGAATACGACCAGTGAGCTTGAGAATTCGTTCAGTGGTAGTCGTTTTGCCTGCATCGACGTGTGCAAAGATGCCGATGTTTCTGTACTTGGATAGATCAACCATTAGCGTGCTCTTCTGTATAGTATTTGGACGAGGACGTTTTCGAGGGCCGGTATTGTAAACTAGACTGGGTCAAGTTCCAATGTCTTCAGGCTGGCCGGCCGAATTCGTTTCAATAGCTCCGGATCATCGACCAGCGATCCTCCGAAGGACGGGATAATTTCCCTGAGCCTGTTTTGCCAGGCTTCAGTCGCCATCCGCTTTGGAAAGCAGCGTTCGAGAACATCTATGATAGTCTGAGTTGCGATGGACGCGCCAGGCGATGCGCCCAACAATGCGGCCAGCGAACCATCTGCTGATGCCACAACTTCAGTTCCAAACTCGAGTTTGCCACCGTCTACCGGATCTTTCTTGATAATCTGCACCCGCTGCCCGGCCTCTGCCAGGTGCCAGTCATCGTCGCGGGCCTCTGGAAAGAAGTTTCGCAGGGTGTTGACACGGGACTTCTGCGATTGGAAGACTTCACCCACCAGATAGCGGGTGAGATCAAAATTATCCATGCCAGCGTGCATCATCGCCTTGATGTTGTCCCGCTTCATCGAGGAGAAGAGGTCGAATATCGAGCCTTTTTCCTTTGTAAATCGCATGGTGAAGCCTGCAAATGGTCCGAAGAGCAGTGCTGACTTGCCATCGATAATACGGGTGTCGAGATGCGGCACAGACATCGGTGGCGCTCCGACAGCTGCCTTGCCGTAGACCTTGGCGTAGTGCTGCTTCACGATCTCTGGCTTGGTACAGACCAGCCACTGTCCGCTGACTGGGAAGCCGCCATAGCCTTCGGCTTCGGTGATATCCGATTTCTGCAACAGCGGCAATGCGCCGCCTCCAGCGCCGATGAATACGAACTTGGCTCGAATCTCACGCGCCATGTTCTTGCGATGATCGTCGACCATGACCGCCCAGTGATCTTTCCTGCGGGTGATGTCCTTGACCGAGTGGCTCAGCAGCAGCGAGAAATTATCAT
The DNA here is from genome assembly GCF_039538005.1 of Allohahella marinimesophila. NCBI lineage: Bacteria > Pseudomonadati > Pseudomonadota > Gammaproteobacteria > Oceanospirillales > Hahellaceae > Allohahella > Allohahella marinimesophila. The sequence continues at coordinate 575,587 of NZ_BAABBO010000007.1, forward strand.
GCGCCTTGAGGTGCTTCGCCATGCCACGCGTCAGTGAACCGAAATCGACATCTGCGCCATAGGGCACTCGGGTCGCCGCGACGCGCTGCATGGGATCACGGTTATTCATTACCAGCGGCATCCACTCGCGAAGCGTTCTCGGGTCATCCGAATATTCCATGTCCGCGAACAGATGATGTCCGCTCATGATCTCGTAACGCTTGCGCAAAAATGCTACGTCCTTGTCGCCCCAGACAAAGCTCAGGTGTGGCGCACGGTTAATGAAGGAGCTCGGACGCGGCAGGATGTCCTGCTTCACCATGTAGGACCAGAACTGCTGGGAGACCTCGAAGGCGGCATTGATGTTGACGGCCTTCTTGATATCAATCGAGCCATCTCTCGCCTGTGGCGTGTAATTCAGCTCGCAATAGGCGGCGTGACCGGTACCGGCGTTGTTCCAGCCATCAGTACTTTCATGAGCGACATGATCGAGACGCTCCACCATGGTTATTTTCAGATTGGGATCGAGCAATTTGAGCATCATGCCCATCGTGGTGCTCATGACACCTGCCCCAATCAGCAATACATCAACCGTATTTGCCGTCATTCAGTCACTGCCTCCGATAAAACAGTCTTGTAGCCATGGTCTGGTTGACCGGGCCCAGTTTTGATGGCGCGTATCCTATCACACAAAAATCGTCTAGATGAGGTGAACTTTCACTCAGACCGCGCTTCGAACATCTTCTCCCACCCTGGGGGTGAAAAACCCGTGCTCGCCCTGCCCTTCTGAACCAGCACAGGCCGCTTGATCATCGTCTGGTGCTCTGCCATCAGGGCTACCAGCGCAGTCTGCGCAGCGGAATCCTCCGGACTGGCGATGGCGGTCTCGACTACACCCCGAGCCGCTTCATCCAGCGCTCGCCAGCTGCTGCTTCCCCGATTGACGAAGGCGGCGGCACCGATCTGGTCGATGAGCGATGCCAGCTCGGCGCTGGACAATGGCTGCTGTCGAACATCGCGGAAATCATAGTCTACAGATCGACCCTCCAACCAGCGTCGGGCCTTTTTTACACTGTCGCAGTTGGGTATGCCCATGATGATCGGGCCCCGTGCTGATGATGCCATTGATCTATCCTTTACTGAGAGGCGCTCAGGGTACCGCGTGCATCGCTTCGGTGCACCAGGTATGGCGACCAGGCGCTGTCCGGCGAGGATCGCCACACCTGCTCATGCAACCACAACATCGACTCCCGATCCTGCAGCAGTGAGGTCACTTCACTCCGAGTCATTGCGCCAGCCCCGTGCAACAGGCAGCGGCGTCGAAGCGTAGCCAGCACCGTCGCCTTGATGCCACCGCGATGATGATGCCCCAACAGACGATGAACGTGATTGATTTCCGGGTCGATGACCGCCTGAACGAACCGACCACCCCTCACCGGCCGCAGCTTGGACGGTGTGACCTTGGGCAGAATTCGCTCCAATTCCTCCCTGTCGGCTTCCTCGGGGGTGTGGAAGAAGCCATGCCGGTGCAGAATACCACCAAGCCTGACCTGGCTACTGAGTACCGAGGTCGGTGCAGCCAGTATCAATGGAATTGCGACTGGCAGCGACCACCAGAAAAAGGCGGTGTCCAGCCAGTAGGCAAAGGCGGCCCAGGCGATGGCCAGCAATGAACCCGGTGCCTGATGCACGATCGCATCGCGCCAGCGAAGCTCATCCGAGCGGTTCTGACCGGCCCACGAAAGCTTGAGGTTGAACAGACCCTCGATGACCGAACGGGTGTGGCTCAGCATCCGCACAGGTGCCAGCAGAACGCTGAGAATGATCTCGCCAAGCACACTCTTGAAAGCGGAACGCAGACCACCGAAACGTTTGACCTCTCCCTGCAGTATGGCGTCGAGCAAGGCCAGCAGCTTTGGTGCGAACAGCAGACCGGCAATCAGTGCCAGCAGCCATACTGCCTGGTCCGGCTCCCAACGGGGCCAGAGCGGATAAGGGCTGTAAGCGTCTGGAAAATAATCAATTGGCAACAGATAGAGTCTCGCGGCAGCGATCGTGGTCAGGACCAGGAAGCTGAACCAGATTGGAGACGTGACATACGACATGATGCCGTTGAGGAAGGCGAGCCGATGGGCGAGTTTCAAGCGTCGCGCGCCGAGCATGATCCAGATATGCTGCAGGTTGCCTTTCGCCCAGCGCTTATCCCGCGTCAGCTCGTCGACCAGCGATGGGGGTGACTCCTCATAGGAGTGGGTCAGTTCTGGCTCAAGCCAGACCTCATACCCTGCGCGCCCCATATAGGCGGCCTCGACAAAGTCGTGACTGGTAATCGGCCCCTTGAACAGGCCAAAGCCACGCAGCTTTTTCAGACCACAATGCTGCATGAAGGCATCGACGCGAATAATGGCGTTATGCCCCCAGAATACAGCCTCGCCAAGCTGCAAACCCGCCAGGCCGCTGGTAAAGATCGGCCCGTACAGGCGATTGGCAAACTGCTGCGCCCTGGCAAAAACGCTTCGCGCGTTAATCAGTGAAGGCGCAGTCTGCAGAATGCCGACTCTGGGATTCAGCTGCATGAGCTGCACCATTTTCGTCAAAGTTTCTCCGGCCATGAGTGAATCGGCGTCGAGCACGACGGCATAGCGATAATTCTTGCCCCAGCGTCTGAAGAAATCGGCGACGTTGCCACTCTTGTAGTTCTGGTTCAGCGGCCTGCGTCTGTAGAACAGCTTGCCGCCAGCATTCAGCGACTGGGTGAGGTCGTACCAGGCCGCCTGCTCCGCAAGCCAGACCTCTGGATCTCGGCTATCGGAAAGGATATAGAAGTCGAAATATTCGAGTGCTCCCGTAGACTCGATAGACTTGTAGACGGCAGCGAGGCCACCGAGCGAGCGATCCACCGGTTCATTGTAGATGGGCATCAGCACGGCCGTTTTGGCAAAGGCGGCCTGCGAGCGCTGCCCTTCAGTCGAGGATCCCATGAGCGAATGCGGATCGCCACCGCGCAGTCTCAGAAGAAAACCAAAGACGCCCAACCAGAACCCTATGGATATCCAACAGAACAGAATGGCGAAGACGACAATGATAGCGATTTCCAGGCCATCGTCACCGCGATATGGGAGGAGATTTTTCAAGAGCACAGCTGCAAAAACTGTCTGAATAACCACTAATGACGTCAGCACGAGACGTCGCAGCGCCACGACTATTGTCCAGCGTCGTTCGTGAGAGGCCTTGGCAGAATCAGTCATAACCAATGCTGCCGCGATTCAAGGGGGGCGTGGGCTCTGCTGCGGGCGGCAGCTGATGACTGAACCGGCTGTCGAGCTCATCGATGAGCAGCGCCATCATTTCGGCACTGGAGGCCGCTTCGAGCGACCGCGCCACGATGCCGAGCACCTGCTGTCTCAGCTCGAGATTGAAATCAACCCGACGCGATTTGAGATAGGAAATCGCGACACTCAGCGCATACTCACTGATTTCGAGGGACACAGGGTGGTGCCCCCGGCGCTCGTCACTGGCGGCGCCGGTCACATCCTGATTGGCGTTCACTGCGCAAGGCTCACTGCTTGCCGAGGATAGTGTTATTCCACGGCAGGCGATAAGTCCAGGTCTCGGTCAGTGCAGCGCCGTCAGCTTCACGCTTCAGATAGGCTCGCAGGTTGAGCGCCTGATTGACTGCGGGCTTCGCCAGTATCGACAAGCGCCACTGCTGAGTCGCCTGGTTGTACTGCACATAATGTTCGATCACTTCGGTGCCACCAAACCCGGACACCTGACTCAATACCTTGGCATCTGAAGGAAGTTCCGAGAGCGACCCGCCTTCGAAGTCTACAATGAATCGATAAGCCCCTTCACTGTCGCCACCACCAATACGATTGCCGTCACCCACGAAAGTATGGCGGGCCTGTCCGGTATTGACGTCCTCGATATCATCAAAACCGACGATGACGTCGTAGGAAAAGCTGAATTCAGAGCCTGCCTTGACCGCCTGGCCGGGTTTCCAGAACGCCACGATATTATCATTCGTCTCATTACTGGTAGGCAGTTGCGTCAGGACAATCGACCCCTTGCCCCAGCCCTCCACGGGTCGCACCATCATGCTAGGACGCTTTTCATAATGCGCCTCCATGTCACGGAACTCATCGAAATCGTCTGCACGCTGAATCAGCCCGAATGCGCCGACATTGTCGGTGGCAAAATAGTCCATCTCCAGCCCCACCGGGTTCAGCAGGGGGCGCCAGAGCCATTCACCGCTCAACCTGTCCTGAATCAGCAGACCGTCAGAATCATGAACTTCGGGTCTCCACTCACCAGTAGGCCGAGTCATGTTCTCGCCATAGAAATACATGCTTGTCAGCGGCGCGACGCCCAGGAGCTCGATATCGGTGCGCGGGAACAGTACATTCTGCACCCGAATGATTGTTCGTTCCCCAGGCGTAATCACAAACTTGTAGGCGCCAGCGATGCTCGGTCCATCGAGCAGTGCATACACCGTCATCGACTCGGCATCGGCGGCAGGCGGCTCCATCCAGAACTCTGTAAATGATGGGAACTCTTCGCCTCGCGGTAGCCCTGTGTTGACAGCGATTCCCCGCGCCGATATCCCCCAGGCATTCCCTGTAGCCACAGCCCGAAAATAGCTGGCACCGGCGAATACCATGAACTGATCCTGCAGGTCGGCCTTATTGATTGGATGCGTCAGCTTGAAGCCGGCATAGCCGAGATCGTGAGGCACCTTCCTTTCAAGCTCCGGATCGCTGAAGTTGAACCATTCGCGCTGAAAGGACAGCGGCTTTTGTTCACCGTTTTCAACGATGTTGATCTTGACGCTATGCTGGTAGAACAGGCCCGGTGGAATAAACATCACTTGAAAAGGCAGCGACCGATCCTTCCACAGACTTTTTTCAGGGTTGAATCGGATATTCTGATAATCCTGATAGCCGAGATCCTGCATGAATTCAGGAATCTCCTCAGGCGCCTTGTAAGAAGCTTTCGCAGCCTTTTCAGCCTTGCCGATCACTTTTGCGAACAGTGGATCAGCCGCGTAGCTTGCACGTCCTTCACTTCGGCCATTGCCATCAGCTGCGACAGGCAGGCGCTGAGCTGGTGAAGCCTGATCTGAGACCACACTCGCCTTCTCGGACTTCTCTGCTGCGACTACGCTCGGGAGATAGTGGATGCTGCTGTAAACGGCCAGCCCGATGGCGGCCGAACTCATGAGGGGCAGTACTGCTTTCTTCAACAAACCCTGGTGCATCTTGAGTCCTTTTAGGATGGCTTGATTCTTCTTCCGTCTGAACTATCGAATTTGGTTCAGTTGCCAGTATTACGATCTCGCCCTCTCCACAGATTGCTGGAGCACACAGTTTATATGCTACAAGCATGCCAGCGGAAGTCCGCCTCGGCGATCCGCGCGGTGCCGAGTCGAACACTATGGTCAGGCGGTGCTGTGAACGCTTACACTGGCGGGAAAGGGAGTACGAAATCCAGAGCGGGACAGCTGCCTGGCTAACAAGAATTCGACAGGAGAGAACCAGCAATGCAAGGCGACCAGAAACTGATCCAGAGCCTCAACGGCATTCTGACTTACGAACTCACGTCCATCAATCAGTACTTCCTCCACGCCAGGATGTTCCGCCATCTAGGTCTCGAGGCCCTGAACGGCAAAAGTTATAGCAAATCGATCGAAGACATGAAACAGGCCGATCGGCTGATCGAACGTATACTCTTCCTGCAAGGGCTGCCTAACCTGCAGAAGCTCGGCAAGCTCAGCATAGGCGAACACCCTGAGGAAATGCTGCGGGCAGATCTCGGCTTTGCTGTGGCCCAGCTGCCCTTGCTTCGCGATGGCATCAGTCTCTGCGAAGTCAGTAGAGACTTCGTCAGCCGCGACCTGCTTGAAGGCATTCTGCACTACGAAGAGGAACACATCGACTGGATTGAAACGCAGCTATCGCTGGTCAGCACCATCGGCATCGAGCGCTATCTGCAATCACAGATGTCTTCAGACTGATAACAAGGACACTTCGTCATGAAAGGTAACGTCAACATCATTTCTGCGCTTAACAGGCTTCTGGCCAACGAACTCAGCGCCATTGATCAGTACTTCATACATGCCGAGCTGTATCTGGACATGGGGCTGAACAAGCTGCACGAGCATAGCACCCACGAATCCGCCCACGAGAAATTGCACGCGACCGAGCTCATTCAGCGCATCCTCTTTCTCGAAGGACAGCCGGACCTGGAGACTCGCGATACCCTCCTCGTGGGCAGTACGGTCGAAGAAATGCTGCATAACGACCTTACGGTTGAATACAAGGTTGCCGACATGCTTCGAGAGACCATGGCGCTTTGCGAGCGTGAACAGGATTTCGGGACTCGAAGAATGCTGGGCGTTCTGCTGGAGGATACGGAAATGGATCACGCGTACTTTCTTGAGCGTCAGTTAAGCCTGATCAAGTTGATAGGTGTGGAAAATTACATGCAGTCACAGATGGCTGCACAGGCTTAACACGAAGCTAATTGACAACAATTCTCATTATCACTACATTACGTACATAGCTTGAGGAGATCAGTTATGTACGTGTGTGTTTGTGCTGGTGTGACCGATAGAATGATTGAAGCTGCCGTCCGGGATGGCACCAGGCGAATGAAGGATATTGTCGAGACCTTTCAACTCGGCAAAACCTGCGCCACCTGTGTCGAAATGGCCCAGGACATCATGCAACAGTCGATCAACAACCTCGATCTCGCTTACGACCTCATGAGCCAGGAACCGGCGCAGTTGCCTGCGTATGAAAACAATCTCCAAATGAGCGCCTGAGAGGCGCTCGACGAGACTCCGCCTATTCTGCTACGGATGACGGCCCCGCTGCCAGCGCTGCCCAGATCAGACTCAACCACGCCACCATCAGGCACATACCGCCAGCCGGCGTTATCTTCAATACCGACTTCGCGTCCATGATGAAGGCAGCATAGATACTGCCTGAAAACATCAGGGTTCCCAGCACGAACAGCCCACCTGAAAGCCCCAGCCTGAACACCAGCATCGGATTCAGTGGCGTGAGCATGGCCAGAGCCAATGCCAGCAGCGTCACAGCATGCACCTGATGGTAGCGCACCGCTGTCATCACGGAGCGAAAGGCCTCGTCGTCAATCCGGACTTTCAGACCATGTTCGGCATAAGCTCCCATCGCGATCGCCGTGCAGCCGAGCACAGCTGCCAGTATCAGTAAAAGCATGGGCTTCAGAGCTCCAGATCCTTGTCGGTAATAGCCCCTTCGGACGCCGACGACACTGTATGAGCAAACTTGGCCAGCACGCCACGGGTGTACTTAGGCTTGGGCTTGCGCCAGGCCTGCCTGCGGGCTTCGAGTTCGGTCTCACTGACATCCATATTGAGCGTGTGGGATTCAGCATCGATGGTGATGGTATCGCCATTCTTCACCAGGGCAATTGGGCCACCGACACAGGCTTCAGGCGAAATATGACCCACGACGAAGCCATGTGTTCCGCCGGAAAAGCGGCCATCGGTGATCAGCGCAACGTCATTGCCAAGTCCCTGCCCCATGATGGCACCGGTATGACTCAGCATTTCCTGCATGCCTGGCCCACCCTTCGGGCCTTCATAGCGAATGACGATCACCTCTCCCTTCTTCACCTTGCCATCGAGAATGCCCTTGAGTGCCTTTTCGCCCGAATCGAATACTCTTGCCTTGCCGGAAAACCGGAGTCCTTCCTTCCCTGAAATCTTGGCCACCGCGCCTTCTGGAGCAAGCGAGCCTTCGAGCATCACCAGATGGCTGTCTTTCTTGATCGGCTTGTCGAGGCTATAGATGATCTTTTGACCTTTTGGATAATCCTTGACGTTTTTCAGGTTCTCCGCCAGCGTTTTACCCGTTACAGTGAGGCAGTCGCCATGGAGAAGGCCAGCCTTGAGCAGGCGCTTCATCAGCGGTTGAATGCCGCCGATCTCGATGAGATCAGACATCATATATGCCCCGCTCGGGCGGAGGTCTGCCACAACAGGGACCTTCTTGCCGATTCGGCTAAAATCCTTGAGGGTCAGTTTCACACCTATCGAGTGCGCCATGGCCAGCAGGTGCAGCACAACGTTGGTGGACCCGCCCAGCGCTATGCTGACGGTGATGGCATTTTCGAAGGCTGCCTTGGTCATGATGTCCTTCGGCGTAATCTGCTTCTTGATCAGCTGCACCACGGCTTCGCCGGCCCTGCGACAATCGTCCGCTTTCTCATCGGAAATCGCTGCCTGGGCGGAGCTATTCGGCAGACTCATTCCCAGCGCCTCGATGGCTGAAGCCATCGAGTTGGCGGTATACATGCCGCCGCAGGAGCCTGGACCGGGAATCGCTTTCGATTCGATCTCATGCAGCTCTTTTGCGTCGATACGGTTTGAGCTGTAAGCGCCAACGGCTTCGAACACTGACACGATATCGATATTTTTGCCGTCATGGACGCCTGGCAAAATCGTGCCCCCGTAGACGAAAACCGATGGCCGGTTGAGTCTCGCCATGGCCATGAGACAACCGGGCATATTCTTGTCACAACCGCCTATGGTCACCAGACCATCGTAGCCCTGGCAGGCGATGACGGTTTCGATCGAGTCTGCAATGACCTCGCGGGAGACAAGGCTGTACTTCATACCCTCGGTACCCATCGAGATACCGTCTGAAATGGTGATGGTATTGAAGATGACGCTTTTGCCGCCAGCCATGTCAGCACCTTCGCCAGCGAAATCCGCGAGCTTGTTGATGTGCATGTTGCAGGGCGTCACCATGCTCCAGGTCGATGCGATACCCACGACAGGCTTGCTGAAATCATCTTCGCTGAAACCGACGGGGCGTAACATGGCGCGGCTGGCAGCGCGCGATACACCATCGACAATCGACGATGAATGGCGGCGGTTTTCGGTGGAAGGGTTATCCTGGCTGCGGGTTTTATTGGTCATGGCACTCGTCTTCTGGCTGAAACAGCCCGCTAGCTTAGAACCCAGACCGGATCGAAGCAAGCCTCAGCCGCCGCGAAGGCGGCATACTTCACTTGGCAGCGGGCAAACTGGCATGTATGGCGCGTAGAACAGCGCCAGGATCTCGAGCCTGGGTGATTGGCCGGCCTATGACGAGGTAGTCACTGCCAGCAGCACGCGCCTCTTCCGGGCTCGCCACGCGCTTCTGATCATCCGGCTTTGATTGAACAGGTTGATCTGGCGCTGCCACGGGCCGGATGCCCGGCGTTATGGTCAGGCAACTGTCACCATAGGCGGCCTTCAGGCCGGCGACTTCGTGCACTGAACAGACCACGCCATCCAGCTCTGCCGCCATGGCCAATCCAGCAAGGCGCTTGGTGACATCTGCGATCGAAGGTCCGAAGCCGAGCTCGCCGAAAGCTTCTTCACTGAAGCTGGTGAGCACCGTCACCGCAATCAGCAGCGGCGGGTTCTCGAATTCGGCGAGTGCCTCGCGACTGGCACGCATCATTTCACTGCCGCCGGAAGCGTGCACATTTACCATCCAGACGCCCAGTCGGGCAGCTTCACGCACGGCCGCGGCGCAAGTATTGGGTATATCGTGGAACTTGAGATCGAGGAAGATATCGAAGCCGCGCTGACGCAGCTGCCCAATCAGGGCCGGGCCGCAGGCGGTGAACAATTCCTTGCCGATCTTCAGCCGACACAGCGAAGGGTCGAGATGTTGAATAAGGCTGGTCACGAGATCCCTATGGGGCGTATCGAGCGCCACGATGATCCGGGGTTCGGTACTGCTAGGTGCAAGACTCATCTCGCTGTGTTCCTTTTGAATTGAGGGATTTTACTCAGGTCCAGAGTAAAGGCTTCACGGCTGCCCACTGCCGACAGCTCGGGCACTGCCAGTGCAGCGTATGCCCTGCGAAACCACAGTTCTCGCAGCGGTAGGTCGGCTCCTGGTGGAGGATGTTCTCCATGACGCCCTTGACCACCCTGATCCATCGCTTCGGCTCCGGGTCAGCTACAGGGATCAGCAGCTCTATGAGCACCTTGAGGCCCGCCAGGCTGGGGAACTCGTCCAGCTTGCTTTGCAGATACTCAGTAGCCTCGCGGGTGCTCTCGAGCTGCGCGATCACTTCGGCGCTCTTGATCAGGACTTTTGAACTGGGTTGACGCTCCCAGACATAATCCAGAATCCTGCGAAATTTTTCCCGCTGATCCAGCTGGGTGCAGCACTCCTGTGCCAGATCGAGCGACTCGACGACGTAGCTCGCATCCTGATGTTCAATCTGCTTGAGTACATTCAACGCCGCCTGATAGTTGCTGGTCTCGACCTCGACGCGGGCCAGCAGCAGACTGGCGCGCGCACAGGTCTTGTCGATGGACAGCGCTTCCTTGGCGAGATCGCGGGCGTTGGTCCGTTTGGACCTGCGCAGCTCCGCTTCAGCGAGCTCACAGCAATATTGTGCCGCACGTCGATTGATGCGCTTGTTCTTGCGGCTTCCAAGGGTCAGCGCCTTTTCACGGGCTACCAGCCAGTCACGCTCGCGCTCATAGATTTCCAGCAGCCCAAGCAGGCTCCGCTCATGCCAGTCATCATCCTTTAACAGGCCTGTGAGCACTGACTCTGCGCGATCGTAGAGCCCTGCAGCCATATAGTCCTGCGAGAGTTCGAAGGTTACCTGAGAGGCCAGCTTGTCCTGAATGATGGACTCACCCAGTAACTTCTGGTGAATCAGTGTCGAGCGCTCCAGGTCGCCCTGCTTGCGATAATAATTGGCAATGGCTAAATACAGCGGCGCACTGCGCTCGGTGATTTCGAGCTGCTCGACGAAGGAGTCGACGGTAGGCGAATCGAAGGCTTCGAACAGATAGCTCAGCGCCAGAGGGTGCTCGCCTCCGCTGTCGGAACTACCTGAATGCTCTTCACTGAACGCCAGCCGCTGATGGTGACCGATGACCCAGCCAAGACCAACAGCAACCGCTATGAGCAACCAGAGCGCAAACATGTCCATAAGCTTACTGCCCCGGAAACCGTCGCTGTCTCAGGCTGTATGAGCCGAGGTCGGCTGCTCCATACGCGCCAGCGCCTGTTGACGCTCCTCTGCCAGACGACGCGCCTCAGCTTCCGAGCTCTTGTGGCGCTTGACGTCAGACCAGTGCGCCATTTTTTCCCTGAACAGACTGAGAGACATCACAATCATGCCGATAATGACGCCGCAAAACAGGGAGGCGAACATAATGACCGAAGCGTTGATGGGTGGCGTCTTGTAGACAATCAGATCGAGAGAAAGCGAATCAGTATTCGCCAGAAACAACATGATGCCAATAACAATGGCAGCTATGACGAGCAAGATTATTACGAGACGTTTCAGAATCAGCACTGCAGACACTCCTGGGACCATCGAGGTTTTACGCACGATGGTAACATAAGGTATTGCCAGCGGTAATCGATTCGGATCAATAACCTGCCTTCAGGCCTGCATTCACCTCATCCCGGAGCTCTTTACCCGGCTTGAAGTGTGGCACGTACTTTGAAGGTAGACTGACTGGCTCACCCGTCTTTGGATTACGGCCAGTTCGCGGCGCACGGAAGTGCAACGAAAAGCTACCGAAGCCACGAATTTCTATTCGTTGCCCCTGCGACAGCGTATTCGACATCAGCTCAATGATGGTTTTGACTGCAAGCTCTACATCCTTCACAGACAGCTGAGGCTGTTTGGAAGCAATAATTTCGACAAGTTCGGATTTGGTCATGGTTGCCCCGCTCTAAAACCATGAAAAAATTGTAGTCAAATACTGAAAAAAACACAAAAAAAACGGGCATATAGCCCGTTTTTTTGATATTTGCGGCTGCGCTGTTCCCAGCGCAGCTGTCAATCAGCTTTTCTGATCGAGCTGCTGCTGGATCAAATCACCAATTGTAGTCGGCCCCTGTGCTTCGGACTGACGGTCACGAACATCACGGATAGCCTGCTTCTCTTCGTCGACATCCTTCGACTTCACACTCAGGTTGATGACGCGATTCTTGCGGTCAACACTGATGATCTTCGCTTCGATGGCGTCGCCTTCGTTCAGCACGTTACGAGCATCTTCCACCTTGTCACGGCTGATCTCGCTAGCCTTGAGGATGGCTTCGACTTCGTCAGTCAGTGCAACAGTGGCGCCCTTCGCATCAACAGCAATGATCTTGCCGTTCACGATGGTGCCCTTGTCGTTCAGCTGAACGAACTCGGAGAATGGATCGCTCTCTAGCTGCTTGATACCGAGTGAGATACGCTCGCGCTCTGGATCAACAGAGAGGATGACTGTCTCCAGCTCATCGCCCTTCTTGTAGTTACGAACGGCTTCTTCGCCAGTTTCGTTCCACGAGATGTCCGAGAGGTGAACCAGACCATCAATACCGCCGTCGAGACCGATGAAGATACCGAAGTCAGTGATTGACTTGATCTTGCCGCTGATCTTGTCGCCCTTGTTGAACTGGCCTGAGAACTCTTCCCATGGGTTCGGATGACACTGCTTGATACCAAGGGAAATTCGACGACGCTCTTCATCAATGTCGAGAACCATGACCTGAACTTCATCACCAAGCTGAACGACCTTGCTCGGGTGGATGTTCTTGTTGGTCCAATCCATTTCTGAAACGTGAACCAGGCCTTCAACACCTTCTTCCAGCTCTGCGAAGCAACCGTAGTCAGTCAGGTTGGTCACCTTGGCAGTCACCTTGGTGCCCTCTGGGTAACGGCTCTTGATGTCGACCCATGGATCTTCACCAAGCTGCTTCAAACCGAGTGATACGCGATTGCGCTCACGGTCGAACTTGAGGACCTTGACGTTGATCTCGTCGCCAACATTGACGATCTCGGACGGATGCTTGATTCGACGCCATGCCATGTCAGTGATGTGCAGCAGGCCATCTACGCCGCCCAGGTCAACGAACGCACCGTAGTCAGTAAGGTTCTTGACGATACCCTTGACTTCCATGCCTTCCTGAAGCTGCTGAAGCAGTGCTTCACGCTCAGCGGAGTTCTCGGCTTCAAGTACGGCACGACGGGAAACGACAACGTTGTTGCGCTTCTGATCGAGCTTGATGACCTTGAATTCAAGTTCCTTGTTCTCGAGGTGAGCTGTGTCACGGATAGGACGCACATCCACGAGTGAACCGGGCAGGAACGCACGAATGCTGTTCACTTCAACGGTAAAGCCACCTTTGACCTTGCCATTGATGATGCCCTTGACGACAGCCTGATCTTCAAAGGCCTTGTCGAGTTCAGTCCAGGCTTCGGCACGCTTCGCTTTCTCTCGTGAAAGCCTTGTCTCACCAAATCCATCTTCGACAGCATCCAGTGCGACGTCGACCTGATCACCAATGGCCAGATGCAGTTCGCCGGCGTCGTTGTAAAACTGCTCAACGGGGATGATGCCTTCGGACTTCAGACCAGCATGTACGGTAACCCAGTCGGAGTCGATATCTACCACGGTTCCCTTGACGATGGAACCTGGCTTCATATCGATTTCTTTTAAGCTTTCCTCAAAAAGATCTGCGAAGCTTTCGCTCATTCTAATACCTGTAAGGTTGTGCGCCCTGCCAGCCGACGCGTCAGTTCAATGTATCAGCTGCTGCAATGCTGGCGCGCAACGACCGACTATGGTTTTTGGTTAAGTGTCTTTTCTACGATTTCAGCAACGTAATCAAGAACTTGAAGAGCGGGCAATTCACTGGTGTCGATGACAAGAGCGTCTTCGGCCGGTAGCAAAGGTGCTTCCGCCCGCTGGGTGTCCCGCTCATCACGCTTCTGTATCTCGCGTAAAAGGTGCGGCAGTCTAACAATTTCTCCCTGCTGCTTCAACTGCTGGTAGCGTCGCTGTGCACGAACTTCGGCCGACGCCGTCACGTAGAACTTGAACTGCGCATTCGGAAATACCACAGTTCCCATATCCCTGCCGTCAGCGACGAGACCCGGCGCCTCCTGAAAGGCGCGTTGCCGCTGCAGCAGCGCCAGCCGTACTTCAGGATACACGGCGATGGTGGATGCCATGGCGCCGCAAGCCTCGGTGCGGATTTCAGAGGTAATGTCCTGCTGCCCGAGAATCACTCGCAGCGGCTGCCCCTGGTCGCCAGCGAGGAATGAGACATCCAGGGTAGTGGCAATGTTTGCCACTGCGGCTGCATGGCCGAGATCTACGCCCTGCTTGCTCGCAGACAGGGCTGTAATACGATAGAGCGCGCCCGAGTCGAGAACCCGCCAGTTCAGGCGACGGGCCAGACTGACTGCCAGCGTGCCCTTCCCCGACCCCGAAGGTCCGTCGATCGTGACAACGGGAGCGGTCGGATTACCAACGGGCAGGTTGGAAGCCCGCTCGCTGGCTGCTTGCTGGTCAGGCGCCTGAATCATAACTCTGCATCCGTGATGTCGATCTGCATGCCGATGTTGGCCGCAATGCCCGGAAAGTCCGGAAACGAAGTCGCAACGTTGGCACATCGATGAATGGTAACCGGTCCGCCGGCCCGGATGGCGGCGACACTGAAAGCCATCGCAATGCGGTGATCGCCATGACTGTCCACTGAGCCTGACTGGAAAACCGGATCTGAAGTAGCACCTCGACCCTCGATTTCGATGCCATCAGACGTTACCTTACTGGCGAAGCCCAGCTCGAGCAGACCATCGGCCATCACCTGGATACGATCACTTTCCTTCACCCGCAGCTCTTCCGCACCAGTCAGCACTGTCTTGCCTTCAGCGCAGCAGGCAGCGATGAAGAGCACCGGGAATTCGTCGATAGCCAGCGGCACGAGTGCAGGCGGTATGTTGATGCCCTTGAGCCGCGAACTACGTACGCGGATGTCGGCCACCGGCTCGCCACCCACGGTCGCTTCATTGGAGACCTGGAGATCCGCGCCCATGAGCCGGAGGATCTCGATGATGCCGGTCCGGGTCGGGTTGACGCCGACATGCTTGAGGGTGACATCGGCATCGGCAGCGATAGAGGCAGCCACCATGAAGAACGCTGCTGACGAAATGTCGGCCGGGACATCAATGTGACAGGCTGTCAGCTTCTGTCCACCACGCAGCCTGCAAACCGGACCTTCGGTCAGAACTTCGCAACCAAAGCCGCGCAGCATCCGCTCGGTATGGTCCCGGATTGGTGCGGGTTCATGCACTGATGTTTCACCGTCTGCATAGAGACCGGCCAGCAGAACGGCTGATTTGACCTGCGCGCTGGCGACAGGCAAATCGTAGTGGATTGCGTTAATGGGACGTTTACCGCTGATCTTCAGTGGCGGTCGGCCATCGTTCTCGCTCTCTACCAGGGCGTTCATTTCTCCCAGGGGGTCGATGACGCGCTTCATCGGGCGCTTGGACAGCGATTCGTCGCCAGTCAACACACTATCGAACTGCTGGGCAGCCAAAAGTCCGGATAGCAGGCGCATCGAAGTCCCGGAATTGCCGAGATACAAAGGGCCAGGGGCAGCCTTGAGGCCGTGCAAGCCGACGCCGTGGACTTTTACCGAGCCGGCTTCCGGACCTTCGATCACGACGCCCATATCGCGGAATGCCTGAATGGTGGCGAGCGCATCCTCACCTTCCAGAAAGCCTTCGACTGTAGTGAGGCCCTCGGCGAGTGCGCCAAGCATGATGGAGCGATGCGAGATCGACTTGTCGCCAGGTACCCGGATGGCACCGCTCAGCTGTGTTGCCGGACCGGCAACGAATTTCAGTTCTCTACTTGTCATTTTCTGCCTGTAAGGTTTGTTGGCCAGCATGGTGCCGAAATGGTCTCTGGCAGCCTTGGCTCGTGTGAATACACCGAGCAATTGTTCACTGTCACCCGATTCGATCGCAGTCCTCAGACGCTGCAGATCCTTGCTGAACAGTTCGAGACTTTCCAGTACCGCTGTCTTGTTCTCGAGAAAAATGTCGTGCCACATTACCGGATCGCTACCCGCTATGCGGGTAAAATCGCGGAAACCGCCTGCGGCATAGCGGAAAATATCCAGGCTATCGTCCTGAACGGCCAGCGTATCGACCAGCGAAAATGCAATGAGATGCGGCAAATGACTGGTACTCGCCAGCACACGATCATGATGCTCGACCGTCATCTCCAGCACATCAGCGCCGAGAAGGGTCCACAGCGCTGAAATCTGGGCCACAGCGTCGACATCGGTATTCTCGAGCGGCGTGAGAATTACCTTGTGGTTGACGAACAGGTCTGCACGCCCCGCAAATACACCGCTCTTCTCCGAACCGGCTATCGGATGGCCGAGCACGACACTTGCCGGCATTCCGCCGAGCGCTGCTTCAAAACAGGCCCGCACTGAAGCCTTGACACTACCGACGTCGCTCACAATCTTGCCCGCGAAGGGCTGCTCACCAAGCTCAATACAGGCCCGCAATACCTGGCCCATAGCCTTCACCGGGACAGCAAGCATAATGATGTCTGCCTCCTGCACCAGCTCTGGCACAGAAGGCGCACAACGCTCGACCAGGCCGAGTTCGACTGCCTGAGCCCGTGCCTGCGGATCAGCATCGAAACCAATGATACTGCCGAAGCGCGAGGCGCCGCGGAAACCAGCGGCCCCAAGGCAAACCGAGCCGCCAATCAGACCGAGGCCGACGACACCAAGCGTCAGCTTGCGCCAGTCCTGAGAACTTCTGCCAGTCACGAAATCAGGCCTGCGACTTCAGAATGTCGCCAAGCACACTGAGAAAGCGCTCGTTTTCGCTGTCCAGGCCAACGCTGACCCTGAGGTATTCAGGCATATCGTAACCAGCCAGCGGTCGAACGATAACGCCTTCACGGAGCAGCGCGTCATAAATGGCGCCCGCCTTCGGGCCAGCATGAAAAGTCACGAAATTCGCCTCGGTCGGCAAGCATGCCAGGTCAAGCGTCTTGAGTCCCGCCTGCAGTTGCTTGAGCCCAAGCGCGTTGAGCTCAACCACATCCCGCACATAGTTTGGGTCGTCGAGCACTGCCAGGGCGGTGGCCAGGGCCACGCTGTTGACGTTAAAGGGCTGACGAACCCGGTTGAGAATTTCGGCGACCTGTGGGCTGGACACGGAATAGCCCAGTCGCAATCCAGCCATGCCAAATGCTTTGGAGAACGTTCGCGTAACGACCAGGTTGGGAAACCGGGTCAGCAGCCCGATACCTGACTGATGGCCTGCAAATTCGAAATAGGCCTCATCGAGCACGACCAGGCAGTGCAGCGGCGCCATCTCCATGAAATGGAGGAAGTCATCATCGCTGAAACCAGTGCCCGTAGGATTATTAGGATTCGCGAGATAGATCAGCCGGGTATGCGGCGTGATGGCTTCCTGAATCGCCATAAGATCGTGGGCATAGTCCCTGGCAGGCACTACGACGGCCGTGGCGCCCACGGTGGCAGCTGCGATCGGATACACCGCGAAGGCATATTGCGAAAACAGGACCTCACGGCCAGGGCCGGCAAAGGCCTGGGCCAGTATCAACAGTACATCGTTGGAGCCGTTACCCAGCGTGATCATGTCTGGCGTGACGCCCAGCCTGTCCGCAAGCTTGCGCTTGAGGTCGAATCCGCTGCCGTCCGGATAGCGCATGATGTCACGCAGGGCTGCGGCTGACCGCTCCCAGACAGCATCCGACAATCTCAGGGGCGTCTCGTTGCTCGCAAGCTTGATGATCTTTTCCAGACCCAGCTCTCGCCTGAGCGTTTCCTCCGGCTTGCCGGGCACGTAGGGCTGAAGCTGTTGAATGGCTTCATTGACCAGTTCGTTCGGATCGAATTGCATACCAATTCCTGTCTTGTCAGAGCACGCCGTTTGGATAGCTGCCGATGAATTTGAATGTACTGGTCAGTGTCTTCAGTGCCTCGAACAACTGCTTCACCCTCTCCTCACCAAAGTGGCCAGGAAAATCGATCACGAAGAACTGCTCACCAGCCGGTTCACTGCTCTCCACGAGCGCACTGCTGCCCTGCTTCGCTTCAAGGCGAAGTATCGAAATACCCAAGGCATCGAAAGGCGCCAGCAAGTGATAGAGACCACCCGGCTTATCGGCGATACCAGCAATGACGCTACTGCGATCGTCACCACTCGCAGGCACGGCGCCACGCCCGATAACGATGAAGCGCTGCGACTTGGCTGCTGCTTTCGCCTGTGCAGCGCCTCTCTGCGGATCAGGCTCGTCGGCTCTCGCAGTGAGAAATTTCACTTCACCGCAGATCTGCACGTCATGCTGCAGGAACAGACTGACATAATTTTCAGTAATCGCTTCCGCGCTGGCCGTGAGTGATAAATCAAGGCCGGCTAGCAGGCTACCGAAAGGCAGCACCGCATAATCAATGTTGCCCGATTCGACATCAGCGAACAGTGAAGCGGCTACCGTTCGCTGACCAGGCACGATGGACTGACCGAAGTGCTTGAGCGCTGCCAGATGAGCAAGGCTACCGGGGTACCCCAGCGCTTCGACTCTCAAAGGCTTTTCCAGCGCCAGGCAGGCTGACATGACCTCCCGAAACAGCCTGGCAACATCGGCGTCAGGCAAGGGGCCTGCATTCTGCTTCATGATGTTGCGCAGGACCTGAGCCTCGCGTTCCGGACGGTAGAAGCTTACCGAGCCCTGAGACTGTTCATCGAGCGTGCTCGATTTGACTGCAGCGACCTGGGCAGCCAATGCCGCTCTCTGATTGATGAGCGTCAGTAGTTGCAGATCAACCTCATCGATCTGCTGACGCAGGCTGTCGAGCCCCGGAAGTGGCGCCGCCATTCAGCTCTCTGCAAACTTGGTCAGAACATCGATCAGGGCGTCGACGCCGGCTTCAGGCATGGCATTGTATAGACTTGCCCGCATGCCCCCTACTGAACGATGACCCTTCAGATTGAGCAGCCCATGCTCTTCAGCGAACTTGAGAAAAGCGGCATTTCGCGACTCATCCTTCAATACGAAAGGGACATTCATCCACGAGCGGGCTTCAGGGTGAATCGGGTTGTGATAGACATCACTCGCGTCAAGGTAGTTATAGAGTCGCGCTGACTTGCGGCTGTTCACTTCGCCCATCGCCGTCAGACCACCCGCTTCGATCAGCCAGTCAAAAATCAGCCAGGCCAGATACCAGCCAAAAGTCGGCGGAGTATTGAGCATTGAGTCGTTCTCGTCGAAAAGACGATAATTCATCGTGGGCGGCAAGGCGGAATGCGGTGTCGCGTCCAGAAGATCACGTCGAACGATCACGAGCGTCAGACCCGCCGGGCCAATGTTTTTCTGCGCACCGGCGTAAATCAGGGCGAACTTCGACACGTCAATCGGGCGGGACAGGATCGTTGACGACATGTCAGCTATCAGCGGAATGTCACCGACATCCGGAATATGTGGAAATTCAACGCCACCAATCGTTTCATTCGGCGTGTAATGAACGTAGGCAAGCTTTTCATCCAGAGCCCAGGATTCGGGCAAACGGGTATAGTTCGAGTCCTTTGAACTCGCGACTAAGCGAGCATCGACGTATCGACCGGCTTCATCCAGCGCCTTTCGCGACCAGATGCCCGTGTCTACATAGCCGGCCTGCTTGCCCTCGCAAAGTCCAAAGAAATTCATCGGGACACCCGAGAACTGCTGAGTCGCCCCGCCCTGCATGAAGAGAACAGCATAATCGTCGGGGATAGACATGAGCTGGCGAAGGCTCTGCTCGGCCTTTTTGGCCACTGCGGTGAACTCGGGACTACGATGGCTGATCTCCATGATCGAGACGCCCATCTTTTGCCAGTCGAGCAACTCCGCCTGCGCCTTGCTGAGAACTGCAGTCGGCAGTGTCGCCGGACCGCTACAGAAGTTATAAGTCTGACTACGCATCGTCATGCGCTCCTTCGCCACTCGAATCTTCGTCTCCAGCATCTTCACTGCTGGCCGGTGCATCCCCGTCAACCTGATCGTCTGCGGCCGCTGCGGCCGCATGTTCGGTAGCCGCTTCCACATCTGGATCATCGGCGTCGATAATATCGGCATCGATGGCTTCCGACAGCGCTTCCTCGATTTCTGCGATGGCTTCGATTTCCTTGAGCTGCTCACCTGAAGTCAGGCGGATCAGGGTCACGCCCTGAGTATTTCGACTCACGATGGATACGCCGCTAGCGGGGGTCCGAACGAGCGTACCCTGATCGGTAATCAGCATGAGCTGAGCATTCTCATCGACCTGTATGGCACCGATAAGATCACCATTGCGCTCGGAACACTGCATTCCGATAACGCCCTGACCGCCTCGTCCGTAAACCGGAAAGTCCGTGACAGGGGTGCGTTTGCCGTAACCATTTCGACTGGCGGTCAGCACGAAGTGGTCGTCCTGCGGGATTATCAGGCCGACGACGACAGCATTGTTCAATAGTCTGATACCGCGAACACCACGCGCCGTTCGACCCATGGGTCGCACATCGCCTTCCTTGAAACGGATGACCTTGCCTGAACTGCTGAACAGCATGACGTCCTGCTCGCCGTCTGTAATGGCTGCACCGATAAGGGTATCACCATCATCCAAAGCCAATGCAATCAGACCATTAGAGCGAGGTCTTGAGAAGTTTTCGAGGCTCGTTTTCTTGATGGTACCCTGCCGCGTCGCCAGCACTACATAGTGGTCTGCGGTGTATTCACGCACGGGCAGCATTGTCGTGACCCGCTCATTTTCGCCAAGTGGCAGCAAGTTCACGATGGGGCGGCCTTTCGCTGTCCGGCTGGCCTGTGGGATTTCGTAGGTCTTCAACCAGTACAGCTTGCCCATATTGGTGAAGCACAGGATGGTGCTATGCGAGTGCGCCACGAGCAGCTTTTCAATGAAGTCTTCATCCTTCATCGAAGTGGCCGCCTTGCCACGTCCGCCACGACGCTGCGCTTCATAAGCTGCCAGAGGCTGGGTCTTCGCATAGCCACTGTGAGATAGCGTCACCACCATGTTTTCTTCTGGAATCAGGTCTTCGATATTGATGTCTGCGCTGCTGGCAGTAATTTCGGTCCGACGCTCATCACCGTACTCATCACGAACAGCTTCAAGTTCCTCACGAATGACTTCCATCAGGCGTTCGGGGTTGTGCAGCACTTCAAGCAACTCGCCGATCAGATTGATCAGCTCCTGATACTCATCGAAAATCTTGCCGGTTTCGAGGCCAGTCAACTTTTGCAGACGCAGGTCGAGAATCGACTGAGCCTGGATTTCGGACAGGTAGTACTTGCCATCGACGAAGCCGAGGTGATCTGGCAATGTCTCGGGGCGACAGGCATCTGAGCCCGCACGCTCGAGCATCGCCGACACAGTTCCAGGCTCCCAGCCACGCTCGACCAGTTTTTGCTTGGCCTCTGCGCCACTGGGCGAGGCCTTGATCAGCGCAATCACTTCATCAATATTCGCGAGGGCAACCGCCTGGCCTTCCAGGATATGGCCTCGCTCACGCGCTTTACGCAAGTCGTAGATCGTGCGGCGGGTGACGACTTCCCGACGATGCCGAACAAAGACTTCTATACAGTCTTTCAGGTTCAGCAACTTCGGCTCGTTATTGACCAGCGCCACCATGTTTATGCCGAAGACCACCTGCATCTGTGTCTGTGCATACAGATGGTTGAGCATGACATCGGTATTCTCGCCACGACGCAGCTCGATGATCACCCGCATGCCTTCCTTGTTCGACTCGTCACGCAGCGCAGTGATGCCTTCGAGCTTCTTTTCTTTCACCAGCTCGGCAATCTTTTCGACCAGACGTGCCTTGTTGACCTGGTAAGGCAGTTCGGTGACGACAATGGTTTCCTTATCGGTGCGCTCGTCGACTTCGATTTCGTGCTTTGAACGGATATAGATGCGGCCACGACCGGTATGGTAAGCCTCATAAATACCGCCGCGACCGTTGATGCTCGCAGCAGTCGGGAAATCGGGGCCAGGAATATGCTCGATCAGTTCGTCAATCGTGATCTGATCATTGTCGATATAGGCCAGGCAGCCGGAGACGACTTCTCGCAGGTTGTGCGGCGGGATATTTGTCGCCATGCCGACGGCAATTCCTGAACTGCCGTTGACCAGCAGGTTCGGCACGCGGGACGGCAGGACCACGGGAATCTGCTCCGAGCCGTCGTAGTTCGGTGCGAAATCGACCGTCTCCTTCTCGAGATCCGCCAGCAGCTCATGAGCGATTTTCGCCATGCGGATTTCGGTATATCGCATGGCTGCCGCGTTATCGCCGTCGACCGAACCAAAGTTGCCCTGCCCGTCTACCAGGGTGTAGCGCAGGGAAAAAGGCTGGGCCATGCGAACGATGGTGTCGTACACCGCAGAGTCACCGTGGGGGTGATACTTACCGATAACATCACCGACGACACGTGCCGACTTCTTATAGGATGAGTTCCAGTTGTTCTTGAGTTCACTCATCGCGAACAGCACGCGACGGTGAACAGGCTTGAGCCCATCCTTGGCATCTGGAAGCGCCCGACCGATGATGACGCTCATGGCGTAATCGAGGTAGGACTGCTTCAGCTCGTCTTCAATATTGACGGGAAGTATTTCTCTGGCAAGTTCAGCCATGATTGTTATGGAATCCCAGTTTGTGAGTACGAATGAAAGGCAGAAGGGCCGCGGCGATCTGCGCCGGCCGACAGTGAAAGCCGCCGTCTTTTTAGCCGGCCAATACTAGCACAAAGCCGGTATCGATCGTAGGCTCATCAATGCCCTCAGTGATGGAACACAATGGTCTTGTTTTCGTGGATAATTACCCGCTCTTCGAGGTGATAGCGAAGGCCCCTGGCCAGCACCGCTTTTTCAACGTCCCTGCCGAGTCGAACCAGGTCAGCGATAGTATGGCTGTGGCTAACCCGGATGACGTCCTGATCGATGATCGGGCCTTCATCAAGCAGGTCCGTCACATAGTGACAGGTGGCACCGATGAGCTTTACACCGCGCTGGTAGGCCTGATGATAAGGCTTTGCGCCTGCAAAAGATGGCAGAAAGCTGTGATGAATATTGATGACCCTGCCCTCGAAGGCCTGACACAGCTCAGGCGGCAGGATCTGCATGTACCTGGCTAGTACGGTCACGTCGGGCTGAAGTTCGGCCATCAAGTCATTCAGCTTGGCAAAATCAGCCTGTTTCGTTTCCTTTCGCACCGGAAGATAGTGGAAAGGAATGTCATACCACTCGACCATGCGCCTGAGATCTTCGTGGTTGGAACAGACGCCGATGATTTCGGCCGGCAATTCGCCGTCATGCGCCCTGTGCAAGAGATCTGCAAGACAGTGCGACTCCTTGCTCGCCATCAGCATCACACGCTTGGGCACGCCGGAGTCTTCGACACGCCACTGCATGTCGAACTCATTGGCAATGGGCTGAAACGCCTGGACAAAGCCTTTTATATCAAACGGTAAGGAGCTTGCCTTAATCTCGTTTCTCATGAAGAACCAGCCAATCGAGGGGTCCGAATGGTGGCTCGCTTCGGTAATCCAACCATTGTAGTTGGCGAGAAAATTACTGACCTTGGCCACAAGCCCGACCCGGTCAGGACAAGCGATAACCAGACGAAACACCCGATCGTCGGCGGCGCTGGCAAAGGTATTGGTGACCGTCATGCTCAGCGAACCTCGATAACTTGTTCTTCGATACGTCGCTTCCACTCGGCGGGACCCAGGATATGGGCCGACTGCCCTTCAGAATCCACTGCAACAGTCACCGGCATATCCTTGATTTCAAACTCGTATATCGCTTCCATCCCAAGCTCCGGGAAAGCCACGACCTCAGCGCCACTAATCGCCTTCGAGACGAGATAAGCCGCGCCACCGACCGCCATCAGGTACACCGCCTTGTGCTTGCGGATGGACTCGATGGCCAGCGGGCCGCGCTCGGCCTTGCCGATCATGCCGATCAAGCCGGTTTCGGACAGCATCTGCTCGGTGAACTTATCCATACGCGTGGCTGTAGTTGGACCGGCAGGCCCAACCACCTCGTCGCGCACCGGATCGACTGGACCGACGTAATAAATGAAGCGACCCTTGAGGTCGACAGGCAGCTTTTCGCCCCTGGACAGCATATCGGTCATTTTCTTGTGCGCAGCATCGCGTCCCGTCAGCATCTTGCCCGACAGCAGTACCGTCTCACCGACCTTCCATTCACGGATATCTTCGGCGGTGACAGTATTGAGGTTGGCGCGTCGCACGTCGGAGCCGACGTCCCAGGTAATAGCCGGCCAGTCATCAAGATTTGGCGGTGTCTGCAGTGCAGGACCTGAGCCATCGAGCGTGAAATGCGCATGACGCGTAGCTGCGCAATTTGGTATGAGGGCAACCGGCTTGTTGGCAGCGTGAGTCGGGTAATCCATCACCTTCACATCCAGCACAGTGGTGAGACCACCAAGCCCCTGCGCACCGATCCCGAGCCTGTTGACCTTGTCGAAAAGCTCGAGGCGCAACTCTTCGGCACGATTACTGGCGCCGCGTGCCTGAAGCTGCTGGATATCGATTGATTCGAAGAGTGATTCCTTCGCCAGTTGCATGGCCTTTTCAGCGGTACCGCCGATGCCAATGCCGAGCATCCCGGGCGGACACCAGCCAGCGCCCATCTTCGGCACCTGTTCCAGCACCCAGTCGACGATGGAGTCGGAGGGGTTCAGCATCGCAAACTTGGACTTGGCTTCGGACCCACCACCTTTTGCAGCCACCTTGACGTCTACTGTGTTGCCTGAGACGAGACGGGTGTGAATCACGGCCGGCGTGTTGTCCTTGGTGTTTCTTCGAGCGCCATCGGGATCAGCCAGAATGGAGGCGCGCAGTATATTGTCTGGCTGCATGTAGGCACGCCGCACACCTTCGTTGATCATGTCTTCGAGTGGCAACTCAGCGTCCCACTGCACGTCCATGCCGACTTCGACGATAACGGTGACGATTCCGGTATCCTGGCAGATTGGACGGCGACCCTCGGCGCACATACGCGAGTTGATCAGGATCTGCGCGAGCGAATCCTTGGCGGCCTTCGACTCTTCACGCTCATAAGCGGCGTGAACAGCTTCGATGAAATCCTTGGGATGGTAGTAGGAGATGAACTGCAGTGCGTCCTGCACACTATCTATCAGATCCGCCTGGCGAATGATGGTCGGCATTAACTGTCTCCGGAGAAAGCAAGCCGCGTATTCTAGACCAATCCAGGACTTTAGTTAAACTGCATTTAACGCGAGGCAGATCGTGAACCAGGCTTGGCAGACCGCTGAGCCTACGCAAATTGTCATCAACTTAACAAATGTGGAACTCGCTGACGCTAGTGTTTGGCATCACGTCAGAAATTAGCCTATGCTCAGATGACATTCGTGCCAAGCGCACCGTTGTATTTCAGTACTTTGCTCAGGTGCTTTCAAAAGTGCCAATAACACTAATAAAAGGACAGGTTGACCGTATGCTGAAACGTACCTTATTAAGCCTCGCAATTGGCTCCACAGTTTTCCTCGCCGGCTGCGGTGACAACGGTGACAGCAGAAACGCTGGCGCGATTAGCCCGAAAGGCGGCCCTTTCATCGAAGAATCTGAAGGCCGTTCGTATCCCCTCTTCAACCCTGCAAGATCTCTGGTACCTGTTCCAAGTGACATCCAGCTCGACCAGGTGGCTGGTGATGGCACCTTCGGCGACGCGCCTGCTGGTTCTACCAACCCTGTGCAGATTGCCCTGGGCAAGATGAGCGGCGCCTCTCTTATCGCGCCTATCGACATCGCCTTCGAAGGCGGCATCAATGAGGACTCGGTCAGTGCCAATCTTCTGGTACCTGCCGGCGGTAGCCTGGCACCCAACCCGGGCCAGAACGTATTTCTGATCGAGCTCGCCTATCCAAGCGGCGACCCGATTCAGGGGCTGAGTGCTCAAGAGACACCGACCATACCTTTCGCTGCCCTGTTACAGGCGGCTGGGTCTAACTCCAACGCAGCTGCTGCCGTGCAGGCTGAAGCAGTAACGCCGTCTTACGTGGCAAAAGTGCTTGACCTCGAAGGCACTACTGTTCTGCGTATTCAGCCAACCAAGCCACTGAAGCCCAAGACCCGTTATCTCGTGGTCGTGACTGACTCGATCCTGGACGAGGATGGACAGCCAATCGTGCAGGATCCGGCCTATCGCAACATTACTGATCCAACGCAGGAGCTGCCAAGTGCTGCGCTCGCAGGCGTCCGGACTATTGTCAATGGCTTCTGGGAACAGGTTGGCGGCGCCTATCTGGCCGGTGCCACCAATGGCACGCGCTCGGCGCTTGGACTGCCACTGCTTAGCGCAGACAATATTGCTATCAGCTTTTCGTTCACCACGACAGCTGATGAAAAAGTCACCGAGTACCTGGCCAATCCTGGGGAATGGTTCGTCGATCAGCTGACCACGTCGGTCCGTCTGACTGCTTCCATGCAGGTCGGCTCTACACAGACTGATGTAAATGGCGACGGTGCGGTAGATTATTTCGACCGCACCTTGGCGGCAAATGCGGCGATTGAAGACATCACTGCGAGTGATATCAGTCCGGCGTTAGCCACGACGTGCACAGGAACTGGTCCTGCTGTACTGAGTTGCATCGGAGCCACTTTAGCCGCAGCACCGCCAAACCTGGGCGGCTTCCGCGGCGTGATCGAAGCGATTGCACCGCGTCCTGTCGTGGCCTCTACCGCTCCGGCAACGCCTGTCGCTCTGACTTCCGCGCCAATAGGTCAGTTATTGCAAACTTCCGCGGCTGCGCCCGGTTATGTCGACCGCACGCCAGTCATTTCTCAGGGCACCATTACCCTGCCTTACTTCCTCGGAATTCCTGAAGCCGGCAGTGACGGTAGTGTCATCCAATCCTCGATCTTTGTGGCTGACGGCACGCTCGCCAGTGCCATGAACTCTGCGCTTGGTCTGCCGCTGCCTCAGGGCGCTACTGCCGAAAGAGCTGCGAAGTCGGATGCAGTCAATTACCTGTTCCCATTCCCGAAAAAGCAGGGGGATCTGGAGACGCCTTATATTGCCATCTATCCGTTTGACAGAAGTGTGTGCCCAGCCCAGCTGCCAGTCGTCATTTATCAGCACGGTATTACTGCTGACAGAAGCGCAGGCATGGCTATTGGTTCTCTGCTCGCGGACAAGTGTTTTGCAACGCTGGCTATCGACCTTCCACTTCACGGCGTAGCGCCCTACTCCACAGCGAAGCAGCGCGATCTGGCGATCACCTTGCTGGCTGGAGGCGGACTGATCGCTGATGCCACTGCGCTCACCCCTACAGAGGAGGCCACTGTCGACGCTGCCATTGCTGGTGTTCTGACTTTCAATACCGTCAAGGCCGGCTTAGGTCAGGACTTCGGTAGAGAGGCTACGGAAGCAGAGGTCAACGGCACTATTGCCACCGTTCTCGGCGGTGGCACTTCTACGAACGCTCAACTCAATGCTGCCATCCCACAGCTGACCAGCGTTGAACGAACCCTCGCCAACGCTGGCAGCGTAGTCCCCGGGCTGGCACCGTACACGGTCGATGATGTCCGTAAGGAACGCCACTTCGAGTTCACGTCAAATGCCAGTGCTCAGGCGATTCCAATGAACTACAATCCTGATGCGGCCGTGGGATCATCGGGCAGCCTCTATATCAATCCAACGGGCTTCGTGAATGAACGTGACAAGAATCG
This sequence comes from Allohahella marinimesophila, assembly GCF_039538005.1. Classification (NCBI taxonomy): domain Bacteria; kingdom Pseudomonadati; phylum Pseudomonadota; class Gammaproteobacteria; order Oceanospirillales; family Hahellaceae; genus Allohahella; species Allohahella marinimesophila. Next base: position 603,167 of record NZ_BAABBO010000007.1, read on the forward strand.
TCAGGCCACTATCGATCTCCTCAACATGCGCGCATCGTTGACCAATTTCGAGACAGCGACTGGTCTGGCGCTGGATGAATCCAATGTGTTCTTCGTTGGCCACTCCCTGGGCACGGTTGCTGGAACAGTGTTTACTGCTGTGGCCAACAGTGTACCGCCGCTGCCTGGCACGCCAGCGCAGCCAGGTGGTTTCCCACTGGATATCAAGGCCACTGCACTGCTGACACCTGCCTCTGGTCTGGCAAGAATGATCGAGAACTCTCCATCGTTCGCGCCACCAATCGTTGGTGGATTGGCAGCTGCAGGCGTGGCACAGGGCTCGCTCAACTTCGAGACTTTCCTGCGTGTCCTGCAGGCGTCTCAGGATCCAACCGACCCAGTCAACTTTGCTGACAACCTGAAGAAAGGGCCGACCTTTGCTCAAATAGCGGCTGCCAGTGCTGCCGCTGCCAGCGCGACCAACCCGCTCTATGACACGAACTCGAACTTCCAGACCTCCGCTGAGGATGTCACGGTGCTCGACGTTGAACTGACCGGACGGGCTGACGCAAACGGTAACGCACAGGTCGGCACCGAGTTCATCAGTGATCAGACCACGCCGATTGAAACTGCGGTCACTCAGTTGACGACACAGTTCGGCACTGCCTTGCCTGACCTGCTGTCAGGCAACAGCAAGTTTGCTGCGCTCATGGGTGCTCAGAACGTGTTGACCAGTGCGAGCACTGCCAACCACATGATCTCAAGGATTGATCGTGGCTCACATTCGATGTTCGTCCTCCCGCGCACACCGGCGCAGAATCAGGGCTTTGGTGCAGGCGTTACCTCAACCATCGCCTTGTTCTCAGAGTTTGCCTTCGCGCAGGCAGGCGCGGTCGGTGCCACGCTGACGCCGGCAGTTCAGGTCTCCGAGGAAGAGTTCCAGAGCGAGCCACGCAACGGTCGTCAGCTGAATCCCTAAGCTGCGCTACCCCGCAAGCCGGTAGCAATACCGGCAGGCACAAAAAAGCCCGCATCTGCGGGCTTTTCTTCGTCTGGAGAAAAATTACTGGTTGCTGCGACCCTTATCCGCCGCAATCCTCAGACGAAGCGCATTCAGCTTGATGAAGCCCTCAGCGTCATACTGGTTGTAGATACCACCATCATCTTCGAAGGTCGCGATGCGATCGTCAAACAGGCTATCTGTTTCTGAACGACGGCCAGTCACCGTAACGTTGCCCTTGTACAGCTTCACGCGAACCTCACCGTTGACGTGCTTCTGCGTTTCGTCGATCAACTTCTGCAGGGCGACGCGCTCCGGTGACCACCAGTAGCCGTTGTAAATCATCTCGGCATACTTCGGCATGATGCTGTCTTTCAGGTGAGCCACTTCCTTGTCCAGGGTGATCGATTCAATAGCGCGGTGCGCCCGCATCATGATCGTGCCGCCTGGGGTTTCGTAGCAACCACGTGACTTCATGCCGATGTATCGGTTCTCGACGATATCGAGCCGGCCTACACCGTGCTGGCCGCCGATGCGGTTCAACTCTGCAACGACCTTATGTGGTTCGAGCGCCTTACCGTCGATAGCAACGATATCGCCTTCCTTATAGGTCAGGGTGATGGACTCAGCGGTATCAGGAGCATTTTCCGGTGACACGGTCCAGCGCCACATCTCTTCCTCAGGCTCGGCCCATGGATCTTCCAGTATGCCGCCCTCATATGAGATGTGCAGCAGGTTGGCGTCCATAGAGTACGGCGACTTGCCCTTCTTCTTTTCGACGAGGATGTTGTGCTCGTCGCAATAGGCCAGCAGCTTTTCCCGGCTGTTGAGATCCCATTCACGCCATGGCGCGATAACCTGTACACCTGGCTTGAGCGCATATGCGCCGAGTTCAAAGCGGATCTGATCATTACCCTTGCCTGTGGCACCATGCGAAATGGCGTCTGCGCCGGTTTCATTGGCAATTTCAACCAGGCGACGGGCAATCAGTGGACGGGCAATAGAGGTGCCGAGCAGATATTCGCCTTCGTAGATGGCGTTGGCGCGGAACATGGGATAGATGAAGTCGCGGGCGAACTCAGCCTGCAGGTCGTCGATGTAGATTTCCTTGATGCCAAGTGCTTCGGCCTTGGTGCGCGCAGGCGCCACTTCTTCACCCTGACCGATATCGGCCGTGAAGGTCACGACCTCGCAGTCGTACTCTGTTTGCAGCCATTTGGCGATAACGGAGGTGTCGAGACCGCCTGAGTAGGCCAGCACGACCTTGTTGACTTTCTTGACTGGTGGAGTGGCTTCTTCTTCATAGCGTTGTTCTGTCATACGCGGTCTTCACCTCCTCGATGCATGGCCTGGGGAAACAGTTGAAGCGCGTAGTGTATAGTTTTTTCAGAAGTCTTGAAAATCGTCAGCAATCGCCGGTTTGGCTGTCGCTGGTCGAGCGGCAGCTGTCGTGTTCTCGAGGCGATCATTTTCCTGTTCAAAATCATCGATATTGCCGGGCTGATCACCACGATCCAGGCGTACGGTGGTTCGCCTGTTGCGGGCCTTGTTCGGTTTGTTGTCGTTCTTTGCCACAGGATAGCGTTCGCCGTGATAGCGGGTATTGATCTTTTCATTCGGCAGTCCGAGCTGCTCGAGATAGGCCGTGACCGCCTCTGCCCGGTCTTTGGAGAGCCGTCTGTTAGAGATCCGGCGACCCGAGCCATCGGCATGACCATCGACATATACGGCCGTCACACTGGGGTCCGCCAGGGCATAGTCCACTGCTCGCTTGAGCGCAGCCTTGCCTTTTTCGGACAGCACAGACTCGTTGACATCGAAGTACACAGCCGTCTTTTCGACCTGGCGGAAGTTGTTGGGCAGCAGCCCTGCCACGCACTCATTGTACTGATCGTACCAGTTGGCAAACTGAACACTGTTTACTTCTACCCGCACGCTCTCATCATTGTATTTGGCTCTGCGAGTAAAGGTCGGCTGCATACCTTTGAGCAGCGAGTCCATCAGCTGGCTCGACAGCGAAAGATTCAGCGTCACCGGGCGCTTCGCGTCCTTTACCGGTACATATCCAAGATCACGAACACCTGATCCCGGCCGCCAGCTGGGTGCCTCGATGACCAGGGCGGCTTCACCTGCGCGCATGGGATTGCGATCGGCGTCCAGATAGAATTGTAGATCCTCACCGGCTTCGTGATAGAACACGGCGCGGCCAAAACGTGGTATCGGATGCGTCAGTGCACACTCGAAGATGGAGCTGGCGAGATACCACTGGCTCCGCTCCATACCGGAGGTATAGGTGGTTGTGGCGGACACTGTCGAAGCCGACAGCCAAATGAGGCCGACCATGGCGGCAAAGCCAGGACGAAAGAAGCGGCCCAGCCGGAAAACTCTTGCCACGGCAAACCATGTGTTCTGATATGATGCGATATCAATCATTCCTGCAAACTGCCTTTTCGACTCTATTCATATATGACAGATCTCATCCGCATACGCCGTCCAGATGACTGGCACCTGCATCTCCGGGATGGCCCTGCACTCGCTGATACCGTGGCCGCTACGGCCGCACAGTTCCACCGCGCCATCGTCATGCCCAACCTGGTACCGCCTGTGACCACCGGTGATCAGGCTGATGCCTACAAGGCCCGAATCATGGCAGCAGCTCAGGCTGCGCCGGGTTCTCCTGCAGACTCAGCAAGAAGCGCGCCAGCGTCACTATTCACGCCATTGATGACGCTTTACCTCACAGACACGAGTCAGCCTGAACTCGTTCGGGCTGCATTCGAGAGCGGTCAAGCCGTCGCCTGCAAGCTCTACCCTGCGGGCGCCACCACGAACTCGGACTCGGGCGTGACCGGACTGGAGCGCATTGCAGACGTCCTCGCTGTGATGCAGGACATCGGCATGCCCTTGCTCATTCACGGTGAAGTTACTGATGCGAACATCGATATATTCGATCGTGAACAGGTCTTCATCGAGCGGACTCTGCGACCGCTATGTCAGCGCTATCCTCAGCTGAGGGTGGTGCTCGAACATATCACCACTTCAGATGCGGTCGACTTCGTCAGATCGGCGGGCCCTCATGTGGCCGCCACCATCACTGCGCATCATCTGCACTGTAACCGCAACCACATGCTGGCTGGCGGTATACGACCGCATTACTTTTGCCTGCCTATTCTGAAGCGCAGCTCGCATCAGATGGCACTCAGGGAAGCCGCCACCTCGGGTAGTCCCAAATTCTTTCTCGGGACCGATTCAGCCCCCCATGCAGTTGGTGCCAAAGAGTCGGCCTGCGGTTGCGCGGGCTGCTATACCGCGCCGCTGGCCATGCAACTCTATGCCACCGTATTCGACGAAATGAATGCACTGGACAGGCTCGAAGGCTTTGCCAGTCGCTTTGGCGCCGACTTCTACGGTCTGCCGGTGAATGAAGACTTCATCACACTGCAACGCAGGCCCTGGACCATTCCTGATGCCATGGCGCTCGGCGCCGCCGAGATCCGTCCCCTTCTCGCCGGGCAGACGCTTGAGTGGACCTTCGAAACAGACTCTATGGAAGATAGTAATGAGTGAGACCAGACACAAGGAGCGCAGCCCGCTGGCACGACGCTTCAGAGGCTTTCTGCCCGTCGTTATCGATGTGGAGTGTGGTGGTTTCAACAAGGATACCGATGCGCTGCTGGAAATTGCCGCAGCCATTATCGACATGGACGACGATGGTCAGATCTATACCGAGCAGACGCTGCAGTTCAATATCGAGCCATTTCCTGGCAGCAACCTTGACCCTGCTGCCCTCGCCTTTACAGGCATCGATCCACACAATCCGCTGCGCAATGCGGTGTCTGAAGACGAAGCGCTGAAAGCGCTGTTTTCGCCGATCCGCAAGGCCGTCAAGCGGCATGGCTGTAACCGCGCCATCATGGTCGCGCATAATGCGACTTTCGATCACGGTTTTCTCTTTGCCGCTGCCGAGCGCGTCGGCAACAAGCGTAATCCATTCCATCCGTTTTCGACTTTCGATACCGTGACACTCGCGGGTCTGGCCTACGGCCACACGGTGTTGGCCAAGGCCTGCCAGCTTGGCGGCATTCCCTTCGAAAGCAGCGAGGCGCATTCGGCCCTGTACGATACCGAGAAGACGGCAGAACTGTTCTGCGGTATCGTCAACCGCTGGAAAGCGATGGGCGGCTGGCAGGAAGACTTCCTCTAGCGCCTGGTCCAGCCTTTAATACGTCCCGCGATTGATCAGACACAAAAAACCCGGCAAATGCCGGGTTTTTCTTTTGACACGACAAGCTTTTTTACAGCGCTTCGGCATTCTCTGTCAGGTAGGATGCAACGCCTTCCGGTGATGCATTCATACCCTTATCGCCTTTCTTCCAGTTGGCTGGGCAGACTTCGCCGTTCTCTTCGTGGAATTCGATCGCATCAAAAATACGCAGAATCTCTTCCATGTTTCGGCCAATCGGCAGGTCGTTGATGATCTGCGAACGCACGATGCCATTCTTGTCAATCATGAAGGCGCCGCGGAAGGCGACGCCGCCTGACGACTCAACATCATAAGCCTTGCAGATATCATGATTCATATCGGCGGCCATGGTGTACTTTACTTCACCGATACCACCTTTATCGATAGCCGTCTTGCGCCAGGCGTTGTGAGTAAAATGCGAATCGATAGAGACTGAAATGACTTCGATGCCGCGCTCCTTGAACTGCGCCATGCGCTTGTCCAGCGCGATCAGCTCGGAGGGGCAGACGAAGGTAAAATCCAGAGGATAGAAGAAGATCAGGGCGTACTTGCCCTTGGTCGCTTCCGACAATTTGAAATTATCGACGATTTCACCGTTGCCAAGTACGGCTGGCACGTCAAAGTCAGGGGCTGGTTTTCCAACGAGTACGCTCATAATTATTCCTTTTGAGTGGGTGTGGAGAACGCCTGTGAGTACGCACGACAGCGCGCCTTCTCTCACAGGTGGGTGCAAAGTAGAGTGACATGCGGTAGTGACGGTCATGTTGCGACGGCCGCTACCGCAGACTGGTTTACCAGTGAATGCCGCGCATCAAAGCTGCGAAGGCCACCTGCTCGGTAGAGACCTTTGGCTTCTGATCGGTCTGACCAGTCGCTGCAGCAGAATCCGGGAACATTCTGAAGCCAGTGTTCATGATGATCTCGCCGAACTTGGGCATGACCGCATGAATGACCTGAGCGGTGACACCAAGACGGGTCGCGATACGCTTTGGCTTGTAGATGATGGCATCAGCCACGAGCTGCCCGGCTTCGGCAGTCGACAATGTCGGTACCGAGTCGTAGATCTTGGTCGGGCTGATCATCGGCGTACGCACCAATGGCATGTTGATGGTCGTGAACTTGATGTTCTGGTCGCTGAACTCGGAAGCTGCACAGCGCGAGAAGGCATCCAGCGCAGCCTTCGACGACACGTAAGCCGAGAAGCGCGGCGCGTTGGTCAGTACACCAATGGAAGAAATATTGATGATGTGACCGTTGCGGCGCTCGAGCATGCCAGGCATGAAGCCCATGATCAGTCGCAGTGAGCCGAAGTAGTTCAGCTGCATGGTGCGCTCGAAATCGTGGAAGCGATCGAAGGCGAACTGGATCGAACGACGGATCGAACGACCGGCGTTGTTGATCAGTATATCGACATGGCCGTGATCCTTGAGCACTTCAGCGACGAAGCGATCACACTCGCTCATATCGGCAGCATCCAGCTGGTAGGCGTGGATATTGCCGCCACGCTTCTCGAGCTGCGCCTTTGTGGCATCCAGGTTTTCCTTGGTGCGCGCGGCTATGACAACGACTGCACCAGCGTCAGCGAGCAGTTCAGCGGTCGCCAGGCCGATGCCCGATGTTGCGCCAGTCACGACACAGACCTTGCCCTTTACTGCACCCATCAAAGTACGGTCCTTGAACAGGTCGGGGTCGAGATTACGCTCCCAGTAATCCCAGATGGCCGGGGCATAGCTTTCGAGTCTCGGCACTTCGATACCAGAGCCTTTCAGTACACGCTCGGTTTCGCGGCTGTCGAACTTGGTTGGGTAGTTGATGAACTCCATGACGCTCGATGGAATACCGAGGTCGTTCAGCACCGCATTCTTCATGCGCTGTATCGGTGGCAGCTTCTTCACGCCCTGGCGGATGATCGGCGGTATGAAGCCGAACATGCGGCTGTCGATACGCATAGCCATTGTCGGCGCATGGCCGGCCTTGGCAAAGATATTCAACACTTCGCCAGCCTTGTTGGGATCTGGATCGGTGAGGTGGAAACACTTGCCGTCTTCACCTTTGGCGTGGGCGATGTAATCGAGTGCATCGACCACGAAGTCGACGGGCACGATGTTCAGACGGCCGCCTTCGATGCCAATCGTAGGCACCCATTGCGGCAGGAAGTTGCGCACTTTCTGAATCAGTCTGAAGAGATAATAGGGGCCATCGATCTTGTCGATTTCACCTGTCTTCGAATGACCGACCACCATACCCGGACGGTAGATTCTGAACGGCACGTCACACTCTTCACGGACGACCTTTTCGGACTCGTGCTTCGTGCGCATGTAAGGGTTTTCAAGCTTTTCGGCTTCCTTGAACATGTCTTCGCGGAAGATGCCGCGGTACAGTCCCGCTACCGCGATGGAGCTGATGTGGTGAAAACAGCCTGCCGTCACGGCTTCAGCGAAGTTGACGGCATTTCGCGTGCCGTCGACATTTGCTGCTTCCTGGGTCTCTGCATCAGCCATCATGTCGTAGACAGCGGCGAGGTGGAACACGTGATCGATCTTGCCAGTGAGACTGGCGAGGTCCTTCTTGGCGACACCAAGGTTCTTCTTGGTGAGGTCACCCTTTATGGCAATGAGATTCTTGTCTGTTGCATTCCATCGCTCACGAAGTTGTTTGACCTTATCCATCGAACCGGAACGGGTCAGCACATACACTGTGCCGCCCCGCGCCAATAACTTCGGCACTAGAAAGCTGCCGATGAATCCGGTACCGCCGGTCAAAAAGTAATTCATGATATGTTTCCTTCTTATGATAGCTCTGAGCAGTTCGGGCAAAAAAGCGGAGCAGAAAGTATGGCAGAGAACTTGCGCTGCCGCGCCTACTCATATTGATTAAGATGTATTAAAACATAATTAGTTTTGCCGCTGATATACTCCGGCGCAGCCATGCCGGTATTTTCCGTAAGGTTCGCTTCGCAACTCTCCAGACAACAAGGTAGCTGCTTCACATCATGCCTAAATTTGCAAAATCCTCTCCGGCCCTTCGTCCCCGGGCCAAGACTTTTAGTCCGCTTTTAACTATATTGCCTGTAAGCATTTTTACCATGCTGCTCCTCAGTGCCTGTTCGGCGCTGCCCGGCGGGTCGACACAGGCCGGCGACGGAGCCGCTTCGGATTCAACTCACGAGCAGCGGACTGACATGATTGAAAAAAGCCCGAACGACTCGAGAGATTATCGCAGCTTGAGCCTGCCGAATGGCCTGCAGGTTCTGCTGATCTCGGACCCCACCACCGACAAGGCCGCCGCGGCAATGGACGTGCATGTGGGCAGCGAGAATGACCCGGTCGACAGACAGGGCCTTGCACACTTCCTTGAGCACATGCTTTTTCTGGGTACCGAAAAATATCCAGATGCGGACGCTTATCAGAAGTACATCAATCAGCACGGCGGCTCGCACAACGCCAGCACCAGCCTGAGCCACACCAATTATTTCTTCGATATCGACAAGCAGTTTCTTGCACCGGCGCTCGATCGCTTTTCGCAGCAGTTTACCGCGCCGTTGTTTACCGCCGAATATGTCGAGCGTGAAAAGAACGCAGTCAATTCTGAGTACAGCGCAAAGCTCAAGGATGATGGACGTCGCTTCTTCGGCGTCTTGAAGGAGACGATCAACCAGGCGCACCCAATGTCTAAATTCGCGGTGGGCTCTCTTAATACACTTGAAGATCGTGACGGTTCTACGATCCGTGACGAGTTGCTGAAATTCTATGCAGAACATTATCGCGCCGACCAGATGCGGCTCGTCGTCCTTGGCACCGAGCCGCTCGACGAACTGGAAGCGATGGTCAAGCCGCTATTCGAACCGGTACCGGCTAAACCCTCTCTTGAGCACCTCGAAGCTTCAAGCGAGCCTGGTCTTTCACCCGATACGCGACCGCTCGATGTCCCGGACGAGCGAGCCCTAGAGCAGCGCTTCCTGACAGATACCGAGACTCCTGCGCTGGTGCGCATAGAACCCTTTCGCGAGCGACGGTCTCTCACACTGTTATTCGACGTGCCATCTACGCTGCCGCACTACCAGACCAAGCCACTCTACTATCTGACTTACCTGATAGGACATGAGGGTGAAGGTAGCCTGCTCTCTGCACTCAAGGCCCGACAGCTGGCTGAAGGCCTCTCGGCGGGCATCTTCATCAACGCTGATCAGCGGGCGCTGTTGAGCATCTCGGTGAATCTCACCAAGCAGGGTGTCGACGAGCATGACGCCGTCATTGCGGGTATTTTCGAATACGTCGAGCTGATTCGTGAAAAAGGTATTGAAGCGTGGCGCTTCCAGGAACAGCAGCGAATGATGGAGCTGGCCTTCAAGTTTCAGGAGAAGTCAGCACCGATTCATCTGGTCAGTTCACTCGCTGGCCGTCTGCATGATTTCGATCCAGCCATCGTGCTGTCTGCGCCCTACACGCTCGACAAGTTCGACGCTGAACTCATCCGCGAATATGCCGAGCAGATCGTGCCGGAGAACATGCTGGCATTGCTGACGGCACCAGATCAGCAGGGACTCGACAAGCTTGAACAGTGGTATCAGGTGCCCTATTCGGTGCACCAGCTCACGGCTACCGATCTTGCCCTCTATAATAGTGGCACTAGCGAGGACAAGGCAGCGAGTACTGACGAAATACTCGCCGTCAGTGACCTTCTAGCCTTGCCTGGGCGCAACAGTTTCATACCAGACAGACTTGATCTGCTGGCAGACGCTGACTCGGAAAAGCCGAAGCGGCTGATCGAGCGTCCCGGCATGGACACCTGGTATGCCAAGGATACGAGCTTTGGCTCGCCCAAGGCCAGCTTGTACGTATCCCTGCAGTCGCCGGTGGCGAACGCATCGGTTCGAGACCTCGTGATGACCGAAATGCTGGTCAGCCTGACTGAGGACAAGCTCAACGAATATACCTACGAAGCCTACGTCGCCGGGCTCGATTTCAAGCTTTACAAGCATGTCCGCGGCCTAACCTTGCGTATCGACGGATATAGCGACAAGCAATATGTACTGGTGGAAAAGGTGCTCAGTACGCTGGCGGGCCTGAAAATCGATCCGGTGAGATTCAGTCAGATCAAGAAGGAAATTCTCCGCAGCCTGAGAAACGCCGAGCAGAGCAAGCCTTTTGAACGCATTGCCACCCGATCACGACGCACGCTGTTACAACCGGCCTGGGACGAGAAGGAACAGGCCGCGGCACTTGAGGCCGTGTCGGCAGAAGACATGAAGCCCTTTGCTGATCGTTTCCTCAGTGAACTGCATGCAACGATCCTGGCGCACGGTAACGTGACCAGAGACCAGGCCATTGCCGCGTCTGAAGTCGTTCAGAACATCCTTCTGGAAGATGCCACACCGGTTTCGGTGGAAAAGAGCAGGATAGTCGATATCACCGATGCGCGATATCACGCCCGCGAACAGACGCAACACCCCGACTGGGCTTATCTCTATTACGTACAGGGCCCCTCGCGCAGCTACCAGCATCGCGCGCAGTTCGGCCTGCTGGCGCAGATGATGAGCACGCCTTACTACAACAGGGTGCGCACAAAAAAGCAGATGGGGTACGTCGTCTTCGCCACGCCTTTCACACTGCTTGAAGTGCCGGGTCTGGCGTTTATTGTGCAGTCGCCCAGTCATCGGCCGGTGGAAATTCACGCCGAAACCACCGCCTTTCTTGACGAGTTTGCCGACAACCTCGATAGCATGAGCGAAAAGGATTTCGAGCAGCATAAGGCCGCTCTCGTGACCAGGCTGCTTGAGAAGGACAAGACACTGGAGCAACGCTCCGACCGGTACTGGACCGAAATCGATATTGGCAATGAAGACTTCGATACCACGAAGCAGATCGCCGAGACGGTCAGTGCGTTAAACAAGGCCGACGTGCTGGCGTACTACCAGACTCATTTCGTGGAGTCGCCAGAAGGACTGCTGTTTTATGCCGAGCCTGAAGCTTCGACAGCGCCAGAAGCCGCTGCCCTCGATTCAGCAGGGGCTGAGTTGCCGTGGCCGCCAAAGGACATGACAGCGCTGCCAGCGAAACAAGCGTTCGTCGAGCAGAATGCCCTTTTCAATACTGGCGAGTAGTCTCAATTGAGTCGGAGTTCAATACTCCGGCTCAATATCGTCCACCAGCGCTTCGCCATAGATCTTGAGCTCTTCGAGAATTTCGATTTTATCCGGATCCGCCTTGTGCTGCATGGCGAGCGCTTCCAGTGCCTGGAAATAGGTCTCTAGTGTGAGCGTACGGTTGTCGGCGCCATGGTGCAGTCGCTGCACCCGGTAGTTCGACCAGCGCGCGTGCTCCGATTCACTCAGTAGTTCAGGAAAATTGCGAGCCTTGAAGCGGAGACAGAGATCAGGCAGCCGTTCATCGGCAAACCTGAGTGCATCCAGATCGATGCTGGCCATGCTGGCGGGTTCCTGACCAGTGGCGAGGGCAAACAGGCCACCTCGGAAGGCGTCAAGCATCTGCCGGTCGTTGGCACTGAGAAAGCCACCGCTGTACAGGCTACTCTCGGCTTCAGGGCTTCGCGTCTGCGTCCTTTCCTGCTGAAATAGTTCGGCAATTTTGCCCTCTACAAGCGCCCTGTTGGCCTGCAGCACCTTCATTCGACGGCGCATGGCGTCGAGTTGCGGCAGCAGTTCAGCTACCCGCGCCTCCGGCAGGCTCTTGAGAATCGACACCGGAGCGAGCATCGGCACACGATTGCATTTCAGTTGCACGAGGCCCGGGCGCTTTCCGTTTGCACCCAGCTGAGCCTCCGGCATATACATCAACTCCAACAAACGTTCGCTGCTCTCTGCCAGGAGCGTATCAGGCTCAGCATTGAGGTCGAAGCAAATGATGCAGGCTTTCTGTTGGGGATGAATGGCGAGCGGAACCAGCAAGGCAGTACAACTACGCTCGGCGCCATACTCGGCGCCAAAATGAAGAAATGCCGTGGTAAAACACGGCGTCAGCTGCGCCTGGACAAAGTGTTTGTCGCGCAACTTGAGCGCCCACTCGAACAGTTTCGGCTGCGCTGACTTCAGCAGGCGTGCGAGGGCAAGTGTGGCATTCACATCGGCCAGTGCGTCATGGGCGCCGGTATGTTCGATACCGTTGGCGGCGGTAAGGTGTTCGAGCCGGAAGCTGGTCCTCCCCTGATCGTTTTGCGGCCAGTGGATGCCTTCGGGCCTGAGCGCTTTCGCCATCCTGACGACATTGATCAGGTCAAAGCGACTGTTGCCGTTCTGCCACTCCCGAGCGTAGGGATCGAACAGATTGCGCCAGGCTGAAAATCGGGTGACTTCATCATCAAAAGCCAGGCTGTTGTAGCCAACGACGCAAGTTTCAGGCACCGACATGATCTCCAGTACGCGCTGCATGAATGCCGCCTCAGGTTCACCTTCAGCCAGCGCCCGTTGCGGTGTGATACCTGTAATCAGACAGGCTTCAGGCGCGGGCAGGTAGTCATCCGCCGGCTGTGAGAACCAGACCACTGGCTTCTCGATCAAGTTCAGATGGCTGTCGGTACGAACGGCCGCAAATTGACACGGCCGATCGCGGGTCGGATCGGCACCGAAGGTTTCGTAGTCGTGCCAGAGAAAGGTGTCCTGTTGAGTCAAGATAAGGCCCTGGTTGGGTAAAGCGCCGGACGCGCTCGAAAATGTGGCATGCAATCTGCTTCACTTCGCTGAAGAGCTCAATTAGAGCTAAAACTGGCAGGCTTTTGCCACGACCCACCTGGCGTCGATAGGCCTGCACAGCGCAAGCGGACAAGAGACAGCATGTATGGGACTGATACAGACATTACTAAGCGAAGGCTACCGCGCTTATCAGGACAAGAAAAGCCCTGCCAGCACAGCAGCGGCTGGTGGCCCCTCAGCGCAGGCGGCTAATGCGGCCAAGGCAGGTGGCGGAGCAACTGTGGTCGAAGGCTTGCAGCGCAGCGACGACAGCAGCCGCAGCACTGTGCCGGGCCGTTATCTTCGGGTAACCCTGCAACAGGCAGGCGCAGATATTGCGCCTGAAACCTTTGCCATCCAGAATCTGCTGCGGCAGAAACTGTCGGAACATGGCATTCCTGGCAATACCCCCATTGCGCTGGAACGCCATGAAGACGGCAAATTTGCGCTGCTGGGTCCCTTACCGGACGCATTGAAAACCCGCATTGCCGACGAATTCAACCAGTCTTCAGAATTGAAGCAGGTATTCGTGAAACTGAGCACGCATACCCCGACCTTCGAATATCTGCGTAACAACCTGCGGCTACAAAGTGCCTATGGCTCGGAAAACCCGGTATTCAGCAGTCTGCTGAGCGAACAGAGCACACATAACTCACTTCCCGACCTGACCACGCGGCTGGATCAATTGCGTCGCTTGCAGGCTAAGGAAGCCACCTCCCGCCCAGTGGCTCAGCCAGATGCGAAAGACCCCGGTGCGGCTGTTGATCTCGCCAGCGAACAGGCTTTGATGCGTCAGCGCTTCGCCGTCAGCATCAACGCCTAACGTTTTATAAGGCGGCAAACCGCCTCATAGATTGAGGTGGGTAACGTCGCCTGCTCCCTGCCGGATGACCTCCGGCACTTCATCGAGCAGACTCACGACTGTAGTCGACTCAAAGCCACAGAACCCACCGTCGATAATGAGATCGACCTGATGCTCAAGTGTCGCCCGAATATCGTAGGGATCCGTTTGTGGTGCCGTCTCGCCAGGCAGAATCAGCGTTGAACTCATGATGGGCTCCCCGAGTTCTTCGAGGATGCTGCTGGCGATCGCATTATCGGGAATGCGGATGCCGATCTGTCGCCGCTTGGGGTGCAGGAGACGGCGTGGCACCTCGCTGGTCGCTGACAGCAGAAAGGTAAATGGCCCAGGCGTCGCCCGCTTGATGAGCCGGTACTGCTGGTTATCCACCTTGGCGTACAGCGCAATTTCTGAAAGATCCTTACAGACCAGCGTAAAGTTGTGCTTGTCATCGAGGCGACGAATAGTACGAATCCGCTCGCTGGCCTGCTTGTCTCCAATAGCGCAACCAAGCGCATAGCCGGAGTCAGTCGGATAGACGATAACACCGCCGGATCTGAGAATGTCGACAACCTGCTTCACCAGCCGATGCTGCGGGTTCTCCGGATGAATCTGAAAGAACTGGCTCATCAGTTCAATCCTGCCGCACGTCGGGGTTGGCACCAGCTTTACCGCCCATGCAATCAGGAGACTCGGGAACACCCTGCTCTTCAGCCCACTCTTCCGGAGTGAAGGTATGCAGGGCCAGCGCGTGCACTCCGCCTGGCGCCATGAATTCTTTCAATTCGCCATAGACCAGCTGATGCCGTTTCACTGCGTTCAGATCGCCAAAGCGCTCACTGACCAGTGTCAGCCTGAAATGCGTTTCACTGCCAGGCGGAACGTTGTGCTTGTAGCTTTCATTGATCAGCTCGGCGTGTGCCGGACTGAAACGGTCGGTGACCCGGCCGTGTATTGCCTGCTCGGTATTCATTGCTGCTCTCCAGAGTCAGAACGATAAACAAGGGTGACGCTGCCGACTGACTACTGCAACACCATGCAAAATTGGAGTTTTATGCCAGACTTATTGCACAAGCAGCCCGCAGACCGATCAGTATCAAATGAGCATTATACTACTCGAAGACGATCAAGGCATCGCTGATAATGTTCGCGCCACGCTGGCGACGAACGGGATCAGCTGTCAGCATTTCTCCGATGGCGAGCGTTTCCTCTATGCAGCGCTGAACCGTACATGGGATCTTGCCATCATGGACTGGCAGCTGCCCGGTCGTAGCGGTATCGAGGTGCTGAAGGATCTTCGCGGTAGACAGCGCTGGCCCATGCCGGTCCTGTTCCTGACCCAGCGGGACGACGAGAGCGACATTGTGATGGCCCTCGACGCTGGCGCCGATGACTACATGATCAAGCCCCCACGCAAAGGCGAGCTCTGCGCCAGAGTTCGCGCCTTGTGCCGTCGCGGAAGCCATGTGCAGGACGACACTCGAGACCAGAGCAGCCATTTCGGTTGCTACAGTCTGAATGTCGAAGCCGGCACAGTCTCTTTCAAGGGTCAGACGCCGCCACTCACCGATATGGACTTCAAGCTGGCCCGCTTCATGTTCGAGAACTGCAACCGACTACTGACCCGGGAGTATCTGCTCGAACAGATCTGGGGCCTCAGAGGCGGCCTGAAAACTCGTACCGTCGATACTCATATCAGCAAATTGCGCCGCCTACTCCAGCTTTATCCGGAAAACGGTTTTCGGGTCAAAACCGTGTATCAGCGTGGCTACAGGCTGGAGTCGGTAGACAGCTCCACGCCAGCAGACGCCAACTTGCCTGCCGACAACCCAGTCTCGTGATCACAACCCGCTTCAGATGTCGGCGACCGCCAGTACGGGTCCTGTGTGGCATGCTTCTGCTGCTAGGCAGCTGGCTCGTAGTTATTGCCCCCACTGCCGGTGCTGGCGAAGCACCAGATCACGCCATTGGGACAGTTGAAGGCGGAGACTGGTTGTATCCGATGACGCCGTCAGAGAGCCTGGAAATGGTCGGCAAGCGCTATCTTCAGGCACCATTTGCCTGGGTGGACCTGGTCAGACACAACGCCCTGGGCGATGCGTTTGCCATTCCACCAGGCGCCACTATCCGCATTCCGCTCGAATGGCTCAGACACAGCCCCCGCCCCGCCACTCTCGCTGACACCGAAGGCACAGTCTGGGTCTATCGCCGGGGTGAAACTCGCCGAGAAGCCGCGCGCTCGGGCCATCTTTTGAACGTCGGCGATCGCATCAAGGTCGAGAAGGCACCGCGAGGGTGCGCTTTGAAGACGGCTCACGCCTCAAGCTGGGACGAGAGGCGGACATCGAGTTCAACCAGCTCCGATTTTTTGGTGACTCCGGCATGGTGGATACACGTCTGAGGCTACGCAAGGGGCGTGTCAAATCCGAGGTGCGTGACCGGGTCGGCCCCGACGGTCGGTATGAAATCCAGACACGTGAAGTCACGGCTGCAGTCCGAGGCACCGTGTTCGTGCTTGAGCAAACGGTGAACAGTAGTCGCCTGGAGGTCCATGATGGCGCTGTTGCCCTGAAAAGGCTGGACAATGAGACCAGGATATCGGCAGGAGATGGCGCAACTGTGACCACCACCGAAGGTGTGGTGGAAAAGGTGTTGCCGCGTATTGAGGGGATGAGCATCAGTCGCACCGGCACGTCAGCTGAAGCGCCTGTTTTTGCCGCCTGGGCAGAAGATCCTGGACATGGTTTCATCCGCTATCGCATCGCTCGAAAAGGGCTGGCGGATAATAGCCATAGCTATCAATTGCTCGACACCGGTCTGAGCGACTCGAACCGACTGCGTCTGCCGGCTTCCGCCGAGGGCGTCTATCAGCTCACGCTCCAGGTCGTTGACCAACAGGGATTCAATGGTGTGCCTCAGCAATTCGAATTCAGGGTGGACAGCAAGGCACCGCAGCAGTTCGAGCTCAAATTGTCCGGCGGAGCGCCTGGCAAACGCATCTTATAAGCCGTCACGAGCAAGATGCCCCTGACCACTCACCCCAAGAGCTTTACACCAGTTCGACGCATGCTCATCGAGCCCGTGCTGCTTGGCCTTGCGCTCGTCGCTCTATACGCCGTGCTGTCCCTGACAGCTGTGTTCGAAAAGCTTGACCTGTTTGCGCTGGACCTGGCACTTGCCAACGCACCGCCACTCACCATGCAGCAGAGCGAGCTCGTGACGATAGACGAACGAAGTATTCGTGCCATTGGTCCATGGCCATGGCCCCGCCAGATTCACGCCCAACTGGTCGACACACTCACGGCGGCGGGAGCGGAGGTCATCGTATTCGACATCCTGTTCAGCGAACCCCGAGAAGGCGATGCCAGACTGGAGACAGCGTTTCAGTCTCACGGCCGTATAGTTCTGCCGATGCATACCGACGGTGATTATGGCGTCCTGCCACTGGTCCCGCTTCGCCAGTCGAGTACTCGAATCGGGCTGACGGAAGTGGCACTCGATATCGACGGCATCGCCAGACGAAGCCCCCGCACCCGCAGTTTCAAGGCTGCCGAGCTCGTGAATATGGACCTCGACTCCAGTGCGGCAGAGGCCAGTTGGTATACCTTCGACTCTCTGGCAGAAGCTGCCTGGCGGCTAAGAGCCGGACATTCGACCTCAAGTCTGGAACGCCGCCGGACGGAGCACGCCAGCGATCAGATACTGCCCCGACTGGGGCGCAGCGCCGAGCGATCCTGGTCGTATGTCGATGTCCTCACACCCATGAGCCTGCCCGACCTTCGGGGGCGAACGGTCTTCGTGGGGTCAAGCAGTCCCGGCCTCGGGGACACGCTGTCGATCGCCGACACCGATCGCAGCCGCAGCGTTCCTGGTGTTGTCTTTCATCGCGGCACTTTCGAAGCCATAGCACAACAAAGACTCATCTCGCCGGCTGACAAGCGGCTCGAGTACCTGACTGCCCTCGCAGCCATTGCCATTGTCGTCACGGCCCTGGTCCTGTTGCCAGCCAGTCTGGGCCTGATCCTGGTGCTTCTGAGCACAGCGTTGGTGATGACGCTGTCGCTGGTCACCCTGAGTGCGCTACAGATGTGGCTGGCGCCATCTGCCATCGTCGCCGTTCTGTTGACGGCCTACCCCATATGGAGCTGGCGTCGTCTCACCAGAACTTCTCGCTATCTTCGGCATGAGATTTTGCGCCTGTCGATTCAGCCCCAGCTTTATGAGATGACCGGGCGACGCGGCCAGGACAATGGTCGCTGGATCAGTGAAGTCTGTCAGTTTTTCCAGCCACTGCACTATTCGGTCGTTGATACAGCAGAGTTGTCTGATCAAACGCTTGAGACCGAAGATGAGCCGCTTGTCGATACCGACCCAGATCTTGTAGAACTCAGTTTTGAACTGGCACCGCTCTTCCCCGACGACGCCCGCGTGCGGGGACCACTGCCTCGCGTTCATATGCAGTTTTCCGGCGAAAGGCGTGACGAGCTACCTGAGATGCAGCAACATCTCGAGGCCATGCTGGGCACCGCAAGAGCGTCCGCGAGCCTAGCTGACAACAGCAGCTGGCAACTGGGCAGCAGTGAGCGGCAAATTCGTACCATTCGTAGCGCGATCGACAACTTGGGACAATTGAACAGCTTTGCGCGAACCATTATCAATGAGGTATCAGACGGGATCGTAGTCGTGGGCCCGACCGGCTGCATCGTCCTACTGAACAAGCGCGCCAGGCAGATTCTGGGCAAGCGCGTTCGCCATGGTGATGCGCTCAGCGACCATCTGCCCGAGTCGCGACTGGTGAGCCGTGCTGACTGGGCAGACAGCCTGCGTCAGGCTATCCTGACTCAAACTGTTCACAAGCGTGAAGTCACTGCGGCCAACCTGGCCTATATCGTGTCCATTTCGCCGTTTCGACCTGACGCAAAGACGGCCACAGGCGCGGTGGTCAGTCTGACCGATATCTTTCCCATTCACGAGGCACAGAAAGACAGGCTCGAAGCCATCAATTTCGTGTCGCACGATATTCGCTCTCCACTGGCCTCACAGTTGGCCACCTTCGATGCACTGGACAGCTTGATCAGCAGCATCGACAGCAGTCAACACGCGGCTGAACTCGTGGAGTCCAGGGAGAGAATCAGCGATGCCAGGCGGCTGGCTCAAAAAAGCCTGGCCATGGCGGAGGAATTCATTCAGCTCGCCAAGCTCGAGTCACTGGTGATTGTCGAGCGCAGTGAGGTGTCGCTACAGGACCTCATGGATAATGCCGCTGACGCTGTCTATGCTCTGGCCGAGAAGCATCAGGTCAGACTGCAACGTAGCAGCAGGGACGAGGAAGAGCTCTGGGTGTATTGCGCACCTGCCCTGATAGAGCGGGCGCTGGTGAACCTGCTGACCAACGCCATCAAACACAGCGCTGTCGGCGCCGTCGTCGTGCTCGACTGCTTCCGTACAGCACAGGATTTCTGTCTGCAGATCACCGATCAGGGTGAAGGCATCGCCGAGGAGGAGCTGAGCCATCTGTTCGAGGCCTTTACCCGCACGCAGGCTTCAGAACGCGAAATGATACCAGGCACAGGTCTGGGGCTGCGAATGGTCCAGGTCATCGTACAGAAGCATGGTGGTCATGTCAGTGTACAGTCCAGCCTGGGGTCAGGCTGCCGTTTCACCATCTGCCTGTCAGCTGCTACCAACTCGCTGCTGTAGACGCTTGATCAGCTCGGCCATCGAGGCACTGATCTTTTCTACCGACGCCGGCTCATGGGCAAGCGTAAGCCACTCTGAACTGGCATCGACGGGATCGGTGATCCAGCACTTTCGGCTGCGCGCCTCACAGTTATAGCCAACGTAGGGATCGACACCGCTGACATCGACTGACTTCGAACTGTGCTGAGCCGCCCCTGCCTTGCGATAATCATCAGTACGCACGACCAGCTCGCGAGCTTCATTGACATCCAGCTGATACACCAGACCCTGTGGCTTGTCGAGATCGACGATGCGGTCTTCGGTGAAGGCGTGAGTCCGCAATAGCGCGTTCAGGTGCTGCAGCAGTGCACTGACTGCATCATTGGTCAGATACAGTTGCTTGAGACTCTCGATCTGCCGCTCGGACTCGCGCTCGATGGCGTTGACAGGGGTTTCTTCCGGACTCCTGAGCTCTGGTGTCGCCTGGGCACCCGGTATGATGAACAGCAAGGCAGCGATCAACGCAGTAGCCCGGGGCACGGGACGTATTTGACTCAGGGTCAACATGGCTTATTCCTCAACATCTTGATAAAGGGTTCATGACCGTCACAGTTTACCAGTGGGAGGGCAGCCATATCCATGATCTGCTTCATGCCATGGCCCAGCTGCAGCCTTGCGGGATAATATTTATGATCGCACGCCCGGCCGCTCTATACTGGCCCGATGCTCGATCAACACAACAAGGATAAGGACTAGCCATGAAAGCACTCAGCCCGGTAGACCAGATGTTCCTCTGGCTGGAGAAACGAACACAGCCAATGCACGTGGGGGGCTTGATGATATTCTCCTTTCCAGAGGGCGCAGGCCCGGGCTACATCACCCGGCTTGCCGAGGAGATGCGCAGTTACCGGGAGCCAGAGCCGCCATTCAACTTGAGACTCAGGCTGCGATTCGGACAGTATTACTGGGAAGAGGATCAGCATTTCGACCTCGATCACCACTTCCAGCATGAAGCGCTTCCCAAGCCTGGCCGTATACGTGAACTGCTGTCGTTGGTATCCGCCAACCATGGCACGCTGATGGACCGTGAGCGTCCCCTGTGGGAAAGCCACTTGATCGAAGGCGTTCGTGGCAAGCGCTTTGCCTTCTACCACAAGGCCCATCACAGTATGGTCGATGGCATAGCAGCCATGAGGATGATGTTGCGCTCGCAGGACTATGATCCGAACACGCGCGGCAAGCCACCTATCTGGGCGATAAGCCCAAAGCTTTCCCAGCGCAGCGAAACGCTGACCAGCGGTGATGTCGTTCAGAGCATCATTCATCTCGCGGGCGATGCAGGCAAGCAGATCGCGACAGTTCCCAAGCTGGCGAAGGAACTGACACGAACGCTGATGCAGGCACGCAAGCATGAGGACATGGTGTCACTCTTCCAGGCCCCCAGTTCAATCCTGAATCAGCGCATAACCGGCTCTCGACGTTTTGCGGCTCAGTCAGTACAGATCAGCAGGATCAAGGCGATTGCGAAGCGTAATCACGCGACGCTGAATGATGTGCTGGTGGCCGTATGCGGCAGTGCCCTGCGTCACTATCTCCTGAACCAGAATGCCTTGCCGGACAGGCCGCTGATTGCCATGGTACCGATGTCCATTCGTCAGGACGATAGCGAAAGCGGCAATCAGATTGCCATGATACTGGCGAACCTCGGCACGGACATCGCGGACCCAATCGATCGCTTACAGCGAGTGAAAGGCTCCATCGACGAGGCCAAGAGTCGGTTCAAGATGATGACGCCTGAGGAGATGCTGAACTATACCGCCCTCACCCTGGCACCCTCCGGGCTGAATATCCTCACAGGACTGGCGCCACAGTGGCAGGCTTTCAACGTCGTCATTTCCAACGTCCCGGGCCCTGAAAAGCCCATGTACTGGAATGGTGCGATGCTCGAAGGCATCTACCCCGTTTCCATACCCGTCGATCATGTGGCGCTGAATATCACCATGCTCAGCTACCGGGATCAGATCGAGTTCGGGTTCACGGCCTGCCGCCGAACATTGCCTTCGATGCAGCGACTGCTGGACTATCTCGAAGCTGGTGTGACTGAGCTTGAAGGGCCCGCAGCGCGACAACGCCGAGGGCGGGTCTGAGCAGCCGGCTCAGCGCTGAAATTCGTAGATCGACCCCAGGTTCAGCAGGCCAGTCAATTCATCCAGGGCAGCCTGACTTTCTCCAAGCAAGGCAGGATCGGCCAGATCCTGCGGGGTCAGTCGATCCCGGTAATGCCGCTTGACCCAATCACTCAGTGTCTTGTGTCGCTCGTGGTCAATAAAACAGGCAGGATTGGCTGCAGCCTGTTCCTCTGGCGTCAGCACGACCCGAAGGCGCAGGCAGGCCGGGCCACCCCCATTGAGCATGCTCTGGGTCAGATCGGCATACAGCACTTCCCTGATCGGCTGCGATTGGTCGTCGACCAGGTCCTCGAGGTATTGACGAACTCGTGGATTTCGCTCGCACTCGACAGGCACCAGCAGGAGCATGGCACCATCGTGGCGCGACAGTAGTTGAGAATTAAACAGATACGAGGCCACTGCGTCGGCCACCGACACTGTCTCCGAAGCTACGCGTATCGGCGTAAAGGCTGGCCCGTCTGGAGCACTTTGCTCGTAAGCGCTGGTCAGTTCGCCAAGACAGCGTTGCTCATCATGGAAGGCTGCTTCATGGTAGAACAGCACATTCGCGTTACCCACGGCTATGACGTCGTTGTGAAACACCCCCGCATCGATGACAGCGGGACTCTGGAGGGCAAACACACATTGACCCGCTGAGAGGCCATGCTGACGGGCAATGGCCTGTGAGGCTTCCAGCGTCTGCCTTGCATGAAAGCGCGCGGGCCTTGGCGAATGCGTGTCGAAGCCTTCACGCCCATAGACGAAGAAGTGCACGCCGGGCTTGCCGTACTGAGCACACAGCCGGGTATGATTTGCGGCGCCTTCATCACCAAATTGAGCGACAGCGGGCAGTGCCTCGTGATGTGCGAAAAAACTATCGTCCCTGAAGGTGGCCGCCAGTGCTCTTCCACTCGTGAGGTGTTCAAACGAACGGTGGAATTTGGCGTTGAGATTGGCAGGCGTAAAGTGCACCCGCCCGTCCCTGCTGTCAGCGGACGGCGTCACTGTTGCCGCATTGGCTGTCCACATCGAAGAGGCCGAAGACAGACTACCGAGCAGATAAGGAGCTTGCGCCTGGATATCCTTCAGTACCTGCGCATCCGTACCGGAAAAACCGAGCCGTCGAGCCACACTGAGGGCCGGTCTGAAATGTGGCGGCAAGACGCCCTGAACAAAACCAAGCTCGGCCAGTCTGAGCATCTTGTCCAGGCCCTGGAGCGCCGCATCTCGTGGATTCGACACTGCCTGCCTGTTGGAGGTGGATGCCACATTTCCCAGAGACAGCCCGCTATAACTATGCGTTGGTCCAACCAGACCATCAAAGTTGGCTTCTGTCGCGCTATCGTTACCTGACTGCATGGAACTCCTGCTGAGCATTGGGATTGACTGGTCCGTGTAGTAGCCCGTGCTAACCCGCGCCGGGCAGCACGAGGCCGACCGGTGCTGATGCCGGAAGTCGCGCCTGCTCGTCGACCAGCGAAGCAACGGGGTAGGCACAGTAGTCGGCCGCATAGTACGCGCTCGGCCGATGATTGCCGCTCGCGCCAACACCGCCAAATGGCGCGCCACTGCTGGCCCCCGTCAGTGGTTTGTTCCAATTGAAGATACCGACGTGGCTGGCGTCGAAGGCAGCCTCATAGCGCGTCCGATCATTGGTAATGATGCCGCCAGCAAGGCCAAATTCCGTTGCATTGGCGAGTTGCAAGGCCTCATCGAAATGCTCGTAGCGTTGAACTTGCAACAGCGGACCGAAGACCTCGCGATCAGGCAAATCCTTGATGTCGGTCACGTCGACAATGCCAGGGCTGAGAAAGGCCTTGTCATCATGAATATGAGTGCTTTCCAGCAATAATGTTCCACCCAGGCTGACAAGCTCAGCCTGTGCCGCAAGCACCTGGTCGGCCGCCCTTTCACTGATCAGTCTCCCCATGAACGGTTGCGGCTCCTGATCGTAGGCACCAATAGAGATACCCTCGGTAGCCTTTATGAGCGCCTGAAGGAAACGGTCGCCCTCCGGGCCTTTTTCGACGATCAGCCGTCTGCTGCAGGTACAGCGTTGTCCGGCACTCAGAAAAGCTGACTGCAAGGTCATCATCACCGCTGCCGCCTCAGGAAACGGCGAAGCGAGTATAAGGGCATTGTTGCCACCCATCTCAAGCGCCAGTATCTTGCCCGGGTGGGCACCGTACTGTTCATGAATAATGGCGCCAGTGCTGCTGCTACCGGTAAATAGTAGACCGTTGATGCCATGGTGTGCGGCCAGTGCCTTGCCGATGTCCGGCCCACCATGAACGATATTGAGTATGCCATCAGGCAGACCGGCTGCGATCCAGCCACGATGCATGAAGTCGCCGAATCGGGGCGTGAGCTCACTGGGCTTGAAGACGACCGTATTGCCAGCCAGCAAGGCTGGCACGATATGGCCATTCGGCAGGTGGCCAGGAAAATTATAGGGGCCGAAGACAGCCAGCACACCATGGGGCCTGTGTCTCAATACCGACGTACCGGCTGGCGTGTCAGTCGATTTTTCAGGGCAGCGTTCATGGTAGGCTCGGATGGAAATATCCACCTTGCCTATCATGGCCTGCACTTCGGTCCGGGATTCCCACAATGGCTTCCCGGTCTCACGGCCAATGGCGTGAGCCGCCTCCTCTATATTATCGCCGAGCCAATTGGCAAAGCGCCGGCAGATATCGGCGCGGGCATCGAAGCTCTGACCTGCCCAGGCCTTCAGCGCCTCTTTTGCCCTGAGAACTGCCGAATCGACCTGCTGTCCTGCCTGAGCCCCATCCGGAGCACTCGTGTCATCTGCCTGGCTAGTCATCTACTTGCTCCAAATGAGTATTTCGATCGAGCTGAATACCGTGTCGACTATTGAGCACTGGCTTGAGCCTCGTCATCAACAAGGGCATATCCAGCCAGTGAAGTGATATCGACGCAGCTGCAGCCTGAAGCTCTGCAGACAACAGCATATCAAACAGACCGTCGTGCGCCGCCTTGTCACCCTCAGCGCCAGTCATGGCGTCCAGCGTGGCGAGATCGGTCAGGCGCACCCTGAAATCTGCCATGGCAAATGGAAGGTCCAGTGCACGGATCGCCGAAGGATCGGGCGCTACCATGACAGCCGTCTCGGCAGCGTCGGTAGCTGGCAACTCCAGGTAGGGGCGAACCGTCGCCAATTCCCGCAAGGTGGCCACCTGCGTTCTTTCGACCGCAGCGATGCTGGCGAGTTCGACCTCTACACAGGGTCCGCCATCGAAAATATCGATCATGTTGTTCTTGCGGAAGCCTTCGGCTTCGAGCATGCGCAACGCCGGCAGCGTATCCCGATGCACCTGTGCAATACAGTCACGGGCCGCTTCATTGAGAAACACCGTATATATCGGGTGTCTGGGCATGAGTTCGGCGATGAAAGCCTTGTTACCGGTGCCGCTCAGATAGTCGGCCTGCGGAAATTCGAAATGAAAGAAATGCTCGCCGAGCGCTTCCCAGAACGGCGAGTGACCGTCATCGTCTGACTGTCCTCTCATCTCTGCGAAAACACGACTATCGAATTGCTCTGCGTAGGCCGCCAGAAACAGAAAACGGCATTTTGAGAGAAAGCTGCCATAGGGCCTGCGCCTGGCCGACTTGCGGCAATCCGGGTGCAGTAGCAGCGAGCAGATTTCCGTGGCACCAGTCATGTCATTGCTGAGGTGCAGGGTCTGCATGCGTTTGTGCAAATGCATTTCCTTCGACGCCGTAACGGTCTGGGAAACGCGATAGTTGTACCAGACTTCGTCCAGTCCAACACTCGCCTTCACGCCGCAGACGCCGAGCATGTGTTGCTTATCGGCATCCTGCAGCGCGAAGAGATAATCAGCGTCCGCATGACTGCGCTTGCCGGCGAACGAATCAACCGATGTCGCGATCCGCTGCAGCAGACGGGCACGATCGGATGGTAGCGAAGTCACGCCTATTCCCGCAGCGGTAGCCAGTTCAACCATCTCGTCGAGGTCGTCCATCTGTATCGGGCGTATCAGCATACGAGACGCTCCACAACGCTCACGCGATCGAGGGAAGTATCAACTGAGCTCATAAGCAGCCTGACCAGGTTTTATGCGGGAATAGAAGATAGTGTCATTTTCTGCCAGACCAAGTGCATCTGCGTCCTGCTTGCGAATGCGCTGCACGTCGCCAAGACCCTCCGTCATATGCACCAGCGCGGCTCGAAAGTTTGTGAGGTCACCATTCATGGCAATGAACGCAGCGCCCATTGCAGCACCCCCAGAACCGGAACGCGAGGCCCCGGCACTCAGTCTGACCTGCTTGGAAACGACCTGCTGCCCCTTGACCAGCCTTTCAGTCGGCGCTTCCAGCACCGGCCCCGCGTCGAAAATATCAACATACTGGCTCAACTCGAAGCCCTGACTCTGCAGGAAGCGCATGTTTGCGGCGGCCTGCTCATGCGGCAGGCCAATGACCGCCCTGGCCTCTTCATGCAATAACGGCAAATACAGCGGCGTAGCTGGCATCAGTTCTGCAATGAAGGTCTTGCCGAGTGTCGCGACATGTTGATCCGCTTCCATGAAGTCAATATCGAAGAAGTGACGCCCGACATTCTCCCAGAATGGTGAAGTACCGGGATATCGACCATCATTTACTGCAACACCCTGAATTTCGACAATACAACGTCTCTGGAAACGATGACGACAGTGATACATGTATAACAGTCGCGCCCTCGACAGAAGGTCGCGGTATTCGGATAGGCGCATCCGGGTGGCCAGCGTGAAAGACGAGAGCAGCGTCGCGTTGCTGAGATCATGAGCCAGACTCAGAATCTGCACCGGGTTATAGACACCATGGGCCTTGGACGCATGAATAATCTCATCGAGCCGATAGTTGTAGAAAGGTACTTCGGCTCCGGCTACCGTACTGAGGCCGGCCGTACCCAGCACTTCATGGTGATCTTCATCGTAAAGCACGAAAATGAATCGCTCGGTACCTTCAAGCTCGCCGTTGTGACGGAAGCTTTGCACCGACTGTTCGATCCGTCGACCAAGCCAGTCCCGATCGGTAGGCAAGGAGGAAATGGGCGCTTCACTCTCAAAAATCAGCTTCTCGATACCGGGCTGATCTCCAGCCTGCACCGGCCGCACGACGATCATCAGGCTGCTCCGGCGTCTGCATCCATTGTCGCAATGGTCTTTTCTATCGCTGCGGCAAAGCGGGCCATGCCTTCATCGATATCGGCCTCGGGGATAATGAGGCTTGGCGCAAAGCGCATGACGCTGGTGCCAGCTACGAGCACCATGACACCGGCTTCCAGTCCCGCCTGCATGAAATCCCGGGCCTTGCCTTCGAAACGATCCTGCAATTGCGCGCCCAGCAGCAGGCCCATACCTCGGACCTCCTTGAAAATATCGAAGCGCTTGTTGATGTCCTCCAGCGCGGCCCGGAACTGATCGCTCCGTTTGGTCACGCCCTTCAATACCTCAGGCCGCGTGACGATCTCGATCACTTTCGACGCGACAGCACAAGCCAGTGGATTGCCGCCATAAGTGCTGCCGTGGGTACCGACCTTGAAACTGCCAGCCACTTTGTCAGTACACAGCATCGCCGCGACGGGAAATCCGCCGCCGAGCCCTTTGGCCGTGCTGAGAATGTCAGGCGTAACACCATAGTGTTCGTAGGCGTAGAGGAACCCGCTGCGACCGACCCCCGACTGCACTTCATCGAAAATCAGCAGGGCGTCGTGTTTATCGCATAGCTCGCGAGCCTTGCGCAGGAATGTTGCGCAGGCAGGTGTAACGCCGCCTTCGCCCTGGATGGGCTCCACCACAAAGGCGCAGGTCTGCGGGCCGATAGCCGCTTCGAGTGCGCTGCAGCTGTTGAATGGCACATGACTGATACCACCTGGCACAGGCTCGAAGCCTTCACGATATTTCATCTGTCCACCGACGCTGACGGTAAACAGCGTTCTGCCGTGAAAACTACTGTCGCAGGCCACTATCTCATGCTTGCCTTCGCCAAATATATCCCAGGCGTAGCGTCTTGCCAGCTTGAAAGCGGCTTCGTTGGCCTCTGCGCCACTATTGGCGAACAGCACCTTATCAGCGAAGGTCAGTTCGGTCAGCTGTTTGGCCAGTCGCAGAGCCGGCTCGTTGGCCAGTACATTGCTGAGGTGCCAGAGCTTGCCGCCTTGCTCTTTCAGCACGGCAACGAGCTCAGGGTGGGCGTGCCCGAGGGAAGTGACCGCAATGCCACCTGCAAAGTCGATGAACTCACGATCGGCCTGGTCCCAGACGCGAGAACCTTCGCCGCGCACCGGAATGATAGAACCCGGAGAATAGTTGGGGACCATGTAGGCATCAAAATCGGATCGCTGAGGCGCGACAGGCTTGTTCATTTCGGCTTTTCCCGTTGACTGGACATGTGTCTATTGTGTGCCGTAGCCGTAGGAAATGCCAGCCGCCTTGAGCACTAAAAACGCATGATCGACAGATTCGCCAGCGCTTCAAAGCCAAGCACTACTGAAGCCGTCAGCATTCCCGCTCGTGCCGCGCCGCCAAGCCCCGCCGACACGACGTCGGAGCCAGTCAGGTACAGATTCGCGACAGGGGTTTGCGGATGCAGCACGCTTTCGCGGAATCGTTCCGGCGTATGCGCCAGACCGAACATCTCACCCTGGATATTGTTGAGAAAATGGCGGGTCGACAAGGGCGTGGAGAGCTCTGAGAAGTCGAGCGCATTTTCAAGATCCGGCCTGATTTTGAGCAGCTGACTCAGTAGTCTGTCGGTAAATACACTCTTGAGCTGGTCATAACCATCGCCTCGCCTGTTCCAGCTGGTGTCCGCCCAGTTATCGAACCACTCGCAGCGGGCTGGCACGAGCACCTGGGCGGTGGACCGTCCCGGATAGCGCTCGGCCCAGGTCGATTCGCGGGAAGACGGAAAGGTAATATAGGTCAAAGGCAGGGGCGCACCGGGGTCCTTGTCAAAGGCGGTGAAACTATCGTCGTGACGAGGGCCAGGACTCAGCCAATAGGTCTGTTGATCAAGGGCCAATGCCTGCGCATCGCCCTTGAGACCGAGGAACAATGCGAGATGGCCGGTAGACAGTCTGAGATGACCAAGGCGGCTGAACAGGCTGCGCTGCAGGAACTCTGAGCGCGGCAGCAACTGCAGGGTGGGCAGCAACCCTGCGCCGCTGATGATGACAGGGGCTCGAATATGCTCACTCGAATTCACGACCACGCCCACAGCCTTGTTGCCGTTCATGGTGATGGCACTGACCTTGGCATAGGTGAACACATCGCCACCAGCCGCTTCAATGGTGGGAATGATGCTGTCAGCAATCGCCCAGCCTCCGCCTGCGGGATAGGCACGCCCCGTGAAGAAGTGGCTGACCGCCAATGCGTGCATCAGGAAGGCGGACTGCGCAGGCGGCAGGCCATAGTTTCCCCATCGGCTCGTCAGCAGGCTGACGAGCATCTGGTTGCCGGTCAGCGACGACATGACTTCAGCTGTGGTTTTCCAGGCGAAAGCCGGCAGCCCAATGCGCCGCCATAATTCTGCCACGGTGGCCAATGGGCGCCGCAGCGCCTGCCACGCGTATAGCTGTCGGGTACGCCCACCCAGGTCATCGACCATCGCTATATAGCGATCGATAGCCTTGTGTTCGAGGGGAAAGTAGCCTTTCAACGCTGCACGCAAGGCCTCCCGACCTGGCGGCAGCGTGTAGCGCTGGTCGTTGATGTGGATCTGATCGTCACTATTTGGTAGCGATGTCCACTGCAGACGGCCTGAACTGACCGTATCGAAAAGCCTGCGCAGCTGATCGCTGCTTCGCAGCACGCCACCAGTGGCATTGATACCGATGTCCCACTCATAACCCGCGCGCTCGAAGGTCTGGGTCAGGCCGCCGGTGGTATAGTGTTGCTCGAGCACACACACCCGTCGATTGCGAAGCGCAAGCAGCGCAGCACTGACCAGCGAGCCAATACCCGACCCGATGACGATGACATCATACTGGCTGTCAGCCGCCCCTGGCCTGAACCGCTTGCCTGTTCGCTTCAACCGATACCATCTCCCGACAACTGTCTTGACGACACGGACTGCATCAGCGCACCCGTCTTAACAGTACGAGACCGAAGATGGCACTGACGATGATAGGCGCCAGTGTAGCAATAATGGGATTGAAGCCAAACACCAGGCTCGCAGGACCGAGGAGATCCTGCGCGTATTTGAACAACAGCCCCACGATGATGCCACAAAATACCCGGAAGCCCATGGTGACCGAGCGCAGCGGACCGAAGATGAAGGATATCGCGATCAGCACCAGTACGGCCGTGGCCGCTGGCTGCAGCACTTTCTTCCAGAACGCCATGGCATACTCGCTCGCATCCAGTGCCTGGGCGCGCAGATAGGTCATATAGGTATAGAGTCCCTCGATCGAGAGATATTCAGGCTTGACGATCAACACCTTCAGAACGTCCGGCGTCAGATCGGTCTCCCAGGGCACACTCTCGGCGTAGCGACTGTTGGTGCGGCTACCTTCAAAGGTGGTCGTGCTGACTTCGAGCAGACGCCAGTCACCGCCATCGTACTCCGCACGCCTGGCAAAACTCGCGCTTTGCAGACGATTATTGACATCGAGTTCGAACAGGCTGACACCATAGAGCGTGCCATCGACCTGCACGGCATTGAAGTGCATGTACGACTCACCTTCCCTGTGCCAGACCCCACTACTCGAGGCGAGGTTGTCCGACGCGCCCTGCTGTACAGCCTTCTGAGTCTGGGCCCGCTGCTCTGTGTAGGGGGCCACGTACTCGCCAATCAACAGACCGACCACGACCACTACCAACGCCGGCTTCATGGCCATCCAGATCAGACGGGCGATCGACACACCCGCCGCTCGCATGACAGTCAGCTCCGAACTGTTAGCCAGGGTCCCGAGACCGACCAGGCTGCCAATGAACGCGGCGAGCGGCAGATAGTCGTAGATGCGCCGCGGCACCGTGAGCATCATGAATTCGAGTGCCTGGGGAAACTGATAGCTGTTTTTCAGGTCATCCGTTTCAGCGATAAAGGCAAATACCAGGTCCAGCGCCAGTACGATGAACAGGACCACCATCATCGCCCCAGCCACCGTAGAGGTGACGTAACGGTTCAGAAGCTGGCCGTTTGACAAGATCATTCTCCACCTCCGGCCTGAGGCGGAAATTGCGCGTAGGCTGGCGGGAGCGTCTTCTTCTTGCCGAACAAGCGCTGGAGCAGCTTAGGGCCGAAGATCATGAACAGGGCAATCACGAAGAAAACGACATGGACCACCCACAGGCCGAGCCATTCCGGCAGCCGCTCTTTTTCCAGCTGCTTCCGCGCCACGATAAGCAGGCCCAGATAGGCCAGGTACACCAGCATGGCAGGCAGCAAATGAAAGAAGCGACCCTGACGCGGATTTACCCTGGACATGGCAATGGCAATGAGCGCAACGATGGGCACTAATAGCGGCAGAGAGATACGCCATTGCAGTAGTGCCTCATGCTGAGGCGTGGCAGAACGCCACAGGCCCGCCGTCGGCAGGCCTTCGATCTGTTTCCGCCTGCGGCCCTCGATGGAGTCGGTCAATTTCAGACCATAGTCCTGGTAGGTCACAACAGAATAATCGTTGCGTCCGGGCTGGCCGTCGTAGCGGGCACCGTCATCCAGAATGATGTACCGCGTGCCCGTGTCAGGCATGATCTCCTGTCGACCACGCTCGGCGACGAGCACGGCAATAGTGCCATCGGTCTCATCACGCTCGGCGATGAACACAGATTGCATTTCGGTCTTGTCTGCAGACAGCGATTCGGTATAAGTCACCCGATTGCCATCTCTCAGACTCTGAAAACGACCCGGCACCAGCAGCTCGAACTCAGTGACCTTGCTCTGCTCATAGAAGATGCGTTCGACATGCTTCACCCCCCAGGGACTCACATACAGGCTTAGGGCAGCCACAATTGCCATGACGATGGAAGCGGGAATCATGGTGATGAGGATGAGCTGTTGCGGACTCATGCCGCAGGCGCTGAGCACGGTCATCTCACTTTCCATGTACATCCTGCCGTAGGCCAGCAGTATGCCGAGAAAGAAGGCGAGCGGCAGGATGAGCTCGAGGAAGCCTGGCAGACGATAGCCCATAACGGCAAACAGCACGTCTGGCGAAAAGCGGCCCGACGCGACGTCTGCGAGGTACCTGATGAAACGCCCGCTCATGAAGATCAGCAGTAGGATCAGCGTCACGGCAGCCATACTGGTCAGCAACTGGCGCGAAATATAGCGCGCAATGATGAAATGACTCATTCAGCCGAGGGTCTTTGAAACTGGGCGTGCGGCGGTTCGATCGGGAACATGAAGTATGGCGTACGACACTAAACGCGGGCTCCGGCCTCTGGTTATTTCGCTATCGAGCGGCCTATACTACCCGTCTTGTAGTCAGGCGACCAGAACTGAACTCAAACAACTCCAGAACAAAGGCTTCAATAGTGATCAAGCACAGCATTGTCGAAACAGCGTTCGAAAAAAAGTCAGAATGTCTTCTTGTCGCCCTCTTCGCAGAGCCGTCGGCAGCCTCCAGCAAAGAAGGTAAATCCAGTTCAGGCACGCAGAGTGGCAAAGCCAGTCCGCGACGGGCTGCCGAAGACAGCAACAGCTCGAAGGCCGCGCCTCTGTCCGGCGTTGCAGCTGAGCTGGACAGTCAGCTCAATGGGCTCCTGAGCGACCTGGCCTCCTCCGGTGAGGCCAGCCCGGAGCCCGGCTCGACCTGTCTGGTCAGAACAGCAGGTGTACAGAGTAGCGGCGATGGTGAAATACCTGCCCGGATCATCCTCGTTGGTGTCGGTGCGCCGTCCGACATAAGCGTGCAGACGTTCATCAAGATTGCTCAGGGCGCGGCCAGTGCTGCCCTGGCCTGCAAGGCGACAGACATCACTGATGCCTGGACAGCTGCCGTCGTCGACCAATTGAGTGATCACTCGCCATCGGACAATCAGACCCTGAGCCTGAATCACGGTGACAGCACCCGAATTGAGCCGGCCGACTGTTTTGCCCAGGCCTTGCTGGCCTACGACGCTGCGGTCTACCGCTTCAATGAATTCAAGACCACCTCAGCTGAAAAGCTGCCAAAACTGAAAAAGGTGGTATTCGTCAGCCCCGACAACGACGAACTCAGTGGGCAGGCGCTGCGCAAGTCACTCAAGACTGCGGCAGCCCTGGCTGCTGGCATGACCGTGACGAAAAATCTCGGCAATGCGCCAGGAAACGTTTGCACGCCTCGATACCTGGCTGATCAGGCCGAAGCGCTGGCACGTGATTACAAGCACATCGAGTGTGAAATACTCGACGAAAAAGCCATCAGGAAACTGAACATGGGTGCCTTCCTCTCGGTGTCGAAAGGCAGCGACGAGCCACCGCGCATCATCGCCATGCGCTATATGGGCGCGAAGTCCGGTGACGAAGCACACGTGCTCGTCGGCAAGGGCATCACCTTCGATACCGGTGGCATCAGCATCAAGCCTGGCCTCGGCATGGATGAAATGAAGTACGACATGTGCGGTGCTGCCTCAGTCATGGGGGTCATGAAAGCGCTCGCAGAACTTCAGCCAGCCATCAACGTCGTCGGCGTTATCGCAGCCGCCGAAAACATGCCGAGTGCCCGAGCCAGTAAGCCTGGCGACATCGTGACCACCATGTCAGGCCAGACGGTCGAAATTCTCAATACGGATGCCGAGGGTCGCCTGGTATTGTGCGACACGCTGACCTGGATCAAGAAATTCAAACCGGCAAGTGTCGTGGATATCGCCACGCTCACTGGCGCCTGCATTGTCGCGCTCGGACATGAGACCTCGGCCTTGTTGTCAAAAGATGACGAGCTGGCTCAGGCATTGCTGGCGGCCGGACAGCGCAGTGGCGATCGCAGCTGGCGCCTGCCGCTGTGGGATGTATATCAACCACAGATCGACAGTCCATTTGCCGACATTCAGAACATTGGCTCGAAAGGCGCAGGCACAATCACCGCGGCCTGCTTCCTGTCGCGATTTACCAAGGACTACCGCTGGGCGCACCTCGACGTGGCCGGCACCGCCTGGGTAACTGGTGCCAAGAAAGCGGCCACCGGGCGCCCTGTTCCGCAGCTGCTGAACTACCTGCTCGCCCAGGCATAGAGACGGTTTGTTGACTACTGCAGAGGCTGCCGTAGCCCCTAGAGAAGCTGACTTTTTCGTGCTCGGCGACGAAGTCAGATGGGCCCAGTTCCTCTATCGCTTCGTCTGCCAGCGCCAGCAGTTCAATGACCCATTTCTGGGCTTGTGCACCAGCACGACCCTCGAGCATCTGGATCGGATTTTCGACAGAACACAGCCAGAAGTGTTCGTTGAATACATGATACTGCCTGAGGCTACGGAGGACCTGGCGAACACAGTTGCGCTTGAGCAGTGCCGGCTGGTGTTCGCTGCACCGGCCCAGGCGGCCCGCCGCCCTGACCTGCTCAGCCGAAAGATCCTGCTCCTGCCAGGCATACTGCAGCAATTGCTGGAAGACCCGGTATTGATGAACACTGTCGCCAGCGCCTGTGAACGGCTGACTTTCATCGTCGAGCCTGGCGAGTCCGGCCGAGAAATGGCCCGGGCCTGCTATCGCCTGCTGAGGGCGCGCGACTTCAAGCTTAATTATCACGACATACGGAATTGAAGCAGTTTACCCATGAATGAGAACCGCAGCACCGACAACGACAACGCCGCTTCGGCGATGGACACCACCTACCAGCCGCAGAATATTGAGCAGTCCTGGTACCAGCGCTGGGAAGCTGCCGGCTCCTTCCAGCCAGAGGGCGATGGCGATCCTTTCGCCATCATGATTCCGCCGCCGAACGTGACCGGGCGCTTGCACATGGGTCATGGCTTCAACAACACCATCATGGATACCATGATTCGCTACCATCGCATGTGTGGCGACCCTACCCTATGGCAGCCGGGCACCGATCATGCTGGCATAGCCACACAGATGATCGTGGAGCGGCAACTCGCAGCCGAAGGCATCACTCGCCAGGAACTCGGGCGTGAGGCCTTTCTGGACAAGGTCTGGGAATGGAAAGCGAAATCCGGTGGCTTCATCACCAGCCAGATCCGACGCCTCGGCTCATCAGTCGACTGGTCGCGCGAACGCTTTACCATGGACGAGGACCTGTCGGCTGCAGTACTTGAGGCCTTCGTCCGTTTGCATGAAGATGGCCTCATTTATCGCGGCAAACGACTCGTCAACTGGGACATTCAGCTGCAGACGGCCGTATCCGACCTGGAAGTCGAGAACGTCGATCAGGATGGCCATATCTGGCATTTCCGCTATCCACTCGCTGGCGACGCGACCACAAAAGACGGCAAGTCCTGGCTAGTAGTGGCCACGACACGTCCGGAGACCCTCCTGGGCGATGCCGCAGTAGCCGTGCATCCAGACGATGAACGTTATAGCGACCTGGTTGGACAGTCAGTTCGGCTACCACTGACCGATCGGCTCATCCCCATCGTCGCAGACGAACACGCGGATCCTGAAAAAGGCACAGGTTGTGTGAAGATCACGCCTGCGCACGACTTCAACGATTATGAAGTAGGCAAGCGCCAAACGCTGACACTCATCAATATATTCGACAGTCACGCCAGAATACTGTCGCGCGCCCAGGCCTTCGACATTGCCGGGCAGCCACTGCCGAACGCCGATCTCGACATGCCTGCAGGGCTGGTCGGGCTGGATCGCTTCGAAGCGCGCAGGGCCGTTGTCCTCGAGATGGAACAACTGGGTCTGCTCGAGACCATCGAGAAGCATGCGAACAAGATCCCCAAGGGTGATCGTTCAGGCGTAGTCATCGAGCCCTGGCTGACTGATCAGTGGTACGTCAAGGCCTCTGCCATGGCCGAACAGGCCATGGGGGTGGTGGAACGGGGCGAAATTCAGTTCGTACCGAAGCAATACGAGAACATGTACTTCGCCTGGATGCGCGACCTTCAGGACTGGTGTATCAGCCGTCAGTTGTGGTGGGGCCACCGGATTCCGGCCTGGTACGACGACAATGGGCAACATTACGTTGGCCGTAGTGAAGCCGAGGTGCGTGCACAGCATGGGCTTGGTGACAGACCATTGCGCCAGGACGAAGACGTACTCGATACCTGGTTCAGCTCGGGCCTGTGGACCTTTTCCACACTGGGCTGGCCAAAGAAGACGCCAGAGCTCGAAATGTTTCACCCGTCGAGTGTGCTGGTGACCGGTTTCGACATCATTTTCTTCTGGGTTGCCCGGATGATCATGCTCAGCACACAGTTGTTGAAGAATGATGACGGCACTCCGCAGGTGCCCTTCAAGACTGTTTACGTCCATGGCCTGGTCCGCGATGGCGAAGGCCAGAAGATGTCCAAGTCCAAGGGTAATGTGCTGGACCCGCTAGATATCATTGACGGCATCTCGCTCGAAGATCTGGTGGCCAAGCGCACCGAGGGTCTCATGCAACCGAAGCTGGCTGAGAAAATTACCAAACAGACCCGCAAGGAATTTCCCGAGGGTATAGCAGCCTACGGCACAGACGCCCTGCGTTTCTGCTTCTGCTCGCTCGCCAGCACAGGCCGCGACATCAATTTCGACATGAAACGCGTGGAAGGCTATCGCAACTTCTGCAACAAGATCTGGAACGCCACACGCTTCGTGCTCATGAATGTCGAAGGTCATTCCTGCGGGCAGCATGGCGAAACGGAATTTGAACTTGGACTGGCTGAACGCTGGATTATTTCCCGGTTACAGCGGGCCGAGCAGGAATGCCACAGGCAGATTGGGCAGTATCGATTCGATCTGCTGGCCCAATGCCTCTACGAATTCTTCTGGAACGAATACTGTGACTGGTACCTGGAGCTGGCGAAAGTCAGCCTGAATGACGATAGCCTCAGCGAGGCCCGCAAGCTGGGTACTCGGCGCACACTGGTGCGCGTTCTGGAGACCGGTTTGCGCCTCATGCACCCCGTCATGCCATTCATTACCGAATCGATCTGGCAGCAGGTTGCGCCGCTGGCCGGCAAGCCAACAGACACCGAGACACTCACCACGATCATGCGCCAGCCCTACCCACGCGCCGATGACTCTAAAATCGATAGTGCCGCCGAAGCGGGCATCGAGTTCCTCAAGCAGCTGACCGTCGCTGTCCGAAATATACGCGGTGAGATGAACATATCCCCTGCACGCAGCTTGAAGGTGCTCTATGCCAGCCCTGGCGAATCACAACAGACCCTGCTCGATCTCGTAACGCCACTCTGGATGGCTATGGCCAAACTTGAATCAGTGGAGGCCTTTGCCGGCAGTGAACGGCCCTTCTCCGCAACACAGCTCGTTGGACAGCTCGAGATCCTGATTCCTCTTGAAGGCATCATTGACATGGCTGCTGAGCAACGCCGTCTGAGCAAAGAGCTCGAGCGGCTGGAGCAGGAAAGAAAACGCCTTCAGGGCAAGCTTGGCAATCCGGCCTTTGCGGACAAGGCGCCCGCAGAAGTGGTGGCGAAGGAACAGGCGAAGCTTGATGATGTCAATCTTCGTTTTGCGGCTATCCAGGCACAGCTTCAACGCATGGCGTAACGAGCAGACTGATGAAGCCGAACCTGCCGGTCCCGGACCCAACGGTCTCCCATTGCTTTGTGATCGTCGGCCTCGGTGCCATTGGCACACTGTTCGCTGCCCACCTGTCTCAAAGCCACGACTGCTGCGCCCTGATGCTATCCAGTGGTTCTGGCTCGGATCGCAATGCCAACCCTGGTATCGCCAGCCGACGACTGATTCAGCGCGACAGCGCCATACTGCTAGAGATGCCGATTTTCAGAACGCTGAACGAGCTGACGCGCAGCCTCAAGCCTTGCGGAAGGCGGCACTACTGGGTACTGCTCACCTGCAAGGCCCCAGTCGCTAAGCGGCTGCTCCCTTCTCTGTTGGCGCAGCTCAGGACACTGATACTGGAGGACGAGACCTGCGAGGCGACCCTGGTCATCATGCAGAATGGACTCCAGACCCATACCCTGGCCAAAACCTCGTTTGCGAACGTGTTTCCCAAGACAGCGCGTGCCCGGGTCAGCCTGCTGGCAGCCAGTACAACTGAGGCTGCTCGGCGGGAAGGGAGCGAACACACGACCGTTCACCACTCGGCCACTGGAGACACCGCAATTGGTCACCTTGATGAATCGCGCCCGCCTGCGACAGCTACTGATGCTGGGGGTCTGAGTGGACTGTTGAATGCCTGCGGTCTGAACGCGAGACCAGTGGGTACGATAGAGGGCATACTCTGGAATAAGTTGGCACTCAACGCGATAGTCAATCCACTGACGGCCCTGTTGCGCTGCACCAACGGCGAGCTCCCAGTCCAGTCCGATTATCGGCGGCTGGCACCACGCCTGGCCAGCGAGGTGCTTGGCGCCTGGCAACATTGGGCCGGACAGGTTGACGCCGGATCAACTGCGGCTTTGCCGGATTCGGTGGCCGCTTTGCTGGAACGGGTCGAAGAAATCTGCGAGCGAACCGCCGCGAACAGGTCTTCGATGTTACAGGACGTACTGGCGGGTCGATCCACTGAAATTGACGCCATCAATGGCTATATCATCGAATACTGCGAGCATCATGCACTGCCTTGCGAGGCCAACCGCGAGCTTGTCAGCGAGGTCAGGGCCCTGACCGAATGCTTGATCAACACCAGCAACTGAAGGATAAACGATATGGGCAACCGATTGAGCAAGATCTACACGCGCACTGGCGACGACGGCACGACTGGCTTGGGCAATGGCGACAGGATAGGGAAAGAGTCGGTACGGGTAGAAGCGATGGGCAGCGTCGATGAGACCAATTCGGCGATCGGTATGGTGGTCTGCGAGCTGGAGCAGGATGATATGCTCAGACCTGTACTGCTCAGGGTGCAGAATGATCTTTTCGACCTTGGTGGAGAACTGTGCCTGCCGGGAGAGCAACTGATTCAGATGTCGCACGTGACTTATCTCGAAGAACAGATCGATGTGCTCAACGAGCAGCTCCCACCCTTGAAGAATTTCATTTTACCCGGCGGAAATCGTGCGGCCGCAGCCTGTCATGTGGCCAGAAGCTCGGCGAGAAAGAGTGAACGAACTCTGGTGATACTGGCACGTGACGAGGCTATCAAGGCGCCACTGAAACAGTACATCAATCGACTGTCAGACCTGCTGTTCGTGGTGGCCCGGGTACTGGCGCGACGTGACCCGTCCATTGGCGCTGAAGGTGAAATCCTCTGGCAGGCGCCGCAGCGCAGCTGATATCTCGGGACGAAGAAGTGCTGGCGAAGGCCTACTCGTCTTCGCCAGTACTTCTTCGTCCGATCGTGTCAGATCTTGAAGGTAGCCAGGTGGGACTTGAGCGACTCTGTCAGGCGCGTGAGTTCTTCGCTCGACGCCAGGGTATCATTCACGTTGCTGGCACTGGTGGTGCCCAGATCACTGATGAGATTGATGTTACCGTCGATGGTCTTGGCCACGGCACTCTGTTCTTCGGCGGCCTGTGCGATCTGCTGACTCATGTCTACGATCGTCGCTACCGAACCAACGATCTTCTGTAGAGCCTCGGACACCAGCTCCGACTGCTTGACCGTTTCGTCGGTCACTTTATGACTGCCCTGCATCGATTTGACAGCGTTCTTCACGCCGGACTGCAGCTGATCGATCATCGCCTCGATCTCTTCCGTAGAGCGCTGTGTGCGTTGCGAGAGGGTTCGCACCTCATCTGCAACAACGGCAAAGCCCCTGCCCTGATCGCCCGCTCTGGCGGCTTCTATGGCCGCATTCAGGGCCAGCAGGTTGGTCTGCTCGGCTATGGCCTTGATCTCGACCAACACCTGCGAAATATTCTGGGAATCCTTCTCCAGACGATTGATGATACTCACCGAATCGGAGATTTCGGTTGCGAGCTTTCTGATAGTGATCAGCGTGCGATCGACAACCAGCTTACCCTGTTGCGCTTCATTATCGGCCTGGTGAGCGGCATCGCTTGCTGACTGCGAACTTACAGCCACCTCGGATACGGCTTCGACCATCTGATGCATCGACTCACTAATCGCCTGCGTCTCTTCCATCTGCTGCTTGCTGGCGGTGTTGCTGTCTACAGCCAACAGGTTTACCCGAGACGCCTGACCACCAACCTCTTCGGTATTTTGCGCCAGCAGGGTCATCAGAGAATGCACTCGGGAAGTCATGTTATTGAATTCGACTGACAGATTTCCGAGCTCGTCTTTGTTGGGGCTGTTCAAATGCACGGTGAGATCGCCTCCTGCTACACGCCGGGCGGCCTTTCCGAAATGCTCTACTGTCGTCTTGACCGACACGAAAAAGCCCATGTAGAGATAAACTATAACGAGCAGTAGGGCCAGCAACACACCAAACAGGGTGTACAGCGTGGTCTGACTTTCAGCAAGACGTACCTGCAAAATATCTTCGATGGTTTCGTAGAGGGCTTCATCAAGCTCGAACAATCGATCGAGATAAGGCGTCAAGGACGCATCCAGGTCCTGCCAGGTGCCTTCCAGCACCATAGGCGTCACAATTTCACTGTCGATGAGTTCGGCGACCGAGGTCAGTGTGGCCTGAACTTCGCTGAAATCGCCGTCATAGTTCGCCTTCAGCAAGGGCGCCGTCAAACTGATCGACTCTACCTCGCTGGCAAATTGCCGGCCTGAAAGAAAGATCTGGTCGATCACCGAATTGGCGAAGTCGCTGACGTCATAGCCAACTGTGCCCTCCACGAGCGCGTAATAGCTGACCACCCGGCCTTTGGAGACAAGCATCGTTGCGGGGATGAGCTGTTTTTCGGCAAAGCCGTCGAGTATCTGAATCTGTGTTGCGGGATCGAAGGAAATCAGTGAGGCCTGCTTGATCAGCGACAGCAGATGACGCGACTGCCGGATGATGCCTTCATAATAATCCGACTGTTGCCCGATCGAGGTGAAGCCCTTGTTCTCGGACTTGATGCCGAGCCAGGTGGCTTCGAGCGCATCCACCCCTTCTGCCACCACACCTTCCACGTCAAAAGCATAGGACTGTTGCTGCAAATGCTCGAGCGCAGCCTCGAGCTGCCGTTGCTTTTCCTTGGCAGGCGCGGCGATGTCCGACTCGCTGCGCAGCGTCGCCGAAGTCTGGAAATCGCGAAAATCCAGCGCTGCTCTCAGCATCTGTCTCGCATCAGCCACGGCATCCACGCCCTGCAGCTCACGCTCTACCGCATCGAGGTCTGCGAGAATCTGACTGACCAGCGCATAGACCAGTATGGCAATTGGAATGACGAACAGAATACTGATGAGCGAAAACTTGTACACAAGTTTCAGCTGGTTCATCAGGACGATTGCCGGCCAGAGAAAGGATTTCAAAGGGATCATACTCCACAGCGACATGATCGATAACACGGTCTTGAGCGTCGCTCAATACACTTTGCGTTCCACTTACAAATTAGTTTAAGAACGTGGAATATCAACCTTCTATTGTTGCTTTTTGTAGTCGCTGCCAGTCGAAGAAAGGCCCTGGATCAGTTTTCCGGCCGGGTGCTATGTCGCTGTGGCCCAGAATGAGATCAGACTGAATCGCCGAGTATTGCCGCCTGAGAGCCAGAACAAGTGAATTGAGGTTCACATATTGCTCGTCGGTAAACGGGCCATGATCACAGCCCTCGAGCTCGATACCGACAGAAAAATGATTGAAGGCAGTGCGCTCTCCATACGATGACACACCGGCATGCCAGGCCATATCGTCAGTGGAGACAAACTGCAAAACCCTGCCATCCCTGCGAATCAGGAAGTGGGCAGAAACAGTCAGGTGGGCAATTTCCCGAAAATAGGGATGAGCGTCAGGGTCGAGCCGATTCTGAAAGAAGTCGACTATGGCAGTAGAGCCGTATTCGCCCGGCGGCAGGCTGATGTTATGAATGATGACTGATTCGACCTGCTGCATCGGCGGCCGCCGGCCGCAATTCGGCGACGGCAACTTTTCGGCAGCGTCGAGCCAGCCATCGATGAAACGCCAGCATTTGTCAGTGTTTGGTGTCATTCCTCAGACTGCCGATTACGGCCTCCAGTGCTCGGTCGAACAGGAGACTATCATCAAGCAAGGTCACGCTACCATCATTGAGCTCGGCGGCCAGTGCTTCACGCGAGCGTTCGAGTACCTTGACGCCCATTCGATTGACAAAGATGTACTTGCCAGTGGTCTGTAATACAGCCGCCAGTTTACACCGCAGTTTCGAGGCATTGGCGTCAGCAGGATTGCTGTATTCGATCCAGAGCCCAATTCGCATGTTGCGGACCAGTGCCAGACTACCGGCCAGGGCCTGCGATTGAACTTCGTCACGAACCGAAGGTTTTGCTGCTGTTGTACCGGCATCCGAAACATTGTCTGGCACATCAGCTGTGAGTCCGTTGGTCTGATCTGTTGTTCCGGCAGTGTCTTCGGCCTGAACCTGCTCCTGCGTAGCTTCAGACACTGTGGATGGTGAAGCAGAGGGATTTTCGACAATGCCAGAAGTCGCTGACGCAGTCGATGCAGTGGCAGCGCTGGAGCCAGCGGCAGAAGGCGTCTGCCCTTTGGCAGCTGCAGGTGCGGCGCCATCCGCACCGTGCTGTTCAACGGCCTGTCTGAGCAGGTGATCGCGATAGTCGCCCAGGTGCGGCTCGAGATCGAAAGGCTTGTAACCGGTCTGCTGCAAGCCAGCCTTGAGCTCGGCGACCACCGCATCGACTGCGCCTTCGTAGGCTGCAGATTCGTTGTTCGAAGCCAGAATGGCTCGCACATCCTCAGGCACTTCGTAGCAGCCCAGGTCGAGCTCGCAGA
Organism: Allohahella marinimesophila; assembly: GCF_039538005.1. Taxonomy (NCBI): domain Bacteria; kingdom Pseudomonadati; phylum Pseudomonadota; class Gammaproteobacteria; order Oceanospirillales; family Hahellaceae; genus Allohahella; species Allohahella marinimesophila. The sequence goes on from NZ_BAABBO010000007.1 coordinate 645,631, forward strand.
GTCGCTCAGTCAGCGCGATGGCCGAGCGCCAGCTATTCGATTGTGCGCCCTGCTTCAAAGCGAGCAACACCATATAGTTGCACCAGCCATCACGGATCACTTCGACAGTCGGCGCCGTAAGGGCGTCGTTACGAAGGGCAAATTCAAGGGCCTCTTCTACCTGCGACCGGGCGTGCTCAGCGCGGGCCTTGCCAGCTTCAGCATCGCGGGTGCGCTGCTCGAGCAACTGCCTGCGTCGCTTGTCTGAATCACGGAACAGGATGAAATCTTCCAGCACCTCATCGAAGATAGCTGGCTGATCCACAAAATCGTTCAGCAATCGGGCGACGATTTCTTCCAGCTTCGCCAGGAATGGGTCCTGCTCCAGGCCGGTATCTTCAATCCAGCCCATGGAAGCCGTTGCCAATGTATTCAGCAGACGGCGGGCACTGTGCTCCGCGTCGGCAAAGAAGCTCTTGTCGAGCAGTGCCACCTTGAGCACCGGAATCTGCAGGCGACCGATAAGCGCCTTGACCGGCGCCTGAAGCTGCTTGTCACTCAGGATATATTCGAACAGCATCGTCACCAGGTTCATGATGTCCTGGTCGAAAGAGGCGATATTAGAGTCTTTCTTGTCTTCACTCTTCTTGAGCATGCTTTGCAGCAGAGCGTCGAAGCTGAGCAGACCATGGCTGTTAACATGGTCACCAACAAGTTGCGTCTGCTGTTGCTGGGCTTCAGTGAGCAGACCAACCAGCGCACGATGGTCGAGTTCAACCTGACCGGCGCCACCGGCGACGCCCCCGGCACCTGCAGCGTCTGCACCATAATAGCTGCCAGCGCCAGTGTTGATGCCTTCGTTATCGTGATCGAAGCCGGATTCAGTATGGAGACTGAAGCGACGCTGGCCCTGACGGCTCAGGTTGCGTATCAGGTTCAGCGCCTCGGCAGGCAATGCGGAATAGTTCAGATGGCTACTGGCCTGATTGGTCAGTACCGGAACAGGCGAACCTGGCTCCATGGCATGGCCATCATAGAGCACAGGAACGTCACCTGAGTGACCAGCCGGGCCATTGCCGCCAGGCGCATAGCCTTGGCCACCAGCCGCTGGGGCATAGCCGCCACCGTTCGCATAGCCGCCAGGCGCATAGCCATGACCGTGACCGCCAGCTGGCGCAAAACCGCCTGAAGGCGTTGCATACATAGATCCACCTGCTGGTGCAGGCCCGGCAGCTGGAGCACGGCCACCGCCATGCCTGCCGTTACCGGGAGGCTGCTGTGGGGTGTGCTGACGACGTGACTGGTGTGACTGACTCTGCACATCAGGCAGGACGCCCTGCTCGGCCAGATAGCGGTTGGCCGCATCGAACAGGGGCTTGAGAAGATTCAGCACCAGCTTTTCAAACAGCTTGAGTGCAATCAGTTTCGGCTCAATGCCGACTTCGAGCACGCTCAGGCCGCTTTGAAAACTGCGAAGAATCTGCTGGGGCCCAAGGGGATTGTTCGCTTCTTCGATGTCGATGCGCGCATATAACGCATCCATTCGCAGCGTCAGATGCTCGAGTTCGCGTTGCATGGCACTCTGAACCCTGGCCACCATGGATTCTGCAGCCACACGCTCTTCAAGCTCGTCGTTATGCAATAAAGACAGCGAATCGACGCGGATTTCGTCATTGTCGAGACTATCGCGTACATTCTTGGCATGAAAGCCGGCTTTGAATTCATCGTCGAAGCGCGAAATAATGGCGTCTTTCTTCAGGCGAATTTCACGCATGGCATCGAAATAAGCCTGTTGGGCCGTATTGTTGTCAGCTTTGTCTGCCAGTGCGAACAGGCTGTCATCGAGTTTGGCCATCACTTTTTGCAGTGACTGACCAAGGTGCTGCGCGCTGCGGTCACGCAGTTTCAATAGCGGCGGCGGCAGGCGCGCATCAGCAGCCAGTCGTGCCGCACTGCGGACCTCACCAAGCTGAACAATCTTTGATTGCGGTGCCATTTGGACTCCATGCACGGTCAGCCATCATTCGACCGTGGATTCGTGTTTGACTATGACAGAGTATAGAATCAGCTTTCAGTAGACACTGTCAGCTTTTGTTACACCATTGTTAGCGCTTTGTATTGTCGTGACCCAGTTCGCACAGCCAGAGGCGAGGAGAGATTGATGCCGAACGATGAAGGGGCTATGGGCAATACGACCGCTGGCCGTCAGGGCAAGCTCATGCTGGTCATCGCCTGGATCATCGGCATTGGCCTGTTAGCGAGCGTCTTCGATGTCTGGGAGTCGAAGCAGCTGAACCCCAATCAGTCCGTCAGCGTCATGCATGAACCGGGGCAACCGGCACAGCTGGTGTTGCAAATGAACCGCTGGGGCCACTATGTGGTCAATGGCAGCATCGAGGACAGACCCGCCGAATTTCTGCTGGATACTGGCGCCACGCGTGTCACTGTTCCTGAAAGTGTAGCAGAGCGGGCCGGCCTCTCCCGCATGGGCCGTTCCCTCGCCCGTACTGCCAATGGCACGGTCACGGTATACGACACCGTCATAGACAGGCTCGAATTTGGCGGTATGGTGCTGCGAAACGTCAAAGCCACGATCAACCCTGCCATGTCAGATGACGATGCCGTACTATTGGGCATGAGCGCGCTGCGACAATTCGATCTGCGCCAGAGCCTTGATACGCTGACACTGTCAAAACCACTGCCGCCCGAGTGACAGTGGCGCCGGCAACCTGAGACGAGACCGACAGACATGCCCATGAAGAACGCCGCCATCCGAGCCGACCAAGACGAAGCCGGACTATCCAGTCCACAGTGGGCACTGGTAGAGGCCAATGTGAGAGCTGCATTGGCAGAAGATCTTTCGCCGCCAGAGCGGGCGGCGGCGCTCTACTTCACGCCGGGCGATGACGTCACGGCGCGCCTGATTCCCGGCGCGGCACAGGCTTCGGCCGCGGTGATTACCCGGGAAGCCGGCATACTTTGCGGCAAGCCCTGGGTAGATGAATGCTTTCGTCAGGTGGACCCGGAGGTCGAATTGCGATGGCTGGCCGCAGACGGGGACGCCATCGAGCCTGGCCAGACCCTGTTTGAAATGAGGGGCCTGGCCAGGGCCTTGCTGACCGCAGAGCGGACCGCCCTCAATTTTCTTCAGACCCTCAGCGGCGTCGCTACGGCCACAGCGAGCTATGTGCAGGCCATGGGCGACAGCCAATGCCAGCTGCTCGATACCCGCAAGACCATCCCCGGATTACGTTACGCCGAAAAATATGCAGTACGGTGTGGTGGTGGCTTCAACCATCGTCTCGGGCTGTGGGACGCCTTTCTCGTCAAGGAAAATCATATAGCTGCCTGCGGGGGCATCAGCCAGGCCATCGCCACCGCACGCTCGATTGCGCCGGGCAAACCGATCGAGGTGGAGATCGAGCAGCTGCAACAGCTGCAGGAAGCTATCGATGCTGGCGCCAACGTCGTCATGCTGGACAATTTCAGTCATGATGCCATGCGCGAGGCGGTCACTCAGGCACAGGGCCGGGTGAAGCTGGAAGCGTCCGGAAATATAGAGCTCGACACCCTCGCCTCGGTGGCTGCTACTGGTGTGGATTTCATATCCTCAGGCGCACTCACCAAACATGTTCGCGCGCTCGATCTGTCCATGCGCTTCAGCGGCACGTCAATATAGAGCGTTTGTCAGCAGAATTCACTGCATCGAATCGGTTAATATCGAGAGCCCCATCAGAACACTAGCTGTAAGTCCTATGTCGTCAGTTCCGGTCTATCTGCGTAGCCTACTCGCCGTTCTGTTGCTTGTTTTCATCATCATCAGCGCACCACCAGGTATCGCAGCGCTGTTTGCACTATTCAGGGAGCTCGGCGTGGCCATCAGCCAGGGCGCTCCTCATTATGGCAAGGCCCTCCTCTTTCTGCTGGCTGCGGCTCACGTCGGCTGTCTGGCCGCCAGCATGACTGCCTGCTTCCGGCTCCTGAATGCGCCAGGCAATCACTGGTCGATCAAGGGCCCGATACTGCTGCTGGTCACCGCTATGGTATGGCTGGTACTCCTGCTGCTCGTGCCACTGTCGGCTTATCTGGACACGGCGGGCTGGCAGGCCTCCGGAGTCGCCGCGACCGGCCTGCTACTGCATGCTATCGGGGCTGCCTCCGCTCACCTGATGGCGAGCGCCTGCTGTCTGCTGGGAGCGCAACAGGCCTCCATGGCAAAAATGAACGCTCAGCTCGCAGAAAACGATTCGGCCCTGGCGACGCGCAACCAGGTTCTGCAGGATGAGATTTTCGTCCGTGAAGAGGCGGAGCGCGCCTTCCGCAAGTCCTATCAGCGCTATCGCACCCTGGTGCAAACCGCTGGCAGTCCCATTATCGCCATCGATGCCGAGTTCCGGATTCAGGAATGGAATACCGCCGCCGAACAGCTTTTCGGCATTCCCAGAGATCAGGTCATGGGCGCTCATTATATCGAGCGCTGCGTACCACGGGCGTTTCAGAAGCAGACCCAGTGGAAGGTTCGCCAGGTGCTCGAGACCGGTATCAATGTGGAGCACCTGGAAAACGAAATGCTTGGCGGCGATGGCGCCGTCAAAGTCGTCTACTGGAGCATCAGCAGTGTCGGTGGCGAACTTGAAAATAGCGTGATTATCGTGGGCCAGGACATCACCAGTATCCGCGAGACCCAGGACAAGCTGCATTATCTCGCGCATTACGATGCTCTCACTGGCGCTGCGAACCGCCGCCTGTTCGAAGACCGCTGTACGCAGGCCATAAGGCAGATGCAGCGCACCTCAGGTAGCCTCTGTCTACTCGCCTTGGACATCGACCATTTCAAGCAGATCAATGATACGCTTGGTCACGATGTCGGCGACCGGCTGCTGCAAACAATCTTCAGTCGGATGCAGGAAAACCTGAGACAGGAAGACACCGTAGCGCGTCTCGGTGGTGACGAATTTGCGATCTTGCTGACCAACGTTCGCAGCCGGAAAGGCTGTGAGCGTGTCGCTCGAACCCTGCTTGAGGCAGTGACCCGCCCTATTTCGCTGCCCGGCCGCGAGATCGTCGTGACCACCAGCATCGGCATGACCCTTGCGCCCGACGACGGCAACAGCTACCAGACCTTGTTGAAAAATGCTGATATGGCGCTGTATCAGAGCAAGGAATCAGGACGCAACACCATCAGTTTCTTCAATGAGCACATGCAGCAGCGGCTCATGACCAGGCTGACAATGGAGCAGTCGCTGCGGGAGGCCGTTGCCGAGAAGCGCTTCGAACTGCTGTTTCAGCCGCAGTTCGAACTCAACACCTTCGAACTCATCGGCATCGAGTCGCTACTGCGCTGGCGCACGCCGGACGGCACCTTGGCCACGCCGGACATGTTCCTCGAGGCTGCTGAAGGATCAGGGCTGTTACAACAGATGAGTGAATGGATCCTGCGCAACAGTGTGGCCGCCATGCTGGAACTCGAAGCTGCTACAGGTCGCAGGAAGACGCTGTCGGTGAATCTCTCCAGTCGCCAGTTCCTGGCGCCTGAGCTGCCCGAACAGATCGTCACCGTTATCAAGCAGACGGGCGTCGACCCGTCGAGCATCTATCTAGAAATCAATGAACAGTCGCTGGTGAATCACGCCGAGCGCTCCGAGAAACAATTGCAACGTCTCAGGCAGCTGGGCGTGTGCATAGCGCTCGACAGTTTCGGGTCTGGTCTGACCTCGTTCTCGGTCCTCCATCGCTGGCCGATAGACGCCATCAAGATCGACCGCAAGCTGCTCGATGGTGTGCCCGAAGATGCCAACCAGAGTGCGCTATTGGAAACGCTTTGCGCAGTGTCGCGGCAGATGGACAAGACGGTGATGATCGAGGGCATCGAAACCGAAAGCCAGCTTATCTTCCTGCGCCGCCTGGGTATTCACTATGCCCAGGGACACCTCTTTGACGAGCCCCTGGCCATCGAGACTTTGCTTCACAAGCTCAGAACTACCAGCTGGCTCAATCCGGAGCGATTTGCGCGTCAGATTGGCCTGCCGCTGGATAGCTGATCAGTGCTTGAGACGATTGGTTTCCAGGAAGTCATGGAGCGCTACGAACTGTAGCGTGAGCGGATGCTTCGGCGCCATGTGGATCAGCGGCAGATTCTGCTGATGCGACTCCTTCATCTTTACCGAGCTGTTCAGTTCCACGCCCAACACGGGAAAGCCCTCTGCCTTCAGCTCATCGATGATGCGTCTCGGTAGTGATGCCCGTGGCTGTACCTGGTTAGCGATGACGCCCTCAACCTGGAGGTCCGGATTATGATCAGCCTTGAGCTCTTCAATTTCGCCATGAATGGTGTACAGGGCCTGGCGCGAGAAATCATCGCAGTCGAAAGGAATCAGCACTGATTGCGCGGCGATGAGCGCTGAACGGGTATAGAAGTTGAGCGCAGGCGCTGTATCGACGTAAATGACCTCGTAGGTCTCGGCCAGTGTGCTGAGCGCCTCTCGCAGCTTGTAGATCTTGTGTTTGGCTTCGAGCTTGCGCTCGAGAAAATCCAGTTCTGGACTGGATGGCAGCACGAACAACTTGTCGAAGCGAGTAGTATGAACAAAGTCTTCAGTTTTCTTGGCGAAAATGTTGAACGCCACGGCCTGCTCAAAGAAATCAGCCGCCGTTTCCGTGAGTTCCGCCGCGGGGCGGCCCATCAGGTAATGCGTTGAATTACCCTGCGGATCGAGATCCACCAGCAAGGTCTTCAGCCCCCTTGAAGCGGCGATGGCAGCTAGGTTACAGCTGATGCTGGATTTCCCGACGCCACCCTTCTGGTTGAATATCACCCTTATCATCTGGACATTTCTCCCTGTCATCATCTAGTTGTTTTTTTGAATTCATCAGGCCGGCGTCTTACCAGCCGAGCACCTTGCGTACGAAGGGCAAGGTCAATGATCGCTTATAGGTCCAGGCTGCGCGATCGATCTGCTCGAGCGCAGCATCGACACTATGCATGTCTCTGGGCAGACGCAGCAAGAGATACTGAGGCAGCGCGGCATCGAATTCGAGCCCCCGCTCCTTCAGCTTGAAAGTCATGAGCCAGAGCAGTTCGGTATCGTCTGGTCTCGGCAGGCGGATAACCTGCATGGCATTGAGTCGCGAGGCCAGATCCCTGAGCCTGATATCCAGCGCGCGAGGAGACTGCCTGGCGGCCAGCACCAGATGCTTTTCGGCGTCACGATAGCGATTGACGAGATGAAACAGATGCTCCTCATAGTCCTCCAGGCCGGCCACGAGATCGACGTTGTCCAGGCACAGTAGCCCGAAGCCGTCGAGATCATCCAGCATCCTGGCATTGCCAGCCTGTTTCAGCTCCGCCAGATCGAGACAGGCAGCGTCACTGGCGGGCAAGGAAGCAACGCTGGCGTAAAGCAGCCAGGACTTGCCACTGGCAGGCTCACCATGAAGAAACACGGCAGAGCCAGCCCCTGACCACTGACGTTCCAGCATCGCCTGAACCGGTTTTTTCGAGTCGACCGCATTGGCGAAGCTCGCCTGAGTGCCAAGAGCCAGCCCCAAGGTGAGCTGGGAAGACAGGTCGGGAGCCGCCACTGGCGCGGTCACCCCTGGCCTTTCATGCGACTGCGCTCAAAGATGAAACGACCACCCCATAGCATCACGTAGTGAAGACCACTGGCTACTGTGACGGCGGCAGCGATCCAGTGCGAGACACTGACAATGTCATCGAGGCGCTGGGAATCGCTGAAGAGCCTGGCAATGTCATGACTGAAGGGCAGCTCGGGATACTGAACGCCGAAGCTGGGCGCAAGCTGCTGATGAGCAGCCACGACAACCAAAACGAGCAAGAGAAAAAGGATCTGTGTGAAGGTGGTCAGTTTGCCAAGCCAGCTCGGCTGGATTTCATACTGTCCAACGATGTAGTGGTAGGCCAGCGCGCCACTGACGAGGATGATATCGCGGCCATAGACAATGATCGTGAGCCACCAGTGAACGACACCGTTCAATGACAGCATGGCAAATGTGACGACCATGAGCAGCTTGTCGGCCAGCGGGTCCGCAATAGCGCCGAATCGCGAACCCCAGTCGTAGCGGCGAGCCAGGAAGCCGTCGATGCCATCGGACAGGCCTGCGGCGAGGAATAGCAGCAGCGCAAACCCGTAATCCTGCTGCAAAAGCAGCCAGGCTATGGGCGCCACCAGAACGATACGGAGTACAGTAATCGCGTTAGGCAGCCAGCTAAGTTTGTCGAGCGGCGAACGGCGCGTCGCACGGGATCTGGATTTGACGCTTGAAGACACTACGTTTTGCTTCTTATGCTTTATTTGAGGCTGGACGAGACCACCGAGTTTACGTGAATCGCCCAAGGCTGGCGATAGCTGATGAAAATAAGCCCGAAAAAGCGTAAGGTAGCGCGCATTTAGCCTCGCAGGAAACAGCAGCATGAGTTCGGACCACGGCAAGCACCCCAAGGATACGTCATCGGCAGGCGGGCAGGACTCGCTGAGCTATGCCAGTGCGGGCGTCGATATACAGGCTGGCAATGCGCTGGTCGAGCGTATCAAGTCGACCGCAGCGCGCACCCGACGGCCGGAAGTTCTCGCCGGACTGGGTGGCTTCGGCGCGCTTTTCGAGTTGCCGACAGGCTACCGTGAGCCTGTTCTGGTGTCCGGCACCGATGGTGTCGGTACCAAACTGCGTCTGGCGATGCAGATGGGCCGCCATGACACCATTGGCATCGATCTCGTCGCCATGTGCGTCAACGACCTCATCGTGCAGGGCGCCGAACCGCTGTTCTTCCTCGACTACTACGCCTGTGGCAAGCTCAGCGTCGATATGGCAAAGGCTGTTGTAGACGGCATTGGCGAAGGCTGTGTGCAGGCAGGGTGCTCACTGATCGGTGGTGAAACTGCTGAAATGCCCGGCATGTACGAAGGCGATGATTACGATCTTGCTGGTTTCTGCGTGGGTATCGTCGAGAAAAGCAGAATCATCGACGGCTCGCTCGTCCAGGAAGGCGATGCCATTATCGCCCTCGCCTCTTCGGGCCCACACTCCAATGGTTACTCGCTGATCAGGAAGATTCTTGAACGAGAACAGGCCGATCTTGATCGACCACTTGCAGAGTTTCTTGACGAGGCTGGTATCGACGCTGGCGACAATACCGCTGCCGTAGCGCGCTCGCTGGGCGACGCCTTACTCGAACCGACACGCATCTACGTGCGTCAGGTCCTGGAACTGCTACAGACCGTGCCAGTGCATGCCATCAGTCACATCACCGGCGGCGGGCTGGTCGAGAACATTCCCCGTGTGCTACCCGATGGCTTGAGCGCCCGCCTCGACCTCAATACCTATGAACTGCCACCGGTCTTCCATTGGCTTCAGCGCAAGGGCAAGGTCGACTGGCGGGAAATGTATACCGCATTTAACTGTGGTATCGGACTGGTACTGTGTATACCGGCGGCTCAGGCTGAAGCGGCTATCGCCCACTTCAACGCCTGCGGCGAACAGGCCTGGCAGCTAGGTACCATCGTCGGCCGACCCGCCGGTAGTCAGCAAGAGGCGGTCGAACTGATCGGTTTATGAGCACATCTTTTCGCCTTGTCGTATTGATCTCCGGCAATGGCAGCAATCTGCAAGCCATACTCGATGCTATCGATACTGGCCGGCTGAAAGCACGCCTTGCCGCTGTCATCAGCAACCGGGCGGATGCCTATGGTCTGCAACGTGCAGCGGCTGCGGGCGTTCCAGCCGAGGTGCTGGCTCATGGCGACTTTGCTGACCGCGAAGCCTTCGATGCTGCGCTGGCAGCGCGCATAGAGAGCCACGAGCCCGACATCATCGTTGCGGCCGGATTCATGCGTATTTTTTCCGCCGGCTTTGTCGACAGATTCGCAGGGCGCATCATCAACGTCCACCCCTCCCTCTTGCCGGCCTATACTGGCCTTCGTACGCATCAGCGGGTACTCGACGACCTTGGCAACGGTGGTGCGGCCCTGCATGGTTGCAGCGTGCACTTCGTCACCGGCGACCTTGATGGTGGCCCCTGTATTGCCCAGGCCACGGTGCCCGTGCTACAGAGTGACACCGCAGACAGTCTTGCCCAGCGGGTTCATGTACAGGAGCATCAGCTCCTGCCCCAGGTACTGGTGTGGCTCAGCGAGGGTCGCGTCGGGTATGATCGGGACATCGCAATGCCAGACCGCCTTACGCTTGATGGACAGCTATTGCCCCCCTGCGGACTGCGTATCGACAATGTATTCAGGAACGAGGTTGACAGTCATGATGCCCAGGATTGATGATTTTTCCCAGACAGGCCGAGAGCGCCGATGGTCATGTCGGCTAGGATCCGCACTGCTCACGCTGGCGGCTCTGCAATTCACCGCGCTCCCGATTCAGGCTGAAGAGGCGGCCCAGGCCACAGAGGCTGCCAGGCCGGCAGTGGAGCTCGTGCCTATCACAGCGAAATACAGTGCATCCTACAAGAAAGGGGTGCCTATCAAAGGTAGTGCAGTACGCTCGCTTGAGCGGCTCGAAGACGGTGTGTGGGACTACAGGTTCAATGTCGAAAGCTGGGTAGTCGATATCACCGAACGGACCAAGCTACGCTGGGAAAACAATCAGGTCGTGCCACTGCGCTATGAATATGAACGCAGCGGCTGGGTCGCTGGTCGAGAGCGAAGTTACGAGTTCGACTATGAGGCGGACAAGGTGCATGTCAATCGCGATGGCGACAAACTCGATGCGCCACTGACCAAGGATCTGCTCGACAAGCTCGGTTATCAGCTACAGCTCAGAATGGATCTCGCCAGCGGGCTGTCCGAAATGAGCTACGACGTCGCCCATCGCTCGGGCTCACGCAAAATGGAATTTGCCGTCATTGGCGAGGAAACGATCACTGCCAACGGCAGTCAGGTCCCGTCTGTGATCGTTGAACGGGTGCGTGATGAGGATGATGGTCGTATGACCAAACTCTGGTTCGCCAAGAACCTGAACTACGTGCTCGTAAAAATGGAACAGAAAGAGCCTGACGGCGAAGAGTACGAGATCCTGCTCGAAGAGGCGGTGGTCGACGGCAAGAAAATCAGCCTCGACCTGTAAGGCCTCCGTCAGGACCTCAGAGACCGAACCTCCTCAGCAATGATGGCGATGCCGCGCGCCGTAGCCTCGTCATCCTGCGAATAGGTCAGCCGCAGACACTGCTCGGCATGCGTCCATGGCTCTGCCAGTCCCGGGAAAAAATAGTGACCCGGTACGACCAGCACACCCTTTATCTTCAGACGTTCATAAAGCTCGTGTGCGCTCACGCTCAGCTCTGGTAGCCAGAGCCAGAGGAACATCGCGCCCTCTGGATCGTGAATCATGTAATTGAGCCCCTCAAACGACTGCTTGAAGGCGGCGAGCGCGAGATCGCGCTTGCTGCGATAGAACGGCTCGATGATCTCGGCGCCGAAATCCAGCAAGCTGTCATCGGCCAGCCATGGCTCTGCAATGGCTGCTCCAGCACTGCCGGGCGCGAGTCCGGTCACGGCCGTTACGCTCGCCAGGGCATCGATGACAGCCTCATCGGCAATGACGATGCCGGTGCGCAGGGCCGGAAGCCCAAGCTTGGAGAGGCTCAGACAAAGAATGGTGTTGTCGTTCCAGTGTGGCTCAACTGGCGTATACAGCTGACCGGGAAATGGCAGGCCGTAGGCGCCATCGATGATTAGCGGGATATCGTGACGTCTCGCCAGTGCATCCAAGCGCGCCAGCTCCTCATCGGTCACCACATTGCCCGAAGGATTGGTTGGGCGTGAGAGGCAAATGGCACCAATGGCAGGGTCACACCAGGTGTCGTTGATCGGCAAGCTGTCGAAATCGATACGATATTTGAAGCGGTGCGGTGCGTGCTGGTCGATTAGCGGTCGTACGCTAACGAACATGTCATCACCGACACCGACGTCGGCGTAGCCGATATATTCCGGCGTCATCGGCAGCAGGATCTTGCGGGCAGCTGTCTCGTTCTCGGATTCAGGGCTCAGCGCATCAAAGCCGCCTGCCAGCATATTGAACAGGGCAAAGAAGGCAGACTGGCTGCCGTTGGTGAGCGCAATGTTTCGTTCGGAGAGCGGCCAGTCGTAGCGGCGCTTCAGCACGGCCGCCATTTCCCGACGAAAGCTGATGCTACCGTGGGGACCGTCGTAGATGCCGGCGAAGCGGACACTGGCCTCGTCGGAGGACGCGATTTCGAGTAGACGCTTCTGTACCGCAGCCGTAATCTGCGGAATCATGCCCGGGTTGCCGCCCCCCATCATGATGAGATCGCCTGAGGCCATGGCGCTGCCGAGATCGGTCATCAGGCGATTGATACCGCTGCCACTGCCGAGGCGTCTTGAGAAACTTGAAAAAACCCGTGCCATAATGCGTCCTCTGGAATGGGAATGGGGCCGCAGGGCGCCAGTGAGCGCGCTGGTTATTCGCTCTCGAGACTCACGCCGATGCTACTGACACCGCCATTGTGGGCGAGGGTCTGAATGCGCTTGAGATGGCCTATCAGCTTTTCAGTCGGCACATCCAGCAGCAGTCTTACCTCAGTCTGAAAGCCAAGTTCCGCCTGCAGCACCTCATGCTGATCGAGATAGGCCACGAGCGCCTCATCATCGGCCAACAACTCAGCAGGCGTGCCTTCAAACCTGACCGCTTCGGTCTCCAGCTCTATACGCGCATCCTCATCGCCTTCCAGCTGCAGCTGCAGATAATTGATCACGCTGTTGATGGTGTCCTGGGCACAGCTGACTGGCCCCACGAAGTCTGGCAGATCATCGGTGAGGTCATGAAATCGCTGCGCCTCCGCAAGACTGATCCAGGCTTCCATGGTGAGCTCGAGCTGACTGCTCGCGAGCACCGCGCCGTAGCTATCCTGCGCTGACCAGGCCTGTAGTTGCTGATCGAGCCGCTCGAGATACAGCCTGATATCATCTGGACCCGCTTCCGGCTGACGCGCCTTTGCCGATGACTTGCCACTGGGCTTGGCAGCGCTTGTCCGCTCGGCACCGAGGGTCTTTTCGAAAGCCTGTTGAAGCGCTGGCCAGAGACCTTCGGTAAACGCAGATACGGCCCGAATGCTGCGCTGATCGCCAAGCAATTCGGCAAACAGCTGACTATGCGGCAGCGCGCGCTGCGCTAAAGCCGCAGTGAAGGCGCTGGCACGAAGCCCCCGCAAACCCTTGATTTTCTGCAGGTGACGGTCGGACTGCATCAGGTTTTCGGCAGCGTGACGCCACGCTGCCCCTGATACTTGCCGCCGCGATCACGATAGCTGACGTTACAGGTTTCGTCGGACTGGAAGAAGAGCATCTGCGCGACACCTTCGTTGGCATAGATTTTCGCAGGCAGATTGGTCGTGTTCGAGAATTCCAGCGTGACATGGCCTTCCCACTCCGGCTCGAGCGGCGTGACGTTGACGATGATGCCGCAGCGGGCATAGGTCGACTTGCCCAGACAGATCGTCAGCACATCGCGTGGAATCCTGAAGTATTCGATGGTGCGTGCCAGGGCAAAAGAATTGGGCGGGATGATGCAGTAGTCGCCAGTGAAGTCCACGAAACTCTTTTCGTCGAAGGCCTTCGGATCCACGGTAACCGAGTGGACATTGGTGAAGATCTTGAACTCGGTACTGCAACGAACATCGTAGCCATAGCTCGAGACGCCATAGGAGATGACGCGGGCAGACGGGTCATCGAGCCGAGGCGCGCCATCAGGACCGGGACTGTAGCGCACCTGCGCTGACTCGAAGGGCTCGATCATGCCGTGGCTCTGTGCCATGGTCGTGATCCACTTGTCGGATTTAATGCTCATCGTTGGGTCTCAACCTCTTGTATACATGATCCACGGCGTGACTGTGATCCTGATCAGTTCTGGGCGATAAGCCCGGGTGCGGCATTCTTGGCATGCGCGCATCGAATTGCAAGCCGGGCGGACACATTTCGCGCCATGTCCCGGTAGATCAGCCCGACCTCGGATTCCGGCTCCGCGTAGACCGTCGGTCGCCCCTGGTCTGTCTGTTCACGAATGGTCAGGTGCAATGGTATCTGGCCAAGCAAAGGCAGGCCATATTCTTCTGCCATGCGTGCCCCGCCCTCGCTCCCGAACAGGTGCTCGCGGTGGCCGCAGTTACTGCAGATATGCACGCTCATGTTTTCAATCACGCCCAGCACCGGCACGTCGACTTTTTCGAACATACTCACAGCCTTGCGTGCGTCCAGCAGGGCAATGTCCTGAGGCGTCGTGACAATAACAGCTGCAGACAATGGCACCTTCTGTGACAAGGTCAGTTGTATGTCTCCAGTGCCAGGCGGCAGATCCACAATCAGGTAGTCCAGCGCCTGCCAATGCGTCTGGGTGATCAACTGCAGCAACGCTCCGCTGACCATCGGCCCACGCCAGACCATTGGCGTCTTCTCGTTGACGAGAAAAGCCATCGACATCAGCTGTATTGGCGCTGTGCCCGCATCCGCGAATACTTCAATGGGCTGGAAAAAGCGCGTGCCGTCAAAATCGACGATGTCGGGACGAACGCCGTCGGCGACGCCGCACATCATGCCCATACTGGGACCATAGATATCAGCGTCGACAATGCCAACTCGCGCACCCTCGGCCTGTAGCGCCAGCGCCAGATTGACGCTGCTGGTGGACTTGCCCACACCGCCCTTGCCTGACGCGACGGCAATGATGTTGTGCACGCCTGCCAGAGCGGCGCTCTGACCAGTTCCGCTTGCAGGCGCCCTATCGGCACCCCTGGGCTGAATCAGTGGCGCATGGCCTGTCTGCGGACCACCCTTTGGTGAGCGATCGGCAACCGGCAAGGCCTCGATTGTCTGGGAAAAATTCAGGTCAGGGACCTCGCTGTCAGGCAGGCTGACCGTCAACAAGGTACGCATGGCCTCATAATGGCCACTGCAGGCATAGGGCAAATCGATGCCCAGCGCCTTGCCCTGAGCTTCGAGTCTGGCAAAGGCTGTCATCGGCAGGGCCATATAGGGATCGATATAATTCGAGAAGGCTTCCGCCAGGCCTGGGCCATATTCGCTCAGCACCGCTTCATTACGCTGTGTTCGCCTGTCGTCGACCGGCCAGGCGGTCTGCTGCTGACTGATCGCTTCGGCCTGATCGCTTTCATTGCTACTCATCTTCAACCGCTCCATCCGCTGTCCGGGACCGATATTCCGCATCATCCCGCTACCCTGAGGGGCCTTGGCCCCGGCTGGCTCCAGCATACCATTACGCGCTATCATACGTGCACCCGGCACAGCGCCGACTTTTACCTTCATTCTCCCAGTTCAGAACGGAACCGATGCCAAATCCTGCAGTCTCTTCAGTACCGGCGGGCACAGCCGGCCAGCGCCGCATTCTCGTGACCAGCGCCTTACCCTACGCTAACGGGCCCATTCACCTCGGCCATCTGCTGGAGTATATCCAGACTGATATCTGGGTTCGTTTCCAGCGCTTACGTGGCCACCAGTGCACCTACGTATGTGCAGACGACGCCCACGGCACGGCCATCATGCTCAAGGCGAAACAGCAGGGCGTCAGTTCGGAAACGCTTATTCAGCAGGTTCAGGCTGATCACGAGGCCGCCTTCAAGGGCTTCAATATCGGTTTCGATAATTATCATACGACGCATTCGGAAGAAAACAGGGTGCTGAGTGAGTCGGTCTACCTTGCCTGCAAGAAGGCCGGGGCCATCGTTGCCCGCGACGTCGTGCAGGCTTATGACACCGAAAAGGGCATGTTCCTGTCGGATCGTTTCATCAAAGGGACCTGTCCGCGCTGCAAGACGCCCGACCAGTATGGCGACAACTGTGAGAAGTGCTCCGCGACCTACGCTGCCACCGACCTGATCGACCCGGTGTCGGTACTCTCCGGGACGACCCCTGTGCAGAAGAGCTCCAAGCACCTCTTCTTCGACCTGCCGGCCTTCAGTGACTTTCTGAAACAATGGACCCGCAGCGGCACGCTGCAGCCACAGGTAGCCAACAAGCTCGCCGAATGGCTGGATGCCGGCCTGCAGGCCTGGGATATTTCCCGCGATGCGCCCTACTTCGGCTTCAGGATTCCTGAAGAAGAGGAGGAGAAATACTTCTACGTCTGGCTGGATGCCCCGATCGGCTACATGGCGAGCTTCAAGCATCTCTGTGATCGCCGCAGCGATCTTAACTTCGATGAATACTGGCGCCCGGGGAGTGATACCGAGGTGTATCACTTCATTGGCAAGGACATCATCAACTTCCACGCCCTGTTCTGGCCAGCCATGCTGTCCTGCGCAGGTTATCGTATGCCGAACGGCGTGTTTGCCCATGGCTTCGTGACGGTAGACGGCATGAAGATGTCGAAGTCTCGTGGAACTTTCATCGAAGCGAGCACCTATCTCGAGCATCTCGACCCTGAATATCTACGTTATTATTTCGCGGCCAAACTGGGTGCTGAAGTCGACGACATGGATCTCAACCTCGAGGACTTCACGGCCCGCGTGAACAGCGATCTCGTCGGCAAGCTGGTGAACATTGCGAGCCGCTGTGCTGGTTTCGTCAAGAAATACGGTGGAAGGCTTTCGCCAGAGCTGGAAAATCCAGAACTGTTCGAGCAGTTCGCCGGCGCCTCAGAGACCATCGCAGGCTATTACGATGCGCGCCAGTACGGTCGTGCTGTTCGGGAAATCATGGCGCTCGCCGACAGGGCCAACCAGTACATTGCCGAAAAGGCACCGTGGCAGATGGCCAAGGAAGCCGACCGGGAACAGGAAACGCTGGCCGTCTGCAGCCAGGGCATCAACATGTTCAAGGTGCTCATGGGCTGGCTGAAGCCGGTGCTACCGCTGATGGCCGAGCGTGCTGAAGCATTTTTGAATACCACGCTGACCTGGACAGGCAAACCGGAGCCTCTGCTCGATCATGAAGTCGCAGCTTTCAAGCCGCTGATTCAGCGTGTCGAGCCTGCAGCCATGGCTGGCCTGGTCAAACCACTCGACTCAGGTACTGAGGCGTCGGCCGGAAAAGCGTCGGATGGGAAGGCCTCCAAGCCGAAAGACGGCAAAAAAGCTGGCGCGCAGAGCGATCAGACAGCGGCTGCGGTCCCATCAGCTGGAGACGGCAACACTATCTCTATCGATACGTTCATGCAGACTGACCTGCGGGTCGCCAGAATCGAGCAGGCAGAACTGGTCGAGGGGGCTGACAAGCTGCTGAAGATCGAAGTGTCGCTCGGCGACTTCGGCCCCAACCGCTTCGTATTCGCGGGTATTCGTTCAGCTTATCAGCCAGATGATCTGAAGGGTCGTCTGGCCGTGCTGGTCGCCAATCTTGCCCCCCGCAAGATGAAGTTCGGTATCTCCGAAGGCATGCTGTTGGCCGCTGGTGACAGTACCGGCATCTTCCTGCTGGCGCCCGATTCGGGGGCTGCGCCAGGTATGCAGGTTCGCTGACGCGAGCTGATGGATAGCTTCGCGCTCATTCTGCTCGGCACTGTACTGGTCAACAATTTCGTACTGGTACAGTTCCTTGGGCTGTGCCCCTTCATGGGGGTCAGCAACCGTATCGAGACCGCGATAGGGCTATCGATTGCAACGACTTTTGTATTGACGCTCGCATCTGTGTGCAGCTATCTCATCGAGCACTGGCTGCTGCAACCGCTGGTCATTCCCTTTCTGCGAACCATCGCCTTTATTTTTGCGATTGCTGTCGTTGTTCAGGGTACCGAAGCGCTGCTCCGGCGATCCAGCCCTCTGCTCTATCAACTGCTTGGCCTGTATCTGCCGCTCATAACGACAAATTGTGCGGTGCTTGGTGTCGCACTGTTGAACGTCAACGCCGCGCACAGTTTTGCCGAATCACTGTTGTATGGCTTTGGCGCCGCCATCGGCTTTTCGCTGGTACTGATCCTGTTCGCGGCCATTCGCACCCGGCTGGAACTTGCCGACGTGCCTGGACCATTCCAGGGCAGCGCCATCGGCCTGATCACCGCAGGCATCATGTCGCTGGCCTTCATGGGTTTTACCGGCATGATCAGGTATTGACGATGCTGCTCATCATGCTCTCCGCAAGCGCTGCTCTCGGTGCACTCGGCCTCGGTTGCGGCCTGGTGCTGCGTCATTTGAACCGTCAATCTGAGACCGCAGATGATCCCGGGCAGGCGCTGGTTGAAAAAATCAACGCCTGCCTCCCGCAAACCCAGTGCGGCCAGTGCGGACATCCTGGCTGTCGCCCCTATGCGGCCGCTATCGCCGATGGCGAGGCCATCAATCGCTGCCCACCCGGCGGTGAGGACACCATTATCGTACTCGCTGATCTGCTTGGCCGTGACCCGCTGCCGATGGATACCGAACGTGGCGACCACAAGCCCCCGTCGCTCGCGGTCATTCGCGAGGATGAATGCATTGGCTGCACCAAGTGCATCATTGCCTGCCCGGTCGATGCCATTATCGGGGCATCGAAATATATGCATACCGTGATCGCCAGCGAATGCACCGGCTGTGAGTTATGCGTGGAGCCCTGTCCCGTCGACTGCATCGATATGATACTGGTGGACGACAAGCCAACGGTGCTCACAAGCTGATGCCGACCGATGAACTGATCTTTCCGATGACCCAAAGGCCTGGCGCACGGCTGAGCCCCCAGGTGCAGGCGGGCGAAGTCGTCAGCCAGGGGCAGGTCATTGCGCTGGCTGAGACCAGTATTAGCGGTCTTGTCGACCCCGCAGGCGGACCGTCTCCTGCCGCCACCTTGCACAGCCCTGTCGCTGGGAAGGTGACTGCCTTTCGTGAGCATGGCGTTCTCCTTGGTGGCGAGCTGGTGCAGCTGAGCTGCCTGTTTATCAGACCAACAATCGAATCCGGTCGAACGATCGATCTCGTCACAGCGATAGCAGCCTCCACCTCAGCTCAACGCCAGGCGGCAGTCAAAAGAGTGAGCACGGCGCTGCCCGAACGCATGAATGCGCTGTCTACGACTGCTGGACGCCAGGCGGCGTTCGACGCCATCGCCCAGGACTCGGGCATTACCGGTCTGGGTGGCGGCGGATTTCCACTTCATGCCAAGTTGACGGCCTCTGTCAATCGGGTGGTGATCAACGCTGCAGAATGTGAGCCCTTCGCCGATGCCGACAATGCCCTCATGCAG
Source organism: Allohahella marinimesophila (assembly GCF_039538005.1). NCBI lineage: Bacteria > Pseudomonadati > Pseudomonadota > Gammaproteobacteria > Oceanospirillales > Hahellaceae > Allohahella > Allohahella marinimesophila. The sequence goes on from NZ_BAABBO010000007.1 coordinate 664,752, forward strand.
AGCGCGCCCTGTGAGGTCATTGCTGGAGCCTGGCTGGCCTGCACACTCCTCGGACTGAATGAGATCAGCCTGGCCATCAAGAGCACCCTCTCGACGGCGCAGCAGCAACTCGGCATGGCTGAGGGGGCCCTACGCTCGATGCTCGGTGGCCAGCTCGAACTGCCGCGGCTGAAGATGCTGGAGATCCCGGCGGAATATCCAGCAGGCGCAGAGCAGCAAGTCATCAAGCGAGCATTCGGCATCGAAGTACCGGCTGGGCAGCGAGCCAGCCAGGCCGGGGTAGCTTGTATCAATGTATCGACCCTGGCAGCGCTGGGCCGTTTTATTCTGTGGGGGGAGTCTCTGACGCGGCGTATCGTGACCGTCGCTGGCCGGGCGGTCTCGAGACCTGGGAATTACGAAGTGCCCATAGGGTTAGCGGCAGACGTGTTGCTGGAAGCAGCTGGTGTCGAACATGACAGGCTCGCCGGACTGGTTCACGGTGGCGGCATGATGGGCACCCCGCTGGCAACCGCGCAGCTGCCGCTGGGGAAGTCGAGCTACTGCCTGATTGCTGCCGACGGCCAGGACAGCGGGCTGGCGGTTGAACACGCCATCAGGCAGCGCAAAGGCCTGGCAGTCGATACTTCTCCGTGCATTCGCTGCGGCTTCTGCGAGCCCGTCTGCCCGGTAGGGCTGCTGCCACAACAACTGCACTTTGCAGCCATTGCCAAAGACAGCGACTGGCTGCAATCGCATCATCTGTCCGCCTGTATCGAGTGTGGTGCCTGCGAAGCCGTGTGCCCAAGCCAGCTGCCACTCGTTGCCGAATACCGCGAAGCAAAGACGAGCGAAACCCTGAACAGGCTGGCACGTCAGAAGTCCGAGTATGCACGCCTGCGCTTCGAACAGCGTACAGAACGTCTGCGCATCGAGGCACTTGAGCGCGATGCCCGTCGAGCGGCCAGAAAAGCAGCGCTCGGCAGCAGAAATCCGAGGGCCTGACAGCTGTTCTCAGGCTGTGTCTTCCTGAGCCGAGGCGAAATGCACTATACTGCTGGCCATTTTTAGACATTCGTTCACAGCAAAAGGCGTGCAGATACTCATATGAAAACTTTAGGCGAATTCATCGTTGAACATCAGCATGACTTTCCGCATGCCACTGGTGAGTTGTCCTCACTGCTCAGCGCCATCCGGCTGGCGGCCAAGGTCTGTCATCGCGAGATCAACAAGGCTGGTCTCGTCGACATCACCGGCGCTGCTGGCGACGTCAACATTCAGGGTGAAGCGCAGCAGAAGCTGGACGTCTACGCCAACAACAAATTCAAGGCCGCACTGGAAGCCCGGGGCGAAGTCTGTGGCATAGCCTCGGAAGAGGAAGACAACTTCGTCATCTTCGAAAGCGACCTGAGTCGTGATGGCAAGTATGTCGTGTTGATGGATCCACTCGATGGCTCGTCGAATATTGATGTCAACGTTTCGGTCGGTACGATCTTCTCGATCTACAAGCGGATTTCCGAGCGCGGTCAACCAGCTCAGCTGGAAGACTTCCTGCAGCCGGGTCACAAGCAGGTGGCTGCGGGCTATGTCGTCTATGGCTCATCCACGATGCTTGTGTTCACGACTGGCAATGGCGTCAATGGCTTTACCTACGACCCTTCCCTTGGCGTATTCTGCCTTTCGCACCAGAAAATCAAGACGCCGGCCGATGGTCAGATCTACTCCATCAACGAAGGCAATTACCACAAGTTCCCTCAGTCAGTGAAGCAATACCTGAAGTACTGTCAGGAGCCTGACGACGCCACCAACCGCCCCTACACGGCACGTTATATTGGCTCGCTCGTATCTGACTTTCACCGCAACCTGCTCAAGGGCGGTATCTATCTGTACCCGTCCACGGCAAGTAATCCTGAAGGCAAACTGCGTTTGCTCTACGAATGTAATCCACTCGCATTCCTGGCGGAACAGGCTGGCGGCATCGCCTCCGACGGCCGTGGCCGGATCATGGACATCGAGCCGACCTCCCTGCACCAGCGCACCCCCTACTTCATCGGTTCATCAAACATGGTGAAGCGGGTTGAGGCCCTCGTCGCCGAACTCGATCAGGCCTGAGTCAGCGGCAGTGTCCGGCAGGTTTGAAATCGCGTAGGCATGCGGCCAGTGCAACGCTGGCCCTCAGTGTTCTGCTTCACGTCGGCCTGTTCTGGTATGCAGGCACTCAGATTCGACATGAGCCTGATCGGCCTGTTCCGACGCCCGTCTCGCGCGTTGAAATACAGCTTCATGCGCCAGCGCCTGAGGCCGACGCGGTTTCGGAGCCTAAGGTCTCAGAGCCAGAAGTAATCGCTCCGGTAGAACATCCAGCACCGTCCCCTGAGCCGCAAATTACGCACGCGCCGAGGGATGACGGTGAACGCTCTGCGCCAGCGCAGACCAGTCCTATTCCGGTCGAAAAGCCGACTGCCCAATATCCGGACGCCGAGCAGTCACGGCAAGCTCCGAAGCAGCCAAAGGCTTCATCGCCGGAAGAAGCCCTCGCTGAGGCCGCAAAAGATACCCCGAGTCCACCTGAGCCACCCCAGTCGCAGCCGGAAGTCAGCCTACGAGATGAAAATGATGCTGCGTTCCCTGACGCCTTTAACGGGCGACTCGTGCCACTCGATGACCGAACCCTGGCTGACGCCAGCCTCGTCAGCAATGTCGGGGGTAGTAGCCGCAATGCCCGCATCGCTGATGAGGGCTTCATGGTCAACCTTTATCTGCGGCGGATGACGGAGCAGGTATACGCAGCTTGGGACGACTGGTCAGCCTGGCAGCGAAAGAACCGGCAGCAGCGGGCCATGACCGGTACCATAAGCTTTCAGGTATCGCTCAATGGCCGCCTGCAATCTGCACACATCAGCAGAAGTAGCGGGAGTGCCGACTTCGATCGGTCGGCGCTTGAGGCAATCAAGGCTGTCCATCGCTTTGCGGTGCCGGAAGACCCGGCAGTGACAGCGCGTTACTATCGCAAATTGCGTTTTCATTTCAGTACGGAAAGCCGTGAGATCGGAGCCATACTGAACGCTGGCGAATCAGCCGGCTGAAGTTTTCCTGGCCCGGGCGAGCGAACACGGCCAGCCCGGGCCAGGTGAACTCAGAAGCTACCCGCCGCCGAATTCGCACCGATATCGACACGGTTATTTGCTCCACCCTGCCATTGAAGCTGTTGGGCGGGATCAGTCTCACTGCGCTTGAGACATTTCCATTCGATCGAGGTCTGCGCAGGCAGGTCGACGGTGGCCGTCCACCGCGGATATGCCGTCGGCTCCAGCTTGACCGCTGCGGCCGGGCTCCAGCTACCTAGTTCGCTCACACTCCCTACGGCATACACGCTCTGCCCGAATACAGTCTGTCCGCCATCACAGCTCAGCTCGACGGCGGCCAGGCCATTGCCCGGATCGGGGTCTGGCCCAGTGTTCGGACCACCAATCAATGACTGTTGATGAATGGCGATGGCATCCCGCCCGTTCACAGCGATGGCAGCATAGCCACTGCCATCTACTACGATAGTGGGGCCGGAGCAGAGGCCATTGTCATAGTCCCCATGCATGACGTCGCAGTATTCGCCGGAAGGCATGCCGGTTTGCACGACCGTGTTCCACGCGTCGGTGCGGTTGTTGAGCGCAACATAGCCCAGGCCACCACGCCCGAAGGCCAGCCGGTTTGGACCATCGGTAGTCACATCACTGGTAAACCAGTTCGATGCAGTCACCTCACGGAACTTCACCATGTTGCCCGTACCGCCCCAGCGATGTTCACACACCCAGTCACCGTCGCTGCAGCTATTACCAGAGTGCACACCCGACACCGGCGGCCCCTGATTTTCGTCGTTAAAATAATAGCTCGACATCAGTCGGGCGTAGCCGTAGGGATAGGCCAACATGAAAGTGTTGGCGAGATAATACATACCCTGCGGATCCTTGTAGCTGAGCGTGTATTCCGGATGCTGGCGCTGGTCATCGTGGTTGGCCACAAAGCTCAGGGCCTGACTGCTGTCGACTCGGCCAGACCAGCGGCTGAAGTCGATCAGGTTGGCGATGGTGCCATTGCGAAAGTTATAAGCCAGATCCCGCTCCATGGCGAATTCGGTAACATCGGCAATCGATACATAGTCTTCAGGCTGAATGGCTTCGCCCTGGGCCCGAATCACTTCGAGGAAGACGTAGGGGTCGCCATTCAGGCTGTTCACGATGGCTGCGACGTCTCCTGGTGGAATGTGCTTGGCGGCGTCAATGCGGAAGCCCTTCACCCCGATGTTGGTCAGATCGTTGAAATAATCCACGATCTTTCCTCTCACGTAAGCATTTTCGGTACGCAGGTCCTTGAGCCCTACCAGGTCGCAGTTCCACACCTCGTCTGCATTTCGATAGTTGATGCCGGTGCAGTTGCGCTCATGGAAATCGTTAGGACCGTAGGGGACGTCGGGGAAATTCAGTCGCCCTGCCGCCATGTGGTTGATCACCATATCGACTACGATGTCGACGTCGACTGCCCGACAACGTTGCACCATGTCGATGAACTCACTACGGTTGCCACTGCGGCTTTCGAGTCGGTAACTGAGCGGCTGATAACGAGTCCACCATTGCGGGCCAGGGATATGCGCCTGCGGCGGACTGACCTGAACGGCCGTGAAACCCTTCGGGCCGAGATAGGTTTCGCACTCACGGGCAATATCAGCCCAGCGCCATTCGAACAGATGCACCATGACATTGGCGGACGCCATTGAAGGGAGCAAGAGGGTGCAGGCGAGTGCGCCGGCGAGAACGGATTTTTGACAAGACCTGGGTGCGGCAGACACCGCCAGGCGTGGTAAAGTAAGCATAAGCTCTCCGGTTTTTGTTGTATTTGTCTGGTACTGCTCATTGTTTGACCATTTTGGCCAGCAATCGACACTAACAGCGGTTTACCCAAGGCAAATCCTCCTCTTGCAGGAAACACAGGGCGTAGAGGCCAAGCCTAGGCCCAATGCCCTGTACCGGTGACACTGACAGCTTGCGGCGAATCGGTGATGTCGCAGTCATGATATTCATACCTGATCCAAGGACCCAACTATTCCAATGCGCCTGATTTCCTGGAACGTAAACGGCATTCGTGCCGTCATGAAGAAGAATTTCGAACAGCAACTCGTCGATATGGCGCCCGACATTCTCTGCCTGCAAGAGACCAAGGCACAGGATGAACAGGTCGTGGAGGCACTCAGTACTATTGAAGGCTTTCACATCTATACCAATTCAGCGGAAAAGAAGGGTTACAGCGGTACCGCAATACTGACTCGAACCAAGCCGCTGGCAGTCGAATACGATATGGGTATCGAAGAGCACGACAACGAGGGTCGGGTCATCGCCGCTGAGTATGAAGACTTCATACTCATTACCGTGTACACCCCGAATTCAGGCAGCGAGCTCAAGCGGCTGGGCTACCGGACCAGCTGGGATGCCGATTTTCTGGCTTACATCCGCCAACTGGAAACGCGTAAGCCTATTCTGGTCTGCGGCGACCTTAACGTGGCACACCAGCCTATCGATCTTGCCCGGCCCCAGGCGAACTACAACAAGGCCGCCGGCTATATGCAGGAGGAGATTGATGGCTTCGTCAATCTCATGGGCGCCGGATTAAAGGACACCTTCCGCGAATTGTATCCCGACACCGTAAAATACACCTGGTGGAGCTACCGGGCTGGCGCAAGGGCACGAAATGTCGGCTGGAGGATTGACTATTTCCTCAGCTCGCCATCCCTCTTGCCGCGCGTATCCGAAGCCTTCATCTATAATGAAATTGATGGCTCCGACCACTGCCCGGTTGGCGTCGAGCTGACGGCCTGACAGGCCGACTTGTGCGTTCAGGTTCCCAGGGGTGACCTCATACGATGTCTGAGATTGATTTTCGAGCAGTATTCACGGCGATGCCAGGCCATCACTGCCTATTGAAGCCTGGCCCAGAGGGGCTCGAAATTCTGGCCTGCAGCGATCAGCTTCAGGTTCTCAACGCGTTTGCAGGCCAGAATCCTGTCGGCAAACGACTGGCAGATTTCTTCGATGATGCCGATACGGTAGAAGATCTTCAGCTCGGTCACGCCAAGCCTGCCGATACCGCATTCTCGCATGAGCAGGACTTGTGTCTGTCCAGCAGGGAAACCGGCCGTCTCTTGAATGCGTTCAGCTGCATCATTCCCGATGCCACTGGCGAGATGCAGTACATACTGCTGCGCCTGGTCGAGCACCCTGAAACAGCGCCGAGCCAGACCGCAGGGCTGACTGTTGAGCAGGAACGAATGCTGCTCGCTTCTGTGATCGATCGAACGACTGACTTCGTCGGTATTGCGGACTTCAATGCCCGCGGTGTGCTCATCAACCGCAGTGGTCGCGAACTTCTCGGTATTGCCCAGGATTTCGACGTCTCCGAACTCACGCTCTTCGACATCTTCGTATCCGGAGAGCACGATCTCATCAAGAACGAAGCGATTCCATCGCTGATGTGCGATGGCTACTACAACCGCGACATGACCTTTCAACACCTGGGCAGCGGTGAAAACGTGCCGATCGAACTGTTTGCCTTTCGGATCGATGCTCCCGTGACGGGAGAACCGCTCTATCTGGCGACCATCAGCCGCGACCGTCGTGAACGCCTCAAGATCGATGAAGCCGCGCAAAACGATTACCGTACCCGGCTCTTCGATGCAGCGCTGTCGAACCTGACCAACCACGTCTACGTCCTGAATATTGACGGCACCTTCCGCTACATCAATCTCGCACTGCTCAAGGCGCTTGGCACCACTTTCGATCACGCCGTCGGCAAAACCTTCCGACAGCTGGACTATCCGGCGACGCTCGCCAACCGGCTGATGCGGCAGGTCAAGCAGGTCATTGATACCAGAAAGCCACTCGTCGACAGAACCACCTTCAGAACAGCGACCTCTGGAACCAGGCTCTTTGAGTATACCTGGGTGCCCGTGTTCGCTGCCGACGGGCGCGTCGAAGCCATTGCCGGATCGAGCTATGACATCACCGCCCAGGCGCAGATTGAAGAACAGCTCGAAGGCGCGACCAAGGCCTCAGAGCGGGCCAACCTCGCGAAGAGCGAGTTTCTCGCCAACATGAGTCATGAAATTCGCACGCCAATGACAGCGATATTGGGTTTTGCCGACATTCTGGCCAGTCATCTCAGCGACCCGGATGACTTATCTGCAGTCGAAACCATTCGTCGCAATGGACGGCATTTGCTCGATATTATCAACGACATCCTCGACCTTTCGCGCATAGAGGCCGGACGCCTGACTGTGCGAAATGAACCCGTGGCCATCGATGCGCTCATCGATGATGTGCACAAGTTGATGTCGGTCAGCGCCAGCAAGAAGCGGCTAGCACTCAACGTCAAATACCCCAAACTGCTCCCAGCCATCATTTCCACCGATGAAAAACGTGTACGGCAGATTCTGATCAACCTGATCGGCAATGCGGTGAAGTTTACCGAAACAGGCAACGTGTCGCTCAGGGTGGTGCTTGAACAGGGTGAGCACCCAGCGCTTATTTTTGAAGTCTCCGACACGGGCATCGGCCTCAGTCCGCACTTCATGAACAGCGTGTTCGAGCCATTCAGCCAGGCCGACACATCGCATAGCCGAAGCTATGAAGGCTCAGGGCTGGGCCTGCCGATCAGCCAGCGTCTGGCCAATCTGCTCGGTGGCGTCATTACGGGGGAGAGCCGTCCCGGCCGGGGCAGCACGTTCAGGTTCCGACTGCCCATCGAACGTGCGGCCATGGCCGACCTCAAGGCCCCACACCGAAGCAGGAAGACGATCAAGCCGGCAGCTGAAATTGCGGAGCTGCGCTGCAGGGTGCTCGTCGTCGATGACCGTCACGACATCCGTTTTCTGGCACAGCACGTGCTGGAAGAAGCCGGCGCCCGCGTCTCCACTGCCTCGGATGGTCTGGAGGCGTTGTCGGTCGTACAACAGGCGAGCCTCGAGCGGCTCGACTTCGACATTATCATCATGGATATGCAAATGCCGATCATGGACGGCTACGAGTCTGTCAGCCGCCTGAGAACGCTAGGCTATCAGAAACCAATTCTGGCGCTGACTGCAGCTGCCATGCAATCGGACAAGGATCGCTGCATCGCAGCCGGGTGCACCGATTATCTGAGTAAACCAGTCGAGTCCCAGCATCTGGTCGCCATGGTGGCTTTTCATACTGGTGCGGGTCCCGCCCCCGAGTTGCTGGCCCATGCTCCCGAACTTGAGCCATCAAATAAGTATGTGGCGGCGGTAACGGCCAGCGCCGAGGCGCCAGAGGAAAAGCCAAGGGTGCTGCTGGTGGAAGACAGCGCAGACGCACGCGAAGCCACAGCCATGCTGTTGCGGGCAGCCGGGTTCACCGTCATGGAAGCAGAGAATGGCCTCAGCGCCGTCAAGCAGGCTGCCGCTGAATCGCCGGACGTGGTACTGCTCGATCTCGGGCTGCCTGATATCGACGGCTACGAGGTCGCCGCCCGACTCTCCAGCGACGATTCCCCGTTCAAAGGGCGCATCATCGCCATGTCCGGCCGCATCGAAGACCCGGAACAGAGCAGACATTCAGGCATTGACCACCACCTCCTGAAGCCAGTGAGTTGGCACGAACTCCGTGATCTGCTCACCAGATAAGCCTTAGCGTCGCCCTCGCGTGGCGTGGAAATGATGCACCGGGCCATGACCGGAACCCACCTGCAGCTGGTCGGCTGCGGCGATGGCGGCATGCAGGTAGTCTCGGGCAGCCTCGACTGCTTGCGCCAGATCATCTCCAAGTGCAAGTCGAGCGGCAATGGCGGCCGAGAGCGTGCAGCCTGTGCCATGGGTATTGTTGGTCATGATTCGTTCTGACTGATATGCAAGAACCCTGGGGCCCTCGACCAGCACATCCATGACCGGCATCACCACATCCGTACCCAGCGCCTGCGAATACTCTGTAAGGTGCCCGCCTTTCAGCAAGACCGGCACCCCGATCGCTTCGGCAAGCGCTCGTGCCATGACGCCGAGCTGCTCAGCCAGCTGCGACTCCGTGGCTGCAGCTCTGAGCTGCGCCTCCAGACGCTCCGCCTGCAACGGATCAGCGGCCGCCAGCAGCGTCAGTGCCTCAGGCAGGTTCGGCGTGACCAGGGTGGCGAGTGGCAGCAGTCGTTCCACCAAGGCGGTAACGGCATCTCTCGCCAGTAACATATCGCCACTTTTAGCCACCATGACCGGGTCGATAATCAGCGGTATACGCCGATGCTCGCCCAGGAATCCTGCGAGCGCATCGGCGACCGTCAGCACCACGCTCGCTCGTCCAAGCATGCCGGTCTTGACGGCTCGAACGTCGAGATCATCGAACACCGCTTCCAGCTGAGCCCGTATATGCGCCTCTGGCAGGTCATGGATATCGGTGACCGCGCGGGTATTCTGGGCGGTAGTGGCCGTCAGCACAGAGGCGCCATAAACCCCGAGCGCCGAAAAGGTTTTCAGGTCCGCCTGTATGCCAGCGCCGCCACCGCTATCGGATCCAGCGATCGTTAACGCTATCGGCATGGCAGACTGGCCGCTTTCGGCAGTGAATTTAACGACCGGGGCTTTTACACTCGAACTGTCTATTCCTGCAGACAATGCGTACTCCTTTTAATCGAAACTTTGGAAATCACTATATGGCACCACATGAAGTGAAGCTCTTCAGCAAGGATGCACTGGGCACGGATGACTGTACAGGTCTGCTCGAGCGACTGGCTGACGAGCACATCAGTGCCGACGAATTATTCAAGGCGGCGCACGAGCGGCTGCAGCTCGCCCGGGCACTGAATGCTGACATCTGTGCGGTTCCCCTGCAGACTGATCTGGCCAGGGATGCCCTGCCCTTCGCCATCAAGGACAACACCAATATTGCTGGCCTGCCCACGACTCATGGCAGCCTTGCATTCAGCGGCGGACCGGCCAGGCGCGACGCGCCTATCGTCGAAGAATTCGCAGTAGCCGGCTTTCGCCCTATCGCCAAGACTACGCTTCCCGAATTCGGCCTCACGGCCACAACCGAATACAGCCGTGCCGGTCGCCATGATAACCTTGGGCGGAGCCATACCGCGAACCCCTGGCACACTGACCATATTGCTGGCGGCTCATCCGGAGGTAGCGCTGCACTGGTCGCGGCTGGGGTTGTCCCTGCCGCCCACGCCAACGATGGCGGCGGCTCGATCAGGATTCCGGCCGCCTGCTGCGGACTCATTGGTCTGAAGCCTTCACACGGCCGCCTGACGCTGCCCTTCCTCGCCAAGAACCTGCCCTTGCAGATCGTGACAGAGGGCGTACTGACACGGTCGGTTAGAGACACTGCACTCATTTTTGCGGCACTCGAGCAGAAAAGGTCGATGTCAGCAGTGCTCGCCAGCGCAGAACCTGGTAAACGCCGGAGCCAGCACGACGACGGGCACGGACTCAGACCCATCGGGCATGTGTTTGGGCACGGCGGCAAACGTCTGCGCATTGCCATGTTCACCCGTCGGCCCGACGACGAATTAGCCGACGAGGCCTGTGTCGACAGCGTTCAGAACATCGCAAAGGTCTGTCGCGAACTCGGCCATCGAGTCAGTCATATCGACAATCCCGCAACGGCAGCCTTTGGTCATGACTTCCTGCTGTACTGGTCCATGCTGGCCGCTTCGGTAAGGCTCGCCGGCACCGCTCCCGCCCGACGCCTGAGCGCGCATCGCAACCCGCTTCAGATGCCCGATTTCACCGCCAGCCGGCTGGAGCCCATGACCAACGCACTGGCCATGCACTTCATGCGGCGCTTCTGGCGCCTACCAGGCAGCATGCGAGCCCTGCGCCGGTTTTCTGCCAGCTACCGCAACCTGTTTTCCGATTACGACCTGCTGCTTTGCCCGACCCTGGGGCAGGTCGTGCCGAAGGCCGGTCACCTGGCGCCGGATCTGCCATGGAGCACACTCGAAAGCCGCCTGCGAAAGTTTGCCTGCTTTACTCCGGCCGACAATATCGCTGGCACCCCCGCTATTTCCCTGCCAGTAGCGCAGGATGAGAACGGCTTGCCAGTTGGCGTGCAGTTCTCGGCCGACATCGGCCATGAAGAAGACCTGCTTTCGCTGGCACTGGAACTCGATGCCAGCGGCGCCCTTCTCGACAACACACCCACCCTGGCGTCTGCGCCACCACAGAGGGACAATCGTGCACATCTTTCCTGAAACACTGCCACTTGAAGCTGATGCGAACGACAGTCAGTGGCGACCGCAGCTCGAGCTCGCCTGGGCCGCCGCTCGCGCTGCCGGTGAGCTGATTACCGATGCCCGTGAAAATGACGATCTCAGCTTCGACCGGAAAGACCATATGGAGCTGGTCACTTCTGCCGACATCGCGGCAGATGAACTCATCGTCAAGATGATTCTCGGTCGCTTCAGCGACCACGTCATTCTCAGCGAAGAAACGCATAACGATCTCGCGACCATCACTGACCTTGACGCGCCTACATGGATCATCGACCCGATCGACGGCACGGTGAATTATGCCTACGGCCACTTCCAGAGTGCTGTGTCCATAGGCTTCGCGGAGGGTGGCCGACTGCGCGCGGCCGTCGTTTATGCCCCCTTTCTGCGGGAAGTCTTCTACGCCTGCGAAAAGGGCGGCGCCTACCTGCTTCGGCGGGGTCTCGACAATGAGCTGGTACATCAGCGCATTGCGGTCAGCGAGCAGACCGAACTGTCGAGGTCGCTCATCGCTACCGGCTTCCCTTACGATCAGCGCAACATTGGTCCCATGATGCGCCGCCTTTCAGCGGTCGCTATCCAGTGTGGCGGGCTGCGCCGCCTTGGCTCTGCGGCACTGGATATATGTTGGGTCGCTTGCGGACGGTTCGATGCCTACTACGAGTCGATCAAGCCCTGGGATTACGCCGCCGGACTGCTGATCCTGACCGAAGCTGGCGGTCGCAGCGGTTTTCATTCCCCACCGCCTGAGGGACGCTGCGAGCTGCTGCACGGCGACGACAGACTCGTCAGCACCCCGGCGCTCTTCGACGAGCTGAAAGCGCTGTTGGAGCAAGCCTGACAAGGAGGAAGTCGCGAGCGATCATCCGGCTAGCGCCAGTAGCTCCGAAATTCTGAGGAGAAGACCGGGTACACGGCGTCGGAACTGCCGTATAGTAGACATAGGCCGGTGTAGATTTATTTTTCAGGCACCGACCCTCAAACCGTTTCATCAAGCTGGACGAGTAGAGTTCAAGGAGAACTGACCATGGATACGCTCAAAGTCGAAGACTGCATGTCGCTGCAGTACATTTCCTTCAAGGCCGCCATGCCGGTGATCGAAGCCGCCAACCTGTTGTGCGAAAACGAGTTGCTCGGTGGTCCGGTGGTTGACGATAGCGGTCGACTGATCGGGTGGATTTCCGAGCAGGATTGTCTCAACGCGGTGAACCAGCTCTACTATTTCGATGAGCAGAGCGCCACCGTTGCTGACGTGATGCGAACCGATGTGCTCACCGTCAAACGAGATCTGTCGCTGAACGACCTGGCGACCCAGATGTGCGCGCACAAACCGAAAATCTACCCGGTAGTGGATGATCACGGCAAAGTGCTTGGCGTAATCTCGCGTCGACGCATTCTCAAGAAGATGTGTCATCAGATCGTTCACAAGAAAAAAGTACCCGCCCAGCAGACCGCCTGACGGGTACCCCGATCAGAACGGCATTGGATACCGACGGTAAACGTCGGCGATGTCATCTAGCGCCGATTTGCTCAGTGTCACATCAGCAGAGGCGATGTTGGATTTCAGCTGGGTCATGCTCGTAGCGCCGATGATGTTGGCCGTCACGAAGGGGCGACTGGTCACGAAGGCCAGCGCCATCTGACACACGTCGAGACCATGACGATCAGCTACCCCGATGTAATGCTCCACGGCTTCGTGTGCCTGGGGCCTGTCCCTCGGCACCGAGTCGAGCAGGCTCCAGCGGCTGCCCTCAGGTCGCTTGCCATTCCGGTACTTGCCAGACAGCATGCCAGAAGCCAGCGGTGACCAGGCGAGAAGCCCGCAATCTTCTGTCATGCTTATTTCCACGAGATCAGGCTCGAACAGACGGCAAAGGAGGCTATATTCGTTCTGGATCGATACCATTCGCGGCAGGTCATGAGTATCAGCGAGCTGAAGATATTGCATCATGCCCCAGGCCGTCTCGTTGCTGAGACCGACATGGCGGATGCGACCCGCCTTCACTTCCTCCCCGAGCGTCTCCAGCACTTCAACAAGATTCGCGGTCACCTGAGCCCGGTCGAAATCCGGCTGGAAATTCCATTGCTTGCCGAAATGGTAAGCGCCCCGGTTTGGCCAATGCAGCTGATAGAGGTCGATATAATCAGTCTGCAAACGTCGCAGGCTGTCATCCAGTGCCGCTTTGATATTCGGACGATCGATGCTTGCGCTCTTGCCTCGAATCCAGGACGGACCGGGCCCGGCTATCTTGCTCGCAAGGATGATGTCCTGCCGACGCCCTGACTGCTTGAGCCAGGTGCCTATGATTTCCTCCGTACGGCCATAGGTCTCGGCTCGGGGCGGCACGGCATACATTTCGGCGGTATCCAGGAAATTGATGCCCTGCGAGAGTGCGTAGTCGATCTGTTCATGGCCTTCGGACTCAGTATTCTGTTCGCCCCAGGTCATCGTCCCAAGACACAGTGCGCTGACTTCGATGTCGGTTCGCCCCAGACGTCGATATTCCATTTCTTTTCCTCACACATTTTGTTTACTGCTGACTTTTATACGGGCTTATACGAGCTCTGACCATAAAATATCAACCGCAAGCACAGCGCTGATGACCCGTTCATCGAATAATGCTAGGATTGACATTCGATGATACGTGGTATGGGAGAGTGTTCTGCAAGTGCGCAATCGTGCAGCTGCAGGAACGCCGAAGGCGCAACCGGCTCGGAATCGCTCAGGCAAAGTGGACCATGGCAACGGCATCGGCTCTGGAGAGTGTCACGTTCAGTTGAAGACACACCGAAGGGGTAGGTCTGCGCCCCGCAGACTAAACTCTCAGGTCCCCGGACAGAGGAGCCCAGTCAGGACGCCAGGCGCGCCTGCTTTCATTTTCCTTAAGTGAATCCGGAGCCTCTCTCATATGTATGATTCAATTGTTCTCGGCGCAGGTATTGTTGGCGTCAATACGGCGTACTGGCTTGCCCGCAAGGGTCAGAAGACGCTCGTCGTCGATCGTCAACCCGGCCCGGCCCTGGAGACCTCCTTTGCCAATGGTGGACAGATCTCTGTGTCCCATGCTGAGCCCTGGGCTAATCCTTCTGCACCCCTCAAGGTAATGCAGTGGCTCCTCAAGCCAGATGCGCCCCTGCTGTTCCGTCCACGTATGGATCCGCATCAGTGGCAGTGGCTGGTGAGCTGGCTCTATGAATGCCTACCAGCACGTAGCCGCAAGAACACGGTAGACATCGTCAAGTTGGCAACCTTTTCGCGCGACATGTTGCAGGAAGTTCGTGCCAGGCACGACCTGCAGTATGAGCAGAAGACACAGGGCATCCTGCACTTCTATCGTGATCAGAAGGAGTATGACAGCGCCATTCCCGTTGCTGATCTGATGCGCGAATACGGGTGTAACCGTCGTGTCGTCAACAAGGATGAAGTGCTCGCGATCGAGCCGACCCTCAGGCACATCAGTAATGACATAGTTGGCGCGACCTATACGGCTGAAGATGAGTCTGGCAACGCCCAGCTTTATACCACTTTGCTGGCTGAGGTGGCGGCCGGCATGGGCACCGAATTCGCTTATAGCTCTGAAATCATGCGGCTTGAAAAGTTCAAGGACGGCAATGGCGAAAGCGTTCGAGTCGTCATTCGTCGCCAGGGCAAGGAAGAGGTGCTCGAAGCTCGAAATGTCGTGGTCTGCATGGGCAGCTTTTCGCCTCAGCTACTACGGCCGCTGGGCATCAACCTCAATATCTACCCAGCGAAAGGCTACTCCATCACCGTACCGCTCGAGAATCCGGATGAAGCGACCACGACAAGCCTGACGGATGATCAGTTCAAGCTGGTGTACAGCCGGCTTGGCAACAAACTGCGCGTTGCTGGCACGGCTGAACTGTCCGGTTATGATCAGAATGTCGTCAAGCATCGCTG
This sequence comes from Allohahella marinimesophila, assembly GCF_039538005.1. Classification (NCBI taxonomy): domain Bacteria; kingdom Pseudomonadati; phylum Pseudomonadota; class Gammaproteobacteria; order Oceanospirillales; family Hahellaceae; genus Allohahella; species Allohahella marinimesophila. The sequence goes on from NZ_BAABBO010000007.1 coordinate 679,909, forward strand.
TGAAGCCATCGTCAATAATGTACGCAAGGTATTCCCCCTGGCGGGTGGTTACGAGCAAGCACAGTTTTGGGCTGGTCTGCGTCCTACCACACCGTCCAACATGCCCTACCTTGGCCAGACGCGATATAAGAATCTGTGGCTGAACACGGGTCACGGTACCCTCGGGTGGACCATGGGCTGTGGCAGCGGCAAGGTGGTTGCGGACCTCATCAGTGAAGGCCGGAGCGATTATGCTGACTTCAAGGTGGACGGCCTGTCCATGGCCTGAAGTGCTGAGGGGTCGGTTCGTGCCCCTCACGCTCTGGCTATGGCTGCTGACAGGTGCGCCGGCTCTCGCTGCTGAAGAGGCGCGCCGTCAGCTTGTCTGTTCCAGCACTGTCTACCAGCCTTATGTGATTCAGGACGAACAGGGCATCCGTGGCATCGATGTCGATGTCGTGCGGGAAATCGGCCGACGCCTGAATATCGATATCGATATCAGGCTGTCGCCGTGGACCCGACTTGAGAAAGAGCTCGCCGCAGGTGAGCAGGATTGCGTGTTCTCTTACTTCCACACCCCCGAGCGCGAGGCATTCGCCCATTTCACCGGCGTGCCTATGCATATCACCGAATACACCGTATTCGTGAAGTCTGAAGCTGGCATGAATACCAACGGTCTCTCCCTGCTCTATGGTAAACGCATCGGCGTCAACCGCGGCTTCAAAACCACAGATGCTTTCGAAGCAGCGCGAGAAGCCGGCCATATCGACGTCGAGCTTGTGACCGAAGATACGCAGAGCTTCCGAATGCTGATGCTGGGCAGGGTCAACGGCGTCCTGACCAATGCAGATGTCGGTCGCTACATCACTGCGCAACTCGAACTCGAGGATGTGGTTGCACTGCAGCCGCCACTAGCCACGGAAGCGGCTTACCTGGTGCTGCGGCGTGCACCGGAGCTGGAAGATCTCGTTGAGCAGTTCAACTGGGCGTTATTTGAGATACTTCGAGATGGGACGTATCGCGAGATTCAGGAGCGGTATGGCTCACGGTAGTGCAGAACTGATCACTTAAGAAGGTGGCTAGCTGGTCATTTGTTCTTATCTGACTATTACAGCGCTTACCCCGATAGCGCCAAAATTCGCTCATATAACCCGCCGACAAAGACACTCTTCATCGGCGGGCAATATCAAAACAGCAAAGCCAGACGAGCGCCCTACTTCACCCGACGCAAATCAAAAGTGTGCGGATACTCCATCGACGGCTCCACCGGCGTCAAATCGACACCACTCACATCCGAACGATGCGGCACTGAACCTCGCAGCATCGAACCGGAAGGCGTCGTCGAATAAGTCTGTATCCGATTATCGGTCGGGTCGGCATTATTCGAGAAGCCGGCAAATCCGCCCATACCACCGTAGTTGTGATTGAGCGCGCTCTGCGTGTGGCCGATGTTTTCAAAGCGGTTATGCCGCCTGGATTCAGCTTCCACCGCATTGATCGGCATCGCATCGTAGCTCAGGCCGCCCTGATGCACGACGTGATAGGTGCAGCCGCCGATACTCCTGCGATTCCAGGTATCGATGATATCGAACACCAGAGGCGCATGAATGCCGATGGTCGGATGCAGGGCCGAGAACGGTGCCCAGGCACGATAACGAATGCCAGCGACATACTCGCCGTGGCGTCCGGTGTTATGCAGTGGCACGCGCTTGCCGTTACAGGTCAGTGCGTAACGGGCGTCAACAAAGTTCGTCAGACGGACCTGCAGACGCTCGACCGATGAGTCCACATAACGCGCGGTCCCCATGCTTGAGACCTCTTCACCAAGGACGTGCCATGGCTCGATGGCCCAGCGCAATTCAACGCTCATGTCATCGATCTGATGGCGACCATAGTGCGGGAAGCGGAACTCTTCAAACGGCAGCAACCACTGCAGCTCGAAGGGATAGCCGTGGTCATTCAGCTCCTGCACCACGTCCTTGATATCAGCCCAGACATAGTGCGGCAGCATGAACTTGTCGTGCAGCTCAGTGCCCCAGCGGACCAGCTTCTGCTTGTAGGGCTCGTTCCAGAACCGTGCCAGCATCGAGCGAATAAAGACGCCCTGGACCAGTGACATTCGCTCGTGTGGCGGCATTTCAAAGCCACGTAGTTCAACGATACCCTGCCGGCCGCTCGCGGTGCCCGGCGCATAGAGCTTATCGATACAGAACTCGGTTCTGTGCGTGTTACCGGTCACGTCGATCAGCAGGTTACGCAGGATGCGGTCCACCAGCCAGGGCTGCGGCACGTCACCTTCAGGCATCTGCTGGAAGGCGATCTCGAGCTCATACAGGTTCTCGTCCCTACCCTCGTCCACACGCGGTGACTGCGAGGTTGGTCCGATGAACATGCCCGAGAACAGATAGGACAGGCCCGGATGATTCTGCCAATAATTGACAAAACTCCGGAGCAGATCCGGCCGTCGCAGGAAGGGACTGTGATCAGGCGTCGAGCCGCCGAGCGTCATGTGGTTACCACCACCAGTACCTGTGTGGCGACCATCGATCATGAACTTCTCAGCGGAGAGACGGCACTGTCTGGCCTCTTCATAAACGGTCTCGGTGATCTCGACCTGCTCGCGCCAGGAGTGCGACGGCTGAACGTTCACTTCGATGACACCAGGATCCGGCGTGACCAGCAGCTTGTTGATGCGGGGATCACGCGGCGGCTCGTAGCCTTCGATGATGATCTTCTGATCGCATTCTTCGGCGGCATGCTCGATGGCCGCCAGCAGCGCAAGGTAATGCTCGAGATGCGTCATCGGTGGCATAAACAGATAGAGCTTGCTACCGCGACGTTCTACGCCAAGCGCTGTTCTGATCACCTCATTTTTCGAAACACTGGCGCTACCGGCTTTCACCTTACGGGTGGCCTTGTCGAGCTTCTCTGCCGACTGCAGAGGCGCGCGGTTATCAAAAGGATCTCGCTCATAAGGCAGCATCTCGGACGGATGCGTCGCCAGCGGCAGCGAATTCAATGGCAGTCGCAGACCCATTGGGGAGTCACCCGGGAGCAGTGACAGTCGCTCACCCCGTAATGGCCACAGCGAAGTCTGCCAGTGCGGCTTGGACTTGGCCTCGGCCAGCGGATTGAAGTCTGCCGGGTCCCAGCGCAGCGGAATCACATAGCCGACTACAGACGACAGACCCTGCCCAAGAATTCGCGCCAGGCGTCTGCGCTCGAGATCATCGCCAAGGTCCGCCTTCATGAGGTCGAGGTTGGCCGGCAGCGCCTGCTCCTGCATGAGGTGATAGGTGATGTCCTCGTAAGCGGGAATGGCATACTCAGGTTTGATGCCAAGCTGCCTGGCCACTTCGAGCGCAAACTTGTCGAGCGCTTCGTCGCTCAGTTTCTCGGACTTTTCTTTTGACTTTGCCTTCTTCTTTCTCGAATCGGCATCCGAGATCAGACCTTCAGGCTCATCGAACAATTCCTTGTTGTTCCAGATCGGTTCACCGTCGGTTCGCCAGAAGCTGCCGAGTGCCCAGCGTGGAATCTCTTCGCCGGGATACCACTTGCCCTGGCCGTAATGCAGCATGCCAGTTGGTCCGAAACGATCATGCAGACGCAGCAGTAGCTTGTGCGCAAGTTTGAGCTTGTCGTCACCGAGTGCGCCAGTGTTCCACTGCTCCGACTCCATATCGTCTATCGACACAAAAGTCGGCTCACCGCCCATGGTCAGGCGAACATCCTGTCGTTGTAACTGTTCGTCGAGCTTGTCACCAAGATCAAGCACACGCTGCCATTCGGCTTCGGTGTAAGGCATGGTGACGCGGGGATCTTCCTTGATCCGCTCGACGACGTTGGAAAAACTGAATTCGACCTTGCCCTTGCTGGTCGCGCCTTCTACAGGTGCTGCAGAACCAGGCTCAGGTGTACAGGCCAGTGGAATATGACCTTCACTGGTGAGCAGACCGGAAGTCGGATCGAGACCGACCCAGCCAGCACCAGGAATATAGACTTCGCACCAGGCATGGAGATCGGTAAAATCCTCAGCAGGCCCAGACGGGCCATCAAGACTCTTCTGATCAGACTTCAGCTGGACCAGGTAACCGGACACAAAACGTGCCGCCAAGCCCAGGTGTCTGAGAATATTGACTAGCAGCCATGATGTGTCACGGCACGAGCCCTTGCGCAGTTTCAAGGTCTGCTCTGGTGTTTGAACGCCTGGCTCGAGACGAATACCGTAGCCGATGTCCTGCTGCAGGCGCTGGTTGAGATTGACGATGAAATCGTTGATGGATGTTGGCTCCATCGACACTTCAGCCAGCCATGCCTTGAGCAAGGGCCCCTTGCGTGTTTTCTTCAGGTAAGGCGCCAGCTCGCGTACCTGAACCGGCTTGTACTTGAACGGGAATTCCTTGGCGTAGTCTTCGACGAAGAAGTCGAAGGGGTTGACCACCTTCATGTCGGCGATCACTTCGACCTGAATATCGAGCGAAGTAGTCGGCTTCTGAAATACCAGTCGGGCGAGGAAATTGCCGAATGGATCTTGCTGCCAGTTGATGAAATGTTCTTCTGGCGACACCTTGAGTGAATAACTATGAATCGGTGTGCGGGAATGCACTGCGGGCCGCAGTCTCAGCACATGTGGAAAAAGCGTTACCGGACGATCGAAATCGTAGGTCATCCGGTGTTTGAGCGCGACACGAATCGTCATAGATAGCAATCCAGGGCTTAAAAACCCAGTGTCTCACACTCAGCGATGCTTACAACCCCCAAGCGGCGCCATAGCGGGCTTTCAGTCCAATGAGTCGTGTCATCGCGTCGATTCATTACCTGGAATTACTGTGAAGCCGCACTCTGTTGAGCTGTTTTTCGTGCGATAGCTTCGACTGCGGCCACCCGAGGCAGCTCGGCCTCGTCGAAAGTCCGAGCCTGCAGCGCTTCTATAGTGGCACTTGCATCGGCTTCTGACACGCCGTCAGCCAGCAGCGCTGCCTTTTGATCGAGATAACTTTGCATGCGCTGCTCGAAAACCGCTTCGTTCGCCAGATGATTTACCACGCTTTCGGTAGCCTCCGGGTCGAACTGATCTGGATATCGCTGAGCCAGAATGGATTTGATGTCTTCCGGTGACCTGCCCTGCTCGAACAATTCAACAGTGGCATCAGACAGCGCGACCTGTTTGCGCGCCTGTGCTTCGGCTTCGATCATCTGCGCAGGGAGGATGCGCTCGGCTTCCTTCAAGGCTGCTTCGCGGGCCGGCGGCGTTAGCGAGTCGTCGGCGTTGAGCTTCATGGCCGTCAGCGCGTATTCGCCGTAGGCTTCTTCAAGACTGAAAAAGGCATCGACCTCCTGTGGACCAAAATATTGCCTGCGCAGGGCCTTGAGCTGCTCGAAGGTCTGCTCCATGGTCTGGGCGTAATAGTCATAGGTCTGCTGCACGTTTGACTGGTCCTGGGCCACCATGGGCTGCCCCATCATGTCTGCCATGGCATGTTGATAGTCAATGTAGTTCTGCAGCATCATCCGAGCCTGGGCTGCAGCTTCAGGTGGCAAACGCTGGTCGATCTGCTGATGCAGCATGGCCAGCACCTCATCGACACTGCGCTCACCGACGGCACTGAGGAAGTAATCAAAGAAGTCCTTCACATCGATGGAGACCTTGAGATAACCCTGATCATCGGCTTCGAGCTTGCCATCGATATCAGTGCCAGCAAGCGAGGGGGCAAAGGACCCGCCGTCCCAGCTGGCCGGCTCAGGCTCAGCCGTGGCCACAGCAGCCAGCGGAGGCGTCTGCGCGGGATCAGGTGTGGGCACGGTGGCCTCAACAGGGCCTGACTGCGCCAGCACCTCTGCCCCCGTTTCGTCAGACGGCTGGTCGCGATCGAGCAGACCGAGCGCGCCTGCCGCGATCAGCAAGGCGATGGTCAGCACGAATATGAGGGCGATGATCAGCAGCGTGCGGGGAGTCGAAGTCGTATCGTGGGATGGGGCGTCGGGTCGTCGATTTCGCATCGCATTGCCTCTTGTTCAGTACTGGTTATTGTTATGATGCTCAGGATTGCCACAATAGTCTCGGCACTCAACTACCCATACGGGTGAGCCGGGACTGCAAGGCCTTGATATGCACCATTGCGGACGGGACCGCACGAAAAAACGTGATGGCTATCACATGAGGTCATAACGCTCGCAAAATGTAGGCTAAAGCTTACATGAAATGTAAGCAGATACTGACATCCAGGCCCCTCGTAAATGCGTAAGCTGGGGCCTGTTAGCCGGTCATGGTGACCGGTCCAGTCGCCAAGGATGGTGAATCATGAAGGCCCTGACCTCCCGCTATGGCATTCTATGCCTGCTGTTTATCGTACTCATGGTACTTAACCTGAATAGCATAGTGCGCGCAGACACTGCACAGGGCTTGCGAGCCGCCAGTCAGGCCACCGTGCTCACTGCCGAAGCGCTCAGGACCAATGCCGCTCCACTCGTCGTCAGCAAGACAATGTCGTCCGGCATCGCACCGGTTCTCACGGGTGGCCAGCAGAAAAATGTAGAGGCCACAGATGACGTACCCATTGCCATCAACCAGCTGGATGCGGCAGGATTGGCAAAGGCCATGAAGGGTATCGGTCCGAAAAAGGCCGAGGCCATCGTAGAATTCAGGACGGTAAATGGCCCATTCATGGATGTCGAAGAACTGCTCAATGTGAGTGGCATAGGCGAGCGGATACTGCAGATGAATGCTGGACGCCTGCAACTCTGATACGAGCTGGTTTACCTGCGACCGGCTCTTCGTGCCATCCCGGTGAAATCATCTACACTGTAGGATGGAACTCAGCTATATAGCCGGTGTGAATGATCAATAGCTCCCTTTTCAGTGGCGTTGAAACAGCCCACGCAGCCCCGCAGCCCACTGTTGACAGTAACGCGGATATTGCAGCGTCCAGACAATCGGGCCCGCCATGAGCTTGCGTCTGCCTGCCATGCTGTCTTCGAAATCGCCCCTGACCATGAAGATGATCCTCTGGATCACCGTGTGCAGTACGCTTTTCGCGCTCGTGGCTATCGGCATTCAGGTGCTGACCGACTATCGCCGCGAAGTGGCCGAAATCAACAGTCGTCTCAAGCTCATCGAAGCCTCCTATCAAAAGCCTCTTGCGCGCAGCCTCTGGTCCCTGGATGACAAACTGCTGGAAGTGCAGCTCAGGGGCATACTCGCTCTCGAAGATATCGTCCGTCTCGAATTGCTGACCTTTCCCGACGAAGAGCGCAGTTTTGGCGAGGTTGCCAGTGGTTCGAATATTATTTCCCACCAGTTCAAACTCAGCTACGAAACAGATGAAGTCTATGAGCTTGGCGTGCTCAGGGTCTTTGCCACCCTCGATGGTATTCGGGCCAGACTCGGCGACCGCTTGCTGGTCATCATAGGGATACAGACACTGAAGACTTTTGGCCTGTGTCTACTGATCTTTCTCATATTCAGGGGCCTGGTCACCAAACATCTGAGCAGGATGGCGCACTACGCGCGAAGCCTGAATCTGGACAGCATGTCGGTGCCACTGGTGCTGGACCGGGGGGCTCAGAATCCCCGCACCAAGGACGAACTCCAGCAGGTGACTGACGCCATCAACGACATGCGTGAGCGGCTTCTGAAAGATCTGGAACAACGCAAGCACGACAGTGCCGAAATCCGAAAACTTTCTCTGGCCATCGAACAAAGCCCCTCCTCCGTGCTGATCTGTAACGATCGCTGGCAGATTCGTTTTGCCAACAACAAGTTCATCAACATGACCGGCAAGCGCGTCGTCGATGTGCTCAACAAGCATCCCAAGGAAATTACCCTGCTCAGTGGCGATGGTCGCGAGAACGATAGCCTCTGGGAAAATATTCAGACCCAGGTCGAACGTGCCGGCATCTGGCAAGGCGAGCTTCGTAACACCAAGCAGGGTGGCGAGCGTTTCTGGGAACAGGTCGTCATCACGCCTATTCGCGACGAAGACGGCGCCATTTCGCAGTTCCTGATCCTTGGTGAAGATATCAGCCTGCGCAAGCGCTACGAAGAACAATTGCTGCGTCAGGCCAATTACGACATGCTGACCAGTCTTCCCAACCGCATGCTGGCTATCGACCGACTGAAACTTGCGCTCGCCCAGGCAAAGCGCAGCGCGAACCATATAGGCGTGCTCTTCATCGATCTGGACAATTTCAAGCACGTCAATGACACGCTGGGGCATGATGCCGGTGATCGGCTGCTCATCGAAGTGGCGCAGCGAATCGCTCACGTGGTCCGGGACTCCAGCACGCTGTCGCGTCTCGGCGGCGACGAATTTCTCGCCATTCTGCCCGAACTGGATACCGCCGACCTTGCGAGCGACATCGCCCAGCGCGTACTCGATGCATTGACCGCCCCGATCATTCTCGGCAATCAGGAATTTTTCGTCACGGCCAGTATCGGTATTGCCGTGTATCCGGATGATGGCGATACCAGCAGCACGCTGATGCAGCAGGCGGATTCCGCCATGTACAAGGCCAAGCGCCAGGGCAAGAGCGCGTTCTACCGCTACACTGCTGACCTCAACGTGCATACGCGAGAGCGCTTGCGCACTGAAACACTGCTGCGCAAGGCGGTCGAACGTAACGAACTCGTGCTGCACTATCAGCCCATCGTCGATACCAAGACCTGTCAGATCGTCGGGGCGGAAGCGCTGTTGCGCTGGAACAGCCCTGAACTCGGCTTCGTCGTGCCCGACAAGTTCATTCCTTTGGCGGAAGAAACCGGGCTCATCATCCCCATTGGCGAATGGGTGCTGCAGCAGGCCTGTCATCAGACAAGAAAATGGCAAAAGCGCTATGGCGAGAACTTCTGGATTGCCATCAATGTTTCACCACGACAGTTCAAGGATTTCTCCTTCGTTGAGCAGGTACGGGATATACTAAGCCAGAGTGGCCTGGCAGGTACTTCACTCGAACTCGAAATCACCGAACGCTTGCTGCTGGACAATACGCTTGAAACCAACCGCATTTTGCATGGGCTCGACGAACAGGGCATCAAACTGTCTGTCGATGACTTTGGCACAGGATATTCGGCCTTGAGTTACCTCAAGAGCTACCCCTTCGATACCCTGAAAATCGACCGTTCCTTCGTCAATGACGTATTGAAGGAAGAAGAAGACGCCGCGCTGGTGACAGCCATCATCACCATGGCGCACAGCCTCGGCCTGCTGGTCATCGCCGAAGGTGTCGAGGAGATGGGTCAGCATGAGTTTCTTTCAAAACGCGACTGCGACTTTGCCCAAGGCTATTATTTCAGCAAGCCAGTTGCTGTTGATGCGTTCGAGGTACTGCTCAAGCAGTCCCAACACAGGAGTGTAATTGGTGGCTGAAGCGAACGAGCTCATCCTCGTAGTGAATTCGGGGAGCTCTTCAATCAAACTGGCCCTGTACGACATCACAAACGACGAAGAACTTGTCAGCGCGCTCGGTGAGGCCCTTGCAGGCCCAACAGCCAGGCTCACCGCGAAAGGCGCCTTCCGCGCCAGCATGGACTTGCCCAACGGCGATCATGGCGCTGTGCTCAGCGCCTTCATGGATATGTTGCGGGACAATAATTTTGATCTCGCGAACATTGCGGTTATCGGCCACCGGGTCGTTCATGGGGGCGAACATTTTTCCGACTCGGCGCTGATCGATGATGATGTCCTGGCGCAGATCGAGGCCTGTGAGCCCCTTGCGCCGCTGCACAATCCGGCAAATCTGACAGGTATCCGTCAACTGGCAGCCTTGCTACCCGACCGTCCTCAGGTCGCCGTCTTCGATACCGCCTTCCACCAGACTTTGCCTGAAAAGGCTTTCCGCTATGCCATCCCTGCCCGCCTCTATAGCGAGTCAGCACTGCGACGCTACGGCTTTCACGGCACCAGTCACCGCTTCGTTGCTGGCAAGGCCGCAGCCTGGCTGGAACGCGATCTTGCCGAGACCAATCTCATATCTGCACACCTCGGCAATGGCTGCTCGGTATGCGCCGTAGCCGGTGGCCTGTCGGTCGATACCAGCATGGGGCTGACTCCGCTGGAAGGCGTACCCATGGGCACCAGGAGTGGCAGCATTGACCCAGGCCTCATGCTTCACCTTCTTCAGCGCATGAGCATGAATCCGGCGGAGCTGGATCAGATGCTGAATCGGCAGAGCGGCCTCCTCGGGTTATCTGGCCTGAGCAATGATATGCGAACCCTGACCGGTGCTGCCGAAGAAGGCTATACCGAAGCAAAACTTGCCATCGACGTATTCTGCTATCAGGTAGCGAAAACGATCGCCAGTTACTGGGCTGTGTCCAAGGGCCCACACGCCATCATTCTGACAGGCGGTATTGGTGAACACGCAAAGGGTGTCCGCGCACAGATCATCGGTGAACTCAGCGCCTTCGGGCTCACACTCGATGGCGCGGCCAATGACCAGGCGATACCAGGCGATACCGGTGTACTCTGCATCGGCCAATCGGACAACACCCGCGTACTGGCTATCAGTACCAACGAAGAGCTGATGATCGCGCAGGACGCCAGAAGGCTTCTCGACGCTGCCAAGGGCGTCTGAGCCGGTCTCATCCGAATTCACGTGGTGTGATCGTAGCACCGACCACCGTCAAAATAGGGATATTGCAGTCCATGGCCAAAGTATTTTTCATTGCACCAGTGACCCAACACGTCGGTCTGACCTCGGTCTGTCTCGGCATGCTTCGCGCTTTCGACAGCATCGGTGTCAGAGTCGGCTTCTTCAAACCCTTTTCTCAGGATAACCTGCGGCCCCAGGGCAAGCGACGTCGCTCTGATATCGACGGCGATCAGAGCGCCAGCACCGATCCCGATGATGAGATGGCTGGTAGCGTTGACCGTTCGCTTATTTTCTCGCGACAGAACCTGGGCCTGACCGTTCCCGAGCCCATGCCGCTTCGACACGCCATCAGCTTGACGAGCCGTCAGCAGACAGCGTCACTCATGGAGGAAATGCTCGCGCTGTATCATAAGATGCCTGATGAGCTCGACGTCGTCGTGGTCGAGGGTCTGGTCACCGCACCGGGGGATGATTATTCCGCGCGCATTAATGTGGAAGTCGCTCGCAATCTCGATGCGGACGTCATTCTGGTTGGCACGCCTGACGGACGCTCGGCATCTGAACTCAAGGAATATCTGCATCTGGCAGCGAGACTGTTCGCGGATCCGTCCGACCCCGACGTCATCGGCTGCATTCTCAATCGGGTGCCTGTGCCTGAGCCCACCGAAACCGGTGACGATGATGTGCTCATATCTGAAGAGATCGAGGACACATTCAGCGAGCGCTTCCACCTCATTGCCCAGATTCCTCACAATGAACAACTGCTGGCACCTCGAGTCTCCGATCTCGCTGACGCACTGCCTGCCAGCTGGCTCAATGAAGGTCAGGCGCGGCAACGCCGCCTGACGGCGGTATCAGTCTGCGCTCGCACTTTGCCCAACCTGGTCGGGGGCCTTCGCCCAGGGCGCCTCATCGTCACGCCCGGAGACCGGGAAGATGTGCTGGTCGCCGCCGCCTTTGCCTCTGTCTCCGGCGTTCCCCTGGCAGGCCTGCTGCTCACCAGCGGCCTGCGCCCGAGCGATGCCACGCTGTCACTGTGCAAGCCAGCTTTCGATGCCGGTCTGCCCGTGCTCTGCACTGACATCGACACCTACGCCGCGGCGCAGGTGCTGGCGAACATGAACAAGGAAGTGCCCATAGATGATAATGATCGTATCGAGGCCGTGGTCTCCGCCGTCGCGCAGCACATCGATGTCGAATGGTTGCGAGGACGCATTGACCTGCCTCGAAAGCTCAGGCTATCCCCTGCGGCCTTCCGCTATCAGCTGACCAGACGAGCCCGCGAAGCTGGCAAAACCATCGTGCTGCCTGAGGGTAACGAGCCAAGGACCATCAAGGCTGCCGCCATGTGCGAAGAAAGAGGCATCGCCCACTGCATTTTGCTCGGCAACAAGGATGAAATCCTCAATGTCGCCAACGCTCAGGGCGTTGACCTGTCGAAAGGCGTAGAGATTCTTGATCCCGAGGACGTTCGAGGCCAATACGTCGGACCGATGGTGGAACAACGCAAACACAAGGGTCTGACCTCGCAGATGGCAGAAGCGCAGCTCGAAGACAACGTAGTACTGGGCACCATGATGCTGGTACTGGACGAGGTCGATGGCTTGGTGTCAGGCGCCGTGCACACCACAGCCAATACCGTTCGCCCTGCCCTCCAGCTCATCAAGGCCAGGGCAGATTGCAAGATCGTGTCATCGGTGTTTTTCATGTGCCTGCCTGAGCAGGTCGTGGTCTATGGCGACTGTGCCATCAATCCAGACCCGAACAGTGAAGAGCTTGCAGACATAGCCATACAGTGTGCTGAGTCTGCTGAGTTATTCGGGATCGAGCCCGCGGTCGCCATGCTGAGCTACAGCACTGGCACTTCGGGAACCGGATCGGACGTGGACAAGGTAAAGAAGGCAACGGAGTTGGCGCGCAAGATGCGTCCCGACCTGCTGCTTGATGGTCCGCTGCAGTACGACGCTGCCGCTGTCGCCAGCGTTGCAAAGAAGAAAGCTCCAGACAGCAAGGTAGCGGGTCAGGCTACAGTATTTGTCTTCCCCGACCTGAATACTGGCAATACCACCTATAAGGCGGTACAGCGAAGCGCCAATGTCGTCAGCGTTGGCCCAATGCTCCAGGGTCTGAAAAAGCCGGTGAACGACCTCAGTCGCGGCGCGCTGGTAGACGATATTGTGTTCACCATAGCGCTGACAGCTGTGCAGGCGACGCGCTCCGAGAAAGGCAGCAGCTGATCCCTGCAGGCTAGCTGGTCAGACAACGAACTCAGAAAATGCGGTTGGAACGCCTGTTCGGCTTCTTGTTCAGGCTTTTCACATGCTTCATCAGGCGCTTTTTCTTCTGCTGCTGCTTGATGTTCAGGTTATTGGCGCGTCCGGCGAAGGGGTTCTCACCTGACTTGAACTCAAAGCGGATGGGCGTACCTTCGACCTTTAACACTGTGCGGAAGGTATTTTCAAGATAGCGTCTATAGCTCTTCGGCAGAGAATCCGTCTGGTTGCCGTGCACGACGACGACCGGCGGATTTGACCCACCCTGGTGGGCATAGCGCAGTTTGATCCTGCGACCGCTGACCATCGGCGGCGCGTGAGATAGCACCGCATCTTCGAGCAGCTTGGTGAGCATCGGTGTCGGCCATTTCACCATCGCGCTCTTGTAACAGCGCTCGATGGTGGGATACAGCTCGCCCACCCCGGTACCGTGAAGCGCCGAGATGAAGTGACTCTTGGCATACGTAATGAAGTCGAGCCGTCGGTCCAGTGCAGAACGAATAGACTCTTTCTTTTCCTGCGACAGCCCATCCCACTTGTTGACTGCAATCACGATGGCCCGTCCGGCGTCCATCGCAAAACCGAGCAGGTGCAGGTCCTGATCCACCAGGCCTTCCTGCGCGTCGACAACCAGCACGATGACGTGAGCATCTTTCACGGCCTGCAATGTTTTCACGATGGAAAACTTCTCGACCGACTCGTCGATGTTCTTGCGCCGGCGAACGCCTGCGGTATCGATGATGGTGTAAGGCTTGCCGTGACGCTCGTAGGGAATGTAAATCGAATCACGTGTCGTACCGGGCTGATCGTAGACGATAACCCGCTCTTCACCGAGCATTCTGTTGACGAGCGTGGACTTGCCAACATTCGGCCGCCCGATGATGCCAATTCGAATACCAGGCTGATCCTCAGCACGTTCAGGATCGACAGCCTCGACACCGATCAGCGCTTCTTCCATGAGTGAGCGCATGCCGCGGTTCTGGCTCGCGGCCGTCTGCACGATTCGAGAGAATCCAAGCTTGTAAAACTCAGCCGTTGCGCCGTCCGGCTCGCGTCCGTCGACCTTGTTGACGACGAGGATCACCGTCTTGTCACGGATGCGCAGTTCCTTGGCAATATGTTCGTCTGCCGGCGTCAGGCCATCCTGCGCATCGACCACGAACAGTACGATGCTGGCTTCCTTCATGGCGGTATAGGCCTGTTGGGCCATTTGCGCATCGATACCGGCTTCGAGACCGGAGATACCGCCAGTATCGACCAGAATGTAGTGCCGCCCCTCGTGCTCGCCCTCACCGTATTTACGATCCCGGGTGAGTCCGGACAAATCGGCAACCAGCGCATCACGCGTTCGCGTCAGGCGGTTGAACAGTGTCGATTTGCCCACATTAGGGCGGCCGACCAGTGCAATAACGGGTTTACTCATCGAATGTCCAGGCGCTCAATTCGCCGTCACTACCATAGAAATAGATGGCATCAGCGCTCGCAATGGGTGCGGCTATGATGGCGTCGTCAGCAGGTCGAAAACGGGCTACCGTCCTCCCTTCTGCCAGTTCCAGTACATGTACATAGCCTTCGAGATCACCAAAAAATACGTGATCCCTGAACATAACCGGTGTCGACAACTCACGGTAGGCATACTCACTGGTGCGCCAGCGTTCCGTCTTGCTGCTGGCATCCCAGGCCACGACATCACCATTTTCCGCTGTCAGCACCAGCAGTCTGTCACCAAGCGTGGGGCGGGCAAAACTCGAGGCCTTCTCAAGCCAGTCGACGCGACCTCGGATGGCGCTCAGCTGAGCCACATTACCCTGATAGGCCACGGCATAAACATTGCCATCGGCGACTTCCGTGCCACCATCGATATCGATGAGACGGTCGAGCTCGGTCTTGCCCCGCGGCTCGGCCACGATCTGGCTCCAGGCCGGAATTCCGCTTCTCGGATCGAGTGCGACCACAGAGCCATTGGCGAACGCAGCGAGTAGCAGCTCAACGCGGTCATCGTAATTCAACGGTGATGTACCGCGTACAGTGAGCGCAGGCTCCTGCTCACGGTAATCCCAGCGCTTCTGTCCATTGGCGACATCGTAGGCACTGACAAGCCCATCGATCGTCTGCACGAACACCAGCCCCCGAGCGACGAGAGGAGCAGACAGTACCTCGCTACCAGTCGAGATCTGCCACAGCTCAGTGCCGTCGGTGGCAGAAACGGCGATGAGGTTGCCGTCTGCTGTGGTGACGAACACCCTACTACTGTCACCTCCGACGCCACCACTAATGGCCTCATCGATCGAACGTTCCCACAGTATCTCTCCACTACTGCGCTCGATGGCCTGCAACTCACCATCACGCGATACTGCCGTGATCTGATCGTCCAACACCAGAGGCGCCAGACTGACCGCTTCATCGTCATAGCCGTCACCGATGCCGACGCTCCAGACCTGGCTCAGACTGACCTGGGGCGTGACCGGTTTGAGCTCAACCGGTTCCGGCCGAACATCCTCGTCGCCACAGCCCGAGACAATCAGGCCAGCGAGCAGGATCACCAGCAAAACACCAGACTGACGGCCCGGCCAAGCCACGCTCAGACCTCGTAGCGTCAGCCGGCAATGCCTTGATAGACGATACATCATTCGTTTGGCGCACCGAGATCGGCAATCTTGGTATCCAACCAAGCGAGCGCCTGGGCGGCTGCTTGCTGTTGCTCGTCAGGCTGATCGGGCGCCTCACCTTCAGCCCGCACGATAAGTGGCTGTTCTACCACCGGTGGCTTCGCAGCGAGAGCATCCCGGGCATTTCTGTAAGCCTCGAGCGCCGCGCCAGGCTTTTCAGTCATTTTATAGATATCACCCCTAAGCTCTTGAAAATACGAATAGAAGACGTCGTCACGAGGCACCTCAAGACGTGCGATGGCTGCCTCATAGTTTTCCTGGGCCATTTCCACCCTGGCCAGTCTGGCCTGGATGATGCGTTTAAGGGATTCAGACTCGGTCTGCTCCAGCGCACTGACGAGCTGCTTATGCGCTTCGTCCAACTGACTGGCACTGAAATGACTTTGCGACAGGTAGAGATCAGCCAGCAGCTCATAGCCCCGGATGCCAGTCGCCTCTTTCAGCTCTTTGGCCAGAAAACGTGCTGTATCCGCGTCGTCCGCTTCAGCATCTGCCGACGCTTCGCCATCCGCCTGAGGCTGTTGGGCCTTCAGGAAGGCACTTTGCTGGTCGGCCGCAGCCGCCTCAACGAGCTGCTGATACTTCAATGAAGATTCAGCTTTCTCTTGCAACTGATTGTTCTGCCAAGCCTTGAAGCCAAAAATAGCCGCTATAGCAAGAATGACACCTACGATAAGCGAGGTGCCGTTGGCCCGCCACCATTGCTTCAGCGCATCAAGTTGTTCGTCGTCACTTCTATCAACCATGATTGAGATCTGCCTGTTCTTTCATTGTTTGAAGCCTTTGCAGCAACTCTGCCTGAGACAGGAGAAGCTGGCCTGGCGCACTTTCACCGGTATTCGTGTCGAGACCAAGACTGGCGGCGATCGCAGTGTCAGCCTGCATGATCTTGCAACTGACCTGCTGGGCAGCGAGTTCCTTTTCACCGATCAGCACGCTCAGTTGCGCGCCACTGCGGTCGGCCTTCTTCATTCGCGATTTGATCGAACCACCGCCGCAATGCAGCATGACCTTCAACGCAGGGGCTGCTGTACGAATCTTTTCAGCTAGCGCCTGGGCAGCGGCGTCTTCCCCGTCTCCCAGACCCATGACATAGAGACTACGCAGGCCATTCGACTGCCTATCCGCACTGCCGCGCGCTTCGAGCGCCTCGAGCATCAACACGAGTCGCTCACAGCCCATGGCAAATCCAACGCCAGGCGTTGCTTTGCCACCAAGCTGTTCTACCAGACCATCGTAGCGCCCGCCAGCACACACTGTACCCTGGGCGCCGAGTTCACTGGTTATCCACTCGAACACGGTCTTGCCGTAATAATCCAGCCCACGGACGAGTCGAGGATTCACAACATAGGCAATGCCGAGCGCATCGAGCCGCGCGCAAAGGCCATCAAAATGCTGCTTCGAATCCTCATCGATGAAGTCGTGCAGACTGGGTGCATTATCCAGGATCCGCTGCGTCTCGGCACTCTTTGAGTCGAGGATACGCAAGGGGTTCGTCAGCAGTCGCCGCTGACTATCTTCATCCAGTGCGTCACGCTTGTCTTCGAGATAGGCGACGAGCGCTGACCGAAAGCCCTGCCTCGCTTCGGAACTACCGATGGTATTGATTTCGAGTCGTACACTTGATCGAAGGCCAAGATGCTCCCATAGCCTTGCCGTCAGCGCAATGAGCTCGGCATCGATGTCAGGTCCCGGCAGGCCGAAACACTCGACACCGATCTGATGAAACTGTCGATACCGACCTTTCTGCGGACGCTCATGCCGAAAAGCTGGCCCAGCATACCAGAGACGCGGGGTCTGGTTATAGAGCAGCCCATGCTGCTCTCCAGCCCTCACCACGCCCGCTGTCAGCTCGGGGCGCAGTGTCAGACTCTCGCCATTTCGGTCGTCGAAGGTATACATTTCCTTTTCGACAATATCCGTCGCTTCACCGATGGAACGCTTGAACAGCGCTGTTGATTCCACGATGGGTAATCTGATCTCTTCGAGCCCATAACTGGAGAAGAGCGAGCGGCAGGCACTTTCAAGACGCTGCCAATATGGAGTTGAACTCGGCAGGATATCGTTCATCCCGCGTACTGCCTGTAGTTTTGACACTTGAAGAAAATTCCTGTTAGAAATGGCGTCGAGTCGCCCTGCCTCCGAAGCCGGTGCAGAACCGAAAGGCATGAAGCATCAGGCCTTGACGATCAACGCATCCAGTGCGGCCTGCCTGGTCTTGACCTGTGCCCGGATGACCTGCTCGAAGTGGTCGACGAGGCCGACATTATCGGCTTTATGATCAGGCTTGCCACCCAGATAAATAAGATTGTTTGGCGAACCGCCGGTCAGACCGACATCGGCTTCACGCGCTTCACCCGGGCCGTTGACGACACAGCCGATTACCGCCACATCAATTGGTGTCTGCACGTCCTCCAGACGCATCTCCAGCTCGTTCATGGTCTTGATCACGTCGAAGTTCTGCCGGCTGCAACTTGGACAGGCGATGAAGTTCACGCCCTTGCTTCTCAGCCGGAGGCTCTTGAGAATATCGAAACCGACCTTGATTTCCTGCACCGGGTCAGCCGCTAGAGACACCCTGATCGTATCTCCGATGCCATCCATGAGTAGCATGCCCAGACCAATCGCAGATTTCACTGCGCCTGAGCGGAAACCGCCAGCTTCGGTGATACCAAGGTGCAGCGGCTGTTCGATCTGCTTCGCGATCAATCGATAGGCACCTACCGCCATGAATACATCGGACGCTTTCAGACTGATCTTGTACTGATCGAAATTATGACGATCGAGGATATCGATGTGTCGCATAGCGGACTCAACCAGAGCGGCAGGCGTGGGTTCGCCATACTTTTTCTGCAAGTCCTTTTCCAGCGATCCGGCGTTGACGCCGATCCTGATGGGTATGCCGTTGTCACGGGCCGCGGAAATGACCGCGGCCACCCTGTCTTCCCGGCCAATATTGCCAGGGTTGATCCTGAGACAATCTACGCCGTATTCGGCGACCTTGAGGGCAATCTTGTAATCGAAATGAATATCGGCGACTAGCGGGATAGTCACCTGTCGGCGTATCTCCCTGAAGGCTTCGGCGGCATCCATCGACGGCACCGAGACGCGAACGATGTCGGCGCCGGCATCCTGCAGGCTCTTGATCTGCCCTACCGTCGCCTGCACATCGCAGGTCTCGGTGTTGGTCATACTCTGCACGGCAATGGGGGCATCGCCGCCCACAGGCACGTTGCCAACCATGATCTGCTTGCTCTTGCGACGTACTATCGGGCTTTCCTGGTGCATGCTGCTGTCAGAGTCCTGTCTGTTCCGGTAAAGTTCGTGCGAACCCGCCTATTGCAGCGTTTCGCTGGTGATGGTGAATTCGACGCGGTTATTGCGCACTCGATAGCGGCTGAAGTCAAGCGGCTGTCCGTTCACAGAAATCTGCGTAGCGCCTACGGCACCAACAATGACTTCCATCGGCAGTGGCCCACTGAAAGTCAGCGACTGCCCCTCACGATAAAGACCGACCGTGCGCTCATCGTTGGCTGCCCGTATATCAAACCAGCAATCGCCGGTGAACACCACTGTCACGCGAGCGTCAGTCATACCAGCGCCAGGCGTGCCCATTCCGGCAGACTCTGCCGAGGGTGCAATGGCTGCTGCCCGACCGGTCGCGGCTTCGCCAACACCGCGGCCGTCCTGAACAGACTCCACTGGCACTGATTCCGCCGTCTGCTCAATGCCAGGTTCTGACACTGCGTCCGCTTCGGGCGTAGTATACAGCCCTCGACGCATGGAACTAAAATCTTCTGTCGCTTCCTCTGGAATTTCTTCCTCTACGACCGGATCGAGCGCCTCGTCCTCGAAGGTCTGGCTCATGCCGTCAACAGAGCCTGGCGCCTCATCGATCTCCGGTTGGCGCGGCGTATCAGTCACTGGCAGGTCCCCTTCTACAGGCGTATCCGTGTCATAGGGTCCAGTGGTCGCCGAGGGCACCGCAATAGGGTCTGGCCTCACCAGCAGGAAGGCGACCAGCGCCACCAGAGCCAGCGCGAACAGGCCCGCAAGGATGGCCATTGAATTACTTTTCGGCCGCGGCTCATGTGGCAAGGGCTTGGTAGCATGATCATGAACGTCATCACGAATTTGCAGCTCCGCTTCGAGTGCCTGACTCAGCGCGTCCTCATCGAGGCCCACGATGCGGGCATAAGCGCGCACATAGCCCTTGAGGAAGACCACACCAGGCAGCACGGTGTACTCACCAGACTCGATGGCGGTGACATACCGGGTGACGACGTGGAGTCTTTCCGCTGTCTCCCTGACGCTCAGGCCTTCGCGCTCACGCGCGGCTGCAAGCTTCTGACCTACCGGGATCGAAGCGGAGCGCTGCTCTCTGGGAGGCGGCGTTGCTGAAGGAGAGCTGGCGTCGTCAGACTCTCGACTGGCTGACATTGAGGGTTCCTGCATGTTTAAAACCGGCTAGAGGGCAAGAACTGCCCGGAAGATTGAATGGTACTTCAGCTGTTTTCGCGAGCAAGTTCGCGCTGGTTTTCCGGAGAATTCGGATACAGATTCCTGAGCACGAGCTTCAATGAAGATACAGTATCATCATCGCCACTACGTCTGGCAAGGTCGATCCCCAGCTCAAGACTCGCTGGCGTATGCAGCAGTACACCTGCCCTCACACTTTCACGAAAATTTTCATAGTATTTATTGGCTTGCTGATAGTCCTGCAGGCTGGCAAAAAGCTCTGCGAGCTTAAGATACAGCGAAGGCTGATCCCGGTTGAGCGTCAGCGACCTGCGATAGGCCGCGATACTCTCCTCGATACGACCCTGCTGGAACTTGATCAGACCGATGTTTTCGAACACCTGCGACCGGCCGGGATAGCGAATATCCTTGGCAGCCGTTTCGAACTCGGCCAGCGCCGAGTCCAGCTTCCTCTGCTTGTAGTATAGAGACGCGAGATAGGTGCGGCCCCTGGTAAAATCATTGTCGGCCGACAGGGCATCCTTGTAATGCTGTTCGGCCAGCGCGAACTCCTCCTGAGTCTGATAAATCAGACCCATTACGGCGAGCCCCTCGGCATAATCCGGCCGCAACTCCAGGGCACGCTTGGTCCGTGCGGTCGCCAGCTCCAGGTTGCCTTCCTGCAGATAGGTAATACCGAGTGCCACATACTGCTCTGCCGCCTTGTCTGTGGACTTGTTGGCCGTGTAGGGGCCAGTGGTCGTTGTGACACAGGCTGAAGTCATCAAGCTGCAAAAAATAATGATCAGCGCCGTAAGACGACGCTTCGAAAGCGGATGACCTGAGAGAAAATCTGTCACTACGTGAATACCTGCCAATGATAGGAAAGGGGTCAGGACGCCGTTCGAACGCCGGTAGTGAAGATTATAGTTCAATTAAAACATCTGGTTGAGAAAACAGGTGCTTTCAGCTCATGATCAGCAGAGCATGCTGCCCTGCTGATCGATTACAGACCAGTTGCCTGATCGTGCTGCATTTTCCAGCGTTCCTGACGACGGGTTCTATCTTCGACCTGACCAACCAGTTGCCCACAGGCGGCGTCGATGTCGTCTCCGCGAGTGGTTCTGATCGTGGCGATATGACCAGCTTCCTGAAGAATTTTAGAAAAGCGCATGGCGGCATTTCTGGAGGGCCGCTCATAGCCGCTGTTGGGAAATGGATTGAAGGGTATCAAGTTGATCTTTACCGGCAAATCCGCAAGCACAGCTGCAAGCTGTACCGCCTGCTCCGGTGAATCATTGACATCCTTCATCAGGGTGTATTCCACCGTGATCTTGCGCTTGTCCGGCAATTTGTCGAGATAGCGCCGACAGGCAGCAAGCAGGACCGCTATTGGATATTTGCGGTTGAGCGGCACGAGCACATCGCGCAACTCATCTGTCGGCGCATGGAGTGATATGGCGAGGGAGACATCGGTATCGTCACCGAGCTGATCGATCGCAGGGACCACGCCTGAGGTACTGATGGTCAGGCGTCGCTTGCCGATGCCGAAACCCAGATCATCCATCATGAGCTTCGAAGCGTTCAGCACAGGACCGTAATTCAGCAATGGCTCACCCATGCCCATGAACACGACGTTGGTGACGTAGCGCTCGCTGGATACATCCCGGCTTCCGAAACTGTGCGCCGCGATCCACATCTGGCCAATGATCTCGGCCGCGGTGAGGTTGCGGTTGAAACCCTGCTTGCCGGTAGAGCAAAAGCTGCAATCTACCGCACAGCCGATCTGGGAAGACACACACAGCGTGCCTCGACCGCCATCCGGAATATAGACAGTCTCGATGGAACTGCCGCCAGGCATGCGCATGACCCACTTTCGCGTGCCATCGGTAGAGTAGTTCTGTACTACGATCTCGGGAACGATGATGCAGGCGACCGCTTCGAGCTTGGCCCGCAGGGCCTTGCTCATGTCGGTCATCTGTTCGAAGTCGCTGACACCACGATGGTACAGCCATTTCATCAACTGCTGGGCGCGGAAAGGCTTTTCGCCCATGTCCGCGAAGAATTCAACCAGGGCTTCACGCGAAAGCCCCAGGAGATTCAGTTTCCCGGCGTCGACAGATGGCAGCTCAGGACTGTCCTGGCTATCCAGACTACTGGCTATCAGCGAATTCAAATCATTGGCTCCCCAGTAAAATCAGTCCCGTGGGCAGATTTCACTGTCGTTGAAGAAATAGGCAATTTCACGCTCGGCAGACTGCGCGGAATCTGAACCATGAACAGCGTTGGCGTCGATGGACTCTGCAAAATCAGCGCGAATGGTGCCCTTATCGGCTTCCTTCGGGTTGGTAGCACCCATCAGGTCACGGTGCTTCTTGACTGCATTTTCACCTTCCAGAACCTGGACGATGACAGGACCAGAGGTCATGAATGCTACCAGATCAGGGAAAAAGCCACGCTCTTTGTGTTCTGCGTAGAAACCTTCTGCCTGCTCCTGTGAAAGGTGCTGCATCTTGGCGGCGACGATGCGCAGGCCATTTTTTTCAAAGCGGCTATAGATGTCGCCGATAACATTCTTGGCAACGGCGTCTGGCTTGATGATGGAAAGAGTGCGTTCGACTGACATGAATAGATAGCTCCACTAAGGGTGAGATAGACAAGGAAACGTCGGCTTGACACGGGCCGGAATCGGCCTCCAGACAAGCGGCTTGAAGAATCGGTGCAAAGTATACGCGGCTTGCCGCTCAAATCATACTGCAGATGCGGCTGGTCGCATGCGGGACACCACCTCGGTAATACGCTCCGCAGCCCGCTTCACTTCGTCGTCAGTAGTCATGCGGCCCAGCGAAATCCTGACAGAGGCCGCGGCCTCGGCCTCACTCAGTCCTATTGCACGAAGCACGTAGGAGGCGGACAGGCTGGCCGAATTACAAGCCGAGCCACTGGCCAGCGCAATAGCCGGCATCGCCAGCATCAGGGCCTCGGCATCGAGCGTGGCGAATCTCACGTTGAGGATGCCGGGCCAGCAGGCATCAAGAGCGCCCGCCTCAGGATCCTCTGCGCCGTTGATAGTAAATCCATTCAGCTGCGACAACGCTGCCAGTAGCACCTTTCGCTGTCGTTCGAGCTTCAGCCGATCTGAAGCCATCGCCTCGCCAGCCAGTCTCGCTGCTTCACCAAAGCCCACGATCTGATGGGTGGCCAGGGTGCCGGAGCGCAGGCCGCCCTCGTGACCGCCACCGTGAATCATCGGATCAAGCCGCGATTTCACGCTGCGCCGCACATAGAGCGCACCAATCCCCTTCGGGCCGTAGATCTTGTGAGCACAACAGGATAGCAGGTCGACGGCCAGTGACTTCATCGACAGCGGCAGTTTGCCAGCGCTTTGGGCAGCGTCGACGTGAAAAAGCGCAGAATGCGGAGCCACCTCTTCGGCGAGGGCCGCAATATCATTGATACTGCCCAGCTCGTTGTTCATGTGCATGATGCTGACCAGCACGGTATCGTCACGCAAAGCCGCCCTCACCTGCTCCGCTGAAATGTGGCCGCTGGCGTCGGGTGTCAGCCAGCTCACCTCGACTTTCAGTGCCGAGTCAGCGTACTCACGCTCAAGTGCCTTGCAGGTATCGATGACGGCCTTGTGCTCAATGACCGAAGTGATGAGATGAACGGTACCCGAGGCCGAAGGGTTCTCCTTCCGGCGGACGCGAATAGCATGACGTACCACACCCTGTATGGCGAGGTTGTCGGCCTCGGTAGCTCCCGAGGTCCACACCAGCTCGATCGGGCTGCAGTCGATCAGCTGTGCCAGTTCGATGCGCGCGGCCTCGACCAGTTGTTCGGCTTGCCAGCCCGGGCGATGCGAGCGGGAAGCTGGGTTGGCGAAAGTCCCATCGAGCGTGAGACAGCTCATCATGCGCTCGGCCACAGCCTTGTCGACTGGCGTGGTGGCGGCGTAATCCAGGTAGATGACCGGACTCAAGACTCAACCCCATTCTTCTGCTTGTGGCCAGGCGCTGCGGAATTGTCATCACAGCAAGGCTTGCTCTTGCCCTCCGGTTCATCATCGATACAGGCCAGATCGGACTCCTGCAACTTGGCCAGCTCACCGTTGTTGAACTGCGCGTCAAGTTTCCGGAGCGAGCGGCACATACCATTGACCCGCTCATCGACCTTGCCGATATGATCGAGTACAACCTTGAACGATTTCACGATAGGATCAGGCAGTTCGCCACCAGCGCCACCCATGCCATAGGCATCGAAACCCATCTTTGCTGCCATGGCCGCACTGCGATCAGCCGCGGTATCGGTGCGTTTGACGATCCGGCCAGGCACACCCACCACCGTCGAGTCTGGAGGTACGGCCTTGGTGACTACCGAATTTGAGCCGACTTTGGAATTGGCCCCTACGGTGAAGGGACCGAGAATCTTTGCGCCTGCACCTACCACGACACCATTTTCAAGCGTCGGATGGCGTTTACCGGCATCCCAACTGGTGCCGCCTAGCGTCACGCCCTGATACAGCGTGACATCGTCACCCACCTCAGCGGTCTCGCCAATGACGACACCCATGCCGTGGTCGATGAAGAAGCGACGTCCGATTTTCGCACCCGGATGTATTTCGATACCGGTGAGCCAGCGCGCAATCTGCGAAAGGAATCTGGCGAACCACTTGAAACCACGCAGCCATAACCAATGGTTGACCCTATGCATGAGCAAGGCGTGAAGGCCGGGATAGCAGGTCAGCACTTCGAAGGCGTTACGGGCCGCCGGATCCCGGTGAAATACTGAGCGGACGTCTTCTCTGAGTTGCGCAATCATGTACAGGTTCCAGTCGTTTAGGGCAGCTTGCGCTGCAGAGCCTTGAGCAGCCCCCGCAGCAAATTGGTTTCTTCCCGCTGCACGGGTGCTCGCCTGAAGAGTCGCCTGATGTGGGTGCCGAACTGTCGTGGTTCGGCAGGGTCGAGGAAACCCGCAGACACTGCGAGTTCGGTCAGTGCGCCTACTACGGCCTCGACGTCGGCGCTGGATGCCAGCGGCGCCTCGGCGTCAGCCTCTAAAGGCCGCCTACCCGGCTGCCAGCGCAACATCATTTGATACAGTTCATACGCCATGATTTGGGCGGCCATGGCAATATTCAAGACCGGGTACTCAGGATTCGCAGGAATCATGATGTGACGATTGCACAACTGTAGCTCTTCGTTGGTCAGCCCACTGTCTTCACGACCGAAAACCACGGCTATGCTACGGGGACCAGACGATGGCGCCGATTCGAGCTCGTCGATGAAAGCCCGTGGACTCTGCACTGGCCATGGCATGCTCCGACTGCGAGCGCTGGTGCCAGCCACCCAGTCGCAGTCAGCTACGGCTTCCGCCAGCGAATCGGCGAGGATCGCCTGTTGGAGCAGGGCAGCCCCGCCTGCCGCCCGGGCGACCGCGACCTCAGACAACACCGCCTCACGCCCACCGTCGGGCCGAACCAGCACGAGCTGGGTGAGAGCCATATTTTTCATCAGCCGCACGACCGCACCAATATTGCCTGGATGACTGGTACGGACGAGAACGAGCCGGATCTGGGGCGACATACTGGGCCCTGTCGTTATGGGCGCTACGGAATCTGCGGACACGAGGCTACTGATTTCAATGATGGCTGATCGTCTAGTGTATCAGATTCCGCTTCGCTCAAGCCCCCTACACAGCGTCGGCTTCCCACTTTTCAAGTATTTTGTCCAGCGTGATGGGGAAGCTCCGAATGCGGACGCCCGTCGCATCGAACACCGCGTTGGCTATCGCCGCGCCAGCGCCACAAATACCCAGTTCGCCGATACCTTTCGAGCCCAGCGGGTTCGATCTGAAGTCGGGCTGGATACGAAAATGACAATCGATGTCCGGTACGTCCCGGTTGACAGGGATGTGGTACTCCGCAAGATCCCGGTTCATGAATGCGCCATATCGCTCATCCAGCATCAGCGACTCTCTCAGAGCGTACGACAGCCCCCAGACGACGCCACCCTTGACCTGCGAGGCCGCCGTCTTGCTGTTGAGGATGGTGCCAGCCGATACCACAGTCGTTATGCGCTCGACAGTCACCTCCGCGGTATCCTGGTCAACGCTGACTTCGACGAAGTGGGCGCCCCAGGACGACTGCGCATAATTGTCATGGTCCTCGCCAGGTTCCACTTGACCCTTGACGCATAGCGTATCGAGATCGGCAGATTCGAGCAGCGCCTGCAGACTGAAGTCTTCGTTGTCGACAAGAATCCGCCCTTTGCTCAGCTGGGCAGAATCGATGGCGCCTTTCGACATGCTGGAGCACAGCGGTGCTTCGCTGAGCAGTTTGATGAGCTCACGTTTCAGGTTGTGGCAAGCTGCCTGCACAGCCGAGCCAGTGCTTCCCGCGCCGAACGATCCACCAGACCCACTGGAGGTCGGAAAAGCGCTGCGGCCAAGCTTAACCGTCACGTCCTCGACAGCTATTCCCAACTCTGCCGCGGCGATCTGCGCGAGAATCGTGTAGCTGCCAGTGCCGATATCAGTCATATCGGTCCGAATCACGATAGCCCCGGTGCGGTCCAGTTCAAGCTCCGCGGCCGATTTGACCAACATATTGATGCGCACTGCCGAGGCCAGACCAAAGCCCCTGAGCTTTCGAGCTTCTGGCCCGACCTTGCTGCGCTGGGCCCAGCCGAAACGCTCCGCCCCTTCGCGCAGACAGCCCGCCAGATCGTGACTGGAAAAGGGCAGACCACTGGTCGGATGTTTGTCAGGCATATTGTTCAGCCGAAAATCAAGGGGATCGATTCCGCAAACCAGGGCCGCCTCGTCAATGGCAGACTCAAAGGCGAGTGTACCTATGGCATCGCCCGGCGCTCTGGTCGAATCCAGCACGGGCATATTCACCGGCAGCACCCGGTGCCGGCTTCTGATTCCAGCGGCGCTGTAAGTCGTGCGGGCGCAAGCACCAGTAGCCTCGGCAAAGGGGTATCCATGGGCCGCAGGCATGACACTGTCATGACCTATGGCCACCAGCCTGCCAGCGGCATCCATGCCGAGCCTTATATGCTGAACTGAACTGCCACGATGCGGCGCATTGCTGAACACATTACGGCGCGTTTGCACCACGCGCACCGGCTGCTTCAGCATCAATGAGGCCAGACAAGCCAGCACGGCATCATTATGAATACCCAGCTTGGAACCAAACCCACCGCCAATGTAAGGGCTGTTGACCTCGACCTTGGATGGATCCAGCTTGAGCGTATTGGCCAGCCCCTCTACCGCACTGCCGATCACCTGCAGCGAACAGTACACGGTCAGCTTGTCGCCGTCGTAGCTGGCGATCGTCGCGTGCGGCTCCATGGCGGCAGACACCTGATTCGGCGTGTGATAACACACGTCAACCTGATGCACTGCATGTTGCCATTGCGACTCGAAATCGCCGTTGGCCGCATCCGGCTCGAGCCCTCCATCCAGGCTTTCCGGCGTCTGCAACTCCGGGTGTGTCCATAGCTCATCAAAACTGCTATCGCCAACACTGACCGCCACACGAACATCAGTCTCGTCGATGTCCACCCGAATGCAGTTGGCAGCATGTCTCGCCTGCTCAAGCGTCTCGGCGACCACGAGCGCAACGGGATAACCATGGTAGCGTATGCCCCTGCCCTGCATCACGGCGTGACTCTGTCCGAAGCGACCCGCATCAGCTGGCTCGCCGTACAACAACTGCTCGGGGATGTTTTCATGCGTGAGAATATGCACCACACCGTCGCACCGTTCCGCTTCACTGCAATCGATACGGCTGATGAGGCCGGAGGGTACCTTGGCCTCGACGATCCAGCCCTCCAGGGGCCTCTGACCGAGACTATGTTCAGCAGCATATCGGGCTCGACCCTGGACTTTGGCGGGGCCATCCACCCGGTCGACACCCAGGCCTATTCCGGGTGAAATATCTTCATGCTGCGAGCTTATACCCTTGATAGTGGGATGATTCGGTGTCGTCATGTCAGCTTCCCTGCTCAATATCATTGGCTTTGTTTGCCGAGCGTCTACACGCCGACTCAGCATCTCGAAGTACAGCCAGCAGCGTTCGCCTGGCCAGCGGGATCTTGAAATCATTACCACCATACGACCGTGCCATGTCGAGCTCAGCGTTCACAGCTGATTCAAATAATGCTTCGCTGGCCACCTCGCCTTTCATTGCAGCTTCAGCCTTTCTGGCTCGCCAGGGCTTGTGAGCCACGCCACCGAGCGCCAGCCTGATATCAGCGATGCGATCGCCCTCCATGCGGAGTACGCAGGCCACAGACACCAGCGCAAAGGCATACGAACTGCGGTCGCGCACCTTGCGATAGATCTGAGTACCACCCGGAGAGGACGGCAACTCGACATGCGTGATCCATTCACCGGAACGTAATTCGCTTTCGATATCAGGGCGATCGCCTGGCGCCTTGTAAAACTCGTCAAGCCCGAGGCGTCTCGAATCTCCAGCCGAGTTTAATGTAATCACTTCGGCATCGAGCGCCATCATGGCCACCGCCATATCCGAAGGATGCGTCGCGATACAGCTGTCAGACGCGCCGAAAATAGCATGGATGCGCGTGAAGCCACCTACCGCTGAGCACCCCTCGCCGGGATTGCGCTTGTTACAGGGACGAGCCGTGTCATAAAAATAATAACAGCGCGTACGTTGCAACAGATTGCCCGCGGTCGTGGCCCGGTTACGCAACTGCACCGTTGCTCCTGACAACAGCGCCTGAGAAAGTACCGACCAATCAGCGCGAACTCGTCGGTCAGACGCCAGTGCAGTATTGGTCACCAGCGCACCGATTCGCAGGCCAGCCTGCGTCTGGTCGATGTCGTTATATTCAAGCCGGGAAATATCAAGAAGACGTGCAGGCTGTTCGATTTCGTGCTTCATGAGATCAACCAGGTTGGTGCCACCAGCCAGGTAACGATCAGAGGCGCCAGGTTCCAGCTCGGCCAGCGCGTCCGCACTATCCGCGCTTTCATAGGTAAAAGGTTTCATTTTCCAGCAAGCTCCTCGATGGCCGATACGATGTTGGGGTAGGCGCCACAACGACAGAGATTTCCGCTCATGCGCTCACTGATTTCCTCTCGCGACCAAACAACCGTATCCCCTTGGGTGACCACACTCGGCTCTTGTCTAGCCATTTCGTCCAGCATGGCGACAGCCGAACACAACTGGCCCGGGGTGCAATACCCACATTGAAACCCGTCGTGACGTACGAAGGCCTGCTGAACTGGATGCAGCTCACCGTCCTTCGAAAGGCCTTCTACCGTGGTTACCTGCTGATCGGCGCACTGGCAGGCGAGAACGAGGCAGGCATTGACACGCCGGCCATCTAGCAAAACCGTACAGGCTCCGCACTGCCCGTGATCGCATCCTTTCTTGGTACCGGTCAGACCTATTTCGAAACGGACAAGGTCGAGCAGTGTCACCCTGGGATCGTCGGGTAGTTGGCGGGATTCACCGTTGAGCGTGAGTGATGGCATAGGTTCTCCGTGAACACTGATTGATGGCCGCATGAATCGCGCCTGATGAGAGAGCTGTACGATGGAAAGGGCGCCATCGACCTTCCCCAGGCGCTTATCTGCTCTCGGATATGAGAAACCACAGTATGTAAATCGAACGCCTACTGTCGCTCGCGCGCCTTGCTTGGTATCATGCTCGACCGTCGCCGGCTTCTGCCGCGTGACCACCGCTCTTTTACATGCCCAGCTCAGTGCCCTGAGTACGCCCCGAATCAATTCGAGAAGCCATATGCAGCCAGCCGTCAATATTGTTGTCAGAACCTTGCGAAATACACGCGAGCATCTCATCGATCTCGTCAACAGGGAGTCGCTGACGTTCAGTGACCAACAAGAGGTGAGCGAGCTGATCAGGCGAGTGAACGAAAGCTTCCATCAGGATGTCAGTCGCGCCATCGAGCGTGCCTATCCCCGTCATACTGTCATAGCGGCAGGCGGTTCCGCCTCGGACTCGAAGCTTGGCAGTGCCGGGAAAGCTGGCAAGTTCGGCAAAGCAAAAGATGCCTCGAAAGACGAACGCAAGCCGAATGAAGCTGAGCAATTGGCAGCACTGACCTGGGAGCTCATGCCAGTGCACAACCCGATCTCGATGGTAAGAGGCTGGAGTGACTGGGGACTGAGCCTGGTAGCGAAACGTGGCGATGACATCGAACATGCCATCTATTTCGAACCAATCACTGGTGTTGAGTATACCGCCAGCCGCGGCAAGAGCGCTTCGAAAGACGACCGCCGCATTCGCATATCACCACAGGTCGACTTGAGCCTGAGCCTGTTGACTGGCAACCCAGTGGATAACATTACTGTCGAGAAATCCGAAGCAGATGGTGACAATGCCGGGGAAGCGGAAAAACAGGACTACACATCCAACCTGAAGGCACTGACAACACTGGCCTTCGGTTTTCGGCCAGGCTTCAACGCGCCACTCGCGCTGCTCCAGGCCGCTTCAAACCAGGTGGATGCTGCGGTGCTGTCCCGTGTGGACATGAGTGAGTGTGCCGCCGCCGCCTTCATCGCACAGGAAGCCGGCGCCTTGTTGACCCGCTTCGACGGCACGCCCATCAATAGCCGGACGAACCCGCGATCCACAGCCGGTTCAGCTGCCAAAGCCACGCTGATCTGCGCCAATGCAAAACTGACCAAGACCTTGCTCGGACAGCTCAACAGCAGCCAGCGCTGAACACGCTGGCCTGAAGGGCCGGACTCAGACCTAGGGTCTGTAGTCCGGCGAGTCCTGATCCACGCCTTCCTTAAGCGGTATCATCATATCGTCCTTGCTCACCTTGGTCGCCAGCAGCAGGCTACTCGCGACGTAGATCGAGGAATAGGTACCGATCACGATACCGATAATGAGTGCCGTCGCAAAGCCCTGCAGTGCCTCTCCACCGAAGATGTACAGCGCCGACAGCACGAGTAAGGTCGTCAAACCGGTCACTATAGTCCGCGACAGGGTCTGGGTCAGCGATATATCGATGATCTCGCGAGAAGACTCGATACGGAAAGCCCTGAAATTTTCCCTGATCCGGTCATATACCACGATGGTATCGTTCAGTGAGTAACCGATGACTGCCAGCACGGCCGCCAGTACGTTCAGATCGAAGTCCCATTGAAACAGGGCGAAAGCACCGATCGTTATGATGACATCATGGATGAGCGCAACAACAGCCCCTATGGAGAATTTGAAGACGAAGCGGAAGGAGATGTAGACCATGATGGTGGCCAGAGCCAGCAGCAGGCCGAGCCCCCCCTGCTCCTTCAGCTCCTCACCAACCTGCGCACCGACGAACTCCGAGCGCTTCAGCTCAATATTACCCATGCCTTCGACGCTTGACAGATCAGTGACGATCTTGGTTCCCAGGTTCTGGTCGAAGTCCTGCTGCAGGCGCACCAGAATGCTTGTATCGGTACCAAACTGCTGTACTACAAAGCTCTCATAGCCCTTCTCTTCCAGCGCTTCTCGAACCTCGGCGACGCGTGGCGCCTGCTCGTACTCCAGCTCCACGAGGCTTCCGCCGGTGAAGTCGAGACCGAGATTGAGTCCTCGAACCGCTAGTGCGCCAATACTGATGATAATCAACAGCGCCGAAAAGATAAGTGCTGCCTTCGAAAGACCCATGAAGGGAATGACGCGCTCTTCGAAAACTGGCGGATCACCCGCCGCAGAGTTGTTCATGTCTGATGAAAGATCCCTGTTAGCCATTATGAACGACTCCCTGTTGCCGGAGCTGAGGTCACTTCAGGCGGTGTGATCGATTTGCGGCTACCAATCTGAATAGTGTCCAGACGCTTGCCACCGTAGACGAGGTTCGTCATCGCTCTGGTCAGCATGATTGCCGTGAACATGGAGGTCGCAATACCAATTGAGAGCGTGATGGCAAAGCCCTTGATAGGCCCTGTACCCACTGCGAACAGAATGACCGCTGCGATAAGTGTGGTGATGTTACCGTCGAAGATAGACACGAAAGCGCGATCGTAGCCAGCATGAATGGCTGCCTGAACAGGCATCCCCTTTCTCAGTTCTTCCCTGATACGCTCGTAAATCAGCACGTTGGCGTCAACAGCCATACCGACCGTCAGTACGATACCGGCAATACCTGGCAAAGTCAGGGTCGCGGAGAACATGGACATGATGGCTATCAGAATGAAAACGTTGGCCAACAGGGCAAGATTGGCGAAGAGTCCGAAGACCCTGTAGACCGCCACCATGAAGATGAGCACCAGCACGAAGCCCAGCAGCATCGACTTCAGACCTGCCTCGATATTCTGCGCACCAAGGCTTGGTCCGATTGTTCGCTCTTCGACAAAGTACATCGGCGCCGCGAGTGCACCAGAGCGTAGCAGCAGAGCCAGTTCACTGGCCTCAGCAGGCGAATCGAGACCAGTGATGCGGAATTCGTTCCCGAGTGGTGACTGAATGGTCGCCAGACTGATCAGGCCTTTTTCGGTGTAACGCTCTCGCTCCTGGACGACTTCGCCGTTGCGCTCGATATTGTTGGTGCGCTCCTTGTCCTCGACGAAAAGCACTGCCATACGTCGCTGAACAGCATTTCTGGTCACTCGCAGCATCTTGCTGCCACCAGGGCCGTCGAGCTTGATGTTGACCTGTGGCTGGCCGGTCTCGTCAAAACTCTGATTGGCATTAGTGACACTACTACCAGTGATAATGACATCACGTTCGACGATGGCACTGCGGTTTTCTGAGCGGAAGTCGAACTTCTGTGTATTGATCGCGGCTTCATCTGGCTTGGCTTCAAGGCGGAATTCCAGCGTAGCCGTCGCACCGATGACCCGCTTGGCAAGCGCAGTATCCTGTACACCCGGCAACTGGACGACAATCCGCCCCCTGCCCTGGCGCTGAACCAGAGGCTCGGCAACACCAAGCTCGTTGACCCGGTTTCTCAGGGTGCTGAGGTTCTGATTGATGGCATATTCTTCAATCGACCGAATCTCACTATCGAGAACGGTCAGTTTTAGATCGAAACTGTCACCATTGTCGACGGCCTCGGCCAGAAATGTACCGAACTCTCTCCGTGTGAAGTTGAGTGCTTCATCTCTGGTATCTTCGTCACGAAAACGAACCATGATAGTCGTGGGATTGCTGATATCGAGTTCGCGATAGCGCAGCTTTTCCTCGCGGAACCGGGTCTTGAGCTCGCTCTGGTAGACTTCAATATTGGTCTGCAGCGCCTTGTCGAGGTCGACTTCCATCAGGAAGTGAACGCCACCACGAAGGTCAAGACCGAGCTTCATTGGCTCAGCGCCAAGGCCTTTCAGCCAGTCTGGCGTCGACGGCAGAAGGTTGAGGGCGACAACGTACTCATCACCCATCTGGCGCTCGACCACCGAGCGGGCCGACAGCTGACTCTCGTTCGAATCGAATCGCAGGCGAATGGTGTTATCCACCACCTCCGGTGCAAAAAAGTCGATGCCGGCCTGCTCAAGCGCTTCTGTCGTGCGCTTCAGATCAGCCTCTCCCAGCTCCCTGGAGCTGCTTTCGCCACTGACCTGAATAGCAAACTCGTCAGGATAGAGGTTTGGCAGCGCGTAGATCACGCCGAAGAGGACAACCAGTATGATTAAAATATTCTTCCAAAGCGGAAAGCGATTGAGCATCTAGCCCGACTCCTGTCAGATATCTTTCAGCGTGCCCTTGGGCAGAACTGCGGAAACAGCAACTTTCTGAACCTTGATTTCGACGCCGTCAGACACTTCGATAGCGATGAAGTCGTCCTTGATGCGAACGATCCGGCCCATGATGCCACCATTGACGATGACTTCGTCACCCTTGCCCAGACCACCTACCAGCTCGCGATGCTCTTTCGCACGCTTGCTCTGCGGGCGCCACACCAGGAAGTAGAAGATGAGCACGAAACCGCCAAGGAACAGAATCTGCATCAGGGCACCAGGGCCTTGTGGCGGACCGGCTGGCGCCGCAGCGGCACCAGCGGATGCGGCCAGCAGGGAAACCGTAGCGAGGCAGGAAGCAATACGCCGTGTGCCCTGTACCGATGAGAATCGTGAAGAAAGACCTGTGTAACCCGTGAACGAACCCATGAACGACTCCTGAAGAGCTGGTAATGAAAAGATGATAAACCGCTGTCAGTCCGGCAATCCGGCGGCCAGACGTGCGTAAAAGCTGGAAACGAAGGCCGACAATGTACCTGCTTCGATTGCGCCGCGCAAACCATCCATCAAGCGTTGGTAGTGCCGCAGGTTATGGATGGTATTGAGCTGGCTGCCGAGAATCTCGCCGCAACGGTCGAGATGATGCAGATAGGCTCTGCTGAAATGCTGACAGGTGTGGCAATCACAGTTGGGATCAAGCGGGCGGTCGTCACTGCGGTAGCGGCTGTTGCGAATCTTCACCACACCAGCATCTGTGAACAGATGGCCATTGCGGGCATTCCTGGTAGGCATGACGCAGTCGAACATATCGACGCCGCGACAGACCGCTTCAACGATGTCTTCTGGCTTGCCTACGCCCATAAGGTAGCGCGGCTTGTCCGATGGAAGCTGCGATGGCAGATAGTCGAGCACTGCAAGCATCTCATCCTTGGGCTCCCCAACCGACAGCCCTCCGATGGCATACCCATCAAAGCCAATCTCTTCGAGACCGGCCAGAGATTGCGCACGGAGGTCTGCATACATGCCGCCCTGCACGATGCCGAACAAAGCGCTCGCATGGTCACCATGGGCCTGACGTGAGCGTGCCGCCCAGCGGAGGCTCAGCTGCATCGACTGCTCAGCTTCCTCAGGCGTCGCCGGGTATGGTGTGCATTCGTCGAAGATCATGACGATGTCTGCGCCCAGATCATGCTGAATACTGATAGACGTTTCCGGGTCGAGAAAAACCTGACTGCCGTCGAGCGGCGACTGAAAGGCGACCCCTGCTTCCGTGATTTTCCGAAGCTTGCCCAGGCTGAAGACCTGAAAGCCACCTGAATCGGTCAGAATCGGCTTCGGCCATTGCATGAACTCGTGCAATGATCCGAAACGTTTCACCACCTCGGTACCCGGCCGAAGCCAGAGATGAAAGGTGTTGCCAAGGATGATGTCCGCGCCAGTCTCCAGGATGTCTCTTGGCAGCATGCCTTTGACTGTGCCATAGGTGCCGACCGGCATGAACGCTGGCGTCTGGATATCGCCTCGGGGAAACGACACTACGCCGCGTCGCGCCGTGTGCCCGCGTGGACTCTCACAGCTTGCCGAGACTTCAAACTTCATTGCACAAGCCATGGCCTGCAGACTCCCTGATGTAGGTGGTGGACGATATCAGTACAGCAACATGGCATCGCCATAGCTGAAGAAGCGGTAGCGCTCCTGAATGGCTTCCGCATACGCTGCCATGATGGCTTCACGACCAGCCAGTGCAGACACCAGCATTAACAGTGTCGACCTCGGCAAATGGAAATTGGTCAGGAGCGCATCGATCACTTTGAACTCGAAGCCCGGGTGGATGAAGATATCCGTATCGCCGCAGCCCGCCACGAGATCGCCACTACCGGCGGCAGCGCTTTCCAGTGCGCGCACGACGGTAGTACCGACTGCAATGACGCGTCCGCCCCGCTCACGCGTCGCGCGAATGGCATCGACAACCGCTGCAGGCACATCATAGAGCTCGGTATGCATCACATGCCCTGCGATGTTTTCGACCCGCACTGGCTGAAAGGTTCCGGCGCCCACATGCAGCGTCGTATAGGCCGTTTCGATGCCCCTCTCCCTCAGTGTGGTCAGCATGGCCTCGTCAAAGTGCAGCCCGGCGGTCGGTGCGGCGATCGCCCCTGGCTTGCTGGCGTAGACGGTCTGATATCGGTGCAGATCTTCCGGCGACTGCGCCGTTCGCTCGATATAGGGCGGCAATGGCACGATACCGTACTCACCCAACACGCCATCGATATCGACATGAGGGGCCGAAGGGCTGCGCTGCAAGCGCAAGGCGAACAGATCGCCTTCGCGACCGGTCACCTCGAAAACCGGAGTACCGGCATCGTCTGCCTGGGCGGATTGTCCGGCCTTGCACAGTATGATTCGGGCGCCTGGCTTGGGTGCCTTGCTCGCCCGCACATGGGCCAGGCAGTGCACATCGTCAAGCATTCGCTCCAGCAGAATTTCCACGGCACCGCCAGTTGCCTTGTGACCAAACAGCCGTGCTGGAATGACTTTGGTATTATTGAAGACGAGCAGGTCACCTGGCTGAAGGTAGGCAGGCAGGTTTTCAAAGCGATCATGCCTGATGCCGCTGGCACCTTCGCTCATGCGCATCGTGAGGAGCCTGCTGGCTGAGCGTCGCTCAAGCGGATGCTGAGCAATGAGCGCCTCTGGCAACTCGAAATCGTAATCACTGGTGGAGGAAGTCATGGACACCGTTGCTGGGGAGTTGCGCCGCCGAGCGACCTTTATTGGCGCGCATTGTAGGCGCCGCAGCACACGTGGGCAAGCGTCGGGATTCGACCGAACAAGCCCGAGCAAACGCTTGCAAAGCCTTTATTTGATCACTATGCGTTGACCAGAGACGAAAAGAACGTATAATTTTGCAGCTCGTTAACGACTGGCTTCGCCTGTCGTGACAGGCCGGGATGGCGGAACTGGTAGACGCGCACGACTCAAACTCGTGTTCCTAACGGAGTGAGAGTTCGATTCTCTCTCTCGGCACCACTGACACATAAAAAAGCCCCTTCAATGAAAGTAATGCCGATCAGATAAGCACT